>JANWVV010000050.1 GCA_025055795.1 Gemmataceae bacterium
GTGTGCTGTTGGGAGACACCCGGACCAAGACGCGGGAAAGCACCGACAACGGCAAGAAGGGGCCCCGCGATCCGCGTAGCGGTAAGAGTGCGCAAGATGGCGGTGGGCCGGTGGGTACCCCAGGTAGTAGTAGCGGATCGGGACCTAATGGATCGGTGGGGAAGGGGGGTGGCCCACCATTCAAAGAAGGCAAAAGAAATGGGCCACCATCAACTCCTGGCCCACTCCCTCGGGGGCTGTGACAGCTCAGAGACCACAAATAGAGTCAGTCCTGCCAACATGGGATTACGGAGGTAGCTACGTCTGCCATATCCCTCCTCTTCTCCGGTCAGGAGGGCGTGTTACCATACTTTATTAGATCAACTCCTGCTGGAACCACTAGCCACGGCAAACAAGTTGTTTATCCTGTCCACACGTGTGGGTATAAAAAGTCGTGGCAGCTTGGCCGGGAGCTTGCTGGCTGTTAGTATTGCGGAATGACGACGCGTTCGCCACCTTTCATGGCGCTTTCGTGGGCACAGATGCCGACCAGTGTCCAATTGGCAGCCGTAGGTGCATCAGGGAAGGCAGGCTGTTGGCCGAGTACGGCCATGAGGAAATTGTGGGCCAGGTGGGGGTGGCTGCCTCCATGGCCGCCGCCCTGGACGAAGCTCAGGTGCGTGGCGTCATGGATCGCCCCGGTGAATTTGCGGATGGGTTCCGGCAAACGGCCCGCATAATCCGGTACTTTGACCCGCCGAGGTATCTGCGGCTCCGGCAGCCCCCGCATGTGTAATACCGGTTCTTCGCCCTCCAGTTGTTGCCATTCGAAGCTGACATTGCTAGCCATCACGTCGAAGCTTTCCCGGTACTGCCGAGCGACGTCGTATAGACTGCGGGTAACTTCGGCGACCACGTCGTGATCCTTGATCTTGAAAGTAGCCGTTTCGATGGCAAAGGGGGAGTTGTAACGTGGGATAAACTCCTCGCGGATCCGTCCGGAGCCATGGCAGACCACACTTTCGGCCAGAGCGATCTTCCCTTTAGCAGGATCCGACAGAATGGCCAGGCACGGACTGACACAGTGTGTGGCATACCACATCGGCGGTAAGCCCGGCCAGTAGTCCGGCCAGCCATCCATGTCTTGTTGGTGGCTGCCCCGCAGAAACTGAATTCGGCCAAGTACTCCGCGATCATACAGCTCTTTGACAAAGAGAAACTCCCGACTGTACACCACCGTTTCCATCATCATGTAAACCTTGCCGGTTTGACGCTGCAGTTCGACGATCTGCCGGATTTCTTCCTTGGATGTGGCCATGGGCACAGTGCAGGCGACATGTTTGCCAGCCTTGAGAGCCTTGATCGTTTGCGGTGCGTGATCCGGGATGGGACTATTGATGTGTACCGCATCAATGTTGGGATCTTTGAGTAATTCATCATAATCGGAATAGGCTTTGGGAACACCGAAGTGCTTCTGGCACCGTTCCAACTCGATCTTGTTCCGACGGCAAATGGCGTACATTTCGGCGTTCGGATGAGCTTGATAAATCGGAATGAACTCCGCACCAAACCCCAAGCCTACAATGGCCACGCGTACCTTTTTGTCTGTTGCCATGGAGTACCTCCTTCGCCAGAGGGGTCGCCCAAGTCAGGACAAACTAGCGGAAATGCAACCGTTACGCAGTCCTGGTTGGTCCTGCAAGCATTCGGCTTGTTCACCATTGTGCGAAGGCAGATACGTTCCGTCGAGAGGGGTACCCGCAAGGCAGAGTACGGTTTTCAGTCTGCAGGCTGAAAAGACCATTCCGACGTCGTTGGGGTCCCTGGCTGGTGGATCAGATAATGCTGCAGGAGGTTCAATAGACATAATGCAACGCCTTTCGCGATCTTGTCAGCCTCGGTTCTGGTCGGAAAAGTCTGCCTGACTCCCCTGAGCGTGCCGGATCAGCGGGTGGGCGGACTTGGGTGGACAGTTAGACGATTTGGCAATTGGCTGGTCATGGACTAAGATAGTAGTGCCTCTGCGGTGTTCGTGCTTGAGCGCCCTACTACACGGCGAACCGACACCACCTGCCGCGGGGACCTTGACTTCAAGTCGGATGATGCTTGCAAGCCCGTCCACGCTTTCTGGGCGTGATTGTAGCGGGATCCAAAATTCATCCGAGAGGTTCCCACTATGAATTGGCGGGTTCCCGAAGTACGGCTCACACGGCACAGGCGGAGGCATTTTTATTTTTTCATTTTTTTCCTTCGTCATTTCTTCGCACCCGGAGCAAGACTCCTAAGTCACTACTTTTTGGCGGGTTGCGGTCGGGCGACTCAAGGGTGCAGGGCGGATACTGCTACCAGCATGACAGTTGAACAAACCGTCGCGCTGCAAAAATTACCCACATAACTGAAAGCAGAGAGGCAACATCCGTAGCGTGGCCATTGACAAGCCGCCGCCAGCATTTTCCCCGTTGACATTCGCGGCAAAAACGGTATTTTTCTCCCCACACGCCCGATCCAGCAAGAACGAGGAACGTGCAATGAGTTGGCAGATCATCCTCGTCGTTTCCGATTGCACCTCGGGAAAGCACTACCTGGCGGGATTTCCCCTCGCGTAACGCAACCGGACATCGGTGAGATAACCGGCAGCCGGGACAAGCTGGTTGGGCTGCCAAAGCCCAGTGGTGAGTTGTCAACGGACGGCAGGAACGTTGATTTTTCAGCGACTAGCAGTCACAAGTGTCCAACGGTTAGAACAGGGTGCCTGACCTGTGTATTTCTGGACCGTTGGCAGAATAAACACATGGCGGATGGTCGAGCATGACCCGTCGTCGGTTGCATGGAGGCACCGGTAGAGGCGTCAGGATGACGATGAGGCGGAAAGCGCTTCCTCTGCTTCACCACGGGTAACCCTCTACCACCGCCTGTGTCGGCCTGAGGTAGGATGCCTATCATTCCAGGCCCGGATTAGTCGGCCCGTGCACGGATGACACGGGCCGACTATTTTTGTTGGGCTGGTTGGAAGGTCCTGGAGTTTCTGCTTCCTGCCGTTCGGCGATGCCCGCCAAGCATCCAAGCCCACTCCGTTTTCGGGCCCTTTAGCCCCTCTCTGCGACTGTCCGCGAGACAATTAGAATGCTCTGAAGCAATGGTGCCGGGGTAAAGCTACGCATTCACCGGTAGGGTCGGTACGCTTTGGGATTTCCAAGGACGTGTCCACCGGCCGGTCAGAACGGTAACCAGGGTGGTAGCAGCGGTTGTAGCTCTGTCCTGACAAGTGGGAATTGCGTGACCATGAGCACAGACGCTAGCCGACACCCTTTCCTGGAACTAGCCCGAGAACGGGTCATCATTCTTGATGGCGGAATGGGCACAAGTCTACACCGCTACAAGCCCAAAGACGACGATTGGGGTTGGTCTGCTACGGGCAAACATCTGATGAACCTGTCGGATGCCCTGGTGTATACTCATCCCGAATGGATCCGGGCCATCCATCGGCAGTTCCTGGCCGCTGGCTGCGACGGCATCGAGACCAACACCTTCAACTCCTCACGTCTGGTGCTGGAAGAATTCGGAATGGCCGACAAGCTGGAGGAGATCAACCGTCTGAACATCCGTATTGCCAAGGAGGTCGTAGCGGAATTCAATACCGCTGACCACCCCCGCTTCGTAGTAGGTTCGGTGGGACCGGGCACGCGTATGCCTTCATTGATCGATCCTGCTATCCATGTCGACTTCGATACCTTGGCGGATTCCTACCGGCGTCAGCTGCAGATCATGATCCAAGAGCGGGTCGATGCTATTCTGATCGAGACCTGTTTTGATCTGCTGCAGGCCAAATGCGCGGCCATTACCGCGTTGGAGGAAATGGAAAAAGCAGGCGTGCGTTTGCCGCTGATGGTGCAGATCACGATTATCGATGAGCGTCAGAGGATGCGGCCGGGCACCGATGTCCCGGCTGCACTGACTGCCCTGGAGGCCATTGAGGGAATCGACGTTTTGGGGATGAATTGTGGTGTCGGTCCGGAGCTGATGCACGAAGGTATTCGTCATCTATGTCGCCACAGCCGCAAGCTGATCAGCGTGCTGCCGAATGCCGGTTTGCCAGAAACCTGTGGAGGGGAAACTTGCTTTCCGCTGCAGCCGCAAGGGCTAGCCGATTGGCTGGAACGATTCGTGCGAGAGTATGGGGTCAACATCGTTGGTGGGTGTTGTGGTACAACTGCCGAACACCTGCAGGCAGTTGTCCAGCGCTTGCGGGGTGCCAGGCCTGTGCCCCGTCGGCCGGTTTATGTGCCGGCGGTTTCCAGTCTCCAGACGAGCCAGGAGCTGCTGGTTGAGCCCCGTCCTTTGTACGTTGGCGAACGGACCAATACCAATGGTTCCCGCAAATTCCGCGAGTTGTTGGAGAAGGAAGACTGGAATGGTCTGGTAGAGCTGGCCCGGGAACAGGAAGGGGTCCACTTGTTGGACGTGTGTGTCGATTATGTAGGCCGTGATGGCGTGCGTGATATACGCGAGGTGGTCCGCCGGTTCAACGCCTTGCTGACCCGGCCGCTGATGCTGGACAGCACCGAACCAGCCGTCATCGAAGCCGGTCTGAAATGTTGTTCCGGCAAAGCGGTTATCAATTCCATCCATTTGGAAGAAGGGCGTAAGTCGCTTGACCCCAAGGTGCAATTGGCTCGCAAATACGGAGCCGCCCTGGTGGCGTTGACCATCGACGAAAAGGGGCAAGCGACGACGGCCCAATGGAAGTTCGAGGTGGCCGCCCGCATTTACGACATTTGCGTGCACGAATATGGCTTTCCCCCGTCGGAGCTGTTGTTCGATCCGCTTGTGTTTCCCCTGTCCACAGGTCAGGAGGAAACGCGTAAAAGTGCCCTCCATACCTTTGAGGCTATCCGTCTGATCAAGCAGCACCTGCCGGGGGCGTTGACGCACATTGGCTTGTCCAACTGTTCATTTGGCCTGAGTCCATATACCCGTCAGGTGCTCAATAGCGTGTATCTACATTACGCTCTGGAGTATGGCTTGGATTCGGCCATTCTGCATGCCGGCAAGATCATGCCGGTGGCCGCCATCGATGAGCGTGGTCGGGAGCTGTGCCGCCGGGTTCTGTTCGACGAACGGGTCTTCGATGCCGCCGGTAACTGCATCGAGGATCCGTTGCAGCTATTGATTGCTCACTATGCCGGCAAAAAAGGGAAGGCCAGAAAACCAACTCGCTGGGGGATACATGGAGCAACGTCTGCGGCAAGCTATCATTCAGGGACATCCGGGATACCTTGCAGGCCGATCTGGATGTCGCGCTGCAGAAATACTCCCCCGTCGACCTCATCAACAACATTCTGTTGGAGCAAATGAAGGTTGTGGGTGATCTGGTCGGTAGCGGCAAGATGTCGTGGATTGTGTGGAGTACTGCCGGAGTCTATTAGATATCGGTACGAACAAGGACTCGAGCAATGACTGAGGCACTTAACCAGCCCGATGGGAGTGTCGGTAGCCCTAACGGCATTCTGCTATGCGATGATTTGTTGTTTGCCAGCCGCGTGCTAGCGGTGGCTCGCGAGCAAGGGTTGACACTACGCTGGGTGCGCGAGCCTGCTGCTGTTGTGGAGTGGGCCCAACGGCAACCCCCGACCGGCGTGTTGCTCGACCTGCACCACCCTCAGTTGGATCTGCCTGCATTACTCAGCCGGTTGCGGGAGCTGTGTCCCGCGTCACCCCACCTGATCGCTTTCGGGTCGCACGTGGATGGACAACGGTTGCAGGCTGCCGAAAAGGCCGGTTGCCACCAGGTGCTGCCAAGAAGTCGCTTCGTTGCCCTGCTGGAGACCCAGTTGCGGCACTGGCTGACCTTGTCCACCTGTTCCAGCACGATCTCCTGATGGGCTGACTCTGCCCCTCGATAAAGAAGGCAGACGTGGCCTCCGAAAATTCACGAGCCATTTGATTGGGTTGATGGTTGCTTTTTTCTGTTCGTCGCGATAAAAAGGAAGTAGGAGCTATGGTCAGAAGACGCTTAGGGGTTTTGACGTACGGCCACACCTGCAACCCCAACAGACTCTTCGTCCATGGCGACCAGACGATGTGGTGACTGTAGCTCAGCTGGTTAGAGCACCAGACTGTGGATCTGGGTGTCGGGGGTTCGAATCCCCTCAGTCACCCTTACCCTTCCTTGCACCGTTTCCGCGACTTCTTAAGTTCGTCGGCACGCCACTCCGTGAATCGTCCCCGAAAACACGAACAGTGACAAATTCCGTGGCAATTCTTGGGATTCCCAAGTAACTGTTCCACTTGCAGCGAAAGCATGATGTTTGACCTGCGAGGCCAAACAAACATTCAACAAAAAGAGTGACCGGTCGCAGATCACTGAACCGTCGCCCATTCAGCTCAGAGATCGCAACCGGTCTATAGGTAATTTAGGCGACGATTTCAAAGAAGTCAATTCTTTTTGTGCCGATTTTTCCGACAAAGAAGGACAATGCGTCAGATTTTCCGACTGTCCGTGATCCGGAGCATTCAATTCCACCGAATTCGAAATTTAAGTCATAATTGCCTTGGGAACAGGGAGTTGTGCTTAATTGAACATGCAGAAGTATAGTTCGGCATGGGAAATGCACGGAAACAACAACCAGTGATGGTGAAAAGACCGGGAAAAGCGCTACAACTTCCTGCAACGGTTGTAGTGAACTAGAAAATAAAGTTCCGGTTCGCCTACGGAACGCCACCCGTGTGGGATTCGCCCTTCGCCCTGTTCCCACACGGGTGTTTTATGTATAATTGAACACTAAAACCACTGATACGATGGTTGTATGTTGCTCGGCGATTGATCCGGGAACTCTATTCCAAGCAGAGGCGTCGGAGGAAGACGAGCGGAAGGCGGACGGATCGCCGGGGGACTTATAGGAACGAGCTGTGCAGCTTGGTTTGGTCGGACCACGGTAGGAAATGCTGACAATTGGCGTAGGACAAATGGTGGCCATATTCCAATTAAGATGGTAAGAAAGATGGTATGAAAATGTAATGGCTAAATGACGGTCAGGTGGTGAGGGGGATAATCCGAATGCCGTTTTCCTGCAGTCCGATGTCTGGGATAAGGATCGCCAGTGACTACGCCCGGCAGGGGTGGGCAGCGGCGATTATTATCGTGATTATCAGCATCGGCTGAAGGAGGAACGGGGTCGGACCAGCAAGTAACACCTGCACAATAGCCCGATGAACGACCCCGGTAGTTCCACCGGGGTTTTTTCGTCAAGGGCGTCGGCAACGATACCGGCAATAGGCGCGGGAGGGGCCCGCTAGTTCAGAAGCCACATGAACACCTACTACAGGACCGACAACCATGCGGATAATCATTTACGACACGACCTTACGGGATGGAAGTCAAGGGGAAGGGGTCAATTTCTCCTTACAAGACAAATTGCTGTTAACCCGACGCCTGGATGAATTGGGGGTGGATTACATCGAGGGGGGGTATCCGCTGTCCAATCCCAAGGACGCGGAGTATTTTCAAGCGGTGCGGTCGTTGCCATTACGACATGCCCGGGTGGTTGCCTTTGGCATGACCCGCAAAAAGCACACGGCAGTGGAAGACGACGTAGGTTTGCGGGCGTTGCTGGCCGCCGGCACCAGTGTGGTTACTATAGTGGGCAAAACATGGGATTATCACGTCACGCATGTTTTGGGAACCACTCTGGAAGAAAACCTCCGGATGATCGGCGAATCAGTGGCCCATTGTCGGCGTCAGGGACGCGAGGTGTTTTACGACGCTGAACATTTTTTTGATGGTTGGAAAGCCAATCCCGAGTATGCTTTGCGCACGGTGCAGGTGGCGGCCGAAGCGGGGGCATCGGTCATCATTTTGTGCGATACCAATGGCGGGACCATGCCGGAACGGATTGCCGAAGGAGTAACCGTGGTCCGCCGGATGCTTCCGTGTGCCATCGGCATCCATTGCCACAATGACTGCGACCTGGCCGTGGCCAACTCACTGGCCGCGGTACGGGCGGGGGCCACGCAAGTCCAGGGGACCATCAACGGTCTGGGCGAACGTTGCGGCAATGCCGATCTGATCAGCATTATTGCCAATCTTGCCCTCAAATATGGCTATGAAGTTCTGTTGCCTGGCAGCCTGCAGCGGCTCACCGAGACCTCTCGCTATGTTTACGAACTGGCCAACATGAATTTCCGGTCAAACCAGCCGTTTGTGGGAATCAGTGCCTTCGCCCACAAAGGGGGGATGCATACCCACGCGGTCAATCGGGATCCGGCTACCTACGAACACATCCGCCCAGAGACGGTTGGCAATGAACGGCGGATCCTGGTTTCCGAATTGTCCGGCCATGCCACCATCCTGACTAAGACGATGAAATACCGCCTGCATCAGGACAAGGCCTTGCTGTCGCAAATTCTCAATCAGGTTCAGGATCTGGAGAATGCTGGCTACGAGTTCGAGGCGGCGGAGGCCTCCTTCGATCTGCTGGTGCGCAAGACAGCCGGCATGTACCGCCCTTGGTTCGAGCGCTTGGCCTATCGTGTCAACATCGAACACGAGGGGGGCCGACCCCCAGTGACCGAAGCCACCGTCAAAGTGCGGATCGGTGATCGGATTGAGCATACCGTCAGCGAGGGGGACGGACCCGTCAATGCACTAGACAGCGCGTTACGCAAGGCGTTAACCCCCGTTTACCCCCGCTTGCAGGAGATGCAACTGGTGGATTACAAGGTGCGGGTGGTCAACGCCCGTGCTGGAACGGCCGCCCGCGTGCGCGTGGTCATTGAATCCCAGGACGGCAGCGACGTGTGGGGGACCGTCGGCGTGAGCGAAAACGTCATTGAGGCCAGTTGGTTGGCCCTGGTCGACAGTATCGAATACAAACTGTTCAAGGATAGTGAGACCTGAGGGATAGCCGGCCTGTTGTCCGCAAGGGGTGTGAGGCTGCTCAAGCGTTTTGAATCTGCGGCCGGCTGACAGGACGGGAGCCGCCATGGTCATTGAACTGCCCAAGACCTACGATCCCAAAGCCGCCCAGCAGCGGTGGCTGGAGTTCTGGGAGCAACGGGGTTACTTCCACAGCGATCCGGATCCGCAGCGTCGTCCCTTCACGATAGTTATACCGCCCCCCAACGTCACCGGGGCGTTGCACATGGGACACGCCCTTAATAATACCCTGCAGGACGTGCTCATCCGCTGGCGACGCATGCAGGGGTACAACGCCCTGTGGATCCCCGGCACTGACCATGCCGGTATTGCCACCCAATCCGTGGTGGAGCGGCTCATCTACCAGCAGGAAAAGAAGACCCGGCACGAGTTGGGCCGTGAAGAACTGGTTCGCCGCATCTGGCAGTGGAAGGACAAATACGAAGCCCGTATCCTGTTGCAGCTCCGGCAGATGGGGGCCAGTTGCGATTTCCGCCGCACCCGCTTTACCCTGGATCCCGTGTGCGCGCGGGCCGTGCGTGAAACCTTTTTCCGCATGTTCCGCGACGGCTACATCTATCGCGGCAAACGCCTGGTCAACTGGGACACACAACTGCAAACCTCGGTAGCCGACGACGAAACCTACACCGAGGAAACACCCGGTGGCTTCTGGACCTTCAAATATCCTATCGAGGGCTTGCCGGACACCTTCATCCGCTTCAGTACCACCCGGCCGGAAACCATGCTGGGGGACACCGCCGTCTGCGTACATCCGGCAGACACCCGTTATCAGCACCTAATTGGCCGCTATGCGATTATTCCACTCAATGGCCGACGCATTCCAGTTATTGCCGATGCGCTACTGGCCGATCCCACTCTGGGTACCGGTTGCGTCAAGGTGACTCCCGCCCACGACCCCAACGACTATGCCTGTTGGCAACGCCATCCACACATCGGCATCATCAACATACTTAACCCCGATGGTACGATCAACGAAAATGGTGGAGAATTCCAGGGGCTGGATCGCTATGCCGCGCGCGAGGCCGTCATTCGCAAAATGCAGGAATTGGGGTTCTACGAGGGTCGAGAAGACCGCATGGTACCCCTCAAATACAGTGATCGGAGTAAAACGCCCATCGAGCCGTATCTGTCGGACCAATGGTTTGTGCGAATGGGGGACCGGGAAGACGGCCGGCCCGGCTTGGCCCAACTGGCCATCGACGCGGTAACCAGCGGCCGGGTCCGCTTCTTTCCCGACCGCTACAAGGAAGGTTACCTGGCCTGGCTGGCCGAAAAGCGGGACTGGTGCATCAGCCGACAATTATGGTGGGGACACCGCATTCCGGTCTGGTACGTCCGAGGGCCTGAGCCGGCCATTCGGGCCGCCATGGGGCCGGACCTGGTGGCTCAGTACGACTCGGAGCGGCAAGAGTGGCTCGTATGTGCCCGCTACGATCTGGAGGCCCATAGCTTCGGCCCCGACGTGACCATCCGGCAGGAGGAGGATGTCCTGGATACCTGGTTTTCCTCTGCTTTGTGGCCGCACAGCACGCTGGGCTGGCCCGGTCCTCCCCTGCCTGAACAGCAGCCTGACCGCATCGCTCCCGATTGGAATCAACTACGCCCCTACTACTACCCCACCTCCGTCCTGGTTACCAGCCGCGACATCATCACCTTGTGGGTTGCCCGTATGGTCCTAGCAAGCCTCTACAACGTCGGTGAGATCCCCTTTTTGCATGTCTACGTTCACCCCAAAGTGCTCGACGGCTTCGGAGAAACCATGAGTAAAACCAAGGGGAACGGGGTTGATCCGCTGGACGTGATTGACATTTACGGCGTCGACGCTCTCCGCTACGGCATGGTGCACCTGGCCACGGAAACCCAGGACAGCCGCATGCCCGTGGTCAATATCTGTCCGCATTGCGGGGCGCAGGTGCCCGTTCGTCCCGAGCACATGTACATGCGTACGCGCAAAGTGACTTGTCCCGAATGCAAAAAGCCCTTCCGGCCCGGTGGCCCCTGGCCGGCCGATGACCCCGAACTGCCCACAGCCCGGCAGGGGTCCGAACGCTTCGAAATCGGCCGCAACTTCGCCAACAAATTGTGGAACGCCACACGCTTTCTGCTGCTCAACCTGGAAGGGTATACCCCTGCTCCCTTGCCCCCCCTGACGGAATTGCCCACCGAGGACCGTTGGATCCTGTCTCGGTTAGCCACCACGGCACGGGACGTCACAGCGGCACTGGAACTTTACCGCTTCAGCGAAGTCAGCCGCCTGTTGTACGACTTCATCTGGTCCGAATTTTGCGACTGGTACATTGAACTATCCAAGGGGCGTTTGAAGGACGAAGCGGGCCGACCGCTGGTGCAACGGGTGCTAGTGGGTGTGCTCGACGGTATCTTGCGTTTGGTGCAGCCGGTGATGCCATTTGTCGCGGAATCGTTGTGGCAGGCCCTGGGCCAGGTAGCCCCGCAGCGGGGATTACCGCTGCCGGTGCCGGCGGAGGAAAGTGTCGTGGTGGCCCAGTGGCCGCAGTACCCTGACAGCTGGATCGATCCAGCCATCGAGCAGCGTTTTGCCCTGCTGCAGGAACTGGTTCGCGGGGTGCGCGAACTGCGGAGCCGATATCAGCTGGAGGAGCGGGCCCGTCTCGACGTGTTTGTCAAATGTTCCGAGGCGACCGCAGCCGATGTCCTGGCCCTGGCAGCGTTCCTGGCACCGCTGGCCGGCATCAACCATCTGCAGGCCGGTCCACTGGTCCGGCGTCCGCCCCTGGCGGGGACCATCGTCCGTCCACATTTCGAAGCCTACGTCCCCCTGGCTGGACTGATTGACCTGAATGTGGAAATCCACCGCCTGGAAAAACAACTGACCGACAAACGCAAAGCCCAGGCCGCCGCTCAGGCAAAACTGGCAAATGAAAAATTCGTTCAGAATGCTCCGGCTGAAGTGGTCCAACAGCAACGGGAACTGCTTCTGGACCTGGAAAAGCAGATCGCTGTGCTCGAAGACAACCTGCGTGAATTGCGGGCAGCCCGAGAGTGACGGGGGGTCGGTTTGCTCTTGCGGCTGATCTTTTTCTTGCTCACTGTCCCTGGATTTCGTCAGATCCGGGAGCAGACAGGGGCAGCAAGCTGGAACTTTCGGTGGGGGAGGAACAATAAAGGAATCACGGGGGTGGTTTTTGATTGGGAATGGGAGAGTGGCTTTGTACGATTTTGGCCAGGCGTGGGAGCACCTGTTGTTCAACGTCATCAAGTTGGGTAAACAAGCGGTGCCGTCGCAAGTCGAAGCAGCGGCGGGGTTGCCGATCGGCCGCGGCACGATTGTCGCCGGTATGGAAGCACCAGCCGGCGGCCCCGCCCTCTAGAGCGCCTCGCAGATCGTCCAGGAAATCGTCCATCGTGGGCTGCCAGTGGCCGAAATCGCGGCGGAAAGGCTCCTGATAGTGCACGGGGGCCAGCCGCTTGTTGGTACGCATCCACTGCAGGTATTGCCGGGTCTGGAGGGCTGTACGTGCGGGCTGTTGGGGTTGCCGCGGCACGTGAACGGCTAGAAAGTCCAGTCCGGCATCGTGCAGATATCCCCGGACGTCGGTGGCTGATAGCTCTCCTGCATGAGAGGCCGTCAGCAGGCGGGCCGGATCGACGCGGCGGACCGCTCGAACCACAGCAGCCAGGTCGTCAAAACTGACGAAACGGCGGTCGCGGATGTTGCGTTCGTTGGCCAGGTCCAGATACCAGTTGCGATACGGACGCAGGGTTTGGACCACGGTCAGGGCCGCCTGATGGTACGCCGCAGGCGAAGCGAAAAATGCTTCGCGCTCGAGCGGCTTCTGACGCGACAGGGTGACGTCCACGACCAGCCCCCGCTGATCACACAGCTGGACCAAACGCTCCAGCCGGCGGAGGTATTGAGGGCGGGCACGCCCTTCGTGGTCGACTACAGAAACGTCATCATCGAAAGCGGACCAGGTCGCCCACACGCGTAGCCAGCGGACTCCCAGCCGTTGCATGTCCTCCAGATCGGCTTGCCAGATCTGCTCGTTGGCACCCAATGCCGCGTAATAGCTGATCCCAAACAGAAATACCGGTTGATCGTTGATGGTAAAACGGGACTCGTGGATACCCAGACGCGTCTTGGGAGACGCCGCGACTTGCTCGACACCAGTGTCTATGTCAACGACAGGAATAGAGGGGTCTGCGGGGGCCGAGACAAAAGCTGCAGGCAACGGTGTCCGGGGTTCAATGACCGAACGAGATGGGGTGGTTGGGCAGGCAGAGGGTGAGTCGAGCGGTGCCACTGTCATTATCCACCCAGCGGTCATGCATACAGCTAACGCTCGGCGGCCACTCAGGTACCATGGCGCGCTCATGGTATGGTCCATCGCTACTGCACTTGATGGGAAACAAGTGGTTTAAACAATTGACTGTGCGGCATGTAATTTCTACGCTGTTTCAGAAAATATTTTTGTCTTGAACCCACGTTCATCCGTTCAGATTATTGATTAACGGCGACACGCCGCATTCATCTTTTCGGAAGGTCTGAGGTTATTCTGGGGCTTGCCGGGTGTAGGGCTTCTGCCCTTTGGGTATAAGGTGGTGGGGCGCGGTAGGCCGAAGGAGGAAACTAGACTCCTTTGGGTTCCCAGCCCGGGGCATATTCCCGGCTCCACAACTGCTGGGCCTGGGGGTCGTTGAGGATGTGGCCGTTGCTCGGGTTGCACCGGAGGGTGCGGCCGACACGCTGGGCAATGTTGCCAAGATGGCAAGCGAGTGTGCTTTTGTGGGCTTCCTCAATGTCGCTGGTCAGCGGCTGCTTCTGACGGATGCCGTCCAGGAAGTTGCGGACGTGAATGGTGTCGGAAGTTTCCCCTTTGACCTGCTGGCGGATTTTGCCATCCAGCTCGTAGATGGTATAGCTGCCTCCCCGGATGGCCAGCGTTCCCTTTTCCCCGGTAAACAGAACATCGGGCGCTTGGAGCCCGGGCAGGGGATTGCAACTGTAGCCGTGCCAGATGATTTGCTTGCCTTCAGGATACAACAGAGCCACGGTATGGGTGTCGGGTGTTTCCTGGTCATCTTGGTAGTGGAAGCGACCGCCACTGGAGGTAACCTGGAGAGGATAGTGGACGCGCAAGCCCCAGCGACACAGGTCGATGGTGTGGATGCCGTTGTTACCTAGTTCGCCGTTGCCCCAGTGCCAGAACCAGTGCCAGTTATAATGCACGACATTGGAACGAAAGGGGCGTCGGGGAGCAGGGCCCTGCCATAGTTCGTAATCAAGCCAGCCGGGCACCGCGGTCGTTTGTCCCCGGCCAATACTGCCCCGTCGGCTGAGATACCAGGCCTGAGCCTGATAGACGCGACCGATGGCCCCTTGATGCAACGCCGCTATCGCCTCACGGATGACCGGCCAGCTACGTCGTTGGTTCCCCATTTGTACGCAGCGTTGATAGCGACGGGCTACCGCTACCATCCATTCGCCTTCCTGGGGGGTGTGACTGCAGGGCTTTTCCACGTAAACCTGTTTGCCCGCCTGACAGGCCCAGATGCTGGCTAGCGCGTGCCAGTGGTTGCAGGTAGCTACCACCACGGCGTCGACTGCTTTGTCTTCCATGATTTTGCGGCAGTCGACGACGGCAGTTACGGTGCGGCCGGTGAGTTTGTTCAGCTCAGCCACGCCTTGTTCCAGTCGCCGGCGATCGACGTCGCAGAGGGTGAGCACCACAGCGTCGGCTTGTCGTGCGAAGGTTCGGGCCAGATGCAGGCCACGGCTCAGGCCCATAATGGCCACGCCGATCCGTTCATTGGCGCCCGCTATACGACGAGCGGCAGCGGTGGGGGCTGTCCAAAACCAGGTCCCGGCTCCCAATGCACTCAGGGCAAGAAAATGACGTCGGTGTGGGGTGTGGGGCATGACTTTCTACTCCTTGCCCAAGTAGGCCTGATAGCGGATGGCGGACAAGAGGCAGGCCGGTCCGCACTGGGGCTGGCACGAACAGCTGCCAGGGGGGTAGAGTTTTTCTCCATTATCGACGCAGTTGCAGGGCCAGCAAGGGGTCAAGGCGGGGGAAAAAGCCGGCGTGACCAGCAAAACGCGGAGTGCGTTAGTCCCCTGGCTCATTCAGGGAGGCAAGAATTTCGGCGTTATGCTGGCCGAGCAATGGCGGAGGGGTGGGCGTTGCCGTCGGGGCGCCCAGCAGATGGAAGGGGTGTCCCAACAGGTCGATGGGTTGACCCGTGTGATCGATCACGGTTAGTTTCAAGCCGCGGTGCAACGTTTGCGGATCAGCAAAAATGGCGGCATAATCCCGGACGACTGCATGAGGTACGCCGGCGGCTGTCAGACGTTGTTGCCACTGGGCCGTTGAGTGTTGCCGCAGCAGGGCTGCTATTTGGGGCACCAGTTCGGTCCGTCGTTCGACCCGCTGGTGATTGGTCTGGTAGTGGGGATTGCTGGCGAGGGCGGGGGCGTCGGCGGCCCGGCAGAAGGCTTGCCATTGCGTATCATTGCCCACGGCTAAGACCAGGTAACCATCGGCGGTTGCGAACAGTTGGTAGGGCACGATCTGCAAGTGGGCGTTGCCCAAGCGTGGCGGAACCTGACCGCTAGTCAGATAGCTTTGGGCGACGTTGACCTGGGCGGCCAGAGCGCAATCGTGCAATGCCAGGTCGATAGCGTAGCCGTGACCACTGCGGGCGCGGGCCTGAAGGCAGGCCAGTATGGCGGTGCTGGCATACAAAGCGGTCAACACGTCTGTAACTGCCACGCCCACCTTATACGGGGGCCCCTCGGGCGGACCAGTGATACTCATCAGCCCGCTCAGTGCTTGTATGGCAAAATCGTAACCAGGTACGTCACGCCATGGGCCGGTCCGGCCAAAGCCACTGATCGAACAGACGATCAAGCGGGGATGCCGTTGCAGCAGACGTGTGGCCTCCAGATCCAACCGGAGCAGACTGTCCGTGCGGAAGTTTTCGATCAGTACGTCGCTGCGAGCCAAAAGCTTGTCGAAGATCTGCCGGTCGGCTGGTTGATGCAGATCCAGCGTCACCGACTTTTTACTGCGGTTGCAGGCCAGGAAATAGGCCGAACGCTGTGGATCCAGGAAAGGCGGTCCCCAGTCGCGGGTCTCGTCGCCACTGCCCGGTCGTTCCACCTTGATCACGGCCGCTCCCAAATCGGCCAGCACCTGTCCGCAGAGAGGGCCAGCCAATACGCGGGCTGCTTCTACGACCCGTAGGCCGCTCAGGGGTGGTTGAGCATCGCTGCCAAAGGGCAACATGAACACCTCTTTCTGTTTGTTGAAGACGCTTGGTTCCAGGTTTGTGAGGCGGAAGGACGGATCGTTCGCTACAGCGACTTTTGTTCAGAACGATCGAGGGGTGGTGTTTCAGGGCGAGGCGCCAATCGCCCGTTGCGTTGCAGACGCAACAAGTCACTATGAAATTGCCGCTCGAACTCCTCCAAGGACTGGCCGACCCAGGCGCTGAACGCCTGGCAGGGATCCTCACCGCTGTTAAGCCTGACCAGATATTGCCGGAACTCGGTGGTGGTGACCAGTCGGCGGACAAACGTCAGGTAATAGGCCATGGCCCAGCTTGTCAGATAGGCCCGGTCGGCTTGGGCTTTCTGATCGGTATGGGCAGTGGCAAATAGTTGCGGTCCGGCCGTCAACAGTTGCCGTACCGGCAGGAGGGGTCCGCCCTGTTTCCCTCGCAGCCAGTCCTGGGCTCGGTGGAGTCGTTCCACTTGGGGGGCGTCGGCCCGTAATTCCCCCGCTTCAATGACAGCACTTTCGAAAATCTGGGCCAGGCCTTCGTTCAGCCAGCGGGGCAGCTCGCCGGTACCGCGGCCTGCTCGGACCTGTTCCACGGGCAGAGGCGGGTAGACAAACGTGCCAACGTAGGCGTGAAAGGCCTCATGGTACAACAGCGGGAAGATGCGGGCCGTAGCTGCCTCAAACTGTTGGGCGTTGGCCCGCTCGGCCTGATAAATCCGTTTGCGTTCCCGCTCCAGTACGCTCAGATGACGTTCCAGCTCCGGACGGCGGTACAACCGGCGTAGCTCCGCCTCCAGCCGGGCCAGGGTCGCCAGTTGTTGCGAATGATGGAGCCGGGCCGATTGCAGTTGCTGACCCAGTTCCTGCCAAGGACTGCTAACCAGGATCTGATTACGCCGGGGATCATACAACGCCGGATTGAGTAAGGGCGGTAAATGCCATTCCCGAAGCAACAAGCGGTATTGTTCCTGCGACACAGCCAGCCAGATACGGGTAGCCGACGCCTCGTTGAGTTGAGGCGGGAAAAAGCGGACAAACGCGGCATATAACTGTTCCAGCCGGACGGCGGTGCGGCGCGTCAGTTCTTCCGAGCCGCTGCTGATTAAGATAAAATGTTCCGATTCATACTTTCGGGCCCCGCCGGGCAAGCCGGGCCAGTCTTCGGTTACCAATTCGATGGCTTCCATGCATTGTTGTTCGCTGTGGCCTGCCGGGTCCAGCTCAGCCAGACGCTCCCGAAGAAGGGTCCGCTCCGTCTCATTCAACCGCTGTAGTCGCTGGACTTCGGCTTTGGTGAAGAAAGTGGTCAGTGTGCTGGTGGGGCGTCCCGGACGCCGCATGACCACGCGGAAGACATATCCATCCGGTTCCTCGCTGACCAGCAGGCCCTGGAACTCAGCCCCGTTTTTCAGATAAATCCGGTCGAAGGGCCAAACGGTCTGGCCGGGAGGAGGCTCCTCAAGATGAAAAGCGGGGACCTGATCGATCTGTGCCGTCACTACTACCATGCTGGCAAGACCGGTCACAACTGACCATATGATTTGCAATAGTCCCCGGCTGCTTTTGCTGGTTATCGTCACATATGCCGGCATTTCGCTGACTCCGTCTGCATCTGAGCTGCTGGGCGACCTGTGCCCGCGCCGCTTGGATGATGTCCACCAGAACCTTACAGATGCCTGGTGGAATCACATGTTAGTGCTTTGGGAAGTTATTTCGCGGTTACTATGGATTATTGTGACGACCCCATGGTTTGCTTGAAAGGGGAAGGTTTGCCCGATCTGTTGGGTTGGTGCCTGTCGCTGAGGGGCGTGCGGTGGGCTGCCGTTTGGAGCGTCGGGAGCATTTATGGGTGGAGCAACTGACCGGCCGTTGGTGGTCGCCCTGACGGGGGCAAGTGGGGCCCCGTATGGCGTTCGGCTGGTCGAAGTCCTGTTGCAGGCGGGTCGGCAGGTCCATTTGTTGATCAGCCCTGCTGCCACGGAAGTTTTTGCCCGGGAACTGGATCGGTTCCTGACCCTGGAAGAAACCCGCTTCGACGCCCGTGCCTTTTTCGGTCGAGACCTGCCCGGTCGCCCGGCCTTGTTGCACTATCACCACTACAAAAATTACGCAGCGCCGATCGCAAGTGGTTCGTATCTGACGGGGGGTATGGTGATTTGTCCGTGCAGTCTGGGAACCTTGGCAGCCGTGGCCCAAGGGTTGTCCCAGAATCTGATTCATCGAGCGGCCGATGTCCATTTAAAGGAGCGTCGTCCGCTCATCCTGGTGCCGCGGGAAACGCCACTGGGACTGATCGCCTTGCGCAACATGGTGGCCGTGACGGAAGCCGGAGCCACGGTGCTGCCGGCTATGCCTGCTTTTTATCACCGTCCTCAGACCTTGGACGACATGATCGATTTCGTCGTCGCCCGCATTTGCGACCATCTTGGCGTTCCCCACCAGTTGATGCGACGTTGGGGTACGTGACGGCGAAGAGGCCGCTTCGTGCTGAACGGCATAAACGGTCAGGCAACACCCAGCCAGATGTCCATACCTACTAACACTGGGAAGGTGCGGCCATGGACGCAGCGGGGGGTATATATCCGTTGGTGATTTCTATTTGCGGCTTTCGGTGGACACGTTTAGGTGCAACAGCGGGGCCAGGAAGGGGCAAGCTGTTATTTTTTCATGTTCAGGCGAGACGTTGGGGCACTTCGGGCCACAGGAGTGTATAGAGGGTGTTGAAAAACATGGTGAGGAAGAAGTCGAGGATGAGGATAGTAACGAAGGCGTGGACGAAGGCTTGGGTGGCGGCCCGGCCGACTCCTTCGGCTCCCGCCTGACTGCGGAAGCCACGATAGCAGGCTAAAAGAGCCAGGACCGCTCCAAACAGCAAGGCCTTGGCTAGTCCGGTCAGCACGTCCCAGGCGGCGACAAATTCCTGGGTGTGTCTCCAGTAATGGAAGCTGTCGATGGGGTAGACGCCCAGGCAGATCAGGGTACTACCCAGCATGCCGGTCAGATCGGTGACGACGGTCAGCAGGGGTACCATGAGCAGGCAGGCCAACAGGCGGGGGGCGGCCAGGTAACGGATGGGGTCGACTCCCAGGCAGGCCAGGGCATCCAATTGCTCGCTGACGCGCATAGTAGCGATTTGCGCGGCCATGGCCGAGCCGACCCGTCCGGCCACCATCACCGCGGCCATGACCGGACCCAGCTCCCGGACCAGCGACATGTGGATGACCGCTCCCAACGACGTTTCCATGCCGATCAGATGGAACTGGCCATAGGCCTGGACTGCTAGCACCATGCCGATGAACAAGCCGGTGATGGCCACCACGGGGGTACTAGCGTTGCCGACCTCTACGGCCAGGCGGAACCAGTCTACCCGGCGGAATTCACCACGGATCACGCCGATACAGGTCTGCCAGGTGAACAGGGTGAAATCACCCAGAGCAGTCAGGGCTTCCCGTCCGGTAACGATGAGCCACTGGCCGACGGACGGCCAGTCGGCTGGCGTGACAAGTCCCGTCCTGTCCGGCAGTGTGCTTTGTTCAGTCATCGTCCGCCTTCTTGTCGCTCGATGGTTGCCAGGTCAACCCCAACGACAGGTTCTTTTCACGCTTGGCTTGGATCGCCCAAGGGGTCCCTTTGTGCTCCTGCACGATGCGGCCATAGATCTGCCGGGCCTGCTCTACCATCCGTTCGACCTCCTTGCCGCTGCGGAGGCGGTTGGTCGATGCTAACTTGTATTGATTCTGACCTAGTTTCGGATCCAGCATGGGGAGCGTATTGGTGCGGACGTTGCCCATTACTTTGTTATACTCATTCAGGAAAGCCAGACGGGTTTTAACGGCTGCACGGGCATAATCGTAATGGGCTTGCCAGCGGCGGCTCTCGCTATTACGCATAGCCTCCAGTGCGTCCAGATCGGCATCCACCAGTTCCAGACGAGCGATTCCTTCGGCGTAAAAGTCCAAGCCGGCGAAGATGGTTTTTTTCAGCTCGTCGGTGATGGGGGCCTTGATGGTGTCCGGTAACTGACCAGTACCGCCACTGGCCGGGTCTCCTTGCCAGATGTCGCGGATTTCCTTGAACGCCCGCAGCACCGTAGCCCGCAGCCGGTATTGTTCCGGGTTCTTTTGCACTTCCTCGATGGAGATCGGATCACGATAAGCGGCCAGGACTTGCGGATCGAAGGGGAAGCCTGCCATTTCGGCTGCGCCGGCATCTTCTTTGAGCGGAGGCAGGATGAACTCGCTGACGATGCCGGCCACCTCGGCTGCTGAGGCGGTCCGGGGCGGTGGCGGGAAAACAACGCGCTGGGCCGGCGGTTCCTGGGGATTGACCGCTACCAATGTGGGCGGCCGCGAGCCATGTTGATGAACAGTTTGTTTCTTTTCCGCCCGGACCGTTTCCAGCAGCTCGTTAAGCCGTTGCTGGACTGTGGCGATCCACTCGCTGACAGGCAGCGGGTCCTCTGGTGCGGGGGGCTGCACCGTTCCTTTTCTCCGTTCGGCGGCTAAACGGGCCGCGATCAGGAACGCGCTGCCGGCGTAAGTTTGCGGGCGGGGACCGCCTTCGAGGGTGACACTGCTGAATTCCAGGGCGTTTTCTCCCGGGCCACAGGTGAGGATGACCTCGACGCCCGCCGGGGCCGCTTGCAAAGCCTGGAATAATTCGTTACTCATCGGCTCGCTGCCCGGACGGAGCTGGCCCCGCTCCGGGTTGTAACGGCACACGTCCCAGATCACCACCTTCTGCGTCGCCCGACAGTTCTTTAAATGCTCGTAGAAGTCCGACAGCGGTATCAGAGTGTTCGGATCGTCCGGGTCGGCCTCCAGAGGGGCCAAATAGGCCGATCCATCACGCCATAAGGCATGACCGCTGAAATAGACCACAATCCGGTCCTGGGCCCGACTGGTTTGGAAAAACGAAACATAGGTTCCCTGGAGTACGTCTTTGACGGGAATAGACCGTTCCGGTAAGGTGTCCGACAGCACGAATACCTGGGAGTTATCTTTGTCGAGGGGGATGTGCCATTCAAAAGCCCAGCGTTGTGCGGCGGCGCGGATACGGTCCCCCTGACCTTTGGGGGATGATGTTAACGGATTGAGAAACAGGTAATTGTCGATGTTGAGCACTAACAGGCGGCGCGGGAACGTCGCCGGGGCGGTCCGGGCGACGTTTTTCCCCTCGCTGCCCTTCGACTCCTGGGTGGCAGCATTATTCTGATCATTTGGTTGGGCAGCTCTGTCATTTTTGACCAGCAACGGGGCCAAGGGGTAGTACTGGTTGAACAGGTATAAACCGCCGGCCAGCAAGCCGAGGGCCAGCAGCCAAACCACGGCGGTGCGTAGAGGGCTTCCTCGAGGGCGGCGTCGCACATAGCTGATCGAGGTGACCAAGGGTGACCCACCAGCCCCCCCTACGGCGACATCGACAGGGGGCATTCTTGTGATCGGATCGCCAACGCCGTGAACTGGCGGAGCGGTCATTCCCGGAGCCGGAGCAACGGTGTTACCATCGGGGACCGTAGCGGCCACCCGCGTGCCACGCGGACGCACAATCGCCCCACAATGCCGACACCGTAGCAGTTGATGGAGCCACGGCTCCGGAATCCGCAACACCGCCTGACAACGAGGACACCGACCCTGGGCAAGTGCATTCATTCTTGCTGGCTCCTCCGTTCCGCGTGGTAACTGACCGGATTGGGAGGCTATCGACCGAAGAATACCATCCGGCAGGCGTGATCCGGAACCGTATGCCGCTAGCTACGATAGTTTCTCGACACAATATACGCACTAGTCAGTGATTTAGAAAGGATAACAAACAGCAAAGTTCCCCGATCGTGCGGCTCAACTTTTATTCCAAATAGTCCAAGGTTAGACTAGAGTCAGGATTATCATTAAGCATTCTAGTAAATTTCTTGGTTGACTCAGAAATAGCAACAAGGCTAATCCGCGGAACGACCAGCGGCATTGCCGGGGTATTCGGAAGGTGAAACAATATCAAAACGACGGTAGGGGTGCATCAATCGATTTGGTTATCGAGGGCATCGGGGGGAAGCTCGGTGGAGCCGAACACGGAATGGGGGGCGTCGGGGCACGATACCACAGCCTGGCAGGGAAGCCTCAGCCCGCCTGAGTTGGAAGCGCGTTTGTCGCACATGCTGGCCTACCGGGAATTGTGTCGGGCGGTACAGCGGAGTGGACGCGAGAATTTCTTTTTCGCTGCATTAATGGCCTTTTTTGCTCATTTGTCGTGGCAAAATGGAGGAGCTAACAACTTTTTCCTGCTTGTTTACGGGGTTTTCATTATCGGCGAGCTGGGGATAGCCTTATACAAGTGGTTATGGCCTTCCGCTGAGGGAGTGCTGGGAGATGCCCTGGTCATGCTGGCCTTTGCCTTGCTCAATGGCCTGCTGGCTTATGTGCAGTTTCAAGCGGGCCTTGGGCCTAATCCGATCCTGGCGTTCCTGACGGGACTGTCCTTACTGGCTACCTGGCGTCACTGGCAGGCGTATCGGCACTTGCGCCAGTTGTTCAGCATTCGTCCTACCCGACAGCAGTTGCGCTGGTTTGAGGGGTTTGTGCGTGATATCCGTCAAGCGGATCCGCACACCGATTCGGCGATCCTGGACCTGCCGACGAAGCCGGGTTTCAAGGTTCTATTGTTGGGACCTTTGGTAGTTGCTGTCGAAACACGTCGGCACAACCTGCACATATCCAATGTCGATAGCTTCGGCCTAGTGCCAGTAGCAGACGACACGGGCGAAAAACGGGATTGCGTGCGGTTGCTGATGAATCAGAGGGAGTATCCGCCGTTTGTTATCGATCCGGCCAGTTGGAGCAACTATCAGCGGTGGCGGCGTGAGCAACAAGGCGGGGAGCCAGTTGGCGGCGGAGTTGCCAGGTATGATTGAAGTCCAGGGGCTATCCAAGCGCTTCCGCAGCAGTCAGGGTTGGAAGTGGGCGGTGGTGGATGCCCATTTTCGTGTCCGACCGGGGGAAGTTTTCGGCCTGTTGGGCCCTAATGGTGCTGGTAAGACGACGACGTTGCGCCTGCTGTGTACGGTCCTGCGTCCCACTACCGGCACGGCCCGGATCGCCGGTTACGATATAGTACACCAGGCGGCCCAGGTACGCCGGCACATCGGCTTTCTCTCCGCGACCACGGGGATCTACGAGCGCATGACCGCTTGGGAGATGGTCGAATACTACGGCCGGTTGTATCAGATTCCGGCCGCTCAGTTGCATCAGCGGATCAACGCTTTGTTTGATACCCTGCAGATGCAGGATTTTCGTCACCTGCGGGGGGGCGAAATGAGCAGTGGCATGAAACAGAAAGTGTCGATTGCCCGAGCTTTAGTGCACGATCCCCCGGTGCTCATCCTTGACGAACCAACGGCCGGTCTGGACGTGCTGGTTCAGCGTACCGTATTGCAGACCATTAGTCAGCTGCGTCAGCAGGGCAAGACCATTTTGTTCTCGACCCACATCATGCGCGAGGTGGAAAAGGTCTGCGATCGGGTAGCCATCATGGCTCGCGGCCAGATCATCGCTTGTGGAACCTTGGACGACCTGCGGCAGATGTACGGCCAGAATGATCTAGAGGAGTTGTTTTTCGCCCTGGTGGCGTGATCCTGTCCCGCCTGGTCGGAGGGCTGCAAGTCGCAGGCACTGGGGGGTGCACCCCTAGGGGACAGTGAGAGATTTGCCATTGTCGGCGGCCGATAGGGACAGCAGAAACGGGGCAGCACGCTGGGCCCAGCTTTGGGCATTGGGATAACGCCCGGCGTTGGCTCCCCAGATCGAGCGCAGCATATCAGTATCGATAATGCCGGGATTGAGCGGAATGGCGGCCATGCCTCGGGGCAGTTCCTGAGCGAGGGCCAGGGTGAGACCTTCAACAGCGTACTTGGTGGCACAGTAAGTGGCCACCCGTGGTGCGGTGCTGCGGCCCCAGGCGCTGGATAGGTTGACGATAACACCGCTACGCCGTTCGACCATAGCCGGCAGGAAGGCCTGCAGCACGTAAAACAGGCCCAAGACGTTGACCTCGAAGGAGAAACGGAACTGCTCCGCGGGAAGCTGCCACAAGGGGGCAGGTCGGGCCATGACGGCCGCGTTGTTGATCAGCAGGTCCGGGGGGCCTAAGCGGGCCAGGACGTCCCCGGCCCATTGCCGCACCGCAGCTTCCTGTCGCACGTCGACCACCGCAAAAAGATGCGGCGTGGGGTAACGCTGCTGCAGCTCAGCGATCCGCTGGCTATCCCGCCCACAGCCGGCTACGGTATGGCCCGCTGCGATGAATTCCTCAGCCAATGCGCGTCCCAAGCCACGAGTTGTTCCCGTAATGACGATGACCCGGCCCATGCTTTGCCCCTTTCTGCCATCTGACTACTAAAGGCAAGGGGGATCAACGGGATACGGACAGACCAAACACTTGTACCCAGAAGCGTTCCCCCCGTTCATTAGTAGCCACGGCCAGGCCGACTTCGTCACAAGCTCCCAAAAGATTGGCCCGATGGCCGGGTGAGGCTAGCCAGCAGCGGAGCGCCGTCGCCGGCGTAGCCGGGTTCCAGGCTATGTTTTCGCTGACTGGCTGGGCCGAATAGCCGGTCTCCACAACGCGATCGACAAACGTTTTGCCGTCCAGGGTATGGCTCAGGCGTCCCTGGCGGGCCATGTTGGCGGCGTGCCGGCGGGCGGCCAACATCAGCAAGGGATGGGGGCGTAGCGGACGCAAGCCCCAGCGGCGACGCTCCGCGTTGGTCAATTCCAATAGCTCCTGTTCCTCCGGCGTCAACTCAACCTCACCCTCGGTCTTGCGGCTAGCGGCAACTGATGGGGCGTCATTCCAAACAGCTTGGACGATTCCACCTGCACCGCTGCTGGCCAGAAACACGACGACCATTACGGCCAGTTTCCCTCTACGCATGGCAGATCCTCCTTGATGCGAACCTCGTTTGCCGAACTGCCCCTTAGCAACACCAGTGGGAAAAAGTGCAGCCGACAGATCCACAAATAGGAAAAACTAGACAAAAATGGCAAGGTCCCAAAGATTTTTGCGGAGAGAAAAGGTGATAAATCGTTAAAAATGATGGATTATGTCCATTTTAGATGATTTTTGATCAAATTCTGAACAATGCCACATTGTGGTGCCTGGCACAGTGGCTGGGATAATTAAAAGACAAACAGACACATTCCCCCAAAGGGCAAATAAGGTGAAGCAAACGCTCTCTTGTGGTGGTGGTCGAGAAGGCCCGACTGATTGGATAAGCCTTAAAGGGAAAGCTTTAGTAGATCTGCCAACGACTAAGAGAAGTGACAGAAGAGATGGAAGGATCGGCGATTTTGCGTTTGGATGTAGGAGTAAACGGAACGTCGGGTTAAGATGGGCGTTTGAGCAGTTGTAAGCGGATAGGGCGAGGCGTTTCGCACAGAGGCATGTTGGCGCCTGGTTCCGAGAGGATTTCGGCCAGGGTAGTTCGGGCGAATTGTTCTTCGACGGCGGCTAGAGCGGCATCGATACGTCGGTGCAAGGGGCAAAGGCGGCTGCCGTGGGTCGAGATGCCAAGGGGGCAGGTGCGGATGCGTTGCAGAGGCTCCACGGCGTTGACCACCTCCAATAGAGTCAATTCTTCCGGGCGTCGTGCCAGGGCGATGCCACCACCGACCCCCCGTTGCGTTGTTACAATTCCCTTTTTAGCCAGTCCCTGCAGGATCTTGGCCAGGTACGCCCGCTTGACCAGGGTAGCCTGGTGAATCTGTTCTGTGGTGCGGGCTTCGGGGGCTTCGTAAGCCAGGTAGACAACGGCCCGCAGGGCATATTCCGCCGTCTGTGACAACATTCAGTCCGCCTCCCGGAAAATATATTCGTTGCATATCCGGGGTTTTCTTTAAAAAACCATTATACTGGTGACGGGACTGAGCCAGACAGAACGGGATGGTAAAAATCAACCGGCAGCTAGCGACAGGAGGCGGAGAAACACGACAAAGGAGCGTTGACTGACGACGGTGCCGAGGCGGCACAGACCGGACCAAGTACTTCCCACAATTGGCTGGGGTGGGCCAGAAAGTAATCAGGACGGGCGGCCCGCAACAGTGGTTCGGCATGAAAGCCCCAAGCGACAGCCGCCACCGGCACGCGGGCTTGACGAGCCGCCGTAATGTCCCGTACCTCGTCGCCTATGTACAACACTCGTTCACGTGCTACATTCAACCGCCGTAGCAGACGCCGTAAGGCCCGTCCTTTGCTGAACAGCCGAGGACAAGAGGCGACGAATTCGAAATAGTCTTCAGCACCATTAGCTCGAAGCGTTGTGCGGATGTTTGTTTCACTGTTGGAAGAGAGAATACCGCAACGCAGACCAATCGCTTGCAGAGAGGGTAGCAGAGCAGCAACGTCTGGATACAATCGGAGCTGGTGGGCATAAGCTTGGGTAGCGGCATGAAATTGCCGGACCAGGCGGGGCAGACGCCAATAGGAAATGCCATGCTGACGCATGAATTGTCGTGCAGACATGTGCCGGACGGCCTCGGGATCGCTAATCGGTCGCAGACCCAGCGGTTGAGCCAAGCGGTTGAATAGCTCCAGTCCGAACAACAGGGAATCGGCCAGTGTGCCATCAAAGTCCCAAACCAGCAGCGCAAACCGCATGGGTGCCCCTCGCAAAGCCTTCTGATTCCATCGTACCACAGCTAGACCCGTTGCTGCGAGAGGACAACGCACAACTGAAGAAATATCCATCAAACTCTCACGGCCTTTTCATTAAGCGACAGATCCGGGTTCAATTGCCCCCAGCGTCCCATCAATTTGCTGTGAAGTATTCGTAACTTTTTCATTTGCACGTATGTCACCGCGACAGGTGTTTGTGTCCGTGCTAACTGGTCTGCGGAGGGCACGTGGTGCCAGGTGCACTTTTCAGGGGTGGATTGGTCAAGAGGTACGCCGCTGTTGCAGGATCTCCTGCTCGATGAGGGTGGTGTAGACACGACCTTCCAGGAAGGCGGGGTATTCGAAGATCTGCCGGTGAAGGGGAATGGTAGTGTGGATGCCCTCGACGATGAATTCGCGCAAGGCGCGTCGCATCACGGCACAAGCTTCGGCACGCGTTGGCTGGTAGACCAGCAGTTTGGCGACCATGGAGTCGTAGTTGGGGGGCACACGGTAGCCGGTGACCACGTGCGTGTCGAGGCGGACCCCTGGTCCTCCAGGAGGCCGCCAGACACTAACCACGCCCGGGCTAGGACGAAAATCGTGCTCCGGGTCCTCGGCGTTGATCCGGGCCTCGATGGCACAACCGCGGTGCACGATGTCGGATTGCCGGTAGCGAAGCTTCTCGCCTGCCGCGATGCGAATCTGCTCCCGGATCAGGTCAATACCCGTGACCAGTTCCGTGACGGGATGTTCGACTTGGATGCGGGCGTTCACCTCGATGAAGTAGAAGTTGTGGTGCTGGTCGACCAGGAACTCGCAAGTCCCAGCCGAGTAGTAGCCGGCTGCTTTGGCCAGACGCACGGCGGCTTCGCAGATAGCTAAACGAACTGACTCGGGCAGGTTGGGGGCCGGCGATTCCTCAACCAACTTTTGATGACGCCGTTGCAACGAGCAATCGCGTTCGTAGAGGTGAATGACGTTGCCGTGTTGATCCCCCAGGATTTGAACTTCGACATGGCGGGGGCGTTCCAGATATTTTTCGATGAAGACACTGCCGTCTTTGAAGGCCGCTTCGGCCTCGGCCCGCGCCTGATGGAGCAGGGGCAGCAAAGCGGCTTCCTCGCGCACCAGACGCATCCCTTTGCCACCGCCGCCAGCAGCCGCTTTGATCAGTACGGGGTAACCGGCCGCGCGGGCCACGCGTAACGCTTCCTCATCCGAGGTAATGATGCCGTCGCTTCCAGGAACGGTAGGAACATTGGCGGCACGGGCCAGTTCCTTGGCCTTATCCTTGTTACCCAGCTTTTCCATGGCCGCCACCGGGGGACCGATGAATTCAATGCCCGAGGCCCGACATTGCTCGGCAAACTTGCTATTTTCGGCCAAAAAGCCATAGCCGGGGTGGATCGCTTGCGCTCCTGCAATCTCTGCTGCGGCAATAATCCGGGGAATCTTCAGATAACTTTCGGGTGCAGGGGCCGGACCGATGCAAATGGCTTGATCTGCCAATTCCAAATAGGGAGCTCCCCGGTCGGCCTCGGAATAAACCACAGCTACCTGGATCCCCAGGTCCCGACAGGCACGAATGACCCGTAAAGCGATCTCGCCGCGATTAGCTACCAGTATCTTCTGAAACATGGGCAATGACCTGATTGGTTCATCCGTGAAGCCGTTGCCACCGTCGATCTGTCCTATGGCCTAGCAGGCGTGCTCCCTCATTAGATTTCGAGCAACGCTGATCGCTCAATCCAGCTCGACCCGGAATAACACCTGGTTATATTCGACAAAGTCGCCATTTTTTGCGCAGACTTCGACAATCGTACCAGTACAGTCGGCGGTTATTTCGTTGAAAAGTTTCATCGCCTCGATCTGACAAACGACCGTTGTCGGCGTGACACGGGAACCGACGGTGACGTAATCGGGTTTGTCCGGCTTTGGCTTGGCATAGAAGGTTCCCACCATCGGTGAGCGGATTTCATGGATTTTGCGAGAGGTTGCGGGGGCCGTAGCGGATGGGGGGGCCGCCGAGGGGGACGCTGCTGCTGACACTGGGGATGGAGAGGAGGCCGCCCGTCCTTCAGTCGCCGCGGGAGCAGCCACCGACGACAGCACCGCCGTGTTCAACAGGGGCGACAGCATCGGCGGCGCGTAGGTTGTGGCTGAAGCGATCAGGGGGCCTTTACGCAGGCGGATCCGTTGGTCCCCTTCACGCAGATCAACTTCGCTCAGATCGTGCTCACTCATCAGCTTGAGTAGATATTCCACCGTCCGCACATCGAACGGCCGCGGGGGATCCTGTTTGCTATTCTCTTCCACCACGGTCAAACCCTCTTGTGCCCCTAGCTACTGACCTTAATGAACTAAGTAGTTCTGCGGCATTTTTATGACAGATCGGCCAGCTGCACTGAATCGGGATGACTCTGATTTACCTCCAAATACCCATTTGCCGGCTGGTTTTCCGCGAGACCAAAAAGGCCAGCACTTCTGTTAGGAGCATTAGTTTAGCAATTGGTACGCACAACGGCAGGGGGATGAGCCGCGTCGCCAGCAGGGTGACGAGCTAGACAGGGTCGATTGTTAATGAGCCGGTGGAACAAATGTAACCACAGGACCCCACGGTCACGAAGGGTAGCCGAACGTACTGGGAAGCAGGGGGGGTGGTTTACTCGGTCGGTTCTTCTTCCGGGGCTTCCTCGGAAGGGAGCTGGCGGGCGATGGTGGAGAGCAGGGTGCAGCCATTGTGTGTAACAAGCACATTATCCTCGATGCGTACCCCACCCCAGCCGGGGATGTACAGGGCCGGTTCGATACTGATGACCATGCCGGAGTCCAGCACGTCATTGGAGTTAGCGCGGATACGGGGCGCCTCATGCACTTCCAGGCCGATGCCATGGCCCAGGCCGTGGGTGAAAAAGTCGCTCAATTTGGCATCGCGAGGGCCCTTTTTCAGTTTGGCCGAGTCGAACACTTTGCGTACAGCCGCGTCGATTTCCTTGACTTTAACTCCGGGTCGGATCATAGCCAGGGCTGCATTCTGGGCCGACAGGACGATGTTGTAGACCTCTTCGAAATTGACGCCCACACGCTCGAATTTGTTTTTGCGCATGGGGACGGTAGCAAAGGGGCTGCGAATGGTACGTGTCAAGTCACACTTGTAGATCAGGTCGACGCCCCAGTCGACGAGTAACTTGCTGCCTTCACCCAGTTGCTTGCTGGTGGGCGGGGCATGAGGCAGCGCTCCGCGTTCGCCCACGGCCACAATCGGTTGGAAAGCGGGGCCACGGCCACCGGCACGCCGGATGTATCCGTCCATCGCGTCGACCATTTCCTTTTCCGTGTCCGTTTCCCGCAGCGTCGCAATGAACATCTGGTATGCCCGCTCGGCTATGCGGATGGCTGCCCGGATCTGCTCGACCTCGCCTGGGTCCTTGATCATCCGCATCGCTTCGACTTCCCCATAAACGGGGACAAACGTAATGCGTGGAGCCAGACCCTTCAGTTGCTCCAGTTCCTCTAGAGTGATGCGATTTCCTTCTACCGCTACATTCTTGGCACCGCTTTTATTGAGCACTTCTGCTACCGCTTCCAGGGTGGTCTTGTCGTGGCCACGTATGACAACTTCTAGCTCCGTGCATTCTTCGCGGATCTGTTCCTCGTAGCGTGTGTCGCTGACGATGAAGTTGTGCCGGCTGGTCGCCACGTAATAGCTGGAATCACCTGTAAAATTCGTTAAGTATGTTACGTTCGGTACGGCGCTGACCAGAAAGGCATCCACTCCGTGCTTCTTCAAATTTTGCGTCAATGTCTGACGGCGCTGTTGGACATAATTCATAGTGTTTCCCCTCATTCGATAGACGATGGTGCCGACAACTGATACCCTGCAGATGTCCGGATATTTCATTTTATAATAAGTACGGACGAGCCTAGCAACCAGAAACTTGAGCAGACGGGTTGTTTTTACAACTCACTGTTCAACAACAGCGTGGATTGATTGGTTTCGAACAGACAAACGGTATCGAAATCATCGAAAGGTTCTTTTCGTATCTATCTGATTACTGGTGTGTGAACTTTCGGTAAATCCGGAATGTCGGATCCAGCTCATAGGGACGAAGGGTGGTACGGTTACAGTCCGCGGACGTTTGTCCCGCTGATCAGTCTGACGGCCTTGGTGTCCTGGGGGGTGTGGCTGGGCCGTTGGTACTTTGAAGATTTGTCTGATTTGACCGAGCGGATAGGCGCGCTGGCTATGTTTGCCCTGGCTTGGGCCGTCTGGCCAGTGTTGGCTGTTGTCTTTTGCTATCGGACCGTGACGTACACCTATCGGCTGACCGACCGGGCGGTTATAGTCGACTTTGGCTTCCTTCATCCCTATGAACCGCCCTTGTCCCTTGCAGACATTGAGCAGGTGTCCGTCCACTGGGGTCGAGTGGGACGCTGGTTGAACGTCGGCACTGTCGAAATCCACGCACGGCAGCGACGCCTGCTTTTACCGGGATTGTATGACCCCGAAGCTTTCGTCCATCGACTCATGCGGCTGCGGCAGCGTTTGAGTGAGACCAGTGCTCATGACCGACCAGCATCATCAGTCGGATCGCCTTGGCATGTCTGTCCGCCGGATATACCCACCCAACAGGGCTGAAATCTGACACGTGATCCCGGAAGATGAGTAATTCCTAGTGGCAAGAAGGCTTGCGCAGGGGGGGGTATTGGGGCAGTAATGTTTGTCTGCAAAGGGTGGCGGGGGATGTGTCAACGTGG
>JANWVV010000051.1 GCA_025055795.1 Gemmataceae bacterium
CCCCCCCCACCCCGCCCACGGCCACCTCCCCCCCACCCTCCCCCGACACACACCACTGGTCACACCCGTGGCCTATAGTCCGGATGGCAGGCGGATCGTGACAGGCAGTGGGGACGACACAGCCAAGGTGTGGGACGCTGGCAGCGGCCAACTTCTGCTCACCCTCTCCGGACACACAGCTTGGGTGGAATCCGTGGCCTATAGTCCGGATGGCAGGCGGATCGTGACAGGCAGTGCGGACAAAACAGCCAAGGTGTGGGAGCTACCACGTTGAGGTGGTCTGGGGAAATGCGTCGTAAGAGGGGGGCCGACTATCAGGCGCAACACCGTAGGATTTTGAAGTTTGCTGAAAGTGGCAACTCCCCCGGCAACGCCGGCGAGCGTTGGTCTTTCTCCGAATGAGTCAAATTGCCCTTGCAGATGGTTCTCTGAGGTCCGACGGTTGGTGGTGGCCAAAAGCAGTGGTCCGATTCAAGGGGACGAAGCTAGGGCGTCGTGCCAGTAGTGGCGGGTGCCATGGTGCAGGCGGGCCCCGAGCTGGGTGATCACCTTCATAGCCAGGAAGTTGGCTGCCCGAGCGGCCCGTAACGGCGGAACGCCATGAGTGATCCCGTACAGAAAAGCCCCCGCGAACATGTCCCCCGCCCCGGTCAGGTCCTTCGGCTCGCAGGGAAAAGCCGGCACATGCCCTTCCACTCCCGCGTAGCGCACGTAGGCGCCGTTGGCACCATCGGTAACCACGCAGTTGGGGACGATTTCCCGGAGCTTGGCAAAGGCCTCTTCGGCATCGCGTGCATGGCCCGCTACCGCCAAGGCTTCGGGAGCGTTGCAAAACAGCAAATCGGCCTGATCCACCGCCTCGTGGAAGGCCTCCCGGAACGCCAAGGGAATAAATTGCTCCGAGCAGGTGATGGCAATGCGGACCTGATGCTGCCGGGCGATGGTCACGGCCTTGCGAATGGCCCGCTGCCCACTGTTCGGATTGGCAAAAACGTAGCCTTCGATGAACAACCAGCGGCTGGCCGCGATCTTTTCTTCGTCGACGTGCCGGTCGGACAGGTGGCTGGACACCCCTAAGGCAGTCCGCATGGTCCGCTCGGCATCGGGCGTGATAATGCTGACACAGGTACCGGTGGTCTCGCCGACCAGGGGCGGGTTGGTAAAGTCGATGTCCAGTTCGGCAAATTCCTCGACGTAGTGCAGGCCATAGCGATCGTCGCCGACACAAGCGGTGAAGGCGGCCCGTCCCCCCAACTGCGACAAGGCGATGATCGAATTGGCCACACTGCCACCCGATACCAGGCGGGGCTCCTTATGGTGAAACGCTTGCAACAACCGACGTTGTTCGTCCACCTCCACCAGCCGCATCGTCCCTTTTTCGAAATGCAGGGCGGCAAACTCCTCCTCGCTCAGCTCCAGTAAAATGTCGACCAGAGCGTTCCCCAAGCCGATGACGTCGTATTGTCTGGCATCGTTCATGGTCAGCTTCCGACACTTTCTTGTAGTTCAAGTTGTCACCTGACAACGGAGCGGCACAGGCGGGTATAGGCCAATCGGTCAGCCGGGGTGCAATCCGCCTGGCAACCTGACCCAGAGTTGGTACTACGTCAGCAAACAAGGCGAATTTCATGCAGCGGGGGGGACAGCAGAAGGGGCCATAACCCGGGCCAAAGCCAGATCGATCCGCCGCAATACCTCTTCCTTGCCGAGAATGGCCAAGGTTTCGTACAGGCCAAAACCCACGGTGACTCCGGTGACGGCAACGCGGGTGGCCGCCACAAGGGCTTTGTGGGGGGCCTTCTCCGGAGCGAACATCCGCAAGGCGTTTTCCAGTGTGGGCGCATCGAAGGGGTGGGTCTGAGCCAGAATCGCCCGGAAGCCTTGCAACAGCTCGGCAGCCGGACGCAGGGCCTTGTCCAACGCCGTGGGATCGTAATCCGGATCCCGTTTCAAAAGCGGTGCGGCAAACTGGACCAAATCGGAGAAAAGTTTGATGCGTTCGCCGGCGGCCTCGACAATCTGGAGCAGACGTTGCCGCTGGGCCGGACTGACCGGATCGTCGACCAGCCGGGCTCGCCGCAGATAAGGCAGCCCTCGTTCGACCTTCTCCTCCGGCGGCACCCGCTTCATGTACTCGCCTTGCAACCAGTAGAGTTTTTTTTCGTCGAAGTTGGCCGGGGCCTTGGTCACGCGTTCCAGGCTGAAATGCTGCAGGGCCACCTCCAGCGGGATGTACTCGCTGGTATCATCCAGGGACCAACCCAGGCGGACCAGATAGTTGATCAGTGCCGCCGGAAGGTACCCCAACTCGCGGTAGTAGGCGACGGTAGCAATGTTGAGGTCGTCACGCCCCTGGAGTTGCTCTTCTGTCCAGCCGCAAGCCTTCAGGCGGGCGATCTCGTCAGCGGTCAGGGGCGGCAGTTTGCGTTTGCTCATTTTTTCCCCCTTGTAGTAGACGAGGGGGATGTGGGCGAATTCGGGGGGAGTGGCCCCCAGGGCCTCGTAAATGAGAATCTGCACCGGTGTATTGGTCAGGTGCTCCTCGGCCCGGATGACGTGCGTGATGCGGAAGTCGATGTCGTCGACCACGGTAGCGAAGGCATAAACGGCCCGGCAGTGGCCCTGGTCATCCGGGGCACGGAGCAGTACGGGATCGCGGATGGTATCGGTGCTCACTTCCACCAGTCCGCGGACGTGATCGTGGAAGCGGACGACCCGCCCCTCGGGAACCTTCAGCAGCAGGGGAGCCGGACGCTCGCGGTACAGCCGCACATTGTCCGCCGGATCGTTATCCCGGTGGCTGCCCCGATGGACATACGGCTTGCGCAAGCGTTGGGCCAGTTCCCGCCGGTGCTCCTGCTCCTCAGGCGAAGTATAGTCCGGATAGGCCTTGCCCTCCTGCAATAGCCGCATAGCCGCGGCCAGATACTTGTCCTGCCGCTGACTTTGGAAATACGGCTTGTGCGGGCCAAAACTGTCGCCACTGCCGTCCGGGGTTGGTCCTTCGTCCCAAGTCAGGCCCAACCAGGAAAAGCCCTCCAGAATCGGCAGGACCGCTTCGGCCCGATTGCGGGCTGCATCCGTATCATCAATACGCAAAATGAATTGCCCACCATGGCGACGGGCAAACAACCAGTTGAACAGGGCTGTGCGGACACCCCCTACATGCAGATAGCCCGTGGGGCTGGGCGCAAAACGCGTGCGTACCGTCATGGTAGCTTTAGTTCAGTATACTCCATCAGGTGTCTGGTCGGGTAGCCACTAGGACTGGATTAAAGGATGGATGCCCAGCGGTTTCCGACTTGATCGACAACAGTTCCTTGGCCCCTCCGTTCGGGCTAGGGACCCCCAGTAGCCGATCTTTCTTCGTCACTCTACTTTCTTCGTCACTCTATGGCGCCGTTGGGTGTGATCAAGGCGGCATTGGGGTCGTGCCGCCGTTCGCTCTCTTTTTCCCGGGGACGTGCTTCGACAAGTAATACGATTTGACCTTCCTGCACGATTTTGTTGTCCTGATTAATCAGGCCACGGTACCAGACGACCTCGCCCCGGCGTCCGCGTCCCCGCAGCGTTTTCTCCAGGACCCGGCTTTTAATGCGTATGGTATCCCCAGCAAACACCGGCAGTAAAAAGTTCCAGTTAATGACACGAAGCAAGGCAATGGTGCGTAATGGCGGAGTCATCACGCCCAAGCCGCTGCCGATGGAAAAGACCGCAAAGCCATGGGCAATCGGTCGACGGAATGGCGTGGTGCGGGCAAATTCGTGGTCCACATGGATCGGGTTGAAATCGCCACTGAAGCCGGCAAAGTTGACGATATCCGCCTCCGTGATGGTTCGACCACTGGAGATCCATTCCTGGCCAACTTCCAGATCGTCAAAGTACAGATGGATGGAGGAGAAACCCATGGATATTTACCTGAAGGTGAGGCGGACAGCTACGCGGGGGTCGGGTAGGATCAGCCCCCCACTATGGCACTCTATGGGAGGAGCAGTAGGGAAACAAGGCCGATTCTAGTAATTGAACTCAGGAAACCTGGCCGGCCAATGTCATATCCGTCAGAGCAGGCGGTAACTGGTGGATCATTTCAAGCACGGCGGGGAGGTCACCGGCGACGCAGAGGCCGGCGTGGACCACGCCCGCGCGGCCGCTGCTGGAACTCGTGCAACAACCGAACCTCCTCCGCGGCCGTCAAGGGCCGTTTCTCCTCCTCGATGGCCGATGAATCGGCTACTTCTGTCGCTGCTCGATTCAGCAGAGGTTGTTGGCGGCTCCAATACTCCAGAAATGGTTGACAATCCATCCATGCACATTCGTATCGTCGGGCCATATGCTGAATCTGATGATCATCCGAGACCACGGTTACCCGCCGGGGGGCGGTCAGCTCGCGTAGCCTGTTCTCAATCCAATGGTCCGCAAGGGATTTGTAGGCATATATAATGCGCACGTTCTGATCTACCTGCGGCGGTGTGGGACAAGGAGCATCCAAGGCATCAAAAACTACCTCAACCTGTTCTTGCGGATGGCACTGAAGCTGCTGCCGAGTGAGCCAATCGACAAATTTCTGTCGGTAGCGGGCGAAATGAGCCGAGCCCACCTGCTCCCTGCGAGGAATTGCCCCCCACTGATACATCAGATTGTAGCCATCGATGATCCATAACATGGCGCAGCCCCTCTCCACCCCACCGTACTTCTGCCTCGGGTATTCGCTAAGCCAACGCCCATCTTGGCCCAAAGCTCCCTTTATCCGGACAATACTAAACTTGCTTGCACTTATGTCCTACACTGTTATGTAGGTAATAAATAGTTTCAGTATACAAGTTTTTCCCGATGATCAAAAGCAATTTATTCCAAAAAGGCAACGGCCCATTCGCGGGGGCGGAATGGGCCGCGGATCTATGATCATCGGCCGGAGGCAACGGCCGGCTAAGGAAGGGGTGGCTCAGCTACTCCTCAGATGCTGCAGGCGGAGTGCTCGAGCGATCTTCATCGGAGGCGGCATCGACTATCCGGTACTCCTCGTTGAGCCAACGCCCCAGATCAATAATCCGGCAGCGTTTGGAACAAAAGGGGTAGTCCGGATAGTCCTGCCAGTTGCCGGGCATCGCAGCGTCGCAAATCGGGCACCGCATTGGTTTCATCGGCCCGGACCAATCCCGACTTCGGGAATTCTCCGTTTTTCCCCCTTCCTCCTGCTTACTCATCCTGCTTCCCTCCGCGGCAGGATCGATGATGCCCCGACTTTACCCCCAAGTGGCATAGCTCGTCATCAGTCGGAATTCGCTTGACTTGCCGTACTATCAGAGCCCGTAGCACCGGAGCCGGCCTCAACTGTCTTGCCATCCGCAGGGGATGACACCGAAGACGGTTCCTTGCTAGCGGTGCTTCCCTTGGGGCGCTGACTTTCAGGCCGCCGGTAGTCCGTTTCGTAAAAGCCGCTGCCTTTGAAGATAATGGCCCCACCACTACCAAACAAGCGCGTCAGCCGCGGCTGACCGCAGCGAGGACAATCGGTCAAAGGCGCGGCCGTAAACGGCTGCCACTCTTCAAAACGATGAGCACAGCCCCGGCACTCGTATTCGTAGGTAGGCATGGCTACACCTGCTCCACTTGCTGAAAAGCTTCTTGTGCTACTTTCCCGTGCATTATGTCCGTATGTCGTGATGACCAAATTGTGACCGATTGACTATGAGCAACGGTTTGTCAGGGTCGCTTTTCTACTCGGGCAGTTGCCGGCATAGTTCCGGGTTGTCGCAGTGAAAGTAAATAGAGGCGATGGTTTTTGTCATGCCGAAGTAAACTGCCCTCACTTGATAGGGCAGTCAATGGCTTGGGGGTGGGACGGCCGTCATTTGTGGCCTTGCAGGCCTGGTAAAGCACACACATGTCAGTGAGCAGTGCAAGGCCCTGGGGAGCCACGCAGGCCGGCCGTTGGCATTCATGGCGAAGCCGGAGTAGCCGAAGCATCGGCCACCGGTTTTTCGCTTTCGCAAGGGGAAGGCTCTGGGGCCACAGCAACAACTACGGCGGTAGGACGCAAGATCCGATCGTGCAGTCGGAAGCCGTGATGGAGAATGCGAACGATGTGTCCGGCGGGCACCTGGCTGGTCGGCTCCTGGGCTACAGCCTGATGGATTGTGGGATCGAAGGGGTCACCTGGGGCACACTCGATGCGGGTAACACCATGGCGGCGGAAAATGTCCAGCATCTGTGCTGCGGTTGCTCCCACGCCTACAGCCAACGGGCCGTTGTCCCCGGCACTCCGCGCCGCCTCGATGGCCCGTTCCAGATTGTCGAACGCCCCCAACAAGTCGCGTGCCAGTGGCTCCAGAGCGTATTTCTTCTCTTCTTCCACGTTACGGAGCAGCCGCTTGCGGTAATTTTCCATATCGGCCAGACGGAGCTTGAAGTTGTTCAATTCCGTTTCCACGGCCACTAGTTTCTGCTCCGTTTCCGCCAGGAGTTGCCGCAACCGTTCCACCTCGCCGGTAGCATCGGCGGCATTGTCCGGCGTTGCTGAAACGTTCTCTGGACCGGTTGGTTTGACGCTATCGGGCGTTGTAGTTGTTCGCTCTTCCGCCATAGTAACGACACCTTGTTGGGACACGTATCAAGGCGTTGGTGCACGGCCAGGGCGGAAACGGCCTTTGCGGCTCGTGCACCGTCCTTAACCGCGCTTCTCACTAGTTGGAGAGTGCTCGCCGGTGATCAGATCCTTCAATTTTCCGAACCACCCCTTTGCAGGGGCGGCAGCAGGGGTAGAATGTTCCAGCTCGGCCAGCCGTCGGAACAACTGTTCTTGTTCCGGGCTCAGTTGGGTGGGAGTTTGGACGATCAGTATCACGAGCAAATCGCCTTTCCGGCGAGGATTATCCAGATCGGGCATACCGTGGCCGGGCACCCGCAGGACCGTGTGGGTTTGCGTGCCGCGGGGCACTTGCAGGGTTACTTTTTCTCCGGTCAAGGTGGTCAGTTCGACCGGACCACCCAAAGCCGCCTGGGCAAAGGAGATGGGGCACTGGCAGATAAGATTGTGTCCATCCCGCTCAAAGGTTTTATGCTCTTTAACACGCACGATCAGATGGAGGTCGCCACGGGGTGCCCCCGGCGACCCTTCGTGTCCGTGGCCACGCAAAGTCAACTGGGTGCGGGTATCGACACCGGCTGGGACCGTCACGGTCACCGTTTCCTGGGCTTCGCCCCGACCCCGGCCACGACAAGTGGGGCACGGATCGGTGATTACATACCCAGCACCGCCACAACCCCGGCAACGCTGAGGTAAAGCAAAAAAGCCCCCGCTGACATATTCCGTACCACTGCCCCGGCAGCGTCGGCAGACCGCAGGCTGGGTACCCGGACGGGTCCCGCGACCCCCACACGATCGACAATTGGCCTCATAACGTACCGTAAGGGTACGAGTAACACCCGTCGCTGCTTCCAGAAGCTCCAGGTCCAGAACCATCTCAATGTCATCGCCCCGGCGCATCCCACCCCGGCCACGCCGACGTCCACTGCCAAACAGGCCGTCGATCAGATCGCCGAAGACCTCGTCCAGGTTGATGTAAACGCCCCCCTCCGTCGGGGGAGCCCCACCGTTGGCCAACCCTTCATGACCGTAACGGTCATAAATCGCCCGCTTCTCCGGATCCTTCAGGACTTCATACGCCTCCGTGACCTCGTGGTACTTTTCCAGCACCGAGTCGTCGCCGGGGTTCTGGTCCGGATGATACTTTTTCGCCAAGGCACGGTACGCTTTGGTAATCTCTGCTTCCGTGGCTGTCCGGGGCACACCGAGCACTTCGTAATAGCAGCGCTTGGCCATGGTTGTGCTGAACCAAATACTTGAAAGACGCTTGAACCCTCAGGCGTTGATCGCGGGGTATACAAACAGTAACAGTCCGAAGGGAAGCCGTCTTTATTGTACGGTTCTTTCCCTCGGACTGCGTCAAGAGCAACTCGTCGGTTAAACTACAGCGACAATGCTGGGCGCGAGGCTTATCAATGCTCGCAGAGCAGATCAGCCTGGAGAGGCCTTCTCGCTCAGGCAATGGCACCGGCTACGGGCGTCGCCTTTTTCTTATCCTCTTCCTCTTCGATCTTCGTGATGGCTACTTCGGTGGTCAGCATCAGTCCAGCGATGGAGGCAGCATTCTGCAGGGCGTTCCGAGTCACCCGCAGGGGATCCACAATCCCGGCTTTGAACATGTCGACGAATTCGTCGCTATTGGCATCGTAGCCGATGTTGGGGTTCTTCTCGCCGCGGATGCGGACTTCGTCAGCGATGACGGCACCGTCCTTACCGCAGTTTTCGGCAATTTGGCGTAGCGGTCGGGCCAGGGCACGGGCCACGATTTCGGCACCGGTCTGCTCGTCCCCCTTGAGTTTAGAAGCCAGTTCCTCGACCACCGGCACGCAGCGGAGCAGAGCGACGCCACCTCCTGGCACGATCCCTTCGGCAACGGCCGCCCGCGTGGCGTGCAAAGCATCTTCCACGCGTCCCTTGGTTTGCTTCATTTCCGCCTCGGTGGCGGCACCCACCTTGATAATGGCAACACCACCCACCAACTTGGCCAGCCGCTCCGAGAATTTCTCCTTGTCATATTCGCTTTCGGTCTGCTCCATCTGCTTGCGGATCATGTCGACCCGAGCCTTAATCGCCTCCTGACGTTTCTTATCCACCGACTTGTCGCAGATGATAGTGGTGGTTTCCTTGTCGACCACCACGCGATCAGCGGTGCCCAGCATGTCCAGATTGACATTTTCCAGCTTGATACCGCGATCCTCGCTCAGGAACACGCCACCGGTCAGTACGGCGATGTCTTCCATCATCGCCTTACGGCGATCGCCAAAACCCGGGGCTTTGACCGCGCAGACTTCCAGCAGACCTTTGAGGCGGTTGACCACCAGCATGGCCAGCGCCTCGCTTTCCACGTCCTCGGCCACAATCAGCAGCGGTCGGCGGGTTTGCGCTACCTTCTCCAGGATCGGCAACAACTCGCGGACACTCGATAGCTTCTTTTCGTGCAGCAGGATGTAAACGTTTTCCTGCTCCCACTTCAGGTCCTGCGTGTTGACCGCAAAGTAGGGCGAGATGTACCCCTTGTCAAACTGCATTCCCTCGACAAACTCTAGCGTCGTTTCCGAGGTCTTTCCTTCCTCGACGGTGATGACACCGTCTTTACCCACCTTTTCGAAGGCGTCGGCCATCAACTTGCCGATTTTCGGGTCGTTGTTGGCCGAAATGGTAGCCACCTGCTCCATTTCTTCCTTCTTGGTGAGCTTGCGGGTCAGGTTGGTCTCAAGATGTTCGACCGCCTTGGCTACAGCCTTGTCGATTCCCCGCTTGATGCTCATCGGATTGGCGCCGGCACTGACGCTGCGCAACCCCTCCTGGTAGATGGCCAAGGCCAGCACCGTGGCCGTGGTCGTACCGTCACCGGCCACATCGCTGGTCTTTTGGGCCACGGCATTGACCAGTTTGGCCCCCATATTCTCGAAGGGATCGGGCAGGTCGATCTCCTTGGAGACCGTTACGCCATCCTTGGTGACTGCCGGTCCGCCAAACGACTTTTCGATAATCACGTTCCGGCCCGTTGGTCCCAACGTGGACCCAACTGCACGCGCCAGCTTCTCCGCACCGGCCAGAAGCTTTTTGCGGGCCTCGTCGGTATAAAGTAGCTGCTTAGCCATGCCTGATTTCTCCCCTAATATGGACGCATCAGCTTACAATAAGCCCTGAACTATTCTCTCGTGCCGTCCGCCATCACCGCCGTTTTTGTGATTCATGATGGCGGTACCGTCTGTGTGGCAACCCGGCTGCCTTTTTGGAAGGCTCGCGCCGTCGGCCAAGCGTCCTGAACGATCCCGTCTGGAGTAGGTCGCCGGGCTGCTTACTTTTCCACCTTGGCCAGGATGTCGCTTTCGCGGAGGATCTTCAATTCTTTGCCATTGACCTCGACATCGGAGCCGGCGTATTTGCCAAACAAGACGATGTCGCCCACGGCCACGTTCAGGGGCAGACGTTTGCCGTCGTCGGTCTGCCGGCCAGGCCCCACCGCGATCACCTTACCTTGCTGGGGCTTCTGCTTGGCCGTATCGGGCAGTAGGATACCGCCGGGGGTTTTCTCCTCCGCTTCCAGCGGCTCCACCACAATCCGATCATCCAGAGGTCGTAAGGTAATGTTTGTTTCCTTCTTAGCCATGGATTTACTCCCTTCTCGTGGTGTATCGATATACAGTTGAGTTAAAGCGTCTCTCCGTTTTCGTTCCCACGGTTTTATGGCACCGCAATGTATTGGTGGCCAGAAAAGGGCTGATGCCCATTTGCTCGATGCCACTGGTGGTAGAGTCCACTCGCTTGCTCGACGCTATTAGTGCTGAGGTTAAGCCGTTTAAGCCTTTTCGGGCCGGGTGGGGCCAACCGTAGGTTTGGGTTTGCCCAACCGTGTCGTCACCGGATAGGCGACGGCTTTTTAGAAATCATGGTGGTGATCTTCGTGTCCACCTGCCGGCTTCTTCGGCTCAGGGATGTCGGCAATCATGCATTCGGTGGTTAGTAGCAAGCAGGCGACGCTGGCACCATTTTGCAGAGCGCTGCGGGTTACCTTCAACGGATCGATTACGCCGGCTTTCCGCAAATCTTCGTACTGTTCGGTATCGGCGTTGAAGCCGTAGTTTTTGTCTTTCTGCTTGAGGATGTTGTTGACGACGACTGTCCCGTCGTAGCCGGCGTTTTCGGCGATGAGCCGACAGGGCATGGCCAGGGCCTCGTACAGTACGCTCATTCCCTGGGCCTCTTCGGAGTTGGTATGATTCTTGCGTGCCTTTTCCAGAACGCGGCGGGCGTGCAGCAGTGCAACTCCGCCACCGGGCACGATACCTTCAGCCAGCGCAGCACGGGTGGCATGCAAGGCGTCTTCATACAAGGCCTTGCGTTCCTTCATGGCCGTCTCGGTGGGAGCACCAACTTTGATAACGGCGATGCCCCCGGCCAGCTTGGCCAGCCGCTCTTGCAGTTTCTCGCGGTCATATTCGCTTTCGGTTTTCTCGATCTCCTTGCGGATCTGTTCGGCCCGACCTTCAATGGCCGCAGGATCACCCTTACCTTCTGTGATCGTGGTGTTTTCGGCATCAATGCGGACCTTCTTGGCCCGACCCAGATAGTCGACCACCGTGGGCACAGGACCCTTGGGCGTTTGCTTGACGCTTTCCAGTTGAATCCCCAGGTCCTTGAAGATCGCCTTGCCTCCGGTCAGGATGGCAATGTCTTCCAGCATCGCCTTGCGTCGGTCACCATAGCCGGGTGCCTTGACCGCGCAGACCCGCAGCACTCCCTTGAGCTTGTTGTACACCAGCGTGGCCAGGGCTTCGCCTTCCACGTCTTCAGCAATGATCAGTAGCGGATCCTTCTGCTTGGCTGCCCACTCCAGCAGTGGGATGAGGGATTTGACATTCGAGATTTTGTCCTCGTAGATCAGAATGTAAGGATTCTCGAATTCACAAACGACTTCCTCGGGGTTGGTCACAAAGTGTGGGGACAAATAGCCCCGGTCGAATTGCATACCTTGGACCACATTGACGACCGTTTCGGCTGCTTTGCCTTCTTCAATGGTGACCACCCCGTCTTTGGCACCGACCTTTTTGAGGGCTTCGGCCAGCTTCTGACCAATTTCCTTGTCGTTATTGGCAGCGATTGTGGCCACTTCGGTCAGGGCCTTGGTGTCCTTAGGATCAACTGGCTCGGCCAGCTTCTGGAGCTCTTCGACGACCAGCTCAACTCCCTTCTGGATGCCGCGGACCAAGGCCATGGGATCATGACCGGCGGCGACCGCCTTAAGTCCTTCGCGGAAGATGAACTCGGCCAGCACCGTGGCCGTGGTGGTACCGTCGCCGGCCACATCGCTGGTCTTGCTAGCGGCCTCTTTGACAAGTTGGGCCCCCATGTTCTCGAAAGGATCGAGCAGATCGATGGCTTCAGCGACAGTAACACCGTCCTTGGTGACGTTCGGAGCCCCCCAGCCCTTGTCGATCACCGCGTTGCGACCGCGAGGACCCAACGTACACCGTACAGCACGGGCCAGCTTGCTGGCCCCACTCAACAGCTTCTGCCGCGCTTCATCCGCATAAGTGAGTTGCTTCGATGCCATGGGTCACTGCCTCTGATCGTGTGACAATAAGAACCCGGGAGTTTCCCGTTACTATCTGCAACACCGGTCTTAAGAGTGAACATGCAATTCCTGTGCCCGTTGCCATATCCTCCATTACTATTTGCAATTTAAAGAGTTAGGTTATGTCCAAGTGCTTCCGAGCAGCGATGGCACAAGCCCGCCGGTGCCAGATTGGCAGGAGGTGTCGGGGGGACATCGGTCCATTCTGGCAGCCCTGACCGGCATCTGGCCCCATGCCAAACCCGCTTTATTAGTCGAGCGGGTTAGCCCTGCAAGGCGGCGACGCGGATGGTACCGCGAACTGTGAACATCCCCTTCATGCAGCCATGCCCGAGAGCACACGGAGAGCCAACTCCCCGTTCACACGGTCCGCTCATACGCAGGCATCCTGCTATTCCGCGACATGCCCCCTTGAATGTGAAGGCAGTGGTTCCGATGCTATACCGCGAGTCGGCCTCCCGGAGCGTACGGCAAACCTGGGGGCAGACGCATAATTGTCCTAGAGGGACTCGCACAAATGGCAGAACGTGGCAAATTAGGAATTGTAGTGGGAGGCGGACCAGCCCCGGGCATCAACGGCGTTATTAGTTCGGTCACCATCGAGGCGATCAATCAGGGGCTGGAAGTTATCGGCATCCGCGATGGCTTTAAGCATCTGGTTCAGGGGGACATTTCGCAGGTGCGCCCCTTGACTATCCCAGACGTGGCCCCTTTTTACCAGAAAGGGGGCAGTCTGCTAGGCACCAGCCGCACCAATCCCACCAAAGACCCTCAGCACATGCACAATGTGCTTGAAGGTCTCCGCCGCTTGGGAATCCGCTATCTGGTAACTATCGGCGGCGATGACACTGCCTTTAGCGGCAGTCAGGTCTATCAGCACGCTCGGGGCGAAATCCGGGTAGCCCATGTGCCTAAAACCATCGACAACGATCTTCCGCTGCCTCCGGGCATCCCCACCTTCGGCTTTGAGACGGCTCGTCACTACGGAGCCCAATTGGCCCGCAACCTGCACGAGGACGCTAAAACAACCAACCGCTGGTACATCGTGGTGAGCATGGGTCGGGCCGCGGGCCACCTGGCCCTGGGAATTGGCAAAGCCTCTGCGGCCACCGTCACCATCATTGCCGAAGAATTCCAGAATCGCCCCGTTACCTTGGAACTGATCTGTGACATCATCATTGGCTCGATGATTAAGCGGAAGGCCCAAGGAAAGGGGTATGGCCTGGCGGTCCTGGCCGAAGGATTGATGGAAAGCATCGGGGAGGATCGGCTCAAAGAAATTCTCAGCCAGAACCCTGGCAAGTTTGGCACAATCGAAGTGGACGCCTTTGGTCATTTGCGGCTGGGCGAAATCGAGTTCGGCCGACTCGTACGCACCTTCCTGGCCGACCGCCTGAAGGCCCTGGGGCTCAAATTCGACATGATCGACAAGGATTTAGGCTACGAGTTGCGCTGTGCCGACCCCATTCCTTTTGATGCTGAATACACCCGTAATCTGGGATACGGGGCAGTCAAGTTCCTCCTCTCGCCCCAAGCGGAACGACAGGGCGTAGTAATCACCTTTGTGGGCGGCAGTATGGTACCGCGACCCTTCGAAGAAATGCTCGACCCGACGACTCGCAAGATGCGTCCTCGTCTGGTGGACATTCACAGCGAAACTTACGAAGTGGCGCGCCGCTACATGATCCGGCTGGAAAAAAGCGACTTTGAAGATCCCGTCCGTCTGGAGCGTCTCGCGGCCGTCGTCAAGATGACACCGGCTCAATTCACCGAGCGATTCGGGTACCTGGTCCACTGACAATCCACCCGTCTTGGCAGTGGCCAACCGGTAGGCTAACCGCCCGCCGACCCAGCATGATTAAGATTACCTAACGGAATGAGATTATAAGAGATTTGTGCTCAGGATGCGTCTCAGGTTCAGCAAGCCTGACGAACATCAACGTAACGCTCCTAACCAATTGGCACATAGAAACAGTGATGCAACCACCTCAGCGTGCCTTCCGCCAGCCGGTGGCATACCGCCAGGCCGCTGTCCGAGGCGGGGTCACATCGGTCCACCACCACGGCGGTGATCCCCAACTGGAAGACCGGGGTTGGGTGGCGACAGGTGCGATTGGATTAACGTCCACACATTAGGATCCAGGGTAGGTTTGTATAGCTTGCCTGCTTGCAGGCCAGAGATCGTAACTCCATCACGCCGCTCGAAATCGTTGTGTTAGTGGCCCTTAGTCAATTCAGTGATGCTGATAACGAGCGGGGAGCCTCACAACAGTGGCAGGGGAATAACTGTTTGTGAATAACTGTTTGTGACTGCGGACAGTTGGCATCGTTCTAGAGGCATTGGGGTTCGGCGTTTGGGCAATCCCTCAAGGAAGCGAGGGTCAGCACGCTGCGGTGCAAGGCAAAGATGCGAGCGGAGGTATGAGGGATGGGGGTGCCCTGAGCCGCACCCTCCAGTGCTTATGGCTGCTTCCTTCCGGACCTGACCAGGTTCACACTTTCAGGTCGGTCAGGCCCCCATCCCTCGCACCCCCGCCTGTGTCAGACCCACTGGCGGGGAGCACCCGAATTAATCGAGTTACTTCTTCGACTGACCACGGGCGAAAATACTCGCCACATAGTTGAGCACGTCCGTGGCACTCGACTCATTATAGCCGTAGTTACGGATCAGGCGACTCTTGACTACGTCGATCTTCTCTTGCGTCGCCTTGTCAACCACACTGGAAACCAAGGTGCTCAGCTTGATGGTATCTTTCTGGTCTTCGAATAGTTTCAGTTCCAAGGCCTTTTGCAGGCGTTCGTTGGTCCGGTAGTCGAACTTTTTACCATCGATAGCCAAGGCCCCGATGTAATTCATAATTTCCCGGCGGAAGTCATCCTTACGCCCTTCAGGAATGTCGATTTTTTCTTCGATGGAACGCATGAGACGTTCGTCGGGTTCCTCCAGGGCTCCCGTGTACTTGTTGCGGACCTTTTCCCGCAGGGTATAGGCCTTGACATTGTCGATGTAATTGGCACACAGACGGGCCAGGGCTTCCTCGTCGGCCGCAATCGCGCGTTGCACCTCGTTTTTGAGGATGTCTTCGTATTCCTCCCGCACAACGGCCAGCAATTCCTTGTAGTGCCGGTATTGTTCCTCGTTTTTGATCAAGGAATGGTGACGCAGCCCGGCTTCCAGTTCGTTGAGCACCATGAAGGGGTTGATGTTATCCTCATCGGGATGGGAAACCAGTGCGTTGCTGATTTTATCCTGGATGTAGCGGGGGCTGATGCCGGACATCCCCTCATTGGGGGATTCGCGTTTCAGTTCGATGACGTTGTCTTCGGTGAACCCTGGTAGGGTCTTGCCGTTATATAGCTTCATTTTTTGCAACAAGGTCAAGTTGGCGTGCTTAGGGGGTGTCAAGCGGGTAAGCACGGCCCACATGGCCGCTACTTCGATCGTATGGGGGGCGATGTGCTTGCCTTTTACCTTTTCGGGATTGAAATCCTTCTCATAGATCTTGATTTCGTCGCTCAGGCGCGTCACGTAGGGGATGTCGATTTTGACCGTCCGGTCCCGGAGGGCTTCCATGAACTCGTTGTTCTGCAAGCGGCGGTATTCCGGCTCGTTGGTGTGTCCCAGGATCACCTCGTCAATATCGGTCTGGGCAAACTTTTTAGGCTTGATCTTATGCTCCTGGGAAGCTCCCAGCAGGTCATAGAGAAAGGCTACGTCCAGTTTGAGGATTTCGATGAATTCGACGATGCCCCGGTTGGCGATGTTCAGTTCCCCGTCGAAATTGAAGGCGCGCGGGTCGGAGTCCGAGCCATACTCGGCTATCTTGCGATAGTTGATGTCGCCGGTTAATTCAGTGGAATCCTGGTTCTTTTCGTCCTTGGGTTGGAAAGTACCGATGCCGATACGGTCTTTTTCGGAGAGGATGAGGCGGTAGATTTTCACCTCGTTTTCGAGCATTTTCAACCAGTCGCCGTCGTACTTCTGCAGACGTTGACGGAATTCGAAACGGCTATAAGGGCACAGATCGCCTTTGATTTTGATTTCATAAGGGTAAGGTTTGCGACAACGGGCATTAAGCTCTGCTAGTAGGGCGGGCCGGAACTCCTCGGGAACCAGTTGCAGGGGTTCGCCATGCATGGGGTCTTTGGTCCAGCCGGAGCCGTCCGGATTACGCCAGGCGAAACTATACAGTTGCCCTTCATCGGTTTTGCTGTACTCTTCCAGGCCGCGTTTCAGCAGGCGGGCAATGGTCGATTTGGCACTACCCACTGGGCCATGCAGCAGGATAACGCGTCGTTCGGTCCCAAAGCCGAGTGCTGCACTCTTGAATACGTTGACCAGTTGCATCAAAGGACGGTCCAGGCCGTAGATGGCATCGCCGTATTTGCTCGCAAACTCGGTGAAAAATTTGTAGCGGATGATTTTGTCCTTGTTCTCGTATACCTCCTCGATGCCATGGGAAATGATCATGTCATACAAGCGTTGATAGGCTGTCCGGGTAACGCCCGGATGTTCCAGCACAATATCCAGGTATTCTGCAAACGATCCTTCCCAATGCAGCTTTTTGTAGTCGCTGGTATTGAGTTGGGCGCGGAGCTTATCGAGGATTGCGGTTGCGTGGACCATCGTTGGTAACATCCTCCTTGCACTTCCGGTGTCACGGGGGGAAGAGGGCCGCCAGCCAGGCATGATCCTAACCGGCTACAGGCCAACCTTGATAACCGGACGAGGGGAAAGGGGCGACACAGCAGGTTACCCCTTTTCACAGCATCTGACAAGACGAATTTTGTACCCCGTCCAACTATTGCATTTTACGTTGTCCTTCCGTCCACTTCCAAGCGTAGACAAGCGTAGAAGTGCCCCCAGTCAGTGCGTCGTTGCTCATATCTGGCAAGCAGTTGTGTGCTACTTGGATTTTTTACCGCTCATTAACGTTTGGGGATCCACCGGTCAGCTCGTCCTCCCAGGCGGCCGGGCCGTCACGGATTTTCCCAACCGAGTGTCCTCCGGCCAGATGTCCAACCGGCCAAAAAGCGGCCAAAATTGATGTTTACGTTCCATACAGAGCAAATGCCGGTGCGCTTATTTCCGCGTGGCTGATCCTCTGCAATCCGGCTAGTAGAGCCACCCGAGAAAGTCGAGCCCCAAAGGCAGCTTTCCTGTTCTGGACTATGGATTGTAAACTACTGAGCTGTTTGATGGAAAGGTTGGCAGCGTAGAATGCTTTCGGCTTGCAGGCGAGGAGGACTGCCGGTTACCCTTGTCGCGGCGGACTGTATGGACCTGAGCAAGGAGCACCTGATCATGCGGAACCTTTTTGCGTTGATCGGTTTTGCGGTGGTGGCCTTTGCCGTGATCGGCTGGTACAGCGGCTGGTACCAGTTGACTTTGAGCAAAGGAGAAGGTGGCAAAGCCGAAATCAAGACCGTAGTGGACACCAGAAAGGTGACCGAGGATTCAACCGCCTTCTTCCAGAAGGTAGCCCAAATCATCAGCAATCAGGCCAATGTCTCTTCGTCTGATGGTGAAACGAACGCTGGCAATGCCCGACCCACGGTGCCGCCCCAAGTCAATCCAGGAACGGGCCCGTCTGTTCCAGCTTTGCCGGGTGGAAATACTCCGTTGGTGCCTGCCAGTGGCGTTCCTGCCGCCCCGCCGGTGAGCATTCCCCCTTCGCCCGGAGGGACAACAGGAGGCAAAATCCGTTGACCCCCACTGGTATGGTCGGGCAGGCCAAGGATTTTCACCGTGTTGGTCACTCTTTGGCAAATGCTCTGCTCCCAACTTCTATGACAAAAATTAAACCGATAAATAAGGTCCGCGTCAGGCCCGCCGTCGCGATCACCCGATGATTGCCTTCTAATCGCCTTTTTGATGTCAAACGCTTTCGTGTCCCGTTACCTGCGTAGTAGATGGTCCATATTTCGGTCATGCCCTCCAAGGAGTAGACGCGACGGCAGCGGGGAAGATAGGCATCGGCCTCGGTAAAAAATTGTTACTTTCTGGCAGCTTGACATGCCTGTTTGCAGGGTTGATGAAGAAGGGGTCAGGCACCGCCGCGGAATGGTCCGAGACAGTGAGCGGGCAGGATTTTGCCCGCAGCGGCCTTGGCCTCTAGGGCCAGGCGTACAGGGGGGGGTAAAAAGCGGCTCAAATCCCCGCCCATCATGGCAATTTGCCGCAACAAAGAACTACTGATGTGCGAGTACTCTTCCTTGGCCATCAGAAAGACCGTTTCGATATCGGGGTCAAGGTGTAGATTCATCAACGACATCGTGAACTCGTACTCCATGTCGGACAGGGTGCGGAGTCCGCGAAGCATGATCCGGGCTCCCACTTCCCGCACGAAGCGGACGGCCAGACCGAGAAAGGGTTGGATTTCGACTCGGGGAATTCCGGCCGTCACCTGCTTGAGCAGCTCGACCCGCTCTTCGATGCTGAACAGGGTGGTTTTTTCCGGATTGATGCCAACCCCTACGATAAGGCGGTCAAACAATTGACTACCCCGTTGGATGACGTCCAGGTGCCCCAAGTGGACGGGATCGAAGGTCCCCGTATACACGGCGTAGCGGGGATTGAGGGTTGCGGTCACGGCGTTGGTCTCCGGTTGCTTGATCGGACAAAGCCAAGACCCTGTGGAAGTTGGCCGATGCCCGGCCCTAGCGGTCGGTTGGCGGTTCAATCGAGGGCAGAGGCTACCTCCAGGAAGCGATCGAGATCGTCGGGGGTGTTGTAGGCGTGCGGACTGACACGGACCCGGCCAGCCCGGGCATTAATGACGATGCCGCGATCCCGGCAAGCTGTTACAACCTGACGTGCGGGCAGACGCGGATGAATCAGGGAGACGATCCCCGATTGTTCCGCCGGTAAACGGCTGCTGAACACCGTCCAGCCTCGGCGTTGGGCTTGTTCACAAAGGTGATCGGTAAGCTGAATGATGCGTTCGGTAATGCGTGGGATTCCCACTTCCAGGAGCAACTGCAGGGAGGCTCCCAGGGCTGAGATGCCGGCCATGTTGTAGGCCCCTCCCTCCCAGCGTCCGGCATGGGGTTTGAGGGTAAAGTCGATAGTGGAGAAGTCCCAGGGATGTACGACACTGAAAGCCCCCACACCAACGGGGTGCAAGCGTTCCACCCATTCGCGGCGGATGTAGGCGATGCCGGCTCCTTCCGGACCCAGTAGCCATTTGTGGCCGTCGGCGGCCAAGGCATCGATGGGTAAACGTTGCACATCCATAGGAAAGACGCCCAGGGACTGAATGGCATCGACGAAGAAGAAGACGTTATGTTCGCGGCACCAGCTGCCAAGCAACTCCAGATCGTGGCGAAAGCCGCTAGCAAACTCCACTGACGAGACGGTCAGCACCCGGGTACGGCGATCGCAAGCCTGGAACAAATCATCGGGTAGGATGCGTGCTCCGCGGCTGGGCACGCGACGCACCTCCACTCCACGACTAGCCAGGTTCAGCCAGGGATATTGGTTGGCGGGGTATTCCTCGGCAGCTAGCACGACATTGTCCCCCGGCTGCCAGGGAAAACCTTCCGCCACCAGGCTGATGCCCCAGGTAGTGTTGGGAATAAAGCAGATGTCGTCTGTACTGGGGGCGTTGAGCAACTGAGCCGCCAGCCGGCGTACTTCCTCCACGCGGGCAAACCAGTAAGGGAAGGCGGCCACGCCATTTTCCGCCAGGCTATGGGCGTAATAATGCAGGGCCGCGACGGCACACTGAGGTAACGGGGCCACCGCGGCATGGTCCAGGAAAACCCACCGCTGGAGCACCGCTGTCATCTGTTGCCGCCAGGATGCAAGCTCCATAGGTCCTTTCCCTCTCTTGTGGGGGTGGTTGTCAAGACTAGCAATTGTCCCGGATCCGTCCGGCTCTCAATCGTTGTGATTGGCCCCTGTTCACGCCTACCGGCACCAGTCCAAGCAGAACATGCCACATTAGCCCGATTGTCGATTGGGGCGATCAGCCTTTGGACTTCTGTTACAATACGAGCATCTGTTATTGATCCAACGGCAATAAGGGAGTATCCACCGTGTGGGATAGTCCTTTACGGACTCCGTATGATATACGTTTTCGCTGTTGCGGCTTTCCCGTCCGCGTGCATCCGTTGTTCTGGCTAGCAGCGGCTTTGCTGGGCGGCGACCTGATCCAGTCCGGACTGCACTACTGGCTGTTATGGATCCTCGTGGTTTTTGTTGCCCTGCTGGTACACGAACTGGGGCATGCCGTGGCCTATCGCGTCTATGGCTGTCAGGCTGCCATCATCTTGTGGATCTTTGGTGGCCTGACCGTTGCTGACCGGATCCCAGGCCGCCATGCGTCGCGTATCATCGTCAGTCTGGCAGGACCGTTTAGCGGCTTTGCCTTGGCTGGCTTGCTGTATATTACCCAGAGACTGACCGCCTGGCAGAATGATGAAGCTCCCCATGCTTTGATCTTTACCTATCAGCTGCTGATTTTGGTCAACGTGTATTGGGGCATCCTGAATCTCGTGCCGGTGCTACCGTTGGATGGCGGCCAGGTCTGTCGTGACGTCTGTGAGTGGATCCGCCCGACGAAGGGGGCTATTTGGGCGTGGCAGATCTCCCTATGGACAGCGTCCTTGCTGGCACTTTACAGTCTTATGTGCTGGTGGGAAACTACTCACAATGGTGGGCCACTCACCCGGCTTTTGCCAGTGTGGTTTCCTAAGGGCTCCTGGTGGACCGCCGTACTGTTTGCTCTGCTGGCCCTGCAGAGTTACCAGCATTTGCACCAGCGTACCCACCGGAGTGCTCGATTCTGAGCAGACTGGGCGACTTTCAAGGGAGCGGTGCCCCTACGCGGGCGGACGTACAATGCGGAACAGAGAGGTCGGACGGGACCACACCGGGTTGGCGTCTGACCCGACGACGGAATTGTCGACATATTTCAGAACTGTTTATCCTCAGAGGGCCTACGGGAAAGACGATTGAGCCGTTCCAGTAGTTCCGCTTCGGTCGCTTCAGTCCAGACGAAATCGGGAGCTGAGACGAATCCGCCTTCGGCAGTCAGTCGGGCGTGTGGGGCGTGACTGAGCGGCAGGGTGGCTAGAGTGCGTTGGGCGGTTCGCAACTCGAAGCGGGTGAGCTGCGGCAATTCGTGCGCCTGGAACATTCCGGGCAGGTAAACGGTGGGGGCGTCCGTGACTAGCACCGTTTCGCGACGGAGCAAGCGGCCCAGCGGCCGCTGGAAGGTATGGGCGTAGACATTCAAGCGGATCAGGCCCGCCGAGCCGCCCGGAGCCTGCAGAATAAAGCACGGTCCGAACGACGTACCCCTTTTGGGGGCTGGTAGCTCCCGTTGGCGTACCCAGCCGCCGGCTGTACCTACAACAAAGCAGGTATCCAGCACGGTCACATCCCGCTCCCATAGCTCCGGACGGACAACGTTGATGGTCTCCGCATGCAACCGATGGTGACTGGTTCGCCATTCCAGGGACCAGGTGTTATACTGCGGTGTCAGGGGCGGAAACGGTTGAATGAGGCAGGCCTCCGTAGCCAGTTGCTGATCGGCGGTCAGATTCAGGGGCATCTCCCAGCACTGCCCTACAGGGAAAGCCTGGATGCGCAAAAACGGTTGCAATTGCGCCAAGGGCACCAGCGTATACGGTGAGGTCACCACCGCCGCGACGGCCAGGCTTCGCAGCGAACGACGACTGAAGCAGCGGGCCGTGATAGCATGCTGCCCACACCGCATGGTGACTCCTGAGCAATGCCAGCGAAGGCTGTGCAGATACTCCAGCAGGCTTAAGCGGGGTACATGTACCGACAGGATCGCCTGGTCCCGCCAGTACACGATGACGGGCATGTCTGGGGGTGGCACACTGGTCAGGCGGAACTCGAGTTCGAACTGATCGTTATCGCAAAGGTGAATATCCTGGCAGGCCGCGGGTGGCGCCTCGGCCCAGCGCACCATGAAGTCAGTGCGCCGCCAGACAAGCGGGGCCTGGCCGCTCAGGACAAGCCGTAGCAGGACGGCTTCGGCAAACCAGGGGATACTGTCCGTCCACACCGCCAGTTTCGCCACTTCGTATCCCCAGCGGAGTGAACGGAAACCGGTCCGCAGGTTGAGTCCTTGCTGCCGTTCATGACGGTGCCAATCGAGCCAGCGCCTGATCGATTGCCACATCGAGGTCCTTTCCGGCCGTCGCGGCCTGTTCCCGGATACCGCAAATCAAACAGTTGGCTGACCGGGGGATGCGGAAACGGTAGCTGCGGTACGGTTCGTCAAAAATATCCTCCACCTTCCGCAGGCTCCACAGCAACGAGGTGAAGCCTGTCGTTGCTGGATCTGCAGGAGCGGTGAGCAACTCCAAGGTGACCATGGCGTGCAGTGAGGCGATGGTATGGATGGCGGCCCGTGAGGCGGGGATGGTCAGTTCGGCCTGAGCCGCTTGCGGCTGCGAATAGTCTGGCGGGGGCGCAGGAGGGGCTTCCGTCACTTCCCGTTGCAGGTAGCTAGCCACACATCCGTAGCAAGGGCCACCGGGGACAAAGCGATGGACCCAGCCACCAATCCCTCCGCTGAGCACCTCACCTAAGGTCCAGGGTCGGCCCACGCGACGCATCAGGGCGTCGAAAGCATACTTGGCCGGCTCGTTATCCACCGCACAGACCCCGACGTCACACCCCTGGGCCGCTTCTAACAGGAGTGGCTGCACCTCCGGTTGCAAGATGTCCACCATGAGGATATCCAGCGCAAGATCCGGACGGCGTTCACGAACCCAGGCGGCGGCCGCCTCGGCTTTGCGTTGTCCGACCGACGCCGGTGGCAGCAGATGCCGCACCACGTTGTGCGGTGCGTACACGTCTGGTTCGACCAGCACGATGCCGTCCACTTGGGGTTCCCGACACAACAGGTCCAGAACCACCATCCCGCCGCTGCCTGCTCCCACTTGAAACAGCCGCGCCATCCTGCCTCACTCCGATGTTGGATACGAACCTTTGCCAGCATAAGAGCGTTGTGGGGTGTATTGTCTGCGGTGACCGCCGCTAAAAATTGCTCGAATCGTGAGAAGTTCCGGATTACCTGTGTGCTGGGCAACGGCCATGAGAGGGCTGACCAACGTTATCCGGCTAAGGGCCGGAAGGTAACAATCCGGCGGCCCCTGGGCTGTTTGTTTCGAGGGGGTTTAGCGGGCTTCCGGCAAGGGCCATTCTCCCGTCTCGTACCAGACTTCATAACAGGCCAGCCAGCGCCAGGCCGCCAGGACAGCGAACACGCAGGTAAAGCGTGATGGGTCCCAGCGGCTATTCGCCCGGCTGGACCCTTGCCGCCACAAACACAACGTCTGGCCTTCCAGCAAATGGGGACAGTGCCGAAGCGGCGTCAAAATACGTGTTTCGGGAGGCACTATGGGGTAACTGGACAGCAAGCGGGTTTCACAGACATAAACATTGTGACAAGGCTTCAGGCGATAGGATAGGATTAACGATCCCTCCTGCCGCCGGACACTAATCCGGTATTCCGGGTCACGTCCCTGGTTGTAGGCCTCGATGGCCGGTATCTCCACGGTCAGCAACCGGCGTTTGCCCTGCTCGCTATCCAGCAGCCCCATAAGTGGCCAACAAAATATTTGGTTCACCTGCCGGAACAGCATCCGGACCGTCGCTTCCCAACGACAGGCCGGCCATCCCAAATTCGCACAAAACCGGCTTCGTAGCGACGTTTGTCAGTGGACAAAAGCCAGTTGTACCGGTTTTGTTAAGCGAACGACTGTAATTGCGTTTGTCTGTTGGTCTATCAGTAATGGCACGGCACTGATTTGACCGCGGTCATCACCTCTTCTTCCGGTAATTCTTCTGTCGTACCGATGAAACTGGTGTCCCGTCGGTCCATCAGCAATGCCAACCCGCGGTCCGCATTGCCACGCAAGGCAGCCAACAGTTGTCGACGTTCGGCTTCAGCTAACGGACGGAAATCCATGACTCCCTCCTAAACCTTCAACCGCTTCTGGAGCGTTGTGCTTGGGCGACGTGCTATCGCAACCGGGGTCGCGTCCCCTCCGCTGCGACATGGGTCCGCATTGATCCGCTCCTTACCCTTCTCTCCGCGGAACCTCTATATCCATCATAACCGGCCCATGAGCCTGCTCAAGGGAAAACTCTCGCGAAAAAAGTCGATGCCTGCTTTTCCCAACTTTTTCTCCTTGGCGACGCCCGCCCTGCCCCAATCCCCCTCGCAGTAGACGGTGAATGTGAAACGACACTCCGCAGCTTGCAGCAATCACGGCTAGCCGCCCGCTTGAAAAAGATCAAAGCGGACCATCTTCCCCTCACGATTCGGTTCAACTCTTATGCCAACGGCCTGAAGGAACACTTCTGCACCCCTTACATCGTGAATAAACACTTGGCCTACTTCCTGTCTTTATTTCCAAGCGAAAAGACACCACCACCCTATTGTCCTACCTGCAAACGTTGATCTGTTTCCCCAATAAATACACCTGCGTTACCACAAGACTAATTTTACTTGACTTAATTATGAAAATTATCCATAATTATACTTGTGACAATATGTTATTCGGATACAGCAGCATTTTTTTAACACGTAAAGACGGTGGACGTTCCTCAGTGCTGACTGGGCAATTGGCATGCTTCTGCGAACCTGAACGAACAGTAGTTTTGACAGGTGAGTCGACGAGTTGCTCAAGAAAAATAGGGTTCGTTATTTGTCCGCTGTTTCAATCATGTTACTGTCACAGTAGCGTACAGCGGCTCAGGCGAACCTTTCGACAGCCATAATCGACCAGATGACGTGCCGTTGAATCGTTGACTATTGCCAGTGCTACCGGCTAATTGGTGATCAGGTTGGGGATCAAGTTGTTGGATGTCGTGACTAATGTTGCACAGGAGTTTGATCAGTGAAAGCGAACGAGACAACCGCAACGTTTCCCTTTCGTGATGTCGTACGTGCCGCTGTATTGCAGGCGGCCGCTATGCCGCAGACGCTGGCTGCTTTGAAGAAGGTGGCCAAAGCCGCGGTTACCAAGACCTGGGCCAAGGCAGCCGAGGCTGTGGTCAACGAAATGGTAGCGGCAGGGGAATTGCACGCCCACACCCAAGGCAGGTCGCCTCGGTATGGCCGGGATCAACCACCCCTCCGCAACGATCCGGTCAAAGTGCGTCAGGTCCTGCTCCAGGCTGCCGAGCAACCCCAAACAGCCGCTCAATTGGTCAAAACAACAGTTAAGGAAACCAAAGCTGACAAGGCGTTTGTCGAAACCGAACTGCAGCGGTTGATTAAAGAGGGTCGGCTTCATCCGCAAGGCCCGGGCAGGTCGCCCCGTTATGGCTTACACAAACCCACCCCGCCCCATCCGTTTGATATACCCCCCGGCAAAACGGCCTTTGCCCGCCTGGTCACCGCGGCGCGTAAACTACTGCACGCGCATCCCACAGTAGCTCCGGATGACCTGCTGCACCGCTTGCGTTGTGAGTTGTTACCAGGATCACCATCCAGCACCGCACAGGTACCATCCATCGACCAGCGTACACCGCTCAAAGCTGAAACGTCTCCACCTCCGTTGCCTCCAACACTACCGACTTTGCCAACAGCTCCTTTGCGTGCTTACATTGAGGAGGCTTACAACGATCTCTGTTTGGATCCTGATTTCCAGGACCGTTTAGTAGAAATCCGACGTCTGTACCATTGGTTGCAACAGAAATTACCCTCCCTGAGCGTGGCAGAGTTCCATCGGGAATTGCTGCAGATGGAGAAGGACCGTCTTGTGGATCTGCAAGCACTTAATGAGGTCCATCGGGCCAAAGAACCGGAACTAGCCATCCGGCGTAACGAGCGACTGCTGTATTACCTCATCTGGAGATGAAGCACATGGCAACAGGAATGTTGGCCGATCTATCCTTGAACCAATTCGAGTTGTTGCGAGCGTTCAAGATCCGTCGGTGCCAGCCGGGAGCCGACAATCATTCCCCTTTTGTGGACCGGGTGGCTAGCCATTACGAAACGCCTCCGGCAGTGGACGTCGCCCAGATTCACGAAACAGTGCGTCAGAACATCATCGAGCAGATTCAGGCCGTTCATCGGCAGCAACGCTCGCAGATTGTGCTGCTGGCTGGCGAAGCAGGTGCCGGGAAGACACATTTGTTGCGGTATTTTGCGCGTCCGGATCTGGCCGGGAAATACAAATACGTTTTTGTATCCGGGTCAAATGATTGGAAGGTCGAGGAATTCCAGCCGTGTGTGCTGGACTGGTTGATCACGGCCCTGACCCGTCCCGCCCCCACTCAGGAGCATCTGCTACTTCAGCGTATACGCGCCATCGCCTTCCGGGCCTTGGATCAGCTCGTTGCCAACCGGACGGTACTGCGTCGCTGCCGGGCCAAACGACGCTGGCTGGGCTGGTTGCTGGGCCGCCGACGCGGCAGTCACGAGTTGATTCAACGTCTGACCCAGGCGCGCGATCCGCGTGTGTTTGAATACCTGGACTTCAACGAGTTTGCTGACGAAGTATCGCTTCGCTTCCTGGCCGAGCCAAGTAACCCCATCCATCGTTATGCCTTGCGGGTCCTACTCAGCTACGTCTTTCCGGACGACACACCGGGCGGCCTGAATATCCGCGACCGGGTCATTCACTGGTTCCGCCGCCGACCCGATGATGGCTACTGGCTACGACGTTTGGGAGTCGACGAAAATCTGGACCGCCGCTATGTCGTGGCTGATGCGATTAAACTGCTGATCCATTTGTTCAGCCCCGAACTTTCCGCCCAGCTGTCCACGGAGCGGGAATGTCACGAACCGCGCATCTTCCTGCTGGCCTTCGATCAGGCGGAAGGACGGCAAGCCCTGTTCGATAGCCACGAAGACTGGAAACGCTTCTTTGCCCATCTGAGCGAACTTTATAACAACCTGCCCAATCTGCTCATCATCTTCACCATGACGCTGCAGCTACGTCACGAGTTGCACGACGGGATGGAGAGGCAATTCCGCGATCGTATCCGCATGGATGATCGCTTCGTACTTATGCGTCCCGAGCCTGAACAGATCCGCGAATTGTATCGAGCCCGCCTGCGCCATTGGCTCAAAGACGATGTTCTGTTGCAACAGCAATACCTGGATTTGCCTTCCAGCGAGCAATACCTTCCTTTCACCCCTGAATCGGTTGTACAAATAGCCGGCAATGCCTCCTTGCGGGAGGCTTTGGAAAATCTCGATCGGGCTTTTGCCGAGAGACTACGTGAGTTGGTCATCGGCCCCAACTACGACTTCGAATACGTCCGTGCCGAACAGGAACGACTGGCCGAGGAGCAACCTGACTACGTCAATGATCACCTTGTTACCGTCCGGAGCCTTCTGGAACGTTTGGGGGAGGAACTGAATTATCATTATGGCCTGCGACTGGAAATTTCAGAGCATCGAAGTGAGGAGGAGACGTTCCCTTGTTTGGAACTACTCTTTCGACCAAGCGATACTAATTTCTCCAGCCACTGGGTCCGCGTGTACCTAGCTCGTTTGGGCAGGAACTACAGCGAGGCGCTTGACTATTTCGCCCGCAAGTCGGGCGGTAAGTATAGTGACCGTAAATTTGTCTGGGTTGTACGCCCCCAACGTATTCCTGCAAACAAAATTCCACGTCCCGAGCAGATGTTTACTGATGTGCTAACACCGGAAACGGAAACCCGCCTGCGGGCAGCTAATTATCTGCTCGACCACCGCCACAAATATCAGCAAAACGTTAATTTCCAATATAAAGCGGCGCAATTGCTGGAGAGCGATCAGGGCACATACACCAGTTCCGACCACAACGGCGGTTGGCCGCAAGCCTGGCAGCTGATCCAGCGGGAAATTGAACAATCCTACCTGGGCAGGTTGTTACAACAGGTACGAGAGCGTATGCAACACGTCATGCGAGATACCAGTACCAACGATTTGGTCAATACATGAGTCATGCTGAGTATATTACATAAGTCATGCTGAGTATATTACATAAGTCATACTGAGTATATTGGCGGCTATGAATTCCGAGAGCATTCAGATTGAACTGGAAGGGCAACTGCCGACCCAACTCCCCGTAGGTGAGCCCGTTCCCCTGCGGCTGGTGATCCGGAACCGCATGGATGTACCAGGTGCTCAGCCAACCATATTACGTGGTCTCGCCAGCGTCGACATCGGCAAAAAACCCTCTGAGCGACGGGGTATCGAACTGGAAGCCGAAATGTTCGAACGCGGAATCACCCTACAACCGGGGGATGAATATCGATGCGAAGTGATTGCACGATTCACCCGCGAAGGCGTTTTGCCACCCCCTCACTTTGTTTTGAGTGTTGGTCAGGAACCCTACGATCGTCGGATTGGCCTGCCGACACCCACCATCGAGGTGATCCCCGCGCTCCAACGCGAATTGCGGATGGTAATCGAACCCATTTGCACTTATGAACAAATCGGAACCAAGGCAGTGCTGCGAATTAAGCACATAGGTACCTCTCATCTGCATGAGATGCGATTGCAAATTGGCCCAGCAGAGGCGGTGCGAGTTGGTCTCACCACGATATACAAACCGACATTTACACCTAACGAGGATCTGGAAATTCCTTTAGTGGTTAGCCAAGGGGTGATAGAGGTGCGTATCGAGGTTCAGGTGGAGAAACGAGTCTTGACCCCGATAATCCGGCAACTGGTGGTACCGCCGGTGCGTGAAGAAACGGCCATCAAGCTGTTCCGTTTCCTGGAACCCCGCAAACTCAGCGATGCAGAGGTGGAGCTTCGCCCCTTTGGTGAGGACAGTCGTCCTCTTAAGTGCCGTCATGGCGTTTATGTCGTCAACGGGCAGGGGAAATATCGTCTTATCATCCGGCCACGTCATCCGCAGGTTCGCGACGTGCGCGTCGTTTCGCACCGGGGCGTTGCCGAGGTCGATGCCCTACCCGTACGCGATGGCACCTGGGAATTCCAGGTGCAACTGGTCAGCGATCCAACCCTGGTCAACCAGAGCACGTTGCATTACGAGGTGCTAACAGCCGACGGCCCGCAGCAAGGCGAAGTCAACCTATTCATCCGTCCGTCCTCCCCTCGGCTATGGACAACGGCCACTGCCTGCGGAGCGGCGGTCACCTTCAAGGGACTGCTTGGCCTGTTTCTAGCACTGCGGGAGCCGGAGGCGATCTGGCAGCATTTGTTCCTGTCCGGCGAGTTTTTGTACAACAATTCGCTAAATTTGCTCGCTTTAGCTTGCATCCCTGCTTTCTGGTTGGGGTTGTGGACCACCAACCGGTGTCTGGAACTGACCATGGACTAGTCCTCCCCACTCCGCCTGACGCGATCTCGACAAGCCACTTCGTCGCGTCGAATCGTGACAACTCCGGACCACACCTGCCACCGACAACTTGCCTTGTGGTTGATCACATGTTGGCATGCCGTAGAGGAGCGGAGATAAAGCGTTGCCAGCACCATGATACGTAGTTCATGGGGCATCGTAGGTAGGGCAGAAAGGCTAGAAACCACGGGTACAGTTCTTTTGTCGTGAGAGAAAATACGGAATCGCAATATCGATCGCGACTGGTTCCGGTACAACGCACATGTGGTGGTCTGGGCCGACGCGGCCCGGTTCGAAGCGACCCAAGCCGGGTAGACTTCTGAAAGCGATCTGCGCCCTTCAGGTGTAGCTTGTTGTGGTTTGAGTAACATTCCCAGGTTGTGGGGCTGATGTAATCGGCCTGCACTACGCCAGACAGGGTCATTTGTCAGATTGCAGCAAGGCGCGGGGAAAATCTTGAAGAAAATGGCGTTTTCAGGGGAAAAGTCTCTTGACCTGGGCGGAACGATCGTTATGGTCCTCACGACTTTCCGCTTCACCGCGCCCGCAGTGCGGGTGTTTGGGGAGGGATGCCACAGTACGACGGGGTCGCATCGGCGGCGGGCATGGGGAACCTGTCGCAGACACCTCGTCCATGCAGTGAAGGGGGATGCGGGATATGAAGTATCGTTACTTCGGGGGAGTAATGGCCGCGGCGGCTGTGCTGGCGGTGCCCGTCCAAGCCTGGGGTCAGCACGTTGTGGGAACGCCGGCACTGACCGATGGCTCCGATGGGGGCTTCCAGGTACCGATCAACGCCGATCCCATCTATCGCCTGCCCACTGGTCGAGCGGGTGACTCCGGCTTTTACACCGCGGCCGAATTCGTCATGCTCACCCAGACCCGGGATTTTGGTTCCCAGACCATTGCGGTCCGAGGATTTTTCGACTCGTCCGGCGTCCTGACCGGTATTCCCGGCCTTTTCGTCGGCAGCGGCACCGAGGCCCTCAACACCCGTGACCTGAGCCGGCAAAGCTACCAGCCCGGCTTCAATGTGGAAATCGGCTACCGCTTCGACAATGGTATGCGTCTGTTTTTCAACTACATGCAGTTGATTGAGGCACACTATTCGCTGGGAGCCACTCTGGTTCCCCCCTTGTTCCGTGGGCCACCTGGCTTGGCGGATACCTTCCTGTCGGCGCCGGTGTTCAACTTCCCCCCGAACTTTGCTGGCCCTGCTCGTAAAGTCCAAGGGTTCGATGATTACCAGATTTATGGGATCTGGAATGCGGCTTCCACCATGGACATCCGTATCGCCCAGCGGTACCAGGAGATGAATGCCGGCTATCGCATCCCTTTGTTGGAAACCGATTATAGCCGGGTCTACGGGGCTGCCGGTGGTCGCTTCGCCTGGTTCTTCGAACGCTTCCAATGGTGGACCTTCAGCTACGGCATCG
>JANWVV010000052.1 GCA_025055795.1 Gemmataceae bacterium
GCTGTTGGCTGGCCACGTCATTGTGCCTTCGGGAGGTAGAACCCACTATTTTGATGATCCATCCCGACCTATCCGGGAGCAAGGAGGTGAACGACGACAGGTTCGCATCGGGGCAGGTTCCTGGATCGGAGCGGGTGCCATAATTTTGGCCGACGTCGGACGCGGCTGTGTCGTCGGGGCGGGGGCGGTGGTCACACGGCCGCTGCCCGATTATGCTGTCGCGGTGGGGGTACCCGCCCGGATCGTGCGCTTCCGTCAGCCACCACCCAGCGATAAGACCCCATCGGTTGTTCAAACTGCCGCCCCGCTTGAAGCGGAACACCCGCTTGTGCTGGCCAGCCAGACGGCGGAGGACTGAACCGTGCCGGCTACCGCGCTGCTTGCTGAGCGACCGCCGCTGCTGGTTTTTTCCGATCCGTGGGGACGTCATCCCTCCAGTTGCCAGCATCTGGTCCGTTATTTACTCGGACGCTACCAGATCATCTGGGTGGAACTGATCGGTGTACGCCGATGGCGGTGCGATAGAGCGACCTGGCGACGCGGACTGGAACAATTGCACCGCTGGTGGTGCAACGACAAGGCAGGCGCCGCGAATCAACAGGCCCCTCAGGTGTTGCGCCCCTGTCTGTGGCCGTCGTTCCGCAACCGTTGGCTCTGCCAACTCAATTACTGGCAGATTCGGCGGATGCTTCCTCGTTTCACTCGCCCACCCGTGGTCGTAACGACCTTGCCAGTGGTAGCCGGGATGGTCGGCACCTTCCGGGCCCGTCGCTGGATCTACTACTGCCCGGACGATTACTCCGTTTGGCCCGGCTGGGACAACCACACCTTGCGACGCTGGGAACGACTGCTGCTAGCACGGATCGATCGCCTCATTGTTGTCAACTCTTTACTTCTGGACAAATTCAACCCACTTTTCACCGGACCCACGTTGCTATTGACACATGGAGTCGAATTGAACAAATTTCAACAACCAATAGAAACGCAATCACCCTTGCCATGCCCCCTGACGGGCCGGCGCGAACAACGGCCAGATGTCATTCCTCCCCGTCCCTGGATCGTCTATTGGGGACTGATCGATCAACGACTGGACCCCGCTCTGCTCGGCGAACTAGCGCACCGGTTATCGTCTGGCGATTGTCAGGCGTCGATACTGCTGGTCGGCCCTCAAGACCGTCCGCCCGTTGGTTTGACACAAATGAAAAATGTGTATATATTACCATCAATACCATATGAACATCTCCCAGGATTGGCGAGGCAGGCCGCTGTTTTGATCGCCCCATATCGTCAGCTCGCAGTGACACGGGCGATGCAACCGCTGAAGTTTTTGGAGTATCTGGCCACGGGCCGGCCCGTGGTAGCCCGACGCCTGCCTGCTCTGGAGCCATGGTCGGATGCGGCCGACCTGGTAGACACACCCGCGCAATTTGCCCAAGCCGTGTTGCACCGTCTGCATTGCGGACTTTCTGCACAGCAACAAGTGGCCCGCCGCCGACTTCAGGCGGAAACCTGGCAGGTCAAAGCCGAGTTGTTTGAACGGTGGTTGTTCGCCGACTGAGCAACTAGCAGGACATTCCGATAAAGGGACGCTTGGCCGGCAGGTTATTCAAAGTTACGTTAGAACGAAATCCTTCAACGTCCCAGATGTTTTCTCAGGAATTCACGCGTACCGACAAAATGGATTTCGTGGCCGCCAGGGAAAAACTCAATCGCCGTGCGGTGAGGGATTTTCAAACGGTTCTGGTAGAGGTGGAACACTTTGGCATATTCGTAGGCCACCATTTCATCGAGGCCCACACCGTCGTTGTGTCCTCGTTCCACCATGAACGGCCGCGGCGCGATCAGATATGCCATTTCCGCATAGTTGAAGGTGTGGCCCAGGTCAAATTCGTACATGTCATATTCCACTGACCACATGTAGCCACGGTCCAAGTCGAAGGAAACGCATTTGCCGATCCATTCATTAAAGTCTCCTGAGCAGATGGACAGACAGTAGCGTTTTTCCACAGCCGGGACACGCATGGCCGTTTTGCCGCCATAGCTGAGACCGTAAAAAGCGATCCGCTGGGGATCGACAAACGGTAGTGTCTGTAACCAGTCGAGGGTGCGTTGATGCTGCCGGATGATAAAACTGAATAGCGAGGCTTGCAGCGGATGAGCTTTGCGCTGGATCTGGCGGAAGTGATTGTGGCCGTAGTAGGGATTCTGGGGAGCGTAGACCACGTACCCCAGTTCGACGAGCCGGCGCGAAAAGTGATTGTAGACCGGTCGCTTTTCCACGTCGATAGTCTGGCGGGGCGTCCCTTCCAGGCCATGCTGGCAGACGACCACAGGGCGCCTCTCGCCAGCAGCTAACCCCTTGGGTACCAGCAGTATGCCGTAAGCGAAGACGTCGGGGTAAATGTCCAGGACTACTTCGTATCCGGTCCAACCAGGTTCGTCGTAGACTTTTCGGCTGCGGGGTCGCAGTGGGATTGTTGGTGCGGGCAACTGGCCGATGACCTCCCGGTGGAAGTAATCGCGGTAGGGTTCGCAGCTTTTTTCCCAGGCTTCGGGCGAGGAGGGATCGGCCTTGCTCCAGAATTGCCGGCGTACCAGATCGCTGTCGCGCCATAGCTTCTGGATGCAAGCGACCAGTTGGGTAAAGAGGCGGCGTTGCCGTTCGTTGGGATCGTCGAGGTTGGGACGACGGCGAAGGTAGGGGGGATTCTGTTCGGCCAGTAATGGCAGGCGTTCGTGCAACCACAGGCCGAGGGGATCGTGGGGCGGTCGCTCAGCCAGTAGACGACGGGCGCGGACCTCCTCGGCTTCCACGGCAGCCAGTGGGGGCATGTGCAAGCGGCCAGGCGCCGCTCCTGTCCGACCCGGCCGAACTGGGGGCGGGCCTTCCACCTGGGGCCAACCGAGGTCTGGCCGCAACTGACGCTGCCCGGCACGCTCGACGATCAGCGGTTCAGCCAGTTTGAGCCGCGGCCAGGTCAGTACCGTCAGTTCAGCGGTGCCGAAGTCCCGAACCAGGCCCCAGATATCGCGATCGAATGGTTCCTCCCAGACGCTTTCCAAAGGTCCACCGTGGCCGAAGGGAGCTACGAAGCGGATGCGTTCATCCAAGGCCGCCAGCAAGCGCGCCAGCCAGGCCCCCTCGCCATAACCAATGACGGCTACCCGCTGACCGGCTTCGCCCGGTGTATGGGCGGTCAGCCAATCGATTGCCGCCAGCGCTTGCTGCATTTCGTAGCCTGCCAGCGTCCGGCCCATCTCGAAGGCCATGCGATGTAAAAACTCGCGATGCGACTGATTGGTCCCGCGCTGGATGCGGGGATTGATGCACCAGTCATCGCGACGGTTGATCAGAGTGGGTACCAGCACGCGCATCCCCGCGGCGGCCAGGCGAGGGGCCACACACACCACCGGCGCTAAGCCGGGCACCAGCCCGACGGCCATTTCAGGAGTCCAATCGGCATCCGGCAGTACCACGGCGACTGCCTGGGCCTCTCCCGCGGGTTCCAGCAATAACCCTTCGGCCTCCAGTCCGGGTAGCACTGTCCAGCGGACGGCAAACACCTGGAAGCGTTCGGCTTCAGCCAATAGTGGGGGTCGACCCGGACCGCCCACGTAGTCCAGACGAGGGGTCACGCGTTCGTCCACCAATCCCAGAATCTTGCGCAACCGCTGTCGCCAGGGAGCCGCCCACTCCCGGAAGCGTTCCACGCTGGTTAGATCGGGTTTCCACTTCGGTTCACGCAGCCGCGGGGCCTCGGCCAGAGCCCGGTCCAGATACCGATGGATACCATTGACCATTGCAGCAGCCAGATCGCCTTGCAACGTCAGCGGTTCGGTTCCGGGTAGAACGTCCCCACTGCCCGATACCCCCGGCTGAGCCGTCACCCCAGCTGCCGACGTCTGGAGTGCCCCTTGTCTTTCCCGCGGCAGTCCTGCCAGACTAGTCAGGAGTACCCCGATCACCCCCCCGCTGAACAGCCAGAGGCTGCGGAAACGTCTGTACTGCATCGCCGTTGCCTCCCTTTTGTTGGGCATCTAGCGAGAAGGAATGCCGGAAGGAAACGTCGGTGGGATACCCAGCTTGTGCTTTGCCGTCGAAGAAGTCGCAGACAGTCAGATTATGTCCACAGTTCGAACAGCGGCCGGGCCGGATACACAGGCGTTGGCTGGCCGTCCGGACCCGGAATAGTCGCTGTGAGCGGTACACCCAGGGCATACAGGATGGTGGCAGCCAATTCCGCAGGGGTGACTGGCCGGTCTGCCGGTTCAATGCCGTGGGCATCGCTACGACCGATAACCGCTCCGCCGCGGATACCGGCCCCTGCCACAAGTGCAGTCCATACCCCGGCCCAATGATCGCGTCCGCCGTGCGGATTGACCCGCGGAGTGCGTCCAAATTCTCCCGTGGCCACTACAAGTATGCGTTCCAGCAGGCCATGAGCCTGTAACTCGTCCAGCAGAGCGGCAAAAGCGGTGTCGAAGGCGGGAGCCACGTACCGACCAATGTCCTGCAAGTTTGTCCGTAACGCACCTTCGACACCATGGCAATCCCACGAAAGAGCGTCGAAGACCGTCGGATAATCCAGCACCGTGATGAATGAACAGGGGCGACGCACCAGCCAGCGGACCGCTTGCTGACAATATTGGCCCAGGGCCCCAGGACCATAGCCAGGATCGTATGTCTTTTGCTCCCGCAGGCCAACCGTTACGGTCTGGGGATGCAACGGCGGAGCCAGAAAGCCCGGGCCAAACCCCTTTTCGACCGCGATGCCCGTTTGGACCTCGGGATAAGGCAGCACCGCGTAGGCGTGGCCGGGGCCCAATCTCATCTGCCCCGCCAGGTAGGACCAGACTGCTCCCAGCGCGGGCCAGACCGGTCCATCACGGAACAACCGACCGGTGTGTAGCATTTGAAAGCCACACTCGTGGACTGGTGGACCGTCATGGTGTAAGGAACGGATAAAGGCCACCCGGTCGGTCCGCTCGGCCAGACGCGGAAACAACTCGCTGAGCAGCACACCCGGTACACGGGTACGGATGGTTCCAAACGGACCGCGATAGTCGCTCGGGGCCGCCGGCTTGGGATCAAACGTATCCAAATGGGGCGGTCCCCCCACCAGGTGCAGGAACAGGCAACCATCGGCCCGGCTTACGACGCTGGGCTGCGCCCGGACCGGACCGATAGCCAGGGCACCAAGCCCTGCTGCCGTACGTCCCAGAAAGTCGCGACGGGATAGTGCTCCGTCCATAACGTGTCCCACCTGCTGGAAAACGTCCTCTCCCGACCCCCACCCTGGCCAACGGGCTCACCATCTCAGGGCTGTTGCCATGTTAGCTCAACCATCACCATATGCAAGACACCACACATAAACAGTCTTGGCATTTCTAGGCCGCCATGAGGCTGTCGGGCAATCAAACGGACACATCCACCACCCACCTTGGTCCACCAAGAGATACGATCACGCAATGAACTGCACTCAGTTGTTTTTTGATCAGACAATCCAGTTCACCAGTTGTCACTATATGTTTTTACACAACTTGTGATGTGAAATGTCTGACCTGAGTCATGGCGGCAAGACGGCATCGCCCGACCCCCTAGGACAGCATGATCTGGATGGCCCGTGTACCGGTAACCGATCAACGTGTCCTAGTGAAAATGGCTACCCAGGACGGACACGCATAGCCGTCGAAAGCACGCCGTTCCGAGAAGTAGCAACCTTGGGGCGGAAGGGATTACTGCCCTGGCACGCAAGTGGGGAATAATCAACTGCAGCCAGTAGTCTCACCACAGGTATCGCACCGGAGACAGGCTCCACTGCGTACCAAGGTGAGTTGTCCGCATTTAGGGCATGGATCCCCTTCATATCCTTTCTGGCGGGCTAAGCGGATCCGTTCTGCCAGGGCTTGCGTCGCGTTCCGGCGGGCGGTGGTCGCCGATGCTTCCGAAGTGGCCGCGTAAGCCACTGGAGTGCTGCTGCCCGCAACTGGGCTGGTCACCGGTCGCAACGGATGCAAATGGGCCGAACGTGGGTGGGAAACCCACAGTCCACCGGTAGACACTCCCGACATCGTGGCTGGCGAAGACTCCGCCGGAACTTCCACCGTACGCTCGGCGACCACTTCTTCTCCATCAAAGTCAGGATCGTCTTGCGGATCGTGCTGGGCGTCACCACGCAGATCCTCGGGCATCACGTGAGCCAGATCGTACCGGCCCAGATAGGTGATGGCCAGTTCCCGGAAGATGTAATCAATAATCGAGGTGGTCATCTTGATGTGCGGGTTCCCCTGCACCACGCCGTTCGGCTCGAAGCGGGTAAACAGGAAGGCATCGACAAATTCCTCCAGCGGCACCCCATGCTGCAGCCCGAGGGATACAGCAATGGCAAAACAGTTGGTCATGCTGCGGAAGGCCGCTCCTTCTTTGTGCATGTCGATGAAGATTTCACCGAGGGTACCATCCTCGTATTCGCCGGTCCGCAGATAGATTTTGTGGTTACCGATACGGGCTTTCTGGGTGTAACCGGCTCGGCGATCAGGTAGACGACGCCGGCGGGCGATGTAGCGATGCACAATCTTTTCGGTGATCCGTTCGGCCGCTTGCACGGCGGTGCGGGGTGGCTCTGTTGTCGGGGCCGAAGCGGAAGTGGCCGGCCGCGAACCCTCGTTACCACTGCTGGCAGAGGGGGAGGCAGCCGTAGACGCATCGGCCACTAGACCGGCCAGCAATTTTGCCTCCGGCGAGTCCGTGGTGCTAAGCGGCTGACTGAGCTTGGAACCATCCCGATACAACGCATTGGCCTTGGTCATCAGTTGCCAGGACAGCCAATAGGCTTTCTTGACGTCCTCAATAGTGGCCTCGTGGGGCATGTTGATCGTCTTGCTGATGGCACCACTGATGAAGGGCTGGGCCGCAGCCATCATGCGGATGTGGGCCTCCCAACTCAGATAGCGCTGCCCTTTTTCGCCACACTTGTTGGCACAATCGAACACGGGATAGTGCTCTGGCTTCAGGTGCGGTGCCCCTTCGATGGTCATCGTCCCGCAGACGTAAGCGTCGGCCGCCTCGATCTGCTCGGGCGTAAAGCCCAGATAACTCAGCAACTGGAAGTTGGGATCATTCAGCTTGTCCTCGGGCACGCGGAGAACCTGACGCAGGAAGTCCTCACCGACGGTCCAGCGATTGAAGACATAAGCCAGCTTGAAGGCCGTAGGCAGTTGCTCTTCGATGCGTTGCAGGACTTCGTCAGTGAACCCCTTAGCCCGCAGCGTACCCGGATTGATGTAGGGGCACCCCTCCAAGGTGCCGGCACCCCGCACATACCGGACAATGTCTTCGATCTGCCAAGGGGCATAACCGAGTTTCTTCAGGGCTGGAGGCACTGACTGGTTGATGATCTTGAAATAGCCGCCGCCAGCCAGCTTTTTGAACTTGACCAGAGCAAAGTCAGGCTCGATTCCGGTCGTGTCGCAATCCATAACCAGGCCGATGGTGCCGGTTGGTGCCAGCACTGTTACCTGAGCGTTCCGGTAGCCGTACTTCTCGCCCCATTCCAGCATGCGGTCACATTCGGCCCGCGCAGCGGCTAACAAATCCGCAGGACAATACCGCTCATCCAGTCCTTGCGGCGTGATGGTCAACCCTTCGTACTGTTGGGGCGGAGCGTTGTATGCGGCCCGGCGGTGGTTGCGGATCACCCGCAGCATCGCCTCACGATTGGCCGGGTAACGGGGGAATGGTCCCAGTTCTGCCGCCATTTCGGCGCTGGTGGCGTAGGCCCCTGCGTGCATGATCGCCGTCAGGGCACCGCAAATGGCTCGCCCCTGCGGCGAATCATAGGGGATGCCCTGAACCATCAGTAAGGCCCCCAGATTGGCATACCCCAACCCGAGGGTGCGGTAGTCGTACGATCGCCGAGCGATCGCCGCACTGGGGAACTGGGCCATGTAAACGCTGATTTCCAGCACTATCGTCCATAAGCGGATGGCATGGCGATAGGCCTCGATGTTATACCTTTGTTTTTCCGCGTCATAAAACCGCAGCAGGTTCAAAGAAGCAAGATTACAGGCCGTGTCATCGAGGAACAGGTACTCGCTGCAGGGGTTGCTGGCCCGGATCTTGCCATCCACCGGACAGGTGTGCCACTCGTTGATGGTGGTATCGAACTGCACACCGGGGTCGGCACAGCTCCAGGCAGCGTAAGCGATCTGATCCCACAGGTCGCGGGCCCGGATCGTACGGCACGGTCGGGGGGCACGCCCTTCCCGTCGGGCCTTCTCCAGCTCCGTACGCCAGTACAGATGCCAGGGGCCATCGTCTTCCACGGCCTTCATGAATTCGTTAGGGATACGCACGGAGTTGTTGCTGTTCTGACCGCTGACTGTGTAATAGGCCTTCGAATTCCAGTCCGTGTTGTATTCTTCCACCTCGATGTGAGTGAACCCTTGACGGGCCAGTTGCAGTACGCGGGCGATATAGTTGTCGGGAATCAACACCGCCCGGGCGTCCAGGATAGCCTGACGCAGAGCCAGGTTGCGACGGGGATCGAGCCGCTCCTCCTGCGGTCCTGTATACTGATGGATCGCCCGCAAAATGGCGTTGAGGTGCTTGTTCATCAGACGGGAGCCGACAACCAGGTCCGCCACTTTGTGCTCTTCAATTACTTTCCACTGGATGAACTCCTCGATGTCCGGGTGATCGAGATCGAGCACAACCATCTTGGCGGCCCGACGAGTGGTGCCTCCGCTTTTGATAGCTCCAGCGGCCCGGTCACCGATTTTGAGGAAACTCATCAAGCCGGACGATTTGCCCCCACCGGAAAGTGGTTCTCCCTCGGCTCGCAGGGCGGAAAAGTTGGTCCCCACACCACTGCCATATTTGAAGATGCGGGCTTCCCGCACCCATAGGTCCATGATTCCGCCTTCGTTGACCAGATCGTCAGCAATACTCAGAATGAAGCAGGCATGGGGAGCTGGCCGCTCGTAGGCACTGGTCGAATCCTTGATCTGGTTGGTCTGGGGATCAACGTATTTATGCCCTTGCGGCGGACCTGCAATCCCATAGGCCCAGTGCAGGCCGGTGTTGAACCATTGCGGCGAGTTGGGAGCCGCTATTTGCATGGCCAGCATATAAACCAGTTCGTCATAGAAGGCACGCGCGTCCGCCTCGCTAGAGAAATACCCCCCTTTCCAGCCCCAATAGGTCCAGCACCCGGCCAGGCGATGAAAAACTTGACGCGCATCGTGTTCACCGCCCAAAGGCGTTTCGGCACTGGCCGGTTCGCTCCGCCACAGCCAAGAGGGCACCCCTTCCTCCGGAATCTGCCGCGTCTGCGCGGGCACCCCCGCTCGCCGAAAATACTTCTGGGCTAGAATGTCCGTCGCCACTTGTGACCAATGTTCCGGCACCACCACGTTTTTCATCTCGAAGACAACGGACCCATCCGGATTACGAATAACCGACGAGCGACTGACAAACGGAATGCCGGTATAAGGGTCCTGACCTTCCCGAGTGTAATAACGTGGAATTTTCATGGTTATTTACTCCGTGATTTCCACACTTATATCATGTATATCATGCATGTTTACTGCCGCGAATCATAGTCATAAAATGACATCAAATCATTAACTGACATTAATCATTAGAACAATATATATTCTTGACGAACTATTGAGGGCCCAATTTTCTGGACGATATTCCATCTGGACTCATGTATTTAGTATTCTAGCGTACCGTTACCCCCCTCGCAAGAGGGAACTCCGTTTTTGTTGCGTTAGGTGAAGCCGGGGTGAAGCTTAGGGGCCGGGGCATGGTTCACTTTCCCGCTGGGACAGGCGTGGAGGGGCACTGCCATTGGCCCCGGGAACCAAAGGAAGGGTCAGACCAGGCTGGTCTTGGTACTTCCCCCTTTTATCCGCATAGGAGGTACGACACACAGCTTCAGCTTTCAGAAAAACGATCTGAGCAATTCCTTCGCCGGCGTAAATGCGGGCGGGCAGAGGTGTGGTGTTACTAATTTCGACCGTTACCTTGCCACGCCATTCCGGTTCCAAAGGTGTCACATTGACAATGATTCCGCAGCGAGCATAAGTGGACTTGCCTAAACATATACACAGTACATCGCGCGGTACTTCAATGTATTCCACGGTTTCTGCCAGGACAAAACTATTAGGCGGAATCAGTACAGAGTCGGCTTCAATATCTACAAATGACTTGGGGTCGAAATGTTTAGGATCAACGACGCTACAAAAAGCGTTGGTAAAAACTTTGAAGCGGCGGCCGATGCGGACGTCGTAGCCGTAGCTGGTCAAACCGTAGGAGATCACCCCCGGGCGATGACGACCATCGGCAAATGGCTCGATTTTGATATCCCGTTCGATCATCCAATCTGGTAAAACGCCCATGGCGAGACCTCCTTGGCCGCAGATACAATGCTACCTGCAGATAGCTGCCGAGTTTCGGCCTAACCTTTCGGTTTCAGGGGGAATTAGCAACACCAACAATAGCCGCGCCGTAGAGGAGTTGCCAGCAATATGTAGATGTTTAGTAGGAAGCAGTGATGAACTGATGATTACCCCTTGCGTTTATCTACTCAGACTGACACAACCGTTACATAACGATCTTACCCTGATAAGCATAAGAGATACGTATAGGAGTGCAAAGATGGGCCCAAGTTTGCTGACAATAGCGATCTTTCTGCTCAGCGTAGGGGTCGATGTGCCTGTAGAAATGTGGCAGGTGGCCCCGGATTTGCAGGGCAAACCGGCCCGTAAGGAACTGCGGAAGACAAAAGACCGGGCCGTGCTGCTCATACCGGGGCTGAAATTGCATCCAGTAAGGCCGGCCTTGGCAGCCTGCCCCGAAATGCACAAGTGGCAGCACCCCAAAGGCGAACTGGTCCGGGCGTTGGCCCCCGATTTTGACGTTTTCGCCCTCGGATATGCTCAGACCGTGCCTGTGGACGTGGTGGCCCGCTCGGTCGCTTTGCGTACATCGGTGGAACTGCTGGAAAAGGCAGGCTATCGGGAGATTGTCCTGATCGGCCATTCGGCGGGAGGGGTGTTGGCCCGTCAGTTTGTCAGCATTTATCCGCGTACTGGTGTGACCAAGGTAATTACCACGGCTGCCCCTCATGCCGGTGCCCTGTTGGCCCGTATGCCGTTCGGCTACCCCAAGTTGCAGGCCCCCTTTGTCCAATCGTTGACGCCGGAAGCCCGCCGTGCTCTGGCCCGTCCTGTCGATCCTGATCCCGACAAGCCCATCGATATGGTCTGCGTAGTGGCCCGCCTGCCCAAATTGCTCAGTGATGGTCTGGTCGACGTGGATAGCCAATGGCCGCCGGAATGCCGGGCCGCGGGAGTTCCGGCCGTTCTAGTGGAAATCAACCATTTTGAAGTACTTATGCATCCGGACAGCGTGGCCGTGGTCGCCCGACTGGCTCGCGAAAAGCTCCGCCGCTGGACCCCAGAAGAAGTGGAACAAGCCATCCAACTGCTGCTCAAGCCCATGCGTCCCCGTTACCCCTGAGCCGACCTGTCCTCCAAACCATGCCGATACCACCTCAACTCCTGTTCCGATGGCCGCTGCAATCGGTTTGTTACTGGCAGCACTTTTCTTCGTTCTGCCGCTTTCGTTCCGAATTAACCGGCCACCCAGGGTTAGCCTTAACCCGGTTCCAGCAAACTGTTGTGGAGGGAATTCCTCATGGCGGTGTGGCTTTTTAAATCGGAACCATCGGAGTACAGTTACGCCGACCTGGAACGAGACGGCGAGACAGTGTGGGACGGCGTTTCCAACCCGTTGGCGTTGCAACATCTAGCCCAGGTGCGCCGAGGCGATCAGATTTATTTCTACCATACTGGCAAGGAAAAAGCGGTGGTCGGCATCATGGAAGCAGTGGCAGACGCTATGGTGGACCCGAACGACCCTGCAGGAAAGTTGTGGGTGGTGCGTGTCCGACCAGTCCGACGGCTATCTCAGCCGATCCCCTTGACCCGCTTCAAGGCCGAGCCTCGGTGCGCCCAATGGGAGCTGGTCCGGTTGCCCCGCTTGGCGGTCATGCCGGTGCCTGCCGACATCGTCCAGTTGCTCCAAGGCTGGGAGGCGTCGTCCATGTGAGACCGGTCAGGGCTCGCCCAGCTACTTTATTATCCACCCGAGAGAGGGCAGGCACGCTGCCCTGCATCTGTTCCGGTTCAAATCACAGCGGGTCGGTGTAGCAGTTAGTAGGCCGATAGCCCTGAAATGGTCAGCTGAACGAACCGGGCAGGCAATAGACAGCGAACCATTGCTCCGCTTGAAATAATCATACAATTCTCGAAAACAGAAATAACGAGGCGGCAAGGCGGTTGTTTGCTAGGATTCAGCGTGTGGCCTTCATGACACGACACAGCAGGAATGGGACTATGGTGACCACCATTGTGGCCATCATGCTGGGGTCAGCTACCCCGGCACAGGGCAGCGAACTGAAATTGAGCAACGTGCGGTTCACTATCGGCGAAATGGGTCCGCCTCGCAAGGAGACCCGTTTCCTCCCTGGCGACATCGTTTACATCAGCTATGACATTGTCGGTCTGACCATCGATCCCGACGGCACGGCCCGCTATCGTATGGCCATGGAAATCAGCGACACAAGCGGCAAAGTTTACTTCAAGGAAAATCCGCGGGATCAGCAGGATTTTGTTCCCTTGCGTGGACAGGTCATCCCTGCCCGGGCGTTTGTCACGGTCGGCCTGGATCAACCACCGGGTCAATACCTGTGCAAAGTGACGGTAACGGATGCCATAACCAAGGCGTCGGCCTCTCTGACCGCCCGCTTTGAGGTAGTTAAGCCCGCCTTTGGCATCGTGGCCGTTCACCCCACCCACGATCCTCAACGACAAATCCCCGCCCCTTCCACCGCCTTCGTCGGCCAGACCTTGTACATTAACTTCTCCGTTGTCGGCTTCGAACGCGATCCCAAGACCCGGCAGCCCAGAGTACTGAATGAGTATCAGTTTCTCGATGAAAATGGTCAGCCTATCCTAGCTAAACCCATCGGTCAACTGGTAGATCGGGACCTGGACGAAACGGTGCCGATCTACACTCTGCAGTTTGCTCTGTTTTTGAACCGGCCCGGCAAGTTTACAGCCAGAATCACGGCAACAGATAAACTGGCCAATAGGACAACTACTTTCGACCTTCCCGTAACGGTTCTGCCCCTTCCTTGAGGGGGGCAGGTATGAGCTGGATGCAGCTCAGTTCCCTTACTTAGGCAGACCCTGCTATGACTCCTACAGAACGTGCCGAACAAATTGCTCGCTTCCGCGCTATGGCCGAAGGCGATCCGGAGGACGATCTGGCCCATTTCCGCCTCGGCCAGCTGCTGATGGAAGACGGCCAGTACGCCGAAGCGGCCCGTACCTTTGAACGGGTGCTACAGATCAATCCCTATTTTTCCCGTGTCTATCAGCATCTGGGAGAATGCCTGGTCCAGCAGGGCCAGAAGGAGCAAGCCATTGCGGTGTTGACCCGCGGCTGGCAAGTGGCCGATGAACGGGGCGATCGTGTTCCCAAAGAAGCGATCGAAAAACTCCTGCGTTCGTTAGGGGCTGCCATTCCACAACCGGCCAACTCCAGTGACACGGCCGGCGGCGACACAGGCTTCCGCTGTCAGCGCCCCGGCTGCATGGAAGGTAAACGGGCCCGGCCGCTCCCCGCCCCCCCATTCCCCGATGAACTGGGACTGCGTATTCAGCGGGAAATCTGCGCTGCCTGCTGGAACCTGTGGCACCGTGACTTGAGCATCAAAGTCATCAACGAACTACGTCTGGACCTCAGTTCCGAATTCGGTCAGGCCGAGTACGATAAATACATGCGGGACTTCTTCGGTTTCGAGCAGGAAACTTCGACGTGACTACTGCTCAGCGAGCGTTGGTCCGTTACGGCAAACTAGGCTGGCTAGGGTATTTTGCCGCCGATGGCCAGTGGCCGCGAGGCACCCTGGCTGTAGTACAAACCCATCGCGGCCTGGAATTGGGCGAAATTCTCCTGCCGGCCCTATCGGCAGACTGCCAACTTCATCCCTCAGGGCAAGGAAGCATCCCCACGGTCGGACCGTTGCTCCGTGCGGCAACCCCTGACGACCTGTCTTTAGCACATCGGATCTCGCAAACGGCTCAGCAGCTCCTTGAGCAACTAGACGCCGATTCCGCCTGGCCGATCCTTGACATTGAAGCCACTTTGGATCATCTTTACATTATACACATTCTCTCTTCGCCGCCGGAAAACGAGGTAACCGCCTGGTTGGAACGCTGGCAGAGCCAAACCGGTCACCGTCTTCGTCTACTCGATTTATCTCGTCTACGATCTCCGGCTCCGTCTTCGGCGACTTCCGCCTCTGCTACGTCGGCATGCAGTAGTTGCGGTGACGCGGGATGCGGCTGTCATCATGCCTCAGCTAAGCAGGGATGTTCCAGCGGTTCGTGTGTCCGCGGCCGGATTACTCCCCAAGAGCTCGCAGCTTACTTTGCTCAATTGCGGCAGCAGATGGAAAGCGTCCGCCGCTATCCGCTGGTTTGAAACCGTACCCGCTGTCCGGATTTGCCCCCTATCGCAACTGGACGTTTCGGCTGCTACAATGCCTGTCCCTAGGCCATCCGAGGGTGGCTACCAGGGAGTTCCCTCACCGGGAGGACCAAACCATGTTGTCTTCAGCCCGATTCCTTCTACCTACTTTCGCCCTGTTAGGAGCCGTCATGACACAAACCGCACACGCTGGCAATCCAATCGTGGTGATGGAAACCAGTATGGGCACCATCAAAATTGAACTGTACGAGGATAAGGCTCCCATCACTGTCAAAAATTTCTTGCAGTATGTGCAGGACAAGCACTATGACGGTACTATTTTTCACCGCGTTATCGATGGCTTCATGATCCAAGGGGGCGGTTATGAACCAGGTCTGAAAGAGCGGAAAACCCGGCCACCGATCAAAAATGAATCGACCAACGGTCTGTCCAATCTCCGAGGCACGATCGCCATGGCCCGCACCGCCGAACCGGACAGTGCTACTGCCCAGTTCTTCATCAATGTCAAGGACAATACCTTTCTCGATCGTGCCAATGCCCGGGATAAAGTCGGCTATTGCGTCTTCGGTCGCGTCATCGAAGGGATGGACGTAGTCGACAAAATCAAGGCCGTCAAAACGACACGCAAAGGCTTTCACGACGATGTGCCGGAAAAAGACGTCGTCATTATCTCTGTACGCCTGCTGGAGGAAAAGAAATAAACCGCCTCCCGCCCCGAATCTCCTCGAACACTCCTGGATCATCGACCCATAGCAATCGAGGCAACCATCCAACCAACGGCCCATCTGTTAGTCGAAAATCACAATTCAACTCAATTTTGAACCCTTCCGACCCAAGTGTCCGGGCGGAAGCCGTCTCCTGCCTCTGATCTCCCTCCACGCGGTAATCCAACGGCGAAATGAGGGTATGCGACGAAAACCGATTCTCCCTGCCCCAGGAGATATGTCAATAATTGCATAAGCTTATTGCACCTTCAACTTTGGGGATAATAGCTGCGTAGTAAGGGTGGGCCGCCGGTAAATTTCGACGTCTCAGTTCGCCTGCGGTAGTGGAAAAGGAATTGCTTTGGCAGGAGAGGCTGATTTGCCTCGCGAAAGGCTTAAACGGACTCAATAACTGTGTCAGGTTCGTGTTGACGGATAAGGAGAACCAATCTATGGAGGCTGAGCCGCGTGGGCGGCACGCACCCGTATTGCTGGCCGAGACGCTAGCGTTACTGGCCCCAGCAGCGGGACAGACGTGGATTGATGCAACGGTAGGTGCGGCGGGCCATGCGAGCCGCATCGCGGAGGCCATCGGCCCCCATGGTCGGCTGATTGCTGTAGACCAGGACCCCGCCATGCTGGCTCTAGCACGATCACGTCTGGGAGGGTACCCGGTAACGTTCGTCCACAGCCGTTTCGACCGTTTGCCCGAAGTTCTGTCCGAACTGAATCTTGAGTCGGTAGATGGCTTACTTGCGGACCTAGGCTTCGCTAGTGATCAGATGGACAATCCCCAGCGAGGGCTCAGCTTTCGCCACGAAGGGCCGCTGGACATGCGTTTGGACCCCACGGCATCCTTGACAGCTGCAGAAATTGTAAACACATGGTCAGAGGACCAATTGGCCCGTATCTTCTGGGAGTACGGTGAGGAACGCTATAGCCGGCGTGTGGCCCGCCGGATCGTTGAACAGCGTCAGCGTGGCCCCTTTGCCACCACCACGGAACTAGCTGCCTTGATCCGCCGCTGTGTACCGCGGAGGGGCAGCATCGACCCGGCTACGCGTGTGTTCCAGGCCTTGCGGATCGCTGTCAACGACGAGTTGGGCGCTCTGGAGCGTCTTCTAGCCGCCTTGCCGACCCTGATCCGCCCCGGCGGACGCGTTGGCATTATCAGTTTCCACTCTCTGGAGGATCGCCGTGTCAAGTATGCCCTGCGGGATCAACGCTACTGGCAGGTGCTGACCCGGAAACCCGTGGTTCCCACAGCGGACGAATGTGCTCGCAATCCGCGTGCCCGCAGTGCCAAACTACGTGTTGCCCAAAGAATTCAAGCTTAAATTATACAAAATTGATTAAAATTTTCGTGCAATTGCAAGTTTCGATTTAATTGGGGAATTAATATCTGTTTTATATTTGCAGGAGACAACTTACTATGACTGCTACTAATAATTCAAGCGTTAGTAAGGCAGACAAGGATGGTTTTTCCTGGAAGCAACTGTGGCAGTGGTTTGGCACATCGGCCTCTGCTGGCAACAGCTCTAGCCGTAATGCTCCGAGCCAGAAAAGCAAAAACCGCTGGGTGATTGGTATAGTTGCCATCCTCAGTCTGCTGGCGGGATTCACGGCGATGTATTTGTTCCATCCGCCGGAGTCCACACCGGCAACCAGTGCTTCGGGTGAGTCTTCCGTCGATCCGTCCGCCGTTGATCAATCTCCTCCAACCGTTGCCCTTAGGACCAATACAGGTTCATCCCATCCGGCCCAAGGCGAGGAGCGATCCCTGTCCTCGACGGGCACTGTCGCTGCCCCTCCGGGCCCGTTGGGGGCACTGGAGCGGCCGTCTGTATCAGTAACTCCCACCCATGAGGGGGGGCTACCCCCTATTCCCTCTGTTGAGCCGAGTGGTCCTGCTCCAGCGGGCGGGTCAGCAGCCCTGCCGATTCCTCCGGTTGTGCCGGCCGGTGGCATTGCCCCAGAAGGGAAGAATGCTTCATCGCCCACTACGCCCGCCGAAGCCATTCCTCCCCCTCCGGCACCGTTAATGCCCGCTGCACCTCCAGCAGCCGCAAACGCACCTGCCAGTCCACCATCGGCGGCATCGGGTCTACCGCTCAGTCCGCCCCCGCCTGCCGATCTGGCACCGGTCTCGCCGCCGTCCCCACCAACGGCTGCTCCGTCGTCCCCCCCAACGGTCTCGACACTTCCTCCGATGGCGTCGGTGGTGACGCCACCTGGCGAACCTACCCGGGAAACCACTCCGAGCGCAACCCATCCGCCAGCGACTCTGCCGCCGGTACCTCCCGGATCGCCCCCAGCCGTCAGCTCAGCAGCTCTATCCAACCCTGCCGCTCCAACGACTTCTACTGCCGTGGTCCCTGCTCCCGTGGCCACCACCGGTTCACCGTCGGCACCACCTGCTCCGGTGTCCCCTGTCTCTACTAGCACGGAGCGGGGGGCCACCCTCGTTCCTCCCAAGCCCGCCGAGCCACCTTCTGGGGCGGTGCCCGCTCCGGTGCCTGCCCCTCCGGCAGGCACCATCACTCCCGAGTCTTCTTCATCCCCGGTAAGCCGGCCGGCCCCTTCTTCGGACCGTTCGGTGCCATCGGCCAGTGCTTCTACAGGTCAGCGTCCGCCGGAGCGGCCACCCGTTACCTCTTACGATGTGGACATCTACGAACCCAAACCCGGAGATACATGGGAATCGATCAGCCGCGAATTTTACCAGGATCCACGCTTTGCCGCCGCTTTAAGGAACTACAACCGCAACCGACCCCTGGCGGGGGGCGGGCCCGTGGACGTTCCCCCCTTGCACGTGTTACGCCGCTACATGGGCTCAGTGCCCACCTCTTCGGTATTGTCTGGGGCGGCACCTGCGGCTGAGTCGGCCTCCAGCGTTCAACCAGCAGGCCGAACCGTGGCAACTCCTGACCCCTGGAATGCGGCCCCACCTACTTACAGCCGGACCCTACCCGCTGGTGGGACCAGTGGAAACGGCTTCAAAATCTACCGGGTTCCGACAGATGGTCTCAGTCTGCCGGCGATTGCTCGACAATTGCTTGGTAACGAACGTCGCTGGGTGGAAATCTACGATTTGAATCCGGACGTCAACGCCTCCCGTGTTCCCGCTGGAACCGAATTACGTCTACCACCTGATGCCCGCCTACCCTGAGCCTCGGATAAAATCCCCGTGGAAAAGACTTTGATCGTCACCGCTGTCTTTGTGCTATTACTGGCAGCAACGGCGACGAACAGCGGTCTGATGCCTCATCTGCCGCTAGATCCCCACGCACGATTGTACGACCCATGATCACCAAAATGACAGGACTACTCGTGCAGGTGCTCGAAGAAGAGGTCCGTCTCCAAGTTGGCCCGTTTGAATACCAGATTCTGGTACCCGAGACGGTCCGCCGCCACCTGCAACACCGCTTGGATCAAGAGGTTACCTTGCACATTCTCGAATACCTGGAAGGGGCGGGGAGCGGCAATCGATTTGTCCCCCGACGCGTGGGCTTCAGTAACGCTGCCGAGCTGGAACTGTTCGAACTGTTCTGCAGCGTCGAAAAAATTGGTGTCAAAAAGGCCCTCAAGGCCATGGCCCAGCCGGTTCAGGTGATCGCAGATGCCATCAGTCGACAGGACGTCAAGTGGCTTAGCACGCTGCCCGGCATTGGTCTGGCCACCGCCGAACAGATTGTGACCACCCTGAAACGGAAGGTTGCCCGACTAGCCTTGACCCAGCACTCGCCCATGGACGCCGCCACGCCTGGTACCGCCAGCCGACCTGACGGAAAACTCGTCGACGACGTCTATCAGGCCCTTCTGGCTCTCGGACATACCCCTCTAGAGGCACGCCAACGACTCGACAATCTTTTGACCTCCGGTAAATCGTTTCGCTCTGTTGAAGAAGCACTTACCATTATTTACAGTCAAAGTTAAGCAATAATTAGTATAGGAAGTATACTTTATGCTGATATACTTAGATTAAATCGTTGAAAGATAATCCTTATTTGAGCGGATTGAGTTGATCGATGGTTACTTCATTGCCCCTGGTTGAATGCCGAAGTATTCCGGTGGCGGCAACGGCAACAGGTCGAGTACGGTAGAACCTTCAGGTAAGGGAACGATCACCCCGGCGGCAGGTGTGGTCAGACGGATACCGAAGTGTTCGGGTGGCGGAAGTGACGGAACGTGCAGAGTTGAGGGAGCAGCCGCGGCATCAGCCGGCTGGGCAGTTCGTGGTGGTGATGGCGTGTGAACAGGTAATGGCAGAGAAGGTCGTGGTTTAGCGCCACCTTTCTCAGTGGTGGGAGCAGTTATCAGTCCAGCCGACGGTTGTCCTCCCACTGCGAGGGGGAGCTGTGGTGTCGCTTCACCTCTTCCGCCCATGCGATTACCTCGTGGGGGGGGCGGGAAGGGTCCCGGAAGGGCCCAGGTGGGTGTGGGAAGGATCGAAGTCGGCCCGACTGCCCAGCCACTGTATCCCGGTACACCTCCCGGCAGACTACCGGGGACCGGGCAACCTGTTGGCGTTCACCCCGCTCCGGAACGTCCCGGAAACAAGGTGAACCAGGCTGTTATACCAATGATCAGTCCCACCAAGGGCATCACCGCCAGCCAGCGTTTGCCTGTTGCATCCATCCTGTCATCCCGACCTTACACCCGCTTTACGCTCAGGGCCTCTCCAACTCCGCAGCTTACTGCAGCTTTGGACGGAGAGCGATTAGATAACATAAACCTCAGAGAGAAAAAAAGACGAAATGAACGGAACGTGCAGAGTTAGAATGAATCCTTCCTGCTAGCACGAACAATTGACGCGGGATGGAAGTAATCGTATCGCCTTAACCGATCCAAGCAGCATCGGCACAGGTGTAGTTGACCAACTCGTCCGGTCGAAACCACAGAGCAATTTCTGCATCGGCGCTTTCCGGACTATCGCTCCCATGGATCAAGTTATTCTGCACACTCAGGCCGAAATCGCCGCGGATGGTACCAGGGGCCGAACGGGCACCATCGGTCAACCCCATCAGCAGGCGGGTAACGCTGACGGCCTCACGCCCTTCCCACACCATGGCAATGGTAGGCCCACTGGTCAGAAAGGTTAGCAGACTTTCATAAAAAGGCTTGCCACGATGGACCGCATAGTGCTGTTCCGCCAGGTCGCGGCTGGCCTGAACCATTTTCAGTCCGGCCAGACGGAGTCCCTTTTGTTCAAAGCGTCGAATGATCTCACCCACCAGCCGCCGCTGGACCGCGTCCGGTTTGAGCAGAACAAGTGTCCGTTGCATGGAGTCTCCTCACAATGTCAGTCTTTTCTCCCTGCCCCGTATGGACATAGGAAGCTGGTGCCTTCCTGGCCACGAGAAAATTAGTTTGACAATGGCTTACCGTGGTGTGCGGAAATCGATGGCAAACCACCAAAGACGAAACGAAGCGCCGCCAGTGACTGGTCAGGCGCTTCGCGGGGGGGGAACGGATGCCGCCTAGGCTGTGCGCTGCCAGGGAGAACAGCGCCCTTTATTTGCAGCATCCAGCCGCAGCACCGGCAACCACGGGGGCGTTGCAGCAATCATCCTTGGCCTTGCGGCAGATGTTCAGTCCGTCGAGCAGGCGGCGTCGTGGGGCAGCACAGGGATCGCAGGCTTGGGGGGGGCAGGGCTCCACCTTGGCAGGTGCCGCTTCACAAGCCGGCGGGCAAGGCTCCTCGCACCGCTTACGAGCTAACTTGGCACGCAGACGATCCAGCAGGCCCGGACGTTCACAGGGAGCGGCACACGGAGCGGCCGGAGGACACGGAGCAGGCTGGGCGGCCGGCGCCGGTTGTGCTGGAGCGGGCACCTTTACCTCCTTCTCTACAACCGTTGGCACCAGTTTGCAAACCTTCACTTTCTGTTGCACAGGTACGCACACCGTCACGCAACGCTTGGCTTCGTAGGGCACGCACTTTTTCACATGCACAACACAGGTCACCTGTTCGCACACCGGCACACACTTAACCTTGGTCACAGGGCAGGCCACCTGCTTCTGCACGCACTCGTAGGCGCAGATCGTCTTGGTCACCGGTCGGCACTCGTAGGCGCAGACCGTTTTGGTGACAGGAACGCACTCGTAGGTGCAGATCGTCTTGGTCACCGGTACACACTCGGCAATCTTTTTGCAAACCGTAACTGGTTCGCACACGGTTTCCTTGTGCTTTTCCGTCTTGCAAACGGTCACAGTACGGGGGCACGGCTCGTAGCACGGATCGCAGATCTTGCGCAGCCGATCCGCCAGAGTTGGACCCAGCTCTACCGTGACTGGAACAGTCACCTTGTGGGTCACCGTTTTAGGCCGCATTTCGGTAACTAACACTCTCTTGTACTGCACCTCGTTAACGGTCACCTGCTTGACTACAGGCCGGCGTTCCATGACGGTCACTTGCTTTTGTACCGGCACACGCTCCATGACGGTCACTTGCTTTTGTACCGGCACACGCTCCACCACCGTGCGCATCTCTGTGACTGTTTCCGTCACTTGTTGGTAGCGGACCACCTGGCGTGTGACCGTTTCAGGCACGTATTCCACGCGATAGGCAGTATAGGTTTCTTCTCGTTGTTGCGGTTGCATGACTGTAACGGTTTCCTCTACCCAGGTGGGCACCAGTTCGGTGACCTGAACCTTCTGGGTAATCCAGCCGCTACCGCTCTGACCGCTGCTTGAGGGTTGCGCACTTGAGGCCTGAGGTGATGCTGCCGTCGAGCTACCTTTCAAGCCATCGGCGAAAGCCTCGCGATCACCGACCGCCATAACGGCTAAGCCGGCACACACACTTCGCATTAACCATTTTTTCAACCAGTGTCCTTTCATTGTTTGTAACCCCCCTTGGGTTCCGGGTTGCCACACTCTGGTGCCAGCCGTGGCGTTCTTCCTCGCCGCGTTGCATCGGCTGGTCGGTCCCAGTGTGCTTCTACATTTATGACCGCGCCGTGACCCAAAGGGAAATCACTCCCGGCCTGCTCCCCCATTTTCTGCTCGTCCTTTGACATGATTCTAGCATTTATTGCCACAACGCCATCTTTATCAAAATCAATTCTTATATGCATAAAGTCAATCAATAACGATTTTGCTACTACACAGCCACTCATTCAGGCGATTTTGCCTCAGTTCATTTTAAGTTTGAAGCCAGGAGCCGCTCGCCATGCGGTCATTAAGGAAGCTTAAGATATCGACAGGATACAGCAGTATGGTAAATAATTCATTTCAAACCGGCCAAGTGACGGAGAAGTACAGCAAACTATGAGTACCTGCAGAAACTGAACAAATACAGTGATGTATGACAGGCGACTCGGACTTTGCCCCTAGCTTTTGGAGGAAGGCAAAATGTCTAGGCACAACATCAGGATTAGCGACGTACTGCAAGGACCTTTCTGGCCTGAGGCGGTCCGCGTACTCAATGTCCGACCGGTGGGTAGTCACATTCAAATTGATGCCGTTGGTACAAAAACACAGCAATTCTACTCACGCATGCTAGCTCAGGCGGACATCGATGAGGTAAGAATCATCTCTACCATAACGAAAAAATTTTCTGGGAATGCCGAGGCATTCTTTCTAGCCGTAGAAGCCCACCGCATCCGCTTTGCTTATCAGTTTGATCCGCTTTTTGCTGTCAGTATCTCCCAGGTCGACCCCCTGCCCCATCAGATTGAAGCTGTCTATCACCACCTCTTGCGTAGTCCGCGAATCCGTTTTCTTCTGGCGGATGACCCTGGTGCGGGCAAGACTATTATGGCCGGGCTGCTACTTAAGGAACTCAAATATCGCGGCCTGGTTAAGCGAGTGTTAATCGTCGTGCCTGGCCATCTCAAGGACCAATGGCGGCGCGAACTGAAAGAGCGTTTTGCCGAAACCTTCATGGTCGTGGATCGTGCCGTCATGAACGCCACTTGGGGACGCAATATCTGGCAAGAGCAATCGCAGTTGATCACATCGATGGATTTTGCCAAGCAAGACGATGTGATGGCTGGCTTGGCCGAGGCACAGTGGGACTTGGTTATCGTGGATGAAGCCCACAAAATGGCAGCTTATCGCTATGGCGAAAAAACCAACAAAACAGAGCGGTATCGCTTTGGCGAACTGCTCTCGCGAAACAGCCAGTTCCTGTTGCTTTTGACGGCTACACCTCATCGAGGCGACCCCGAAAACTTTCGCCTTTTTCTTGACCTTCTGGAACCGGGGATGTTTGCCAGCAAGGAACTCCTTCTCGAATCAGTGCAAGCCGGTGACAATCCTCTCTTTCTCCGCCGTCTCAAGGAAGATTTGCGTGATTTCGACGGCAGGCCGTTGTTTCCACCACGACACGTGTTTACTCGTCCCTATCGCCTCAGTGCTGAGGAAAAGCGGCTGTATAATGCCGTTACGGCTTACGTCGAGCAATCTTACAATAAAGCCCTTGCTAGTCAGAAGCGCAATGTCGCCTTCGCTCTACTGATCCTCCAGCGGCGTTTAGCATCAAGCGTGCGTGCAGTACGCCGCTCGTTGGAGCGGCGTAAAGACCGGCTATCCGAACTTCTGCGGATCGGAAAATGGCTTGCCGAACGCGATCGTGTTGATGAAGAGGCACTGGAAGATGCCCCCGAAGCCGTGCGCCTGCTTGAGGAAGACAAACTGCTCGAACAGTTAACTGCAGCAGAAACGCGTGAGGAGCTGGAAGCAGAGATTGAGACCCTCAAACAACTGATACAACTGGCTCGCGAGGCTGAACGCCAGGAAATCGAAACCAAGCTCGGTGAGCTCCGCCAAGTAATGGAAGATGAGCGTATTGGTTCTCGTGGCGAAAAGCTTCTCATTTTCACCGAGTCACGCGAAACATTGGACTACTTGGCCGAAAAACTCCAGCTATGGGGTTACAGTGTGGTGACCTTGCATGGCGCGATGAACCTCGATGGCCGCATTGGCGCCGAACACCAATTCCGCGAAAAGGCGCAAGTGATGGTTTCGACTGAAGCCGGCGGCGAGGGTATCAACCTGCAATTTTGTTCGCTGATGGTCAACTACGACATCCCTTGGAATCCTAATCGGTTAGAGCAGCGCATGGGACGTATCCATCGCTACGGGCAGCAAAAGGAAGTTCACATATACAATCTTGTGGCCAGCGACACCCGTGAAGGTCTGGTTTTACGCACCTTGTTCGAAAAAGTCGAAAAAATCCGGCAAGCGTTGGGGAGTGATCGGGTATTTGACGTCATCGGTGAGATTGTGCCGGGTCGCTCACTGAAAGAGCTTATCATCGATGCGATCTCCCGCCGGCGCACATTGGAAGAAATTGTTGCCGAAATCGAAACGATCCCGGATATCAATGCAATACAAAAAACCCGTGAAGCTGCCCTGGAAGCCCTGGCTACCCGCCACATTGATCTGCAACGCATTCTTGGAGAAGATCGTCGTGCCCGCGAAAATCGCCTGGTGCCCGAATATATCGGGTGCTTCTTCGAGCGGGCCTGTCGGTTTCTGCAAATCCCGCTCCAACAACGCCGTGATGGCCTCTGGCGTGTGTCATCAGTTCCTTATGAGCTTCGCCAGGTCTCGCAGCAGTTCAAAAACAGTTATGGTGAAGTGTTTCACGAGTACAACAAGATTGCGTTTGACAAAAAAACTGCTCACAGCCGCGAAGCCACCTTCGTCGCACCAGGTCACCCGTTGTTGGAAAGCATCATCGAAACCATTCTTGTGCGGTATCGTCAAGATCTGCACGATGGTGCAGTGTTTGCCGATCCTGACGGGCGATTGAATGGATGGATTTATTTTGTTCAAGGCGAAATCCGAGACGGCACTGATCAGATAGCCGGTAAACGTCTGTTTGCCATCTTCCGTTCCCTAGATGGTGATCAGCTCCGGTTAGTCAATAGTTCATTGTTGTGGGATCTCAAACCCCTTGAGGGCACGCAAGCTAAAGAACCAGTCCCTCCTCAGGATGACATTATCGCATTTGTCATAGAGCACGCCCTTGAACCTTATCGAAGGGAGATTCTCCAGGAGCGAGAGCGCGAAGCCCATATCAAGCGCAAGTACGGCATTCGCTCTCTGGAGCAATTGATTAATGATGCCCAAGCTCGTCTCATCGATTATGAAACCCGGCGTGCCATGGGAGAAAGCGTGCCTGAGGTAGACATCATCAACGAGCAACGTCGCAAAGAGGACTACGAAGCGCGTAGGCGCGCCCTGGAAAACGAGATTCGTTGGCAGACACGTCTTTCAGCTGCGACGCCGGAAATTGTCGGTGTGGCCCGCGTCGTGCCTCAGGCAGTGCAGGATTACGCCATGCACTCCGACGCTGAGATCGAAGCTATCGGTATGCGGTTGGCATTAGTCTACGAGCGTGAGCACGGACGGACGCCTGCAGACGTCTCTGCCCGTAATCTCGGGTACGACATCTGCTCGGTTGGTTTGGAAAATACAGTCCGTTATATCGAGGTCAAGGCCCGAGCCACTACTGGTCCGATTGTGCTGACCCCCAACGAATGGCTGATGGCCCAACGGCTCAGCAATGATTATTGGCTTTATATCGTCGAAAATGCGGCGACATCGCCCGTGCTGCACACAATTCAAAACCCGGCCGCTAAACTCCGACCCCAAGAGGTAACCGACGTCATACGTTATGTCGTCCGGGAGTGGAAGCAAGCTCTAGAGTGAATGAGACTAAATGTGAAAGAAGATCTTGTGCATGAACTGAGCGTTAAAGGCAAATCACCAACGGAGCAATCCTAAGCAAGGGAGTGTGGAGCAATGGCGTCAGGAGCGTATAATGAACCCCGAACGTTTTCGTAACAGTTCGGCCGGGAAGGTCATTCGAATTGGGCAGGGCAAAGCGGTCAACTGGGCATTGTCAGCCTGCGCCTGATCCGCGAGTTGCACGCACGTTTAATGGAAGGCGTGCGCGGTGAGAGGGCCACGCCCGGCGAGTTTCGGCGAAGCCAGAATTGGATTGGTCCTCCGGAATGCACTCTCAACGATGCGATCTTTGTTGCTCCACCTGTGCAAGAGATGCAACAAGCCCTCCATGCCTTCGAGAGGTATCTGCACGCTCAAGACGAATATCCCCCACTCATACGGCTGGCCTTCGTTCATTATCAGTTCGAGGCCATCCATCCATTTCTCGATGGTAATAGACGGAGTGGGCGGCTTTTAATCTCTCTACTGCTGGTTAGTTGGAGGCTACTCCCATTGCCGTTGCTGTATCTCAGCGCGTTTTTTGAAAAATATCGCGACTCTTACTATCAGCTTTTACTCAAAGTGAGCGAGCAAGGGGCTTGGCAGGAGTGGGTAAATTTCTTCTTGCAAGGGGTAACTAGCCAGTTGCGGGATGGTATTGCCCGGGCCAAGTGCATGCAAAATCTGCAAGCCGAGTGGCGGCAGAAGGTGACGACAAGGCGTGCCTCCTCGCTGCTACTGCGCCTTGTCGATCCGCTTTTCGAGTCACCTATCTTGTCGATAACCCAAGCGCAACGTGCTCTAGAGGTTACATACCGCTCTGCTCTACGCATCATCAACCGGTTGGTGGAACGCGACATCTTGCAGCGTATGCCAAGTCAGGCTTACGGCAAAACCTCCGTCGCTTAGGACATTGTGACAGTCATCTCCGAGGACCTGGACCTTCCATAGAACTGCACTTTAGCGAGAAAAAGTATAAATCTTGGCAACCAAATGATATTAATGATATTAAGGTACAAATTGAGGGAGAATTTACCCCATGAGTACGCCAACGATAGCTTCTCACCTCATCGAAGTCGATTTCCCCCTGCGTAAGGTCTCCGAAGAGTCGGTGCGGGAGAAGAACATTCGTCACGGGCACATTTCCACCCTGCACATCTGGTGGGCCCGCCGACCCTTAGCCGCGAGCCGGGCCACTACTCTGGCCGCCCTGCTACCGGACGACCCCAACCAGCGACGTAAATGGCTCAACCTGGTTTCGGATATCTCTCCCTGGGAAGTTGTTTCGAGCACGAGTCGGGCGGCTCGGCTTCTGCTGGACGAGGCGCGGGCCGCTATTCGTGCGGCCTATGGCGGGCGTGCTCCGCGTGTACTTGACCCGTTCGCAGGTGGCGGTGCCATCCCCCTGGAAGCGTTGCGCTTGGGCTGCGAGACCTACGCGCTCGACTACAACCCGGTCGCAGTGCTCTTGAACAAAGCCGTACTCGAATACCCCCCGCGCTACGGAAACAAGCTGCTCGAGGCTGTTAAAGAGTGGGGAAACTGGGTGCTCAACGAAGCCCGCCGCAAGCTGGAGCCCTTTTATCCCAAAGACCCCGACGGCTCCATCCCCGTGGGATATTACTGGATGCGCACAATACCTTGTCAAAATCCAGCTTGCGGTGCAGAAGTACCGCTCACGGCCAACTTCTGGCTGGCCAAAAAAGACAGAAAAAAAATCGCGCTGCGCCTTATTACCAACCGTGCCGCAAAGCGTGTGGAGGCTGAAATCGTCGGACAGAACGGGGAACCCATAGACTTTGACCCGGAGGAAGGCACCGTGACGCGGGCACATGTGCGCTGCCCCGTGTGCGGCGGGACAATTGACGACGACACCACACGCCGCCTCTTCCGCGAGGGCAAGGCCGGCCAACGCATGATGGTGGTGGTGCTGCATCACCCTCAACGCACGGGCAAAACCTACCGGCTGCCGACCGAGCGCGACCTGGAGGCCTACCGCGCAGCAGAAAAGGCGCTGGAAGAAAAACGCCGTCAACTGCGCGACGCCTGGGGCATCGAACCCGTACCGGATGAGCCGTTGCCGCCGCAGGAAACGCTGGGCTTCCGCGTGCAACGCTACGGCCTGACGCGCTGGGGCGACCTGTTCAATGCACGGCAGAAGCTGGCGCTTGTCACCTTTGCCGATGCGGTGCGCCGCGCCCATGCTGAGATGCTGCGCGCCGGCTACGAGCTAGAGTTTGCCAAGGCCGTGGCGACGTATTTGGCCATTGCACTTGACCGGCTCGTAGACCAAGAGACTGTGCTTGTGCCTTGGATAACTCAACTGGAAGCGGTTGCCCA
>JANWVV010000053.1 GCA_025055795.1 Gemmataceae bacterium
AGTCGTGACAGCGGAAATGATACAGGCCACCGGTCCCATCGAACCGGCCGCCGTGGTGCAGGTAGAGCCAAGCGAAGACACTGCCCGCCACGACGTTCCAGCCGGCGTCGAGGAGCGTCACACTGCCAAACGGATCGTAGACATAGCGTTCGACCACGTTGCCCGAGTTGTCAAAGAGCACAACGACATTATAGTTGGCGTCCTGCACGACGTACAGCCGTTCGTCCAAGATGCCGTCGCCATTGCTGTCGCGGTCGCGGAGGATCAGGGCATCGACGTAGACCGGACTCCACACATACTGGACACCCACGGACTGGACTCCGTGGCTCGTTACACGCTCCTCCAACACCGGCCAGGCGTCCGAGTAGTAAAAGTCGGTCGTCACCCCGCCGGCCGTCTCGCTGATCCGCCGATGCAGACCGTCGTAGGCGTAGCTCTTCAGCGGGTTGCCGCCGCCGTCCCGAACCGCCACCAGCCGGTTCCAGGCGTCGTAGACCAACTGCCGACCCGTCTCGTCGGTCGTCAGGTTGCCGTTGGCGTCATAGGTCGGCGTCACCGCCCCGCTGATGCCCGTGATCTCGTTCTGGGCATTGTGACTCCGCGTCTGCGTGCTGCCGTCGGTCGTCACACTCTGCCAGTTCCCCTGCGCGTCGTAGTCCCAACTGCGGCTGTGCGAACCCCGCGTGAAGCCAATCAACTGGTTCAGGTTGTCGTAACTGTAGCTCTCGCTGAAGGCGGCATCGAGGAGGTTGGTCCGGCTCAGGCGGTTACCGTTGCGATCGTAACTGTACTGCAAGCGATCGATCGCCGAGCCGTCGCTGCTCTTCAGCCACCGCTGATCGACGATCCGGCCGAAGCGGTCCAAGCCAGTATACTGGTCGCCGGCATCGCCGTTGGCTTCGCCCGTTCGCTTGACGTAGGTCAAATCAATGCCCGGCTGCGGATGCTTGCGGGCTACCACCACCGACTCGCCGAGGTAATCGTAGCTCTCCAATACCCCGGTGTTGTCCGACAGCCAGGACAAACGGCTGATGGCGTCGTCCAGCCCGGCCGCATAGTTGTAGCTGAGCACCTTGCCGTTGGGATAAATGATGCTGGTCAGACGGCTATGGTTGGCCCCGCCGGTCATCTCGCTGTAGGCGTACTGCACCAGCGGCGATGACCCACTCACCACTCCGCCGTGCTCCTGCCATTCGCTGGTCAGCTGTCCCAGGCCGTTGAACTCCCGCTTGATCTGATTCACCACGTTGCCACCTGTGGCCACATCGTAGCTGGTGATCAGGGCCAGGTTCCCTAGCACGTCGTAGCCGTACTCGATGCGGCGTACCGAGCCGTCCACCCCTGCACCCAGCGTCGTCACCGTGTCCGCGACCAAGCGGCCTAACACGTCGTAGCTGAGCGTGTGGACGGTGCCGTGGCGGTCGGTCAGCGTCACCGGTGCCGCCGACATGGTGTCAGGGCCTCCACATATTCGCTGGCCCAGTCGGAACGTGTCACTTGCGTGGGCAACGTTAGCGTGTTGGTGGCGGTGTTCCAAACCGGCATACACCCGCACCTGCTTGCTGACGTCGTTGTAGATGAAGTAATCGATGCGGCCGTTGGGGTGCACCACCCGGGTCGGGCGGCCCAGGACGTCCACCTCGTAGAGGGTGGTCAGATCCGGACCGTATTAGTGCCCACGGCTTAGTCCGCCAGGGACAACTCAAGCGGGTAGGTGTTCCGCTAATCCTTTATCCTCGGTATTCCCCACAGGTGCCGCCAGTAACAGTACGATGGCGACCAGGCCACAGCCGCTTGCCGCCAGGATCAGGACATTCACCACACCCAACCATACTACGGCCTGACCGGCCAGTAGATGGCCAATCGGTGCACTCGCACTAAGGGTCATGGCCCACAGGGCCATCAGTCGGCCCCGCACCTGGTTCGGAGCCGCCAGTTGCAGCGTAGCCTGGCCGGTGGACAGGTACAAAATCAGGCCAAAGCCGACGGCCATGCACCCCGCACCAGCAGCAGCCGCCCCGCCCCCAACGCCATCACCGGATTGACCATTAGCACCTCCCGCCTTTGCAGCTCCTCCAGGTACCTCAGACAGCAGCGTCGCATCGGGTGTGTCCGACGCCCCGTGCCTGGGCGACCCATCCAGCCCGCCACCGCTGCCCTTCAGCGACCTACCCGCATGATTGTCCCTGCTGCAACGGTTGTTTTGGCCCAACGACAGACCGGTCAGGGCCGCAGCCGGATCGGGATAGTCAACAACAATTCCTCATCAAACCCAAGGGAATGCCTAGGCCCAGCAAAAAGTATGGAGAGTCCTGGCGGGGGCGGGGATTGGGAAAGGTGCAGGGGTCCCAACCTGACCATGGTTAATCAAGCGGGCATGTTTCTAACCGTTTCAGGGCCGTTGGCGAGGGTCATAACAGGCGAGAAAGCCGCCATACCGGCTTGAACTGCAGGGAGCTTTCGAGCAGCCGGGGATCCATCAGGCGCTGGTTACGGTGGCCTTTTCGCGGAGCATGTTCTGTACTTCGTCCAGACGCCAACTGATCCACAGGACGTTCGGCAGACGAATTGTTTCGCGTTCTGCCCCTGCTGTGCGTACAATCAGATCACCCGAGAAGAAGCCGAGTAACCAGTGGCGGAACAGGTCGTCCCGTTGCTTTTCGAAGGCAATGCCCATGGTATCGAAGGTACGGATGGAAGCCCCGATGTGTTCACAAACCCGGATCTGCCCCGGTGTGACAATCATGTAGGTGCGGCGGTCGAAAATGAAAACAGAAATGGCCCACATCAGGAAAACGGCCGTGGCCACAAACAGATAACCAGCCAAGTTAATATAGATGTGCAAGTGGAAGACCGCGCTGAGAACAGAATCCCATCCGCCGGGTATGAGCGTAATAATGAGGGCAATCAGGGCCAGAGTCAATAGGACCAGGAATGACCATAGGCCCCGCATGGGCACATTGGTGATCAAGATTACCAAAAGCAGGACAACGCAAAAAACGGGTCCCATCCAAGCCCGTTCAGAAATCCGCGGCTTGAACGGCGGTCCTTCGCCGGGATTTTTGGTAGCGGTTTCCGCTTGTTCCAGTGATCGGGTCGGATACGAAACCGCCAAGCGGTAGACGTAAACCTTTTCTTCCTTGTTTTGTTCGAGAAGGGTCAGCTTGGAACCGTCGGGGACAATGGCCAAGCGGGTATCGTCCAGATAAGTGATAAAGGCCATGATGTATCCCGCTACCCAAATCGGCCACCAGTAGAATAACATGGAGTGACTGATCAATTTGATTTCCCGCTTGGCCGCGGAGGCGGTACTGGTCCCAGTAGTTGGTGTACTCATATTGTCCCGTCCTTCCCAAGAGAGCCACCCGATGACGATCGCGGTCGAGCGTCCCCGCCTGACAGGTAATTCGTAAGTGGCCGCCCGTTCTTGTCGGCTGGATTTTTTCAGAGTCAACGACGCGGATCAGGCTAAAATAGTTTCCCCTGTTCGTCAAGCGTAATATCCAGCCAGTCAGACGCCATCAGTTCCTGACAATACAAGCTTTTATTTAGACATCTGATAGAAAACAGAATATGAAAGTTTTGACGATCATCAGCGGCCCCCCATGAAAACTCAAGGCAGGCAAAGGGGGAGTACAGCGGGTTGCGGTGGAGCCAAAAAAAGCGATAATAAATTATTAAGAGCCTTTCCGTTATCCCGTAGAGGTCGGTCCTGTGTGGAGTTTTAAAAACTAGCGACGTGATTGGCGGGATAGCAGGAAGGTATCGCGTGCCGGTCTGTGGAGGACCGGCCGTCCGCCTAGGTGTGGACGAAATGATGGCAGAAACTTTGTTGAGCGACGATCAGTCCGGGGCAAGCGACTGCTCTGGCCCCTGGCAGGGATTGTTATTTGCCTTGCGGTTATTGGGGCTGTGGTGGGTCGTGGTGTGGCACGGCATTGGTGCCACCCGTCGGCTCCGCCGTCCCGACATTATGTTTCCACAACGAGTTGGTCGTGGTGGCAAGCTGCCAGTGGTTCAGCGCGCTAGTCTGGCTAGCCTGGGTCGATCGTTTGCCGGAGCATACGTCTCATGGAATGGCTTTCTACTCTGCTGGCCGGTACGGCAGCCGTGCTGGCGGCGGGGGGAGGAGCATATTGGTGGTATCGCCGCCGTCGGGCGGCGTCCGCTGCCTCTGCACCATCAGCCCCAGCAACTGCCCATCAGCCCCAGCCGTTGGTCACCGCCACCGTCGAAACTTCCCGACACGAAGCTCTCTCCACGGCAGCCGCGACGACTTCCGGTACTGCTTCTGCGGCATCCTGGCCCCCCACCCCGGAAAATGGACACCCCGTCGGGAGTACCGACGAACACCGGGAAGCCCTTTTGCTTCTGGAACAAGCCCGTGTTCAGGCCCAACAATTGCTTCGGGATGCCGAACTGCAAGCCCGTGACCTGGCCGTCCGACGACGCGAGGAGCTGAACCGCGAATTGGAAGCCGCCCGGGCCGAACTGCGCGAACAGGAGCGACGCCTGGAAAAACGGGCCAGTGCCCTGGAGCAAAAACTTCGTGAACTGCAACGGCGGGAAAAGCAACTGGAAGCCGCCCGGGAAAAACTCGCCGAGCGTCGCGAACAGTACGAGAAGAAACACCAGCAGCTCGACGAGCTATTGGCCCAACAAATGCAGCAGTTGCAACAGATCAGCGGCCTGAGTCGCGAAGCCGCCGAGCAACTGCTGCTGCAGCGTCTGGAAAAGGAGCTGTCCGCGGAGGTCGCGGAGCGTATCCGCCGCCACGAGGAACGGGTTCGCGAGCTGGCGGAGCAGAAATCCCGGGAGATCCTGGCCACCGCCATGCAACGATGGTCCGCTCCCTATACGTCCAGCATGACCGTCAGTACAGTAGACATCCCCTCAGATGACATCAAAGGACGCATCATCGGGCGTGAAGGACGCAACATCCGCACCTTCGAAAAGATCACCGGAGTGGACGTGATCGTGGATGACACACCGGGGGTTGTTGTCGTATCAGCTTTTGACAACGTGCGTCGCGAAACGGCCCGGCGGGCCCTGGTTCGTCTGATCGAAGATGGCCGCATCCACCCCACGCGCATTGAGGAAGTGGTCAGCGAAACCCAAGCCGAGATGGAAAAATACCTGATGGAGCTTGGGCGTCAAGCCGCCCGAGACGCGGACGTACCGTTGCTCAGTGACAAGCTGATCCATCTTTTGGGCCGGCTGCACTTCCGGACTTCTTACAGTCAGAATGTTCTGGCCCATTCGGTCGAGGTAGCCCATCTGTGCGGCCTGATGGCGGGCGAATTGGGCCTCAATCCGGCTTTAGCCCGCCGCTGCGGTCTGCTGCACGACATCGGCAAAGCAGCAGACCATGAAATGGAGGGGGGGCATCCCAAGGTGGGTGCCGAACTGGCCCGCCGCTACGGCGAAACCAGTCCGGAAGTACTCCATGCCATCGCCTGCCACCACGACGACATCACCAGCGACCACCTTTACACCGTTCTGGTCGCCACCGCCGACGCCATCAGTGCCAGCCGTCCTGGTGCCCGCCGCGAAACGCTGGAAAAATACATCAAACGCATGGAGGAACTTGAAGCCGTCGCTTGTAGCTTTCCCGAGGTGGAACAGGCCTTCGCCATCCAGGCGGGCCGTGAACTGCGTGTCATTGCCAACGCCCATAAAACCACCGATGCCGACGCCGCCCGCTTATGCCGCGAAATCGCCCGCGCCATCGAACAACAACTGGATTACCCCGGCGAGATCAAAGTGACCGTCATCCGGGAAACACGCTTCGTCGATACCGCTCGCTAAGGCCTGCTCTGATCTGCGGTGTAGTTGTAACTGCAGGGACCCCTGCACCGCTGTGATCAGTCGCCACCAGGCCGTTTGGTCCAGTGTTCACCGCGACTACATATCCCACGAGCTGGCCGTTGGTCGCTTGTCGAAGCAGTCGGGAGATTACCTTGCTTGTACGCCTCAGATGCTCATCTGCTTCCTCTACTCCAACCCTGCATGACACGGTAAAGGCGAGCAGATGTAATCTGTCGGCAATGGCCGGATGTAAATAGTTACTTTTCCGTTTTGGCAAACGGATCGGTTTCTTCTCGTTGCGTTCCAAGGCTCTAGACTGTACGAAACCGTACAGTAAGGACCACGTCTACCCAAAGACCGATGGAGGGCAAAAAGTCGAACGCCTGATGTGACTTGTACCGGCCACTCAGGGGCTGCCCGGAATGCGCGGTGGGTTTGCCTCTGTCCCAGAGGCTGATGCGGACGATGGAGCGGACGATTGGTTGCGTTCCGGAGCGTCGTCTGCAGGGGAAGGATCTAACCTGGCTGAAGCATCGGCCAAGGTCGAATCGTACTCTGGAAGGTAAATCGATATCCCAATCTTCTTCAGAATCCATCGGATTCCGGCAAAAAATCCGATTGCCAGAAAAAGCATCGTTAGAGCGATCAGTCTCTTCAACTGATGAACCAATGTGATGTCGCGCCAGATCGATGTTAAAGCGAACGCCTCAGCTAGTACAAAAATGAATGTGGCGAGCAGGACTAACCAACCCACCCAGTTCAACTGGCTCAAATTCAGCGCTTGTGCCCGTTGCAGAATGCCTATCAGCCCTGGCTGGATAGCAGTCGCAGGCGGTGCTTGCGACACAGTTTCACCCTGGCGACGGCTTTCGGCCCGGCGAACCAGCCAAATGCCACTGACCAACATAGGAACTGAAAAACAACCAATGCAAATCAACCCCGCAACCAGTGACGAATCGGCAGTAGATAAGGCCACCACCCCCATGATCAGAAATACTATGCCAAAACCGATCAGGAACACGCCAAAGAGGTACATGGCTATCTCCGTCCGCCGGTGTGGTTGATGAAAAATGACGCCCCGTAATTCTTTTCCCCTTCGCCCCGCACCTGCGATTCAATTAAAATGAATTAAACCCTCCTTGTGCGTCCATGGGGATAGACTTGCTTGCGGATGGTTTGAGCTTCACCCCAGGACGTCTAAACTGGACTGCAGTAACCCCTGAGGAAGAAACGCGGCACTAGCCGTTCCATCAGGGGTAAAAGGAGAACGATCCACCCTCCTGTTGCCGCAATCCAGAAAGTTTCTGCCACGGGCCGATAGTGGAAATACTCACATGAATCGATCATGGTCTGAAAACCTGTTGACAACGGTGACCGGTGGGGCACGATCGGTCGCTAGGAGCGTAGGCCAGTTCTTTCAGGCGTGTATGGCTGGGATTTTGGCCTGCTGCTTGCTGCTGGTAACAGGTCTGATGCCAGCCGTGGAGGCGGAAGGCCAACAAGCGGCTGACACTCCCCCCGCAGCGGCAGCCGCAACACCCCCAACAGGTTTGTCTGCTGAAGAGCGGGAGCGTCAGCTTGCTCAGATCGAATTTTTCGAGCGACGGGTACGCCCCGTGCTCGCTGAGCATTGTTACTCCTGCCACGGTCCCAAAAAGCAAAGCGCTGGGTTGCGCCTGGACACGACAGCAGGTATCCGTCAAGGCAGTGACCGAGGGCCGGTAATCCAAGCGGGCCAACCGGACAATAGCGTACTGATACGGGCCGTGCGGCGGGAAACCGAAGCTCCGATGCCTCCCAAGCAGCCCCTGCCGCCGGAAGCGGTAGCCGCCCTGACTGAGTGGGTGCGACATGGAGCCATTCTGCCGCCGGATCGTGCCCCTTCCACACCGGCGGCCGACCCCCGGAGCCACTGGGCTTTTCAACCGGTGCGGGAACCACCCGTCCCCGCCGTTGCGGATCCCCACGCTCGCTTGCGAACCGACATCGACCGGTTCGTCGCCGCTCGTCTGCAGCCATTGGGCTGGACCTTGGCTCCTCCAGCAGACCGCCGCACCCTCATCCGCCGGGCTTATTTCGATCTGATTGGCCTGCCTCCCACGGCCGAAGAAATCGAAGCGTTCGAACGGGATACCGACCCCCAAGCATGGGAAAAGTTGATTGACCGCTTGCTCGCTTCCCCTCATTTCGGCGAACGCTGGGCCCGCTATTGGCTCGACCTGGCCCGCTACGCCGATACCAAAGGATACCTCTTTACCGAGGACCGGAACTATCCCTACGCCTACACCTACCGCGACTACGTCATCCGTTCCTTCAACGAAGACAAACCTTACGACCGCTTCCTCATCGAACAGATTGCCGCCGACCAACTCGACCTGGGAGCGGACAAACGCCCCCTGGCGGCTTTGGGCTTCCTGACCCTGGGTCGCCGCTTCCTGAACAACATCCACGACATCATCGACGACCGGATCGATGTACTGTGCCGCACTACCATGGGGCTGACTGTCAACTGTGCCCGCTGCCACGATCACAAATATGACCCGATCACCATGGCCGATTACTACGGCCTTTATGGCGTATTTGCCAGTTGTCATGAACCCAACGATCTGCCCCTGATCGAGGAAGCAAGGCGGACTCCGGAGGTTATCGCCTTTGAGGCAGAGCTGGCCCGGCACGAGCAGGCCTACCAGGCAGAGCTGACCCGCCGGCATCAGCTTCGGTTGCAGGAGTTCCAGCAGCCGGACACCCTGGCGCGATACTGGCAAGCGCTGTGGGAAGGCCGTCAGCACACCCCCGAGCAGCTGCGGAAACTGGCGCGAGAGCGGGATCTGAATCCTTATGTGCTCGAGCGTTGGCGGCAATATCTGCGGGCGGAACAGAAACATGCGGACTCCACTTGGGTCGCCCTGCTGCAGACCACTGCGACCTTAGCGGAATCGCCGCAGGGGGAATTCACAGCGACGCTTACCCGACGGCTGCAACAATGGAAGACTCAGCCGGAACAGGCCCGCACGGTCCCTGCCCTGTTGCGTCAGGCGTTGGAGCAATCGATGCCGCAAAGCCCCGCTGAACTCTGGAAGGTAGCGGCCCGACTCTGCGTAGAGGCAGCCGCTGCGGAAAAACCAACTCCGGAGCAACAAGCCCTGCGACGCTGGAAACAACCTGGTGGGCCCTTGGACATTGCGGTGACTGATTTCGACAAGATCCAGAATCGGGCTGATCGGGAGACACTGGCCCGTCTCAAGCAGAAGGTGGATGCGTTCCGGGCTTCCAACCCTCACGCTCCGCCCCGGGCCCATGTCCTGCTGGACAATCCGTCCCCAACCGAGCCGGTGATCTTCCTGCGTGGCAATCCCAATAATCGTGGGCCGCGGGTCGCCCGGCAGGCTCCACGGTTGATTGCTCCCGACGCCCCACCTTTCCGCCAGGGTAGTGGCCGACTCGAGCTGGCACGGACCATTGCCTCGGCCAACAACCCCCTGACCGCCCGGGTGATGGTCAATCGCGTCTGGAGCTACCTGTTTGGCAAAGGTCTGGTCCGCACTCCCAGTGATTTCGGCCTTCGTAGCGAGCCGCCCACCCATCCCGAACTGCTTGACTATCTAGCGGTCCAGTTCGTACGGGATCAGTGGAGCATCAAACGTCTCATTAAACGGATCATGCTCTCAGCGGTCTACCAGCAGTCGTCGCAGGTAGACCCAACCCTCCTGCAGCGTGACCCGGACAATGTGTGGCTGGCCCGCCAGAACCGCCGCCGCCTGGATTTTGAGGCTCTTCGTGATGCCATGCTTGCCGCCAGCGACCGGCTGGACCGCACCCTCTATGGCCGGCCTGTCAACATCCTGGCCAACCCTGCCAGTAATCGCCGGACCATTTATGCGTTCATCGACCGCTCGGACTTTGCTACTCTGTTCCGTGCCTTCGATGTAGCTAGTCCGGACCAGCATGCCCCCCTTCGCTACCAAACAACGGTGCCCCAGCAGGCCCTTTTCCTGCTCAATGCTCCTTGGGTACTCCACAATGCCCAGGCAGCTGCCCAGCACTATACAGTCCGCCTAGCACCGACCCCCAGCGACCAGGTCACCGCTCTGTACCGACTGCTGCTTGCCCGTAACCCCCGGCCGGAGGAAATTACCCTGGCATTGGACTATCTGACGCACGCCCCCGCCAACACCACCCTACCCCCCCTCGCCCAACTAGCCCAGGTACTTTTAATCAGCAATGAGTTCGCTTTTGTCGATTGAAATAAGGTTATCTTTGCTGCTGAGGATTGGAGATAACGCCTGGACGACACCGCAAGCTGGCACCGATGACGTCGCAGAGCCGATGCCGCCCTCTTCAGACAGGGCCGAGATTACGGCCGAACCCTTCGGCCAGGCATGAAACCTGGATTTTCACGCATGGACAGCCGTCGCTTTCATCCGACACGAATATTCCGCGAAGGTAAAGGCAATACAATCGTTTAGGGATACGAAAAAAGGGGCCTTACCATGAGAGCAGCACCAGGACACTGTCCGTTGATGAGTCGGCGAGAAATGCTCCGCCGCTGTGGTGTCGGCATGGGCATGATCGGTTTGGCAACGGTTCTGGAACAAGCGGGCCTGCTGGTACCTGCTGCAGCGGCAGCCTCGAATCCATTGGCACCTAAAAAGCCGCATTTTCCCGCCAAGGCCCGGCATGTGATTCACATTTTTGCCAACGGCGGTCCTAGTCATGTCGACACCTTCGATCCCAAACCGATGCTCCACAAGTACGCCGGCAAACCGTTGCCCAGCGGCAACCTCCGTACGGAACGCAAGACCGGAGCGGCCTTCCCGTCCCCCTTCAAGTTCCGCAAATATGGTCAATCTGGCCTGGAAGTTAGCGAGCTGTTTCATCACACGGCTCAACACATTGATGACATCTGTGTCATCCGTTCGATGCATGCAGACGTTCCCAACCATGAGCCGAGCCTGATGCTGATGAACTGTGGCGAGGCCCGGTTGCCCCGTCCCTCCCTAGGGTCCTGGGTGACCTACGGCCTAGGAACCGAAAACCTCAACCTGCCCGCCTTTATCGTCATGTGCCCGGGCGGTTATCCCATCCAGGAATCACAGAACTGGCAGGCTGCTTTCCTGCCTGGGATTTACCAAGGGACCTATCTGAACACCCAGCACACCCAAGTTGATAAGCTGATTGAATCGATCCGCAACCCCTATATGTCAGAAGAGGCCCAGCGTCGGCAATTGGATCTGCTCCAGCAGTTGAATCGTCAGCATCAGGCCAGTCGTTTACACGATCCTCAACTGGAGGCGCGTATCCAGGCGTTCGAACTGGCTTTCCGCATGCAGACGGAGGCGGCCGAAGCCTTTGACCTGAGCCGCGAACCTAAACAGGTGCTGGAAGCCTACGGTCCAGGTGAACAAGCTCGTAGCCTGCTTCTGGCCCGCCGCCTGATCGAACGCGGTGTCCGCTTCGTCCAAGTCTGGCATGGTGCAGGCCAACCGTGGGACAACCACGACGATCTAGAAGTCAATCACCGCCGTCTGGCTCAGCAGGTAGACCGGGCCATCGCTGCCCTCATCAGTGACCTGAAACGTCTGGGGTTGTTCGAATCGACGCTCATCATCTGGGGAGGCGAATTCGGCCGGACCCCCACGGTAGAATTACCCCAACCTGGCGCCAACGCCGGTAAGGTGAATGGGCGTGACCATAATCATTGGGGCTTTACCGTGTGGCTGGCCGGCGGGGGCGTCAAGGGGGGACAGGCCATCGGCGCTACCGACGAATTCGGCTTCAAAGCCGTGGAGAAACCAGTGCACGTCCACGACTTGCACGCCACCATTTTGCACCTGCTCGGCTTCGACCACGAGAAGCTGACTTATCGCTACGCCGGCCGCGACTTCCGCCTGACGGACGTGCATGGGCAAGTCGTTCGCGAGGTGCTTGCGTAAGCCCTCCTACCCGTTACATCATGATCACCTTAGCCCCTCGTTGCTCCATTCCTCCGTCACCACGACCCTCATAGGAAATACGACCGCCTTGCGGTTCTGGACACGATGTCTGATCCGCATCAGGCGGCCCCCCGCTGAGTTTTAACGGTCCCCGTTAACGCCTCTCGATCCTTTGGCCAGATAACTGCCTGATACAGTTTTTGCGGACTAGCACAGAGGGCGGGAGCAGTGGACCTGCACCTTTTCTAGAGTCGATGCATTACTCCTTTGCACGATCAGTTCGCTTGGTTGTCCCTAGCAACCAAGACGTGACGATTGTATCGACGGCGCGGATTTGATTGGCCGATCGCCCAGTTCGGTTGCTGCTTCTGGTTAGGGAACACGTCACGGAATTGCCGAGAGATGAACTGAGGTCGATGCCCCGTATGTGGCGGGTTCCATCAGGGTGAGTATTGGCCGAGAGGTCCGGCATGAACGATCGCCCAGCGACACGGCCACGTCCGCCATTATTTCGTGCTTTGGGGCACAGCGATCCCCCTGCGCGGTTGCTGATTGGCGGCCGCTGGTACCAGCGGCAGGAGATCTTCAAACATGACTCCTGGGCCGCTACGGCGTTGTACCAAGCGTGCACGGACGTTCCGCCGCTGCAGGTGGTGTGCAAGTTCCATCGCATCGCTCCAGTGCTCGGGTTGCCGATGTACTGGTTCGGAGTCATGATGGCTCGGCACGAGGGTCGCCTACTCCAGCATTTAGCCGGCATACCGGCGGTCCCCCGCCTATTGCCCCAGGTCTGTAACTCACAGGGTCAGCCCCTCCCTTATGCCGTTGCCCGGGAGTACATCCCTGGCCGTCCTTTACGACCCGGTATGTCTCTGAAACCAAGCTTTTTTCACATGTTGCGTCAGACCTTGGAGCTGATGCACCGTCGCGGCGTGGCCTACGTCGACCTGCATAAACGCGAAAACATCATCGTCGGCAACGATGGTCAGCCCTATCTGGTCGATTTTCAGATCAGCTGGCAACGCCGCACCTCAATGGGGAGTGCTCCCACCTTTTTCCGTCGTGGGTGGCAGTATCTAGACGAACGCCTGTTTTCGATTTTGTGCCAGATCGATCTGTACCACTGGCAGAAGCATGTTCGTCGCTGTCAGGCTGTGAAAGGGCCACGGGTTGCCCCGCCCGGTCTGATCCGCTGGCACCGTTGGCTGGCGGTCCCCTTCCGACAATGGCGGCGTCGCCTGCTGGTTTGGTGTGGCATCCGGAGCCACCAAGGGGCTGCCTGGACGGAACGATTCGCTGAAGACGCTTTCCGCTTTCCTACCGAATCCTCCCAAACAACACGTGCCGCGGCCTGATAAACCAATCTCATCGATCCCGCAAATACCCGATTCAGTACGCTTGGGCTGAGCATTTTCCCGAGGATACCGCCTATCGCGTTGCTGCCGGCTGCCTGAAGGGGGCAAGGGTTTGTCTAAATTTGCCTGGAGATTTGATTGGCCCGGTGGTTTGACCGATAGGGGTAAGCAACGGGACAGTGACAATTTTGCCTTCAGCTACTAAAAATGGTAATGCCTCCCCCACGGAGTCGGTGAGCCGCGGGGACTAACTTTGTATTTGCCGCCGCAGGCTGCCCTTCCTCTGTATACCGGAATGCGATGCACAGGAGTGTCGTCCAACTCGGCGCGGCAACCTCCGGCAACCGTGGAACAATGAAATGTCTTGGTAGCTGTGGAGCCCCGCCCATGAACCCCTCACGCAGCAATGCCAAAAACGTTCTTGGCGGCCCGCTACAGCCGTGTTCATTCCGTCCGCTGACCGGCTTTTATCGCAACGGCTGTTGCGACACCGGTCCGGAAGACTATGGCCTGCACACGGTCTGTTGTCAGGTGACGGCTGAGTTCCTGGCCCATCAACGCTCCATCGGCAACGACCTGATCACCCCGGTTCCCCACTACGGCTTTCCGGGACTCAAGCCGGGCGACCGCTGGTGCGTATGTGTTACCCGTTGGAAGCAATCACTCGAAGCAGGCGTAGCCTGCCCAGTCATCCTCGAGGCCACCCACATTCATGCCCTGGAGTACGTCGATTTGGAAGACCTGCAACGCCATGCCATCCCAATCGATTCCCCCCACAACGGCGGTTGACGCCCACCCCGTTTACTCACCGTTGTACTGACCAACGATCACCTCTAAGCAAGATGGTAGGCCCCCACCCCTGTGCCCTCTCGAGCGACCATTACTTATCGTCAACCCCCAAATGATAGTTTGAACTATCTCAATTGCGACGTGTCCGACCGTTAAACGATTCGGGAAAAACCAATTTCTGATCCCAGCTAACTGAGGGTCAAATACGGGCCAAAGCCATACCGAGGCGGGCAAAGCGGACTCTATTGCCGGTTCCATAAATTTGCCAGGAACTAATCTGGCAGCAGATCCTTCACCACCTCTCGCTCTTTGAGCAATTCCTGCAAGGTGATCTGGAACTTTTCCTTGCCAAAGCCATCCAGTTGCAGCCCCGGAACGATCTGCCAACGACCGTCCCCACGGGAAGTGACGGGGTAACCAAAGACAATCCCCTCCGGTACGCCGTATTCCCCCTGAGAAACCAGCGCGGCACTGGTCCAGTCGTTGGGCGGGGTACCGCGGATCAGACTTTTGATGTGGTCGATGGCCCCATTGGCGGCCGAAAAAGAGGAAGATACCTTGGTGGTGTCGATGATGAACTTGCCGCGCTCCTGACATTGCGGCACAAAGACATTTTCGAGCCACTGGCGATCGGTAATCACCTCAGTAGCTGGTCGACCGTTGATCCGGGCATTGGTGAAATCGGGGTACTGCGTGTTGGAGTGGTTACCCCAGATGGTGACACAGGTAACGGCAGTAACTGGTACACCGGCCTTGGCCGCCAATGCGTACACGGCCCGGTTATGATCCAGACGGGTCATAGCGTGCCAGCGTTCTGCCGGAATGTCGCGTCCGTTGCGCCAGGCTATCAGGCAGTTGGTGTTGCAGGGGTTGCCGACCACCAGGATGCGTACATCGTTGGCCGCCCGCTGGGCTAGTACCCGGCCTTGTTCCACAAAAATCGGACCGTTTTTGCGGATCAGGTCCGAGCGTTGTTCACCCGGCCCCCGAGGCGCTGCCCCGACCAGAATCGCCCAGTTGCACCCATCGAAAGCCTTATGAACGTCGTCTGTAATCACCACATCCTGCAGAGTGGGAAAGGCACAATCCTGCAATTCGTAGAGGATCCCTTCCAAGGTTTTCATGGCAACCGGTAATTCCAGCAACTGCAGGACCACACCAACGTTGGGTCCGAATACTTCGCCGGAAGCGATCCGTACAATCAAGCTGTTAGCGACCCGTCCTGCCGCCCCCGTAATGGCCACTCGTACGACTTGCCGCATCTTGCACTACCTCCCTCGATACTGCCTCAGCTACGTTGTGCCTCGCTGTAGGGTCAACCTGCCGCAAGGATACCCTTGCGAAGCTGCCTCCTTCTTGTTTCAGATAAGGCGCTGATCCGCTGTTGACGAGTCATTCTCCATCCTTTCCACTCGTGCCAGGTAATCGGACCGGGGTACCCCCTGCGGATCAATCGTCGCGAAAGCCACGGGGGTGTATGTACCAGGACAACGCTAACGTGACCAACCGTCCGATGCGACCTCACTTGTCCCTTTCGTGGCATATGTGGCATAAAACTCTAGCTTCGCGTCGGAGGCGTCTCAGGCTGAACTGTCACCCTGATAAAAATCACCCGCCGGAACAAGTATACGCGTGGTCCACTTGTGAGTGCCTCGATAGAGGTCTTAGCAGGAAAAAACCTTGTCATCAGCGGCCCAGCCGCCAACATCTCCATCCGCTAGCGATCGACACTCCGTGGCTCAGTCCTGAGTGGGTAGTGGCAAGACTGTTGGACGTCGGTAGCGTGCTTCCATAGCGTACCATAGTCTGGCAAAGGGAACAACGGTCGGCCTTTGGGGGAGGAACTGTTGTATTTCCCCGGCCGCCGTCAGCCCGTAGGGTTGTGCTTGTCAGAGTCGCAGGAGAAGCGATCCATGGCCGCAAAGGTCGGTATCAACGGTTTCGGACGGATTGGCCGGCTTGTGTTCCGTGCCATCGTTGAGCAGGGACTGTTAGGCAAAGAGTTGGACGTGGTAGCGGTCAACGACCTGGTACCGGCCGACAATCTGGCTTATCTTCTCAAGTATGATTCGACCCAGGGCCGATTTCGGGGCGAAGTCGGTAGCCGCAAGTCCAAGCCCGAGCTAAGCGACGACGACCTGTTAATCGTCAACGGCTACGAGATCCGCTGTCTATCGGTCAAAGAAGGCCCAGCTGCCTTGCCCTGGAAGGAACTGGGCGTGGAATACGTTATCGAAAGCACAGGTTTGTTTACCGAAGCGAGCAAGGCCCGGGGGCATCTCAGCGCCGGCGCCCGTAAGGTGATCATTTCCGCCCCGGCCAAGGAAGAAGACATCACCATTGTCATGGGGGTCAACCATGACAAGTATGACCCCGTCCGCCATCACGTCGTATCCAATGCCAGTTGCACAACCAACTGTCTGGCTCCGCTGGTCCACGTCCTGTTGAAAGAGGGCTTCGGCATCGAAGAAGGGCTGATGACCACCGTGCACAGCTACACGGCCACGCAGAAGGTGGTCGATGGCCCTAGCCGCAAGGATTGGAAAGGTGGACGGGCCGCGGCCATCAACATCATCCCCAGCACCACTGGAGCGGCCAAGGCAGTCGGTCTGGTCTGCCCAGAAGTCAAAGGAAAGCTGACAGGGATGGCCTTCCGTATCCCCACCGCCACCGTCTCCGTTGTCGATCTAACCGTGCGTACCAGCCGAGACACCAGCTACCAGGAAATCTGCGCCGCCATGAAACGAGCCAGCCAAACCTACCTCAAGGGGATCCTCGCCTATACCGAAGACGAAGTGGTTTCTACCGACTTCATCCATGATCCAGCCAGTAGCATTTTCGACGCTGGCAGCGGTATTGAACTGAACAGTCGATTCTTCAAGCTGGTAGCCTGGTACGACAATGAGTGGGGCTATAGCATGCGCTGCGTGGATCTGTTGCGGCACATGATCGCTAAGGGATAAGTCGTTGCTATTGTCCCCTCGGGACACTCGCGAGATTACTCTTCAGGTTATCGGAAACGGAACTTCCGGCTTGAGGGGGCGCTGAGCGACCCCCGCAACGTAATTTGTTTGTTTAATCCTTTTTGTGCGAAGCCAGTTGCCAACAAGGCATGTCCGTCCAGATACTTACGCGTTGGCGAATATGAGGGAACTGAGTCATGCCCAAAAAGACACTGGAACAACTGGGAGAAATCCGAGGCAAACGCATACTGGTGCGGGTGGACTTCAACGTACCGTTGGACAAAAAGACGGGAGCGGTAAAGAACGACCGCCGCATCCGAGCGGCCCTACCCACCATCCAGACGTTACGGGAACGTGGCGCGGTTGTCATTTTAATGAGTCACCTGGGCCGGCCGGAGAAGGCTTCTCCCGAGGAGCGACGTCTGCTGACGATGGACCGCGTAGCCGAACGACTCCATCAGCTGCTCGGCCAGCCCGTACCGGTGCTGAGTAGTGGGGATGATGTTGTCGGTCCGCAGGTCCAACAGGCGGTACAAGCGTTGCAGCCGGGACAAGTGGTCTTGCTCCAGAATCTGCGTTTCGACCCGCGCGAGCAGAAAAACAGCTCCGATTTCGCCGCAGCCCTGGCAGCATTGGGCGACGCCTACGTTAACGATGCCTTTGGTACCTGCCACAATGACAACGATACCTCGATGGTCGCCTTGCCGGCAGCCTTGAAGGCCGCGGGCAAACCCCGGGCCATCGGCCGACTGGTCCAACGCGAACTAGAGGTTCTGGACCAGTTGCTGACACAACCAGTCCGCCCCCTGGTGGCCATTATGGGGGGAGCCAAGGTCTCGGATAAACTCGGCTTCCTGCACGCATTGCTGCACAAAGTGGATCATCTGCTCATCGGCGGCAAGATGACTTATGCCTTTCTGAAGGCCCAAGGGCGGCAGGTCGGTGCCACCCAAGTAGCGGACGTGGAGGTCGAAGCTGCCCGTCCCTTCTTGGCACAGGTGGGTAACAAGATTGCCCTACCGGTTGATTACGTGGCCGCCCGTTCCGACGATCTGCATCAGACCATTCTCTGCAGCGGCGACGTGCCTGACGGTTATGAGGGGGTGGATGTGGGTCCCCGCACCGTGGCCACTTATATCCAGCACATCCGTATGGCGGGCACCGTGGTGTGGAACGGTCCGGTGGGCTGGTTCGAGCAACCGCTGTTTTCCCGGGGTACTTATGCGCTGGCAGCAGCACTGGCCGCCTGCCGGGCAACTACTATTGTTGGAGGCGGCGAAACTGCTGAGGCCGTCGAGCAGTTCGAACTGGCCGATCTGATGACCCATGTGTCCACAGGCGGCGGTGCCTTCCTGGCTTACGTCGAAGGGAAGAAATTCCAGAGTCTGGCTCAGATCGACGATCAGTGAGGGTGCATCGGCGATCTGGTTCGCGTGGGGAAGTTGGACAGGGTTGAAATCCCTCTTGACGGCTGGGGGGGCACACGCTGAGATGGAACCAGCTATGGCGGTGCGGAGCGACGGCATGACCAGCGAGCGGGTCAAGCGTGGTGTTCCCGAGGGGCTGTGGATGCGCTGCCCCCAGTGCCGCGCTACGGTCTTCCGCAAGGAAGTCATCAACCGTTGGCACGTTTGTCCCGAATGCGATTATCACTTTGCCATGCCCGCCCGCGATCGCATCGCCCAGCTTTTGGATGAAGCGACCTTCGAGGAATGGGATGCTGAGCTGCGGCCATGCGACCCGTTGGGCTTTGTTGATCGGATTCCCTACCACCAACGCCTGACCGAAGAACAGCAGAAGACCGGCATGTGGGATGCCGCCATCACCGGCAAGGGGTTCATCCGCGGTCGCCCGGTCGTTTTGGGTATTACGGATTTCGCCTTCATGGCAGGGAGCATGGGCAGCGTGGTCGGCGAAAAACTGGCGCGAGCCGCAGAACGCGCTACCCAACTCCGCTTGCCACTGATTTTCGTCAGTGGTTCCGGAGGGGGGGCCCGCATGCAGGAAGGCATCCTTTCCTTGATGCAAATGGCTAAAGTATCCGCAGCCATCGCCCGTCATGATGCTGCCGGCGGCTTTTACCTGTCCATTCTGACTCATCCGACCATGGGTGGAGTCGCTGCGAGTTGGGCCCTCCAGGGTGACATCACACTAGCCGAACCGGGAGCCATGATCGGTTTCGCCGGACGACGGACCATCGCAAACACTGTCCGTCTGGAACTCCCCGATAACTTCCAGACCAGCGAATTCCTCCTGCAGCATGGTTTCATCGATCGTATTGTTCATCGCAAGGACCTGCGTACCGAGGTCGCCCGGATCATCGATTATTGCACCACGGCTTGACCATAACGAACCGGCACAACTCTGTTGCCCTTCGCAGCTATATCGTTTTCCTCTACCGTCCGGTCGCTCCTGACCCCATAATGTGTTATGAATGACCATAGGCAGGGTTCAGTCAGTTTCACTTTGACATCCAACAAGGAGGCTCCTGGCCAGGAAACAATCCTGGTGACACCAAAGGGTAGGCCGCCCTGCTGCAGGAGACGCAACGCCGTGGGATTGTTCGAATTTTTGTTTGGCGGCAAGTCAACCTCGCCATCCGGATATAAGCCGTCGACGCGGAAAATGAAACCGATCAACCTGGAAAAGCGGTTCGACCTGAGTAACCGGACCGGCCAGGGGAGCATGTCCCGCGTCTACCGGGCCTACGACCGCGACTTGGGACGTTTCGTCTGTCTGAAAGTTCTGGATAAAGTCAAAACAGCCAACTTCGAGGCCCGATTCAAAGGTTTGAACAAGCCGACCGAGGGGGAAATCTGCTTAAGCCTCCGCCATGAGAACATTGTCCGCACCTACGAGCACGGCATTTCTACCCAGGGCGAACCCTTCCTGGTCATGGAATGGATCGATGGCGTCGGGCTGAACTACCTGATCGAGACGCGTTCCAAGCAGTTGGATGGTAACCGCATCAATTATTTGTGCCAATTGTGCGATGCGGTGCAGTATTTGCATGACAATCGCTGGCTGCACCGGGATTTGTGCGCCCGCAACGTGATGGTCGACAATAACGGTGTCCTGAAATTGATCGACTTTGGCCTGACCATTCCCTGGCGGCCTGAATTTTGCTCCGGGGGCAACCGGACAGGTACTCCCGACATTCTGGCTCCCGAAATCATCCGCCGCCGGCCTATTGATAACCGGGTCGACTTGTTTGCTTTGGGCGTAACCGCTTACGAAATCTTTCTCAACCAATTACCTTGGGAACGGGCTTTGACAAGCGAGGAAAACCTCCTGCGCCGGATCAACCTGCCGCCGCGCCATCCCAAGGATCTCAAGCCGGACATCGAGGACGACTTGGCCGAATTATTATTCAAGTCGATTGCGAAGGACCCTCAGGACCGCTTCCCCTCAGCCAATGCCTTCAAGGAAGCCTTATTGAGCCTGAAGCGACAGGACTACTAAGCCCAGCCAAGGTTTCATTTTCCCCCCTGGGTAGATTTTTGCATGCCGCCCGTTGCCTGCAGGCCCTGATGGGTCTCAGCAGAGCCTGTGGATCCGGTCGTCTCCATCAGGTGGACGGGTGGTTCTAATCGTCGTCATCGTCCTTAGCGACAGCAGGACGCACGGGGATGAAAAAGGCGGCCCGTACAGGGGGCGGCATGGGGCTATCCGGCCCCTTAACGGCCTTCCAGATTACTTCGTTGAACAACAAGTCGTCGGCGGCGTCCTCTTTGCTCAGATCGAAGCGTGCCGCGCGCTCGGCACCCCAGGCCGTGGGCTTGTTTAGCTCCTTCATATCCACCCGTGGCACTTCGTGCTTGTAAGGGGTGAAATCCGGCCGGCTGGTGAAACTGTTGTACATAGGCCGAGCCGCTGCATCGAATTGACTCATCGGTTTGAGGCCCAGGATCAGTTCCATCGTTCGCAGCATGCTGGAAGTGGAATACAAGGTGCTGTCCACAAAGCGGCGTTTGGTGTAGGGGCTGATGACCAGAGCGACGGTGCGATGGGCGTCTACGTGATCCGGACCGTTCTGGGCGTCGTCTTCCACAACGAAGATGGCCGTCTGTTTCCAGAACTTGCTGTGGGAGACAGCTTCGACGATCAGCCCCAGGGCCAAATCGTTGTCAGCCACATAAGCGGTGGGCGTAAGCATACCGACGCGGGTGCCTGCAGTATGATCATTGGGCAGACGGACGATTTGCAGGCGTGGCATGTCCCCTTCTTTCTCAAAGCGACGCAATTCGCTGATGAATCGTTCTGCCCGCTTGACGTCGGGATATTCAAGGTCGTAGCCGCGGAACCAGGGATCGAAGTGTCCTTCCAGGGCTTTGACTCGGGCCTTGCCGGGCTGGAAGGTGCCATCAGGGTTTTTGGCCCCATTGTCGATCCATTCGCCATAACTGCGGTAAGAAACGCCGGCTTCGCGGGCTCGATCCCATAAGTACCCCCCCGCGGGCCGAGCGGCCGGATCAAGCAACCCTTCGGCGGGGTAGCCGAATGTCTTGCGTGGGCTACCCCGATAGGTGAGCGGCCAGAGTTTCTCGACAAAATCGGTAGCATAGGCCCCCATGCTCCATTCGTGCCCGTCGGCGGAAACCTCACCGTCCACATAGAAGTTATCCAGCAGAACGAACTCGCGGGCGATCTTGTGGTGGTTGGGCGTCACCGGCTCCGGGAACAGGCACAGTTCCGGATCACCATTGCCGATGGGATGGGGACCGGCGGCCAGATCGCCAAAAACCTGATCGTAGGTGCGGTTTTCCTTGATGATGTAAATGACGTACTTGATGGGGGATGGCTCCCCGAGTTTACGGGGAATGGGATTGTCCGCCGCTACATCTTCAGCTCGCGGAGCGTTGTCGGCCCGTAAGGGGCTGCATTCGTAAGCCTGTTTGCTGAACCGCGCCATCTGTTCCGGAGTTGGCATGGGCAGGTACGCAAAGGTGCCACGATATAGCGAACCGATATACTCGATCAGATTGGACGGCTGGGGCTTTTGTGGATTCGGACCACTTCGGTTCGCCCGGGCAATAACCCCCTTGCCATTGGTAAAGTAGATGGTTTTATCCAACCGGTTGTAACGCACGGAGGTGGGGTACCAGCCAGCGGGAATGAAACCGAGTGGCTTGGCACGCTGCCGATCAGTCACGTTGAACAGGGCCAGGTTATTGGCATCCGCGTTGGCGACAATCAAGATCTGGCCGTCAGGCGTCAGGCACAGGCTATTGGGAGTGTTGCCCACCGGTGCCTGCGGGTACAAAGCAGCGTTGATTACCTGCAGTGGCTTGCCATCGCCGGTGTCCAGTACGGATATTTTGGTGGAATTGGCACACGCGACATAAAGCGTGCGACCGTCGGGGGCCAGCACCATCTCCGTCGGATGAGATTCGGTTGGCCAGCGGGCGAGCAGGCGGTTGTTTTCCAGATCAATCACGGCGATAGCCGCATCGGCCCATAGCGAGACAAAGGCCCGGCGGCTGCCCGGTTCCACCAGCACAGCATAGGGGAAAAGCCCCTGCGGACGCACTCCACCATATTCATCCTCGACGGCTACCACCTTCTTCTTGGGCGGCTGGGCCGCCTTGCCCGGTTGCGCCGACCCCTTTGGCGCAGTCGATTCCTTGCGACCATCCGGCGGACTTGGAGGGTCGCCCTGAGGCTTTTCCGCTGCAGGCTTTTCTACGACTGGCCGTAAGGGAATAATCACTTTATTCGCCGGGTTGGTCAGCGGCACCCGCACCAGCACATCGGCCCACAGGCCACAGACCAACAGATCGTTCCCCTTTTCGTCCAGAGCCAGCCCCGCCGGTACGACCCGACGCAACTCCGGGGCAGAAACATCTACCGTTCGGGCGTTGTGCAACAGTCCTTTGTCGAAGTCCCACACATGGACCACGTCGAACTCGCCGCCACTGGCATAGACCTGACGACCGTCCGGTGAAAAGGCCAGACCATAAAATGCCTGGGGAATCGTTACGCGGCTGACGATCCGCCGGTTCTTCTCGGCCAGATCGATGATGACCACTTCGTGGTCCCGCATGCCACAATGCAGAACGGCAGCATACTGTCCCGTGGGATGAACTTCGATGTGCACGGGAAAATCCCCAACCTCCAGGTGGCGACCCGCCGGTTGCAGCTTCCACTGGTTGGGCAGTTGTACGGTACCATCGCGTTGCAGACCGGGCAGTTGACCAAAGGGATGAGCAACAAGTGGAGGATTGGCCGCTGGTTCATCTACCGCTGGTCGCGGAAGAGGAGCGACATTTTCACCACCAGGTGATTGGGCCGACATAGGCTCCGCCACCCATCCCACACTGGCTGCAACGGCCAAAGTCACAGCTCCCACCACGGTACCCACGCAACGCCCCGCCCGTCGCCTACCCTTACCTGCCATAACCACTCACTCCTGTCCGAATGCTTGCGTATGATGAAAGGGTCCTGTAATCCGGATTACACGCTAGTGTAATCCCGGCAGCAATACCCTCCAGGAAAAAGCTTGCGAAAGTTTGGTCAAAATGTGAAGAAGGACAGTAGCGTCTCCAGGCCTGGCGTTGCCGGTCATAGGAACTGAGTATCCTCTTGTTCCGTCCCCGAGCCATAACCATGATGTGGCGCCGCTGGTTTGTTGTCGGCATAACCGCCGTAGCCGCCTTCTGGCTGTACATCGACCGTGTCTGTTTTTCCACGCTAGCCGACCCGATCCGGATCGATCTGCACTTGAGTGAAGGTGCCCGCAACCGCGCTTTGGGCATGTTTTTTCTGACCTATGCTCTTTTTCAGGTACCGGTCGGCATGCTGGCTGATCAGTATGGGGCACGACGGGTGTTAGCCATGGCGATTGCCGCCTGGTCACTGGTCACCTTCGCCACAGGTTTGATCGAAGGGATATGGGGCCTGATTACCGTCCGTTTGTTGTTGGGTGTAACTGAGGCCGGTGCGTATCCAGCAGCTGCAGGACTGATCAAGGCCTGGGCCCAGCCACAGCAACGGGGGCGGTTCAGCGCCTTTGTGGCCCTGGGTGGTCGCCTCGGTGGCGCCTTGGCCCCGTGGCTGACGGTCACCACTGCCGCAGCACTAACAGGGCTGACCTTCGGTCCATGGGCTAACCCTTCCGAAGTCCCCTGGCGGGGCGTCTTTTTCGTTTACGGGCTGTGCGGCCTGTTTGTCGCCCTGTTATTCTGGCTCATCGTACGGGACCGTCCCCCCTGCCCAGAAGGACAGAATGGCACGTCCTCTCCGCCAGCCATGTCTTTGCGTCCTCTGTTCCACCAATTTGCACTATGCTTCCGTTCAAGCAACATGCTCTGTTTCAGTCTAATGCAGTTTGGAGTCAACCTGGGCTGGGGATTCCTTATTACATTGATGCCGACTTATTTGAACGACCAATTTGATGTTCCTTTGGAACAACGGGGCAAAATGCAATCAGCAGCGTTATTCATCGGCTGTTGTGGCATGTTTGCTGGTGGGTTGCTGACAGACGGCTGCCGCCGCTGGCTAGGAGCCCGGTGGGGACGGCGTGCTCCGCTACTGATCGCCTTGAGCGGCTGTGCTGTTGCGCTGGCCTGCGTGCCGCTGTTGCCTAACGCCTGGGCTGCCGTAGTCGTACTGGGCCTGATGGCCTTTCTGGTCGATCTGCACAATCCGGTCCTGTGGGCTTTTGCCCAGGACGTAGGCGGCAAAAATGTCGGAGCGGCCCTCGGCTTTGGTAACATGTGGGGCAATTTGGGGGCAGCCCTGTCCCCAATTCTGCTCGGCAGCGTCCGCCAGAGCTTCGATTGGAACGCCGCCTTCCTGGTGGGGGCGGGGGCCTTCGTCGTAGCTGCCATCGCCGCTATGCAACTCGATGCCACAAAACCTCTGCAACCCTCCCCTTCCGGAGTAGATCAGAATTAGTTTGTTCCACCGCTCTAAAAATTTTAGCAACGTCCCCTTGATTTCGCTTCTGTTTTATTGATAAATTGTATACATGAAGAATATGATGTCAAGTGGATGAAATTCACCCCTGGTAACTGGCCGTAGCCAGGCAGCATCGTCGGGCCGAGATGCCAGGAGCTTTCATGAATTGTGCAGGAGGACCATGCAGTACCACTTGACAGTAAGGGTAGGAGAGGGGGCAAAACGACAGGAGGCAAGTATGCCTGTGGGCAAAATAGTTGCAGCGGGTGTAATTCAGGTTTTTCAATAAACGAAGTCAGGCTAAGTCCAAGCAGGCGTGAAACGAAGTAAAATCAGCCGATTGCAGCCGGTCCAATTGCGGAAGATCCCCGGGAGTGCTAAGGTAACCATCGGAGGGGGGTGGAAAGACCCGCCGGAATTCCTGGGCAATGCATGCGGTGAGCCGCAATGACGGTAACATTCGACGCTGCGGGGATCGGCCAGCTTGCCTTACGTTTGGGTCTGGTCACTGAAGAGCAGGTGCAGGAATGCCTGGAAGAGCTCGGCAACAAAAAGGCACCGGGCGAAGACATGATCCGCTTGATGGAACGCAAGCGGTACCTGTCACCCTTTCAGAGTAACAAACTACGCAAAGGGGATACGGAAGGCTATTTTCTGGGCGGCTATCGCATCTTGTACAAAATTGCCTCCGGTAGTTTCGGACGCGTTTATCGCGGCGACGACCCTCGCACCGGTCAGGTGGTGGCCATCAAGGTGCTGCGCAACAAATGGACTTTGGACAAGCAGAAAATCGACCTTTTTTTGCGTGAAGGCAAGCTGGGGATGTCGATCCGGCATCCCAACATTGTTTCGGTGCTATCGGTCGGTCAGGACAGCCAGACCGGCCAGTACTACATCGTCATGGAGTTTATCGAAGGAGGAAATCTACGCGATATTCTCCAGATCCGTAAAAAGCTGGAGGTAGAGGAAGCTCTGCGCATCATCGACGAATGCGCTCAAGGGCTGGAATACGCCTGGCAACGCGGATTAACCCACCGTGACATCAAGCCAACGAACATCCTGATCGCTGCCAACACGGGTCAGGCCAAGCTGGTGGATTTCGGCTTGGCCCAAATCAGTAGCCATGCCTCCACCTTGTTGTTGCAGCGGCAAGAAGACGCGGACGAAGACATCGCCGTGGACCGTACCGTCGATTATGCCGGGCTGGAGAAAGCAACCAATCAGCCGCCCGGCGACGTCCGCAGTGACATTTTCTTTCTAGGCTGCGTGCTTTACGAATGTTTGACAGGTCAACCGTTAATGCCCATCACACGCGATCGACAGGCCCGCATGCAGGCCCGACGCTATCAAGAGGTCGAGGAGACACTGCGACGGAACGGTCCGGCCCTGGGATTGACCCCACCGTTGATGCGTTTGCTCGCCCGCATGGTCGCCTTCGAACCCACTCAACGCTTGCAGAATCCCACCGAGTTGCTTGATGCGATCCAGCAATGCCGGGAAGAATTAACGGGTAAAAAAACCTCTGCTAGCGGCGTTGCCCAGGAAGTCCGTACCCTCCTGGTCATCGAAGCCCGGGAAAACCTCAAAGAACCGTTCCGCAAGCTCAATCACAAAGGATACCGCGTAGTCCTTTCCAGTGATCCGCAACTGGCTGTCCGCCAGTTCCGCAAGCAACCCTACGACGCGCTGATTATGGACGGGGGTACGGTGGGACGCGAAGCCGTGGACGCTTTCAACGAAGTGGTACGGCTCGCCCAGCAGCGTGGCCATCCCCTGGCTGCCATCCTGCTACTGACGTCACAACAAGCCGAATGGGAAGCGGATGTCACTCGCAACGGCCGCTCCGACATCCTCTACCTGCCGGTCAACTTCAAGCAGTTAGTTCACCGGCTGGAAGAGATGATGCACACCCCGTCCATGGAACCATCGGAAGCCGATACGCCCAGCAGCACCTCCACCCCTGGTGACCCGTCCATGACCACCTCATAGGCACATTAGCCCGAGGGCGGGCCAACTCCGAGAGATACTCAACTGCTCCTTTTGGCCTGGCAGGGGAGAAACTATCACCATAGAGCCAATAAGCGGATGGGTCCGCCCGAGGCCGTGGCGACTTTGGGAGCCCCGACAAAGACCGTTGCCCCTACCGGTGGCACCTGATCAAGCCGGGCGGCACACTCCACGGCCCATTTGCCAGCACCTAACCACAGCTTGTGAACGGGGAAATCACGGGAGGGCCCAATGTCGATCGATAACGTATCCACGATCAAACCGACAACCTGTCGCTCGTGCAGCAGGAACTCCACCGCCCGCGGCGAGAACCCGGGGAAATGCAAGGTGCCGCTGGCGTCACTACCCAGAAAGGCTTTGGCATCAATAGCTTTGGCATCCCAGCCACTACACACGGCCAAGGCACAACCAGCCGGCAACGGGCCGTGACGCTTTTCCCACCGCTGGAGATCATCGATGGTCACGGCCGTATCGGGATCGCGTGCCACCCGCTCGCGGATGTCGACCACAGCCAGAGGAACTACCAGATGACGAGGGTCGATTTTCTCAACTGTGGCACCATCGGCCGCCGCATGGGCAGGAGCATCCAGATGTGTGCCGTGGTGCTCGCTGATATCCCAGCGGTTGGCGTAAAAACCGTCCCGTTGTAACTGGCTTTTGACCTTCAGCACAATTGGCTCGTTGCCTGGCCAGATAGGAAAGCGTGGGGATAGGGTATGAGTCAGATCCACTATGTGATCAGCAGGCAGGGATCGACGCGGGGCATCCGTCGGCGGAGGCCCAGGCGACCGGACCGGCGGCGGTTGGGATGCCTCGGCATTAGCCACAAGCCGACCTGCCACGTACATCCCCGCCAGGTAATGCATGGCGTCCCGGCGTGTCAGTCCTGCCCATACCGCCGCCAGTACCGACGGAGCGCACATATTGCTGCCCTCCCCCACACAGGCCAGAGCCGGAACCGTCAATCCCAAGGCTGCTGTCTGATAGGTCCGAACCCATTAATCTGGCTTACCTCATCGGGCATTGTCGCAGCTAGGCTGGAAAAAACAAGACCGACCAACAACCGAGGGCACCGGGCCGCTGATCGGTCCACGCCACTATGCCTTATTCCCTGTTTTGACCTTCCTTGTTTAGGCACAAGCTTCCACGGACACCAGAGGTGCACCAGCCGAGACGACAAAGCAGAACTGTTGCCAGCACATGCACCAGTCGAATAACGATTTGAATGATACACCGTGTCTTGTCAAGAAAGTATCAAAAGTCCGGATTAAACACTTCGCCGCCAGCGCGAGTGCCTAGGGCTCGCCAGACAGGCAAAGTCACTTCGTTGCGCAC
>JANWVV010000054.1 GCA_025055795.1 Gemmataceae bacterium
AATTGTCGGGGGTGTGGCTGAGAGCCAGGCGAAAAAAATCAGCGGGAGGGGACAGCCCCCGTTGGGGCCCTGGTAACCAGGGTCCTTCATGGCCGATCACGGCCAGTGTAGTACCTCGCACCGGCACCAGTTGCCAGGCGGGACCAACCAGGCGACAGCCCGCGCTCTGCAGAGCGGTCCGGATCTGCATGGGATCATGGTGGACGTCGTGGTTACCCAATATAGCCAGCTTGCCATAGCGTGCGTGCAAGCGGGTGAGTAAAGGTACAATCCAGGCTCGATGGCTGTCCCGATCGACATAGTCGCCGAGTAGACAGACCAGGTCCGGGGTGGGCCCCTCGGCCAAGGTAGTCAGGACCCGTTCGAACCAGAGGTAAGTGGGGGTGCCGTGGAAATGAAAGTCGCTGAGGACCAGCAGTCGCAGATTGTTACAAGCAGCCGGGAGCCGTGGCAGTGCCAGGGTTAGTTCGGTCACCTCTAAGCGGAAAATGTCGTTACCGGGCAGACGGGCCGCCCAGGCCATGCAGCCGTCACCAATTAGTTGTGGACCATGTTCGGGCCAGAAATCGAACCATTGGCTCCGTTGTTGTCGAACGGATGGTGGGGGACGACGCCGCCACCGTCGCCAACTGACCGCGGGAAAGACGAAACCTCCCAGGAGCAAACACACCCCAACATACCCGCTTAGGACTGCAGTGCCGGGATGTCCTGCATAAGCCAGGTGCTTGACCGCCCGTAGTGTCTTGTCGTGATGGTTCAGTTCATTTGTCGCTTCCGGAAGCTGGTGGGATGGAGGCCTACTTTGGGGCTCGGTTATCTCCGTGGCGGTATGTTCGTGGAATTCGGGAATCGCCTCGTTATCCAGGCCATCAGAGGGCACCCATGCCAGCGTGTCGACCGGGCTAGTCAACAAAAAATAAGCCCATCCCAAAGGCAAGGAGGCGATCAGGACTGCTGTTGCATATCGCCATAGGCGTAGTAAGGACTTAGGTAGGGGGCGACCGTATAAATGATTAAGCACAGCCGTCCACAAAACAGCATGCCCCACACTAGCTATCACGAACACCAGAAGTGAAGCAAATTGAATTAGGGAAAAGGCCATCGTGTGTGGAGCTCGCTCGATTGCTTGTAGGCCTAGCCATGACGCGCAGGGGCAATGGGAACTTGCAACTGACGGATGGTAAAAAGTGGGCGTACCTCATACTCTTTCAAGGTTTCCGCTGCTCCCTCCTCTCGATCCACCAGTGCGATTACGCGGACCACCCGTGCTCCCAAACCCTCAACTGCCTCAATCGCTTGCCGTGCACTTGCGCCTGTGGTCAAAACGTCATCGACAATAACGACTCGCTGGCCCGGTCCCACGCGTCCTTCCACCCGCTGTCGGCTGCCGTGCTCCTTGGCTTGTTTCCGCACGTAAAAACCTTCCCGTTGCTGGCCCCGTTGGTGATAGGCCACCAAAGCGGCCACCGTCATCGGGATTGCCCCTGTTTCCATGCCGCCGATGGCATCAAATTCGACGTCCGCACTGAAGTGATACAAACATTCACCTAACAATGCGACGGCTTCGGAGTGAAACAACACTTGTTTGGAATTGATGTAGTACCAGCTTTTACGGCCCGACGCCAAGGTGAAGTCGCCGTACTGAATGGCCCGTTGTGAGATAAGTTCCCGCAGACGTTCGTAGGCTTCCATCGGGGTTATCAACTCGCGTGGTAGTGTGACACCGCTGAAGTCCCGCGTGTTTTGTCCAACTACTGGTCCTTGCAGCGGCTGTATTCCGGGTAAGGCCTTCTTGCTTTGACGAACAAGAGCACTCATCATGGAAGTATCGGTTGTGGTGCTGTCGATGCTTGATTACTGCTGCAGACACTAAGCCAGGCCGGGAACTGCTGAACGCGCCCGAAGGCTCGGAGAGCTAGGCACGGATGGATTCCCGGCCCGGTTTAGGGTATGTCGATCATGGGAGCAAGGCCATGTCCAATCTGAAAACGTACAGCGACGATGAAGTGCGAGCCAAGCTGGCCGAACTTGGACTGACCGAGTGGTACCTGGAAGATGGCTGGATCCGCCGCAAATACAACACCGACGGCTGGCCCCAAACGCTAATGGCGGTTAACGCCATTGCCTTTTTGTGCGAAGCGGCTTGGCACCACGCTGATCTGGCCGTCAGTTGGGGCAAGCTCTGGGTTAAATTGAAGACCCACGAGGCCGGCGGCATCACCGATCGCGATTTCGAACTGGCCAAAAAAATCGAAGAAGTCGTCCTGTGGCGACCACCCAGCGGCTCAGCCTTAACGGGCAATCCCAAAAAGTTCGTCTTTAGTAAGTAAGAGGCAACCAAGCCTGCCTGTCGTCCTTTCGATCCGCTGGACAACTGCCAGTAATCAAGGGTCGATTTCGTCTGGTCAGCGTTTTTACTGCTGGGCCTTAGGCCTGGCGTGTTAGTTGATTGCGTCGTCGTGCAGGGGCACGTCCTCATTGGTCAGGCGTGGGCTCTGGTTGACGCGATTGGTGACGACTCCTAATAGCTAAGCTTTAGTAGTTGTCGCGGGCGTCGGACTAGTGCTGGGATGATGTGGCCCGCACGTCGACTATGCCCCCCGCGAGCACAGGGCTGCCCTGGTGAAATCAGTGCATGCCACGGTCCGCTGGTTTGACAACCGTCGACAGGAGTATCAGATGGCAGCAAGACGAATGGACGGACATTCCCTGAGACGGACGCCCAAATAGCCGACTGTAGCAAGACGCTCTCCATTTGATGTGAATAGTAACATGGACCGTTGACATGGGGGGCATAGTTGGTAAGCCGGGCATTTTTCCTGTTGTGTCGGACCCTCTCCTTTTGACCAGAGGTATTAGCGATTAAGTGAGGTATGTTTATGGCTTCTGCCCCTGCAAGCACACCCAAGACCGTTACGTTGATTCCTGGAGATGGGATCGGGCCGGAATGCATTGAAAGTGCTCGGCGGATCGTCGATGCCACGGGCGTTAATATTGTTTGGGAGGTCCGCGACGCCGGTGAAAAAGTCTTTAAGCAAGGCATTCCCTCGGGGGTTCCTCCCGAAACGATTGAATCGATCCGTAAGACCCGCTGCGTGCTCAAAGGTCCGCTCAGTACGCCGGTTGGCTACGGCGAGAAGTCAGCCAACGTCACCTTACGCAAGCTTTTCGAGACATTTGCCAACATCCGTCCGGTACGGGAGATGCCGGGCGTTCCCACCCCTTACAGCGGCCGAGGGATCGACCTGGTGGTGGTCCGCGAAAACGTGGAGGACCTCTACGCCGGCATCGAGCACATGCAAACCCCCGGGGTGGCCCAGTGCCTCAAATTGATCAGCCGCAAGGGGTGTGAAAAAGTGGTGCGGCTGGCCTTTGAACTGGCCCGGGCGGAAGGACGCCGCAGCGTCGCCTGCGCTACCAAATCCAACATCATGAAACTGACCGAGGGTATGCTCAAACGTACCTTCGAAGAGATTGCCCGGGAATATCCGGACATCCAGGCTTGGCACATCATAGTAGACAATTGTGCACATCAGCTGGTGAAAAAACCCGAGCAGTTTGACGTCATCGTTACCACCAACATGAATGGCGACATTCTGAGTGACCTGACCAGCGCTCTGGTTGGCGGCCTCGGTTTTGCCCCTAGTGCCAACATTGGTACGGAAGTGGCCATATTCGAAGCGGTCCATGGCAGTGCCCCCAAATACGCCGGCAAAAACGTCATAAACCCCACGGCGGTCATTGGCAGTGCCGTTCTGATGCTGCGACATCTGGGCGAATTCGAGGCGGCCCAAAAAATCGAAAACGCCCTGCTTGTCACTTGGGAGGAGGGGCAGTGCAAGACCGGAGACGTGGTAGGCTACGATAGCGGCAAGGCCTGCTCCACAACGCAATTTACTGAGGCCGTTATCGCCAATCTGGGACGGACCCCTCGTTCCGTCCAGCCCCGCACCTACAGGCCGCTACGGTTGCCACAGTTGCCGCCCGATCCGGTTACCGTTCGTCCCCAGAGCCGCCGCTTTATCGGTGCCGACATTTTCATCGAATCGGGTGATCTTCCCGCAGTTATTGGCCCGGCCCTGGAGGCCCTGGCAGCCAGTTCGCCCCTCAAACTTAAGATGATCTCGAACCGTGGTACCCAGGTCTATCCCGACAAAGGAACTCTGATTGATTGTGTTGACCACTATCGTTGCCGTTTCGTGCTCCGCGAGGGCACGGCTGAACTGAGCGACGCCCAACTGCTTGACCTGTTGCAACGGATTGCCCAGAAATACCGCTGGATGCACGTCGAAAAGCTCCAGGAATTCGACGGACAGCCTGGTTACACCAAAGCCCAAGGCGAAGACTGATCCGTCGAAAGAGTTATCCTTCAGTATGTTGCCTTTCTAGTGAGTGGATCACGGTCACATCTCGGTTGGCTCTTGTGTTTGCGAGACGTAAAACCGGCGGGCCCCAGTGTGGGCATCTTTTTCGCCCCTCTGATTTCCGTCTGGGTGCCGGGACGGACGATAGGTATCCTTTTAGCACAAGGTCAGAGCGGCAACGCCGCTTCCATTTCCGATGTTTGCCCATCAGCTTTATCAAACAGATGGGTGCCCGCTAAGCGCCCGGATGGTAAATTATGTCTCACGGTCTGTTATCGGCTGACGTTTCGTCCCGCAGGGTTGAACCTTGAAAGGAGGAGACCATGTATCGGTGTGTGCTGGCCAGTTGGTTTGCCTGGCTGCTGAGTGTGAGTGCGCTCAGTGCTCAGGAATACTGGGTGTTTGTGGGGACCTATACCGGCCCTCAGGGGAGCAAAGGAATTTATCGTTGCCGGCTGGATGCCCCTACGGGCAAACTCAGTCAGCCAGAGCTGGCTGCCGAGATGGCTAGTCCCTCTTTTTTAGCGATTCACCCGAACCAGAAAGTACTGTATGCCGTTGGCGAAACCGCTGGTAAAGGGGGTGGAGCCGTTCGGGCGTACGCTCTCGATCCCCGTAGTGGCGAGCTACGTCTGCTCAATGAAGCGACTAGCGGCGGTGGTGCCCCGTGTCATCTGACCGTCGATCCCCAAGGACGCTACCTGCTGGTGGCCAACTATACCGGCGGCAACACAGCTCTATTCCGCCTGAAAGAAGACGGTAGCCTTGGGGAGCGGCTGGCCGTACTGCAGCATCAGGGGAGTGGCCCCAACAAAGGTCGTCAGGAAGGGCCGCACGCCCATTGCACCGCTTTCAGTGCCGACAGCCGCTATGCTTTCAGTGTCGATCTGGGGACCGATCAAGTCAAAATCTTCCGACTAGACCCGGACACGGGCCAGATCGACGATGCCGCTGCCGCAGACGTCACCTTACCTCCTGGTTGTGGCCCCCGTCACATCGCTTTGGCCCCGGATAACCGTTTTGCTTACGTCAATGGCGAGCTGGATTCCACCGTCCACGTTGTCCGCCTGAGCCTGAGTGATGGTAAACATGAGGTGCTTCAGTCTCTCTCTACCTTGCCGCAACCGGTTAAAGGGAACACCACAGCCGAGTGTATCCTGTCCCCCGACGGCAAATTCGTATACGTATCCAACCGGGGCCACAACAGCGTAGCTGTGTTCCGTGTGCGTGAGGATCGCACCCTCGAAGCCGTTGGCCATGTCACCGGCGACATTAAAATCCCGCGCAACTTCAATATCGATCCGACAGGCAAGTGGTTACTGATTGCCAGCCAGGACGGGGATAAAATCGGTGTCTGGAGCCGCGATCCCGTGACGGGACTGGCCAAGGAAACAGGTCAGACCATCACTGTTGGTCGACCGGTGTGTATCAAGTTCGTATCCGTGGCCCGCTAGGTCCATTTTTTGAGACGAACGCTTATTGATCCGCGTTACCGCCGTCCTGTGAGCAACAAAGCTGCGGAGCAGGGCAACACACCCGGACAATGATGACCAGGTGTACTTAATATCGGCCGCTTCCGCGGGGCTGTTCCTGACGCTTCTGGAGGTAGGCAGCCAGTTCCCGACCCAAGTCTGCGTCGGTTCGTAGCAAAACATAGTCGATTTCCAGTTCCCGACAGGTGGCCCGTATTGCTCCGCAATGCTTGTCGAGGGCCTCCAGGTAGCTGCTACGGACGCTAGCCGGATCGGTTAATACCTCAGGTAACCCCTCCAGACCGCGAAATAACGTCAGATGGCGAAAGGGAAAGTCCAGCTCGGCGGCATCCAGGACATGGAAGACGCTAATTTCGTGTTTGTAATAGGCCAGATGCTGCAGACCGGTGCGAATGGCGGGGAGATCGTCCAGCAAGTCACTGAACAGAAAGATGATGCGGCGTCGACCCGTCTGCGGTGCCAGCCGATGCAACGTCTGACCGAGGTTGGCAGGACGGTGACCAGGTCCGGTGGCCAACCTTCTACAGATCTCGCGTAGTTGGCCCATCTGACTGGACGGGCCTAATTCCTGATCAATACCGCTATCGCCCAGAAGCATCAGGCCGACGCTATCGGCCTGAGCCAGGATCATGTAGCTCAGGGCGGCGGCCGCCGTCGCCGCGACATCGTATTTGCTGCGCGAGCCGGAAGCGTAAGCCATCGACTCGCTAGCGTCCACCAGCATCCAAGCCACCAGGTTCGTTTCCTGCTCGTACTGCTTAAGATGGAAACGTTCGGTGCGGCCATAGACCTTCCAGTCGAGATGACGCAGGTCATCGCCAGGGGTGTAAGGGCGGTGCTGGGCAAATTCTACGGCAAAGCCATGACGCGGACTGCGATGGCGGCCAGCCAGTATTCCTTCCACCACCTGGCGGGCCTCCCACTCCAGGTGTTCTATCCGTCCAATAATCGCCGCATCCGGCTGTGATATGCGTTCGGCTGCCATAGAGTGATACTCGTTATGCTCCTTTGTTCTTTTCATGGCCTGCGGTTTTTGCGGACCGCTGTGGGGCGATCATGACGCCTAACACGCTACAGGACTTGTCATTCGACTGGTTGCACCAGATCGACACGTTATCATCCTACCTTGCACGCTCCGGTCATGAACAGGGTTGTCATAGCTGACCTAGGGCAGGCGGGCTGGAACATCATGTAGCAGTCGCCGGATCAGGTCATCCGGGGTGATGTTGTCCGCCTTGGCCGCGTAATTGGTAATGATGCGGTGACGCAACACGGGCAGTGCCACTGCCTGAATGTCTTCGATGGCCACATGATGCCGACCATGGAGCAAGGCCCGACCCTTGGCCGCCAGAATCAGGTTCTGACCGGCTCTTGGCCCGGCGCCCCATGTGACGTACTGCCGGACATAGTCAGGTACCTCGGTCGTTGTCCGCTCCTGTCCTCCCTCGCTTGGCTGCGGACGGGTCCAGCGGGTCAAGCGTAATGCATAACGCATAACATACTCTGCTACGGGCACCCGCCGCACCAACGCTTGCATCCACCCGATCTGTTCGCCACTAATGACCTGCTCCACACGCGGGCGCTCACTCCCGGTAGTCAAGGCAATAACCCGATATTCATCCTCTTCGGAGGGGTAATCCACCACAATAGTGAACATGAAGCGGTCCTGTTGGGCTTCTGGCAGGGGATACGTTCCTTCCTGCTCAATGGGATTTTGCGTAGCCAGAACAAAGAAGGGTTGTGGCAGCTTGTGCCGCTGACCGGCGACAGTTACCTGTCGCTCCTGCATGGCTTCGAGTAGCGCGGCTTGCGTTTTCGGGGGGGTCCGGTTGATCTCGTCGGCTAAAAGGACTTGGGCAAAAATCGGACCATGAACAAACTGGAAGATCCGTTGGCCACTGCTGCGATCTTCCTGAAGTATTTCCGTGCCCGTAATGTCCGACGGCATCAAGTCGGGGGTGAATTGGATGCGATTGAACGACAAGTTCATGCATTCAGCCAGGGTCCGGATCATCAAAGTTTTGGCCAGACCCGGGACACCTACTAGCAGGGCATGCCCTTGACCTAGCAGGGCTATCAGGAGTAACTCGAGGACGTCCCGTTGGCCGACAATCACTTTGTTACATTCGTCCAGTATGCGTTGTCCCAGTTCGCGGGCCTCTTCCGCTGCACGCAACTCATCGTCTAGATTGGCCCAGACGCTGCTCATGTCCTTTCCCCTATTCCTTTTGTTCGCTGCTAGGAGCTCTCTATCCACCCACTATTCCAAGTGGTCGTCTTTTGTCACTATGGGCCTGCTGCTCCGTGATCGGCTTTCCGCTGTAGGGTCATGCTATACCCAAAAGTTGCACTTGCTCCCCGACGTTAGCCTTACCTCACACAGTATTGGGATTTTTCGTGTTTTTTGTAGCGTCGGTTCCCGTCTATCCTAGTTTAGACGTGCTGTACGTTTCTGGTATGCTTATGCAGCAAGGTTATAGTCATAGCTTTTTGGCCCATTTCCACAACTCGCTGTGCAGCAAATACGGAACGGCAGCAGTTTATGAATTTGCGAAGTGGCATCGAAACAAAATAGACAACCGTAGTCAAGCCCCTCCTCCCTTTGATGATGCAACATTACGTAGTGCGATGATTGCAAATATTTTATCGACGACATCTTGAATTTTGATCAGTTAATGTAATATACTTCATATGAGTGCAGTAAGTCAACTTTTGACATTGTGACCGCCACGGCCATCCTATGGCACTGACAGGGGGACGCGGTTCGTTAGCTAAGGAGCGATAAATAAGGTTTTTTTGCGTGTATCATCATTTTTGTGAAAATATGTTCAAATAAATTTAATATGTCAAGGGTAGCCACCGATGGGATTCGTATAACGGTTAAAGTTGGAAGCGGGACAGACTCTGCCCGGATGCAGCTGACATAAACATGGAGCAGGGAAACATGTTGGCACGTCGGGCACTAACAAGTGTATGTTTCCGAAATGGAACCAGTCGGGGATGGTTGGTGTGGGCGTAACATTAGTTGGCTGGAAAGCGGAGGTGTTCGGGCAAACAACCCAACAGATGGGTGGGGGTAACGGCAATGAGAATGTCGTCGATGCTCAAATAATGGGCCAGCGGCAGTTGGCTGAGGGTGGGGTAATAGCGGGGGTTCCCTCCGCTGGGAACAAGGCAGATTAGTCCAGAACGTGTGGGATATAGGAAACTTTCAGGGGTGAGGAAGCCTTGCGCTATTCCCGCAAGCGGCTGGGGCGCTGGTATGAACCAACCGCCGGCCTGCGGCCGTGCGGAACCGGTGCGGACGTTCACCGCAAGTAACGCTGCTAGCGGACGTCGCACGGTGACGAACAAATGCTGGGCGGAGACGGCATGCAAGTAGGCATCCTGGCAGCCGTGAACCTCCCATAGCAGGCGTCCGTTCAGCACATCGAGGGCCAATATTCTGTCGCTATCGCGCGGAGCAGCGTACACGCGTCCATCGTCGTAGAGGGCAGGAGCTGGTAATGCAAGCGGTTCGTCGGGACTTCGCGTCAAGCGCGGATAGCAGTAGGTCCATAGACGACGCCCTGTAGTAGCGTCGACCGCGGCGATGGCACCATTATTAGTGTTGTAGATCAGCCGGCCATTTGCCCAGGTAAGCAGTTCCTGGCGGATGCCCAAGCGGGGCGTAGGCCAGTGAGGACCACTGCACACGTCCACACGCCAGCGTAGAGGCGGTGGTGTCGAGCCATCAGCAGGGTCGTAGCAAGCGATACCGTGGTGGATGCGGCCGCCTTCGAGCCGTCCATAAGCGACGTACAACCGCCGGTCGATGACTAAGGGGGTCCCTTGCCAGAAGTAGTTTTCTGCAGGGGGAGCCAGTTGCCATTGCTTATGCCAGCGCCACGTCGTAACAGGGGTGCGCTGAAAACGCACATAGACGAGATCACCGCCATTAGCTCGTTCTTCTTTGCCCGGAGGCGGGCGTACCGGGAATGCTCCTGTTCGCAGATACACACCGTCGGGAGTCAGCGTGAGCGTGGGGCAGGGAATGGAGCCGGGGGAGAGGGGCTCGGCGGGTGGGGCTGTGACGTTGAGCACCCCTTGGGGACGTCCCGTGCGAGCATCAAATGAGTAGAGGCGATAGCCGTCGGTCAGGAAGATCCGCCCCTCGGCGGCCACGGCCGATGGCCAGGGTTGATGGAACGGTGATTGGTCGCCTTCCACTAAGATTCGTGGGGTGAGCATCAGTTCGCTTTGCCAGGTGGGGCGGCTAGTCATCCCCGCTGGTAAGGCCCACAAGCGGGGATTGCGGCTGGGTTGTCCGCCAAAGGTATGCCAGCCACGGCCTGCGAGTGCTGGTTGAGGATAAGGCGGTGGCTGACGCAACAGTGCGGCCAGGATCTCGCTGTAGACGCCTTGACGGCCTGCCAGCCGGCCTTGTATCTGGGGGTAACGCTGGTCGAACCTCTGCCAGTGCTGCTGGGCCTGGGATACCTCACCTTGGAGCAACAGGCTGAGGATCTGACGGGCCGCTACTGCGGCTGCCAAGGTTGCTCCTTGTCCTGGCGGGACATTTTGCACATCTGAGTGGATCCACTCAGCGGTGCTTTGCGGCTGTAGATGTTCCCAGACCGCAGCGGCCGCCATCGCCTCGCCCCGTTCCAGCAGCCAGTCGCCGTATTCGAGCAATGCGGTGCGGGCAGCCGATGTTAACGCGTAACGGTCGATCAGTTCGCGCACGGCTGTTTCGTCCCGCTTTTGTTGCCAGTGGAGCAGTAACTGAGCTGCCACGGGTTCGATCCGTAGCCGGTATGCGGCCAACTGATCCGGTGCCGAACGGCTCAGCAGTGCCTGAGCCCAGTAGCGGGCCGGTATATAGCGCCGTCCATCCACGCTGATCAGATCTTCGCCGTTTTCCTCAATGATTTTTACAATCTCGTCGACGATGGTCGCGTCCGCCCGTTGCCGCAGGCGAGTTTCCAGTTCAGCCAGGCGTTGCCGCAGTCGGGCCGAGGCCCCCGCTACCTGTATGGTTTCGCCGATAGGTTCCATCTCGGCTGACACCGGCATGAAAAGAGCGTACAGGCCACCGGCCAGAATCACAGCGGCAAGGGTACGGGGCATATTCACTTACCCCCAAGGGGATTTTACCTGGCTATGCGGTTGCTATAGCAGAGGGACCAGGTGGACTCGTTGTTCACCTTTGCGGTTTTATTCTTGACGAAACCAGCACGATTGCAAGAATCAGCTTCAGGATAGAGCCAGCTTAGTGTGATGGAGCGGCTACTTATGGTTTGGTTGTTACCGCGCACCAGGGAAGCTGTCAGGAGCCGGCAACATCGAGGGATCATCACCGCGGTCGTAATAGCCATGAGTGGCTGTGCGGATTCCTACCTTCCTGCGACTAGGGGTGCCGGTAGCGTCCCCTCTGCCGATGTGAGCCACTATCCGTTACGAACCGACTGGCTAGTAGTGGGAAAAACTGGACTGGACGGAGCCCCGAAACGCTGGCCAACCCCCGGTTTTTCTCCGTTAAAAAGTGCTCAGTTTCCACAACTAACGCCGGATCGCGACCTGGCCGAGGACGTTCGAGCCCAATTGGGTCGTAACGTCCTGGATCCGGCCAATCTCACTTCGGGTCAGGTCAGCCGATTGGCTCGTCTTCTGGACGAGTACTTTGGCACACCGTTGCAGCCTTGTGTCCGCTTGCCAGACTGGCCTGCACTAATGGTCCTAAGCCAGGCCCGAGCAGACGTGCAGAAAGGCGTTCTGGCTAATCTCGCACTTGTTGGGCAACGTCTGCAAAGCTGGGAGGCGGGTTCTCGTCAGGCGTTGCGACGACAGTGGGACCAGGCTTTGCAGACCTGGAAGCTGCTACGGCTAGACGACGCGACCTTGGCTCGTGGCTCCGTGCTTTATCGCCGTTGGTGTTTAGCCTGCCATGGGCCTACCGGAGCAGGCGATGGCCGCCAAGCCGTGGCTCAAGCCGCCTGGCCCCGCGATTACCGACAGGGCATCTTCAAATTCACAACCGCTTTTCCACCCCCGGATTTGCCCCGTGTTGGCCGGGGACCTGCTGGCAAACCTCTCCGGGCCGACCTGATACGCACCCTTCGCCGCGGCATCGACGGTTCCATGATGCCCGCTTTCCCTCATCTGAGCGATGAGGAAATCGAAGCACTGGTCAGTTACGTCATCCACCTGAGTATCCGCGGCGAAACAGAGTTTGCTACCATGGCCCGGGCCATGCAACCTACCGAGGAGGACCCCGACTTCGAAGGGCCGGAACTGGATGCCCTCTTCGTCAAAAACCTTGTCGACGTACTCTACAACTGGGGGGCGGCTGCACAACATCCCATACCTATCCCGCCCCACTACCTGCGGAACGAGGACGATCGCCTGCTGTCGGCCTTGCGCGGGTATAAGTTGTACAACTCGGCCGAATTCGGCTGTGCTTCCTGCCATGTCAAATACGGTAGCGAACAGCAACTGAAATGGGACCTGTGGGGCGGCGTAGTGCAGCCCCGCAACCTGCTGCTGGGAGTCTACCGCGGCGGACGACGGGGCCAAGATCTCTATGCACGGCTCTACGGCGGCATCCATCCCAGCGGCATGCCCTCATTCCGCAACACCCTGGCCACCGGCCCCTCTTACCCCGATCGACCCGACAAAATCTGGAACGTGGTCCACTTCTTGCAAGCCCTGGCGGACCCGTATGATCGGCAACGCCTGCAAGACCCCCAACTGCTGGAACGCTTCAAAAAGCGGCTCCGCCAGCAAGGCGATCTGTTCCTCGATGACGTTACCCGAGTTACCATCGATTTCTGACCCTATCTGGCTGCGGACTATCTTTTGTTAAGCACACCGATCCCAGGGACCAACCATCCGTACGGCTGCACCGGCCCATCTTAGGCACAAGGGGGGTGATCACTTCCGGTTGCTATCCCCCTGGTGGTGCCGGTGCGTCTATGATGAGATTAAGAAAAATACGAACATCCGAACGGGGAGTGCAACGTATATGGCTCGTCACTGGCGCATCCTGGCGGGAAGCGGGATCGGCTGGATGCTCCTGTTGGCAGCCGGCTGCCAGGATACGTCATCGCCGGCAACGTCACCGACCAGTCCAGCAACAGTCGACTCCATCTCCGGACCGACTGGCCCCGATGTCTTTGCGGACGTCACCGCGCAAACGGGGATCAACTTCACCTATCGCAACGGCGAAGAGGCGGATCACTATGCCATCATCGAATCCCTGGGTGGGGGCGTCGCTCTGATCGATTACGATCAGGATGGCCTGTTGGACATTTTTCTGCCCGGCGGGGGCTACTACGAAGGTAAAAAGGTGCTGGGTTATCCTTGCCGGTTGTATCGCAACCTGGGACAGTTTCGCTTCCAGGACGTGACGGCAGCCGTAGGCTTGGATAACATTTCGTTCCCCTATAGCCACGGTGCAGCGGCCTTCGATTACGATTGCGATGGCTGGCCCGACCTGCTCATCACCGGGTACAATCGCCTGGTGTTGTTGAAAAACGTACCGGATGAGGCCGGAGGCCGGCGATTCGTCGACGTTACTCACGCCGCGGGCCTGCGTGACCGGTTGTGGTCCACTTCCGCGGCCTGGGGCGATCTGGACGGTGACGGCTATCCCGAAATATTCGTTGCCCATTACGGCGACTGGGGCTTCGATACCAATCACCCCACTGATTGCACCTATGATGGCAAAACACGCGACGTGTGCCAGCCCCGTCGCTTCAAACCGCTACCCCACACTTTATATCGCAACAACCGCGATGGCACATTCAGCGATGTTTCCGAGGCGTGCAAAATTCGCAAGGATGGCAAAGGGATCGGCGTAATTATGGTAGACATTAACAACGACGGCCGACCCGATATTTACGTGGCCAATGACACCGACGACAACCACTTATACGTCAATCGCTCTCAGACAGGTCAAATCGTCCTGGAAGAAACGGCCCTATTCGCCGGTGCTGCCCGCGATGATCGGGGGATCGCCAATGGCAGCATGGGGCTGGATGCCGCTGATTATAATCGTTCCGGGTTGGCTTCCTTGATTGTCACCAATTACGAAAATGAGTTGCCCGCTTTGTACAAAAACCGCAGCACCGACAAACAGATTCGTTTTCTGTACGACACTATGCCCAGCGGTTTGGCCGTCATCGGCGGTACGTACGTCAGTTGGGGTGTGGGTTTTTTCGATTTCGATAACGACGGTTGGCCCGATTTGTTCATCGTTAGCGGTCATGCTATCCGACATCCGATCAAGCTGGATCGCCGACAGAAACCGCAGTTGTTACGCAACGTGCAGGGCCGCTTCCGGGTCGTTACGTCGCAGGGCGGAAGCTATTGCTTGCAACCGCACAATGCCCGGGGTGCAGCTTTTGGTGATCTGGACAATGATGGTCGCATCGATGTGGTCGTCAGCCATCTGAATGAACCCGTAGCCGTGTTGCGTAACGTGTATCCAGCCAGGGACCATCATTGGATTGGGCTACACCTGCGCAGTCGGAAAAACGCCGACACTGTGGGCACTCGGGTTGTATTGGAAACGCCTCAGGGCAAACAAACCGCCTTTGTAAAAGGGGGCGCCAGTTACGCTTCTACCAATGATCCACGGCTGCATTTCGGTTTGGGGCAGGATTCTCAGATCCAACGTCTAACCATTTACTGGGCCTCTGGCCGGGTGCAAGAAGTGAATGGTGTGCAACCGGATGCTTACTGGGCAATAACAGAAGGAGAAAGCTCACCGCAGCGGCTGGTTTATCCAGTTCCGACGGTAGCTGCTTCCTCCGTCCCTACCTCAGCGATTCCCTCCCATTAGTCGCATGACCGCCGACCCCTCCTTAGCTCAGGCCCATGGCAAGGGAATGAGAGTCATGACAGCCGATGAGGTAATCCAGCTGTTGCAACTTCAGCCCCATCCGCTGGAAGGGGGTTATTTTCGGGAAACCTATCGTTCGAGCTGGCAGCTGCCAGTTTCCGCCTTGCCGCCGGGTCAGGAAGGGCCACGCACCTTGGCCACGGCCATTTACTATCTGCTGCGCCCCGGCCAGGTATCGGAACTTCACCGCCTCTCCAGCGACGAGGTGTTCCACTTCTATCTGGGCCAGCCGGTGGTAATGCTTCAGTTGTGGCCTGATGGGGCTGGTCGAGAAATCATTCTCGGCACGGACATCCGGGCCGGTCAAGTCCCTCAAGTAGTTGTGCCCGCCGGCGTCTGGCAAGGATGTCGCCTGCTCAACGACAGCGGTTTTGCCCTGCTTGGTTGCACCGTCGCCCCTGGTTTTGATTACGCGGATTACAGTCGCGGCCGCCGTGCAGATCTCATCGAACGCTACCCTGCCTTCGCCGAAGCTATTACACGTCTGACACCTAACGGCTGAGGTATCCTCCTCCCCCAACAACTCGTCCTATCTTCCGGAACCGGGATAGGTCCTGCCCTGGGGGTGGTCCCTCGTCTGGTGCCTTGCATCCGTTTTCTTGACATTGTCAGCTTTTTTGTTCATAATTACATAGTATTCATATAAACATAAAAAGTCAATTTGTCCACAAGCAAACGGCTTGCTATTTTCCGGCAGAAGTTGGTCGTGGGGAGAAAGTCGCGTTGTTTGTGTCTGGCTTAGGGGGCCGTGGAATGGCGGGTCTGAATATGTGCATATAGATGAAACCTACTCAAGCAGCGGATACCGTTGGACATCATCAGCCGGATTGGATTTGGGTATCAGAGACGAGGGACGAATTTTGAAAGAGTGGGGAAGAACCACTGTTCCGGCCACAGACCCATAAGGCGACAATACAGCGGTTCCAGCCAGTCCGGAAGGAAGCGGGCCAGGACCGAGGAAGCGGTTTCGCCAACGTAGACGATGTCGCCGGGTTGCAGGGGGACGTTCCAGGCGGTAGGGAGGCCGTGGAGGAGGGCCCAGGCGTCGCACCGGTAAACCTGAGGTTGCAGTCCTTGGGCGACGCGGGGGCGCACGACGTAAACCTGTCGCAACTGCGTGCCCGGTGGTAACCCTCCGATGCGTTGCAGAAAGTCAAAAACGGTTTCTGGGCCTTGGTAAGGAACCATGCGGAGCCGACCACGGATCGGTCCGTGCACAAACAAGTATTGCCCTCGCGGTTCGATGAGCCGGACAACCACCTCCTCGGGTGCCAAATGCAGCATTTGGGCTATTTGTAGCTGCGTTTCGGTCAGAGTCCGTCCTTCTACCCGTGGTTCCACGGGTAGTCCGAGGGGAAGGCGGCCGTCCAAGTCGACGGCACACAGGGCATCCCACTGCGGCTGGGAGACGAAGCGTACTTCCACCACGTCGCCACAGGATAGCCGGTAAGCCGGATGGGGGGTCGCCTGGCGGGCCGCTGCCTGAGCCGCGGATGGCCGTGGACAGCTTTGTTGCAACAAATGCGTATCCGCGCAACCGCCGGTTAGCAGACAGATGGCCCACCACACCCCGTACCAGCCGGACTTGCCCAGCAACCCCGGCACCCGGTCAGTTCTCCCTTTTACCATCACTCACGGCAATTCCGTTTGCCATAATTGATTTATCGGCATACTTCGCTTCGCCCCTTCATCAAATCGTCATGGACTTTGGGCAACAGGATAAGGTACCTGGCACGGTGGCTTAGCAGACGGAGGCTCTCCATCAACAATGGGCCATGTGCCCACCGCAAAAGCGGGTTTACTGCGAGACATAAGGCAAAGCCCATCGACGATGGGACAATCGCACCTGTGGCACCTGCAAGACTTTTCCCGATAGGGTGGTGCAACGAGACAGTAGCGAGCGCTAGACGTTCAAGTTAAAGAGCTTTGCCGGCTTTTGCGGCAATGTAGCGATCTTCTACCGCTTTCCAATTGACGACGTTCCACCAGGCATCGATGTAGTCACCTCGAAGGTTCTGGTACTTCAGGTAGTAGGCATGTTCCCAAACGTCGATTCCCAACACGGGGATCAGGCCTTCCATCAGGGGGCTGTCCTGATTGGGCCGCTTGATGGCCTCCAGTTTGCCAGTGGCGGGGTTGTAAACCACCCAGCTCCAGCCGCTGCCGAATTGGGTCAAGCCGTTGGTTTTGACAATCTGTTTGAAGTTGGCAAAATCCGTGAAGGATTCCTTGATAGCGTCGGCAATCTGACCGGTGGGTTCACCCCCGCAACGAGGGCCCATAATTTCCCAGAACAGCGAGTGGTTGTGATGGCCGCCGCCGTTGTTGATCACGGTTTGCCGGATCGATTCGGGGACTTTCTTGATTTCACGCAGCAAAGTGACGATGTCGAGGGAAGCAAATTCGGGGGCACTCTCCAACGCCTTGTTGAGATTGTCCACATACGCCTTGTGATGGCGCTGGGAGTGGATCTCCATGGTGCGGGCATCAATGTAGGGTTCCAGGGCGTCATACGGATAGGGCAAGGCAGGAAGCAGATGTGGCATAGCCGGTTCTCCTGGAGTGAAAAAACGGTAACAGGATACGGGTTGGTAGCAGCCCAGCGAACTATGACGACCATTGATCGCCACGCTGTCGGGCCGCGTACATTAGTGTAGGCACAAATGTCGCTAGGAGGAGTCGGCATGCGGCCCGTGTGGACACTGCTAGTAGCCGGGGTAGTGGCATTTGTCGCAGTGGCATTTGTCTTGACCTTCATTCAGAAGTATCGTTTGGAGGCCGCTCGGGTCCAAAGTCAGCACCATCTCCGGCAACTCGCCTTTGCCGTATTAGAAGTTCAAACGGATACGGCTGGGGCCTTTCCAGTTACGGTACAGGCGATACCGGCGGCGACGGTTGTTCTGGCTGGGGTACCTGCGGAGCAGCGGCTCAGTTGGTACGCTCCGCTCCTGCCCCGTCTGGATCAGCGTAGTTTCGGAGCTGCCGAGGCGTTGAGGCTTCTCGACGTGCAGCAGCCATGGACGGCGCCGTCCAACCAGCAGGCGGCACGGGTGTTGTTGAAGTGTGCCGTTTGCCCCTTGGCCGAGCGTCAGGCGTTGTCGATGCAGTTTGCGCCGGCTCATTATGTCGCCATTGCCGGTGTTGGGGCCGATGCCGCCTCCCTGAAGTTAGCTGACGACGCTGCTCCTCCGGCCCGCGCTGGCCCCTGGCGCTACGACGCTCCGACGCCTCTGGCTGCCATTCGTGACGGCTTAAGTAATACCTTGCTCCTCGGGGAAACCAGCTATCAGATAGGTTCTTGGCTCAGGGGAGGTTGGACGACGACGCGGGGGTTGGACGCCAGCCCTTCCGCTCCGCCATTACTTGGTCCTGCCGGTCAGTTCGGCGGCTTTTTTCCCCAAGGGGGGCATTTTGCCTTTTGTGATGCCTCCGTTCGCCTGCTGAGCGGACAGATCAGCCCTGATGTGCTGCTGCAATTGGCTGCGATGGCCGATAACTGGAACCTGCCTCCTCAATGACGAGGTTATTACTTGATGTGCGTAACAAGATACGGCGGTGTCTGAGCACGACGCGACAGGTTCAGCCATGGACACCCCCTTACTGGAGCCAAAGAGCGAGGGCCCGCCAGTACTAGTCCAGCAAGCTTTACCCGAGGCAGTTCGCGAGTGGCAGTGGCAACGCTGCTCTAGCGGTTTCAGCGGAGCGGTACTTTGGCGCGCTTTGGATGATCAAGGCAATCCCCGCATGGTGCTGAAGGGCTGGCCAGTCGATGTGCTATCAGAGCGATTGCACCAGATTCATCAGTGGATGGAGCTAGCCAATCACCTGCCTTATGTGCCCCGCTTGTATCGCTGGCGTACCGGTGGGACGGTGCTGGACCAGATAGGCCGTTGCTGGGACCTGACTAGCTGGCAGATGGGGGAGGTGTGCCGGCAGCCTGACTTGCTGGAGGTATCCCAGGCCTGCCGGGCCGTTGCCCAATTGCATGCCGCCTGGCCCCAATACGGCTATGGCACCTGCCCGGCTGCCCGTCATCGTTGGGAATGGTTGGAACGCTGGCAGCAGCTCCCCCTCCCGGTTGATATGTTGCGTCGGCAGTATCTTCCTTGGGAAGACGTTCTGCAAGCTGCCGAGCGAATTCTGCGTGAACAGGTGCAACCAACGCTGAAGCGATTGCAATCATGGCTCGGGCGGGAGGGACCCTTACAGGTATGTCTGCGCGACCTACGATCCGAGCACGTCTTGTTTTTCCGTAGCGGTTCCCTGATCCAGGTGAGCGGAATTATTGACTACGGAGCTATGGCCATTGATCATCCCGCTGTGGATCTGGCACGTCTGCTAGCCGATTACGCAGCCGCACAACCCGAGCGGGCAGCCGGCATTTATGCGGCGGGGCAACAAGCGTACCAAGACGCTGGAGGGAACCTGCAGCCGTGGCTGCACCACCTACCACTACTAGCCCACGCGGGTCACCTGGCAGCCCTGGTCCGCTGGCTGGTCCGTCTGGCGGCAAAAAACCTGCCCGAGAGCGTCACGCTGCCGCTGGTCTTTGCTCGCCTGGAGGAGTTGCTGCGCCGCTTGGAAAATCCGTCAACGTAAAACCGGTGGTGCCGCACTGCCATAACCGGCCACCGTTTCATCCAAGCATGGTGCTCACGATAGTTGTTTTGTTTAGATGGCATAGGGTGGCCGCTTACACAAAAATAAACGGTGCAGGCTGCGCCGCAGGAGCAGAACGCTGCTATACTGCCTAATGCCGACGGAGCAAACAGGCAGTGAGGACAGGGGTCATGGCTGGTCATAGTCATTGGGCAAACATTGCCCGCAAAAAAAGCGTCGTGGATGCCCGACGGGGTAAGTTGTTCAGCAAGCTGAGCCGGTACATTATCATCGCCGCCCGTGCTGGGGGCGGAGACCCGGAAACGAATGTCAAGTTGCGATATGCCATTGAAAAGGCCCGTGCCGTCTCCATGCCCAAGGAGAACATCGAACGGGCCATCAAGCGTGGTACGGGTGAACTGGAAGACGTCACCTATGACGAGGTACTCTACGAGGGCTACGGTCCCGGCGGCACGGCTATTCTGGTCGAGGCCGCTACGGACAACCGCAACCGTACCAGCAGCGAAATCCGCAAACTGTTTGAGCGGGCAGGAGGGACACTCGGCAACCCCGGCTGCGTCGCCTACATGTTCGACCGCAAGGGCTTTTTTGCCATCGATGCGACCCGCTACCCCGATGAAGACCGCCTGCTGACCATCGCCCTGGATGCCGGAGCCGATGACTTGCACCGCGAAGGTGACACTTTTGAAATCACCTGCGATCCCTCACGCTTCTCCGCGGTGCTGGAAGCCCTGAAAGCCGCCGGTATCGAAACCACCGAAGCCGAAGTCAAATATCTGCCCAAAATGCAAAAGGAACTGGACTTGGAAACCGGCAAACGTCTGGTCAAGTTCTTGCAGGTCCTCGAGGACCATGATGACGTGCAAAATGTCTACACCGATGCCTCTATCACCGCTGAAATGACTGAGGAGTAAGAACAAAACAGACACAATAGACGACAACAACCGCCTGGCGACTAGGAGGAACCCAGCATGTTGCCCAGCTTGGAGGCGACCAGGATCGACCACGCCGTATTGAGATGCCTCGCCATGTGGTCATCACACCAGGCGGATGATGATTGTTGGGCGGCACACGCCTAGTAGCTACCTAGGACGACTGTCCGGGTGCTTCTGCATACCAGCGGTGACGAGGAACAGTGAGAGTGCCCCAAACCCACGTCAAGACGCAATCGATACGCAGGTGTGGAAGTGGGCAAAACAGGTCCCCCCTGCCTAAAAGCACGTCAGCGGGAGGTGTGGACTTTTTGTAACACGGCGACAATCTCGTCAACGACGCGTTCGCCGGTGCCCACCTCGGTAAAACTGTGCAGGCCAGTCCAGGTCTGGTAGCCACCCAGGGTAAAGGCCTGACGGTCCGGCAAGTAGCCGATCCAGTCGTTGGCCAGCTCAGCCACGTAGGTGTATCGGAAGGGAGAGCGTTGCTTAACGTTCAGTCCGAGTTTTGTGAACATTTCCGCGGGAACACCTGCCAAGGCAACATCGCCGATGCGTAGGACCTGCAGCCAGGTCTGCCGTTGCTGACCTTGCTGGGGTGCCAACAGTTTACGTTGCTGGCGAAACACCTGGATTAAATCCTCGGCTTGTTTGCCCGCCCGCTTGCGGCAGTAATCCACCACGGCACGATCCTCGGCCGTTTCGTCAAAGTGTCGGACGCGGTAACAGAAGACCTGACGCAGGCCATGGAGTTGATCCACGGGTCGGTGTCTGGCCTCAGCCAGGGCTTCACGCACGGCATTTTTGATGCGAATGACGGCTTCGCCAGTGGGTACGTTCAGGTTGTGCGTAGAACCGGAGGCTCCTTGCAGAAAACAGACCACCCCTCCCAGTTCCTGTTCCAGCTCCTGGGCAGCCAGGCCGTAAAAGGATGGTGACCGCACGCCGGGCTGACGTGTGCCAATGGTGTGCGTCGAGTGGTTGAAAATGACGGCCAGCCAGCCTTCACGGGCCCCTTTGGGACGAAAAGCCAACACGGGCAGTTCCGGATCAAAAGGCCCGGTTGGCCGTACCACATCGTCGCGGGGACCTATCCAATAAATACTGCCATCCTTGAGCAGTAAGCGGCTGTTCTGGCCAACAGTGGCTTCTTGCCCTACGGCGAAATAAAATTCCGCTTCCGTCCGTCGTCGGACCGCTTGCTGGACCGCTTCAATAATCCCCCGCTGGACCCGGCGGCAGAATACCTCGTCACGCAAGTACCCGTGGACCGTCACTGTACTGGGAGCATGATGGGTATGGGTCGCGTGAATCAGCAGGTGCTCGGGGCGGATCCCCACTTTCTGTTCGATTTCTTCCACGACGGGATCAAGCAGGTCACGGCTGAGCATCAGTACGTCGCACGACACAATGGCCAGGCGTCCCTGGCCCGGTTTTTCCAGGATAACAGCTACGACCCGCAATTCACCTTCCTGCCCCTTGGCCTTACCCGGCAGAATACTCCCGCCGATGACCATTGTGTCGTCGGCCTGCAGATTCACCGCGGCAGCGCCTACCTGCAAGCCGTCTGCCGAACCAAGGCAGAAAACTTCCTCAGCGTCGAGCCGGAGTGCCGTTACTAGTCCGACTAGTATTAACCCGCTCACCAAAGTCCGCCTTAAGTGGCAGAAGCTCATAGTGTTGTCTGGTTGCTTGATGACCTTGGTGCCGGGGGCCGTTGTCATTCCTGAAACCTCCAGGCTACTCTCACGACCTGCATGGTCGTGCACGATTCCCGTAGGGGCAAACAAGCAGGGACCGATTAGCCCCTCTAGTATAAACTTTTCGGAAACGTCAGCCAACGATGGAAGGATAGTCAGACCGTGAGAAGGAAAAACTACGCCACCATTCGGGACAGGTGATCGATGTAACTAAACGCAGCAGTAATCCCGATTGCGGACGTGGTCAACTTGATTAATCGGCTTCAAGGAGAAGATCCCTTCCGGGGATAAAAATTATCACCCGGGTTGCCGACTGCCTCTCCCCACCAGCCGGCAGACCCGGGTGACTCGCAGAGGGTACCTTCTTGAAGGATGGTCACCGAACAGCCTCTCCCCTTCCTGCTCGGAGCTCTTCTAGGAAGGTCGCCCTCGTGTCGGTAAGTAGTAGCAGCGGCCGTGCCAGTTGTACCCTGCTTGTGACTTTTTTCACAATATCTGCGCAACTTGTTGTTCTCCAGACAGTTGCGACTAATGACTAGTAGTCCCTCTCTTGGCAACCCCCTTGTGCCTCATCTATACTGGTTGCCTATTCTGACTGCATACTCTCTCGCCAACTGCGTAGGACGGAGGCACAACGATAGAGTAGCGAGGACCGTCCGAGAGAACGAAGGTCATCTGTTGGTTCAGGCATCTGCGTATATTCAAACGTCGGGCGACTCCTAGCCGAGACCCCGGCGGCCAGGCTTGGTATGATTTTTTGCAAGTCCTTGATAAAAAAGACGAGAAAAGTCGGAGAAAGCGACGTTCGGACAGATGAAAGGGCAATGTGAGATGATCACGAGCCGGCAGCAGTTGCGGGCGGAGTGGTACCAATTGAAGGGGGAGTCATGGTCATTATTGGTATGGGCACGCAGGTGCTGGAGTGCGCTCGCGTGCGGGGGCTGATCGAGCAACACGCAGAGACATTCCTCCAACAGGTGTTCGACGAGCAGGAGATCGTGTTTTGTAATGGTCAGAAACACACAACGGAGTATTTCACAGCTTTGTGGGCAGTTAAGGAAGCAGCCTTCCGCGCCTTAGGCCTGACCGATGCCCGGGTGCATCGCTGGAAAGATCTGGTGGTCCTGGGTTCCGGCATTGCCTCGTTACGCCTACAGGTGCAAGGGGGAACACGCGAGCAGGTCGATCGTCGTGGCATCCAGCAGTTCCTTGTGGCTGCGGCCTATTGCCGGGCATTTGCGACCGCGACGGTCCTAGCACTGGCAAGCGACTTTTCGCCTGTATCCTTGAGGGATACAGCAGCGGAGCTGTAAAAAGCAATAAATTCATTAACGGGATCTGTGACTAACAACAAATCTATAACTGGAACCAACTAGTACTGATCTGTAACCACGGCGAGCTAGTACTGACGGGCTGAACCAAGACACCCGATGGGACCACCTCTGGCGACTCGGAACTGCCCGGAGCTGACAGGTCTGCCAATCCTTGGCAGGCCTGTCTATGGGGTTCGTAAACCGAGACCAGTGGAATTGACAAGAAATACTGAAAAAATTGTTCTCATTCTAGAGGCCAATGCAAAACATTGGGGGATAGAACGGCCACCGGATCATTTGTGGAGGGTGCGATATGGAACTAGGGACGACGCAGCCCTCCGAGGTATATCGGCCAGGCGATATGTGAACGATGTTTTTTCGGCCTAGTCAGGCACCGTGTTCAGCGATGTCACGGAGCAGGTTACGGGCCACTTTGTAAGCGGCGCGTAGGGTCATGGCCCGTCCTTCGAGCTGGTCAATAGTGAAAGGTCGTTGTGGATCGCCGGGAGGCAAACCGGCTAGCTCCACCGTCAGTGGCAACAATTTCATGAACTCTGTAATGCGGGTTTGTCGCACGTCGGCAGTGACTTGATTTTCCATAACTGATCCTCCCCCTGCGATTGAATGAAGGTGGGATTTTCGGGCAAGCGTGTCTTTGCGGGCATGCTTACGTCAGGCGGCTTCACTTCCAGACTACCACCTCCAACAGCTATGGTAAAGTTCCGCTTTCTCGGGCAATTCGGCTATCTTATTGTAAACCAAAACCGTTCTGGTGCCTGCAGACTACCAGGCAACGACGAGATTTAAGGCCTGAAACAGCCAAGGCGGTATGGTCCTGGTGTAGCGAGAGAGGGAAACAACCGTGCGTACCCTGATTACTGGTGGAGCGGGGTTTATTGGTTCGCATCTGTGCGAACGTTTCCTGGAAATGGGTCATGAAGTCATAGCTGTCGATAATTTTCTGACGGGTACGCCTGAAAACATCGCCCATTTGTTAGGACATCCGCGGTTTAAGCTCATTGGGCACGACATCTCATACCCATTGAAAATTCCTGGCAAGTTGGACAATGTTTTGCATTTCGCAAGTCCGGCCAGTCCCTCGGACTACCTGGAACTCCCTATCCAGACCCTGAAAGTAGGGTCATTGGGAACGCATAACACCTTAGGTATTGCCAAGGCTCACAACGCCCGTTACCTGCTGGCCAGCACGAGTGAGGTGTACGGAGATCCCCTTGAGCATCCTCAGAAGGAAACATATTGGGGCAACGTCAATCCCATCGGCATCCGTGGTGTGTACGACGAGGCCAAACGGTTCGCCGAATCGATGACGATGGCCTACCACCGCGTGCACAACGTCAACACGCACATTGTCCGTATCTTCAACACCTATGGTGAACGGATGCGGCTGAACGACGGTCGCGCCCTACCCAATTTTATGTGCCAGGCCTTGCGTAACGAACCGATCACCGTCTACGGTGACGGCACACAAACCCGTTCTTTCTGTTACATTTCCGATTTGGTCGAAGGGATTGTCCGCCTGTTGTTTACTGATTTCCACGAGCCTGTGAATCTGGGCAATCCGGACGAAGTATCTATTTTACAGTTTGCGGAAGAGATTCGGGAGCTTGCCGGCTCTACCAGTCCGATTGTTTTTTTGCCCCTGCCGCAGGACGATCCTCGGGTCCGGCGACCGGACATCAGCCGAGCCCGCCAGCTTCTCGGCTGGGAACCCCGTGTTCCCCGACGGGAAGGACTCCGTCGGACCCTCGAGTACTTCAAACGTAAATTAGCTCAACAGCCGTGCTAGTAACGGTAGGGTGATCCACTAAGCCATTGAGTCGGTGGACTGACGCCAGGTGGATAAGCAGTGGCCATGGAAGTGGGCGAAGTTGCCACTGAAAATGGCGTTGCGGGCCTGACGCACCAGCCTCAGGTAAAAAGCCAGATTGTGGAGGCTAAGTAAAATGGGGCCCAGCATTTCGTCGGCGGCGAAAAGGTGGTGCAAATAAGCCCGGGAGAAGTGCTGGCAGCAATAGCAGTCGCATGCCGGGTCTAAGGGAGCGGGATCCCGCCGATGACAGGCGTTACGCAAGCGGAGAACCCCTTGACTCGTGAAAGCCTGGCCGTTACGACCATTTCGGGTGGGCATGACGCAATCAAACATGTCGATACCAGCGGCAATCCCCGCCAGAATGTCTTCCGGCCGACCCACCCCCATCAGGTAACGAGGACGATTGGGCGGCAATAAACCGGCACAGACCGGGAGCATAGCGTACATCTGTTCAGGAGGTTCGCCGACACTGAAGCCGCCCAGGGCATAGCCGGGAAAATCGAGGGCGATTAGGGCCTCGGCGCAGCGTTGTCGTAGATCCAGGTACAATCCACCCTGGACAATAGCAAACAAGGCTTGGTCGGAGCGTCGCTGAGAGTTCCGGCAGCGGTGGGCCCACAAGATCGTTCGTCGGACTGCTTGCTCCACCTGCTCGCGGCTGGCCTGTGCCGGTGGGCATTCGTCTAGGACCATGGCGATATCCGAGCCGAGGTTTTCCTGGATTTCCACGGCCCGCTCCGGTGTCAGTTCCAGCAGCAAGCCATCGATGTGGCTACGGAATCGGGCCCCGTTATCGCTGACGTGCACCTGGCTGGCCAGGCTGAATACCTGAAAGCCTCCGGAGTCGGTTAGAATTGGCCCCTGCCAATGCATGAAGCGATGGAGGCCACCCAGGTCCCGGATGAGCACGTCTCCGGGGCGTAGTGTCAGGTGATACGTATTGGCTAGGATAATACGAGCACCCACGGTGTGGACCATCTCGGGGGTCAGTCCTTTGATAGTAGCCTGTGTACCCACTGGCATGAAGATGGGGGTTTCCACCACGCCATGCGGAGTCCACAGTCGTCCCGCCCGGGCCGCCCCGTCGGTCGCTTCTACGGCGAATCTGAAGCTCATACAGAATTGTGTATACACACATCCGCCGGATAGGGGCAGAAATGACCGGAGTTGTCGATAGGAGCTGAGCAGTAACTTACAAGATCGATCGATAGTTCCGTGGCAAGTGTCCGACGGCGGTATCCCTTACGCGGAGCTTTGGCGGACACCCCTGGGTAGATCCGAAGGCCTAGGTTAAAGTGGTGCCCGAGATGCCATCTGATACGTCCCCTTCTTGTGTGTTCGTCCCCTTTCCGGCGAGATAATTTGCGTAAGGATGATCCGGTCCCGCAGTTGTCCAACGGCGCTCCAGATAGGGCTTTTTTTGTTAGGCCACGCTGTCTGGTAAGTCAGCAGCAACCAGCATACCTTAAGCGACGATATCCTGTCCAGGCAATCAAGGAAAGTCCAAGCACTGCTAGCGTAGCGGGTTCAGGCATTACCGTTACCTGCATAGCTACGATGCGGAAATCGTCAAACGGCCCTGCTGGAGGAACA
>JANWVV010000055.1 GCA_025055795.1 Gemmataceae bacterium
GCTAGCTCGGGATCTGTTCAACAGTTTGCAACAAGGCGGCCCTGTCCGACGACATGCCCTGTCCGGTTCGGGCAACCGGCGTCGCCGAAAGGCCATAGCGAAAGTGCGAGCGCTTCCGCGACACTCCCGAAGGATCGACTGTTGTGGTCGACAACTGGCGGCACGACGGTTTGCATCGGGACTGTCGGCAGGGGTTTGGTCAGGTGCTCAGTTGGTGCCCAAATTGCGGGTTTGGCCTGGTAAGCAGATAGTACTTGAAGGAAGGGTAAGCAGTCGAGGCTGGGGGAGTGGCCGTAGGTTGGCGGGCAGCGTGGGTGTAAAGGGGGACAGGGTTGCCGTGATGGGCAGCCTCGGGGCGGGTAGGCGGCACAGCGAAACCGACAGGGCAAAGGAACATGACCAGCGGCGTTGGACTGGCTGGAAAGGGTTGTGGACCGGTCGGGCGGACCGTGGGAGGCGGAGTTGGTTAGATCGGCGGTTGCCATGGTGCGTGGATAGTAATAAGCCGTCGGGCACAGGCAGCCTGCTGCGGGCGGAACGGAGTGGCAATCCGGTGCGGGCATCCCGAGGTGGGGATGCCCCCCGGCGTTGGCGTCGTCCGGGTGGCTGCCGTGCACCCCCCGGCATCAAAAGCACGCAGAAGTGGGTGGATCAATCCCGCATGGTCGGTCGAGCGGTCGCGTGGACCAGCGGGGGAACAAACGTCGGACTGGTCCGTCCTAAAGTGTTAGCCACGAGCCTTAGGTGGGAGTTTCCAGCCGCCGGGGACGGGTGCGGGCGGCACAGGCAGGCTCATGTCCATCGTGAGGTTTTTGGGGAAGTAGTCTTCGTCGGCGGCCAGTGCATCGTCCCAACGGAGGTTCCGGCAGGCATAAGCGGCATTGCGGCCGAGAATGGCGGTGAAAGTAGCGTCGGTGACCGCTTTCAGCTCGTTGAGAGGCTTGCCGGTGACGATGCTGGTGAGCAGATCGATGTGTTCCTGGACATAGGGGCTGATGTCGTCGTCAGCGACACGTTTGCCATTGATCTGGTACTGGTCAACGCGGCAGCGTCCTTTGGAGCCGAAGACGGTTTCGGAGACGTCGGAATCGCCTGGGGTGTGGCGGCAGAAGGAGTAGAGGCGTACGCCGTTTTTGTATTCATACTCGACGGCGAAGTGGTCCCAGATGTTGCCGACGTCTTTGGGGTCGCCCGCCGGCCGGACCGTGCGTCCCCCCATGCCGACGGCGCGGATGGGGTGATCGTTGAGGACCCAGTTGATGACGTCGAGGTTGTGCACGTGCTGTTCGACGATGTGGTCACCGCACAACCACAGGAAGTGGTACCAGTTGTAGATCTGGTAGGCGGCGTCGGGCTGACCGGGACGACGATTGCGGAACCAGATGCCGGTGCCGTTCCAGGAGCAGCGGGCGGCGACAATGTCACCGATGGCACCGTCGTGGAGACGTCGGATAGTTTCGATGTAGCCTTTCTGATGGCGGCGCTGGGTCCCCGCCACGATGGACAGCTTTTTGGCATTGGCTTTGTCTTCCAAGGCGTAGCACAGACGAGCGCCAGCAGCGTCGACAGCAACGGGTTTTTCGGTAAAGACGTGTTTGCCGGCCTCGATGGCAGCCTGGAGGTGCTGAGGTCGGAAGCCCGGCGGTGCCGCCAGCAGGACGATGTCAACCCCGGCGGCCAGGACCTTCTGGTAGGCATCCAGGCCATGGAAGGCAGTCTCGGGCGTAACCTTGATTTGGGCCCGATAGGGGGCAAAGTTTTTGCTGGTGGCAAAATCGCGGAGGATGCGATCGGTCTGTTCTTTGAAGGCATCGGCCACGGCCACGATTTCGACAGCGGGGTTGCCCTTGAGGCGTGCCGAGGCCTCAAGGATGTCGCGGACGGCGCCTGTACCCCGTCCGCCGCAGCCGATCAGGCCAACACGGAGGGGCTGACCATTGGTCGCATAAAGGCCAGGGGCCGTCAGGGCGACACCGGCAGCCGTCGCCGTGGTTTGAAGAAAGGTGCGACGAGTGGGTTGGGTCATGGGAAGGCTCCTGTGCGGTTGCAAAAGTGCCCGGACCAGGAAGGAATGATCTTTCCACCAGTCCGCCTGGCGGAAAGCCTACGGCCACTGTCATTCGGAGCGTTTGACCACGCGGGGTTTAAGATCCAATAACTCGGGTTGTTCCTCTTCGGGAAGGACCACGCGGAAGCCGATGACATCCATTTTAGTAAGCCACCAGATACTGCGGGGTTCCTGGGGATCGTGTTTTTGCCAGCTTTCTTCAGAGACGCGTCGGGCGGCACTGCGGCAGCGTTCGGCCCGATCGGCCCAGGATCCCCCGCGCACCACATGGGACCATTTCTTGTCGGTGGGCGGAATGACCGGGCGAATATTCAAGGGGAGCTGAGCCCGACGAACATAGGCCTGAGGATCGTACTGGTCGAGGGTCCATTCCCAGACGTTACCGTACAGATCGTGCAGGCCAAAAGGATTGGGTTTACGGGTGCCCACTTTATGGGTACAGCCTTTGGGTTTGTCGGGGTAGTCCGGGTCCGGGGAATTGTCCGCGTACCAGGCGTACTCGCCCAACAGGCTGGGGTCGCGGCCGAAAAACCAGGGGAGATCACCCTTGCCCGCCCGGGCCGCATATTCCCACTCCGCCTCGGTGGGCAGCCGGTACGGTTTACCGGTTTTACGCCGCAGCCATTCGCAGTAGACCATGGCAGCGTGATGGGTCATACAGATAACGGGATGGCCTTCGCGGCCGTGACCGTAGGTTTCGTCCACGAAGGTGTTGGTGGGGCGAGTGACTTCGCCAACGGGCAGGTGCGCCGCCCGCTCATCGTCGGCCTTGAGGAAGTCTTCATCGTACCAGAAGACGTCCCACTGCTCCCAGGTAACCTCGCATTTTTGCATCCAGAAGTTCCCCACCCGGGCCCGGTATTGCGGCCCTTCGTTGTCCTGCCGGCCCGGTTCGTCCGGCGGACTACCGATGGTCACTTCCCCCCCAGGAACGTAGACCATCTCGAATTCGGCCTTCAACTGCTGCTTCTGGCCGCCAATGACCCGATAACTGCTGATCTTTTCGACAAAGTTTTTACGTTCCAGATTAACCTTGTAAATCGAGCGGTCGTACGGCGGAGGCGCTTCGCCCAAAAGCCCGACGCCCAGCCAGGCCAACGCCGTTGCACTCCCGGAGAGCAGAAACGCTACAATGGTTCGCAGAATCATTACCCCTCGCTTTCCGATTGGCATCCGCACCAGCAGCGACCGGATGACCCGCTGAAGCCAACAGGGGGCAGACAGGCTATGCACCCGACCCGCATGCAACGGATCCTTCCAGCCGCCATCGGCATCGCCTTATTAGTTCAGTGTAGCAGCTTCTTATTAATTGAATGTAGCAACTGGCCGTGGTGCCAGTCAGCCGAATTCGGACCGGAGTTACAGCCCGGCCATGTGCAGGCGGCCGGCGTCCTGACCGCAGGAGCCGCAGAACAGGCAGGGTCCGCGGCCCCCTGTGTGGCACCGCCACCGCGGACCTGGCAGCGCTATGCTTTCGACTCCCGGCACATGGGCACGCTGTTCCGTATTGTGGTGTATGCAACGGACGCCACCCAGGCCCAACAGGCGGCCCAGGCCGCGTTCAACCGGATCGCCGCCCTCGACGCCTGCATGAGCGATTACCAGTCCAGCAGCGAACTGTTGCGCTTGTGCCAGGCATACGCTGAGACGACCAGCGGACCAGCGGTGCGGGTCAGCGATGACCTGTTCAGGGTGCTAGCCACCGCCGAGCAACTGTCCCGCCGTTCGCAGGGGGCCTTCGACGTAACGGTGGGTCCGTTGTCGCTGTTATGGCGGCACGCCCGCCGGACGCAGGAACTGCCCGACCCAGCCGCCTTAGCGGCGGCCCGGGCCCGCGTCGGCTATGACAAAGTCCGCTTGGACCCTCTCTGGCAAACGGTGCACCTGACCGTTCCCGGCATGCGCCTGGACCTGGGCGGGATCGCTAAAGGGTACGCCGCCGATGAAGCCCTGCGTTTGCTCCGCGACAACTTCGGTCTGCCGCACGCCCTGGTCGCCGCCTGGGGCGACATTGTCTGCGGGGACCCTCCTCCGGGCGAAACGGCCTGGCGGATCCAGATTGCCCCCATCGCCGCCTCCCACAAGCCTCGCTACATCCGTCTGGCACGAGCGGCTGTGTCCACTAGCGGTGATCTGGAACAGTTCGTCGTGATCAACGGCGTGCGGTATTCGCACGTCCTGGACCCGCGCACCGGTCTGGGCCTGACCGGCCGACGCAGTGTCACGGTGATCGCCCCTCGCGGCATCGAGGCCGATAGCCTGACCAAGGCGGTCAGCGTCCTGCCACTGCCCCAGGCCCTGCAACTGATCGCCGACACGCCGGGAACCGCCGCTTATATTGCGGTGCTCGACGAAAAAACCGGTCAGGTCCACGAGGTCCGTTCCCCCCGTTTCGCGGACTACGAGGAACGTGCGGACTGACCCTGCACCTGTCAACCGGTCCGCCGCCCCAGCGGCTGGAACTGGTGGGTTGTGACAAGGATACGGACGCTCGAGGGATTGTTGGACAGAATTCAAATCAACACGGATCAGGAGGGGTAATCGTGAACCGGCGTGAAGCGCTATCCGGGACCCTGGCAGCGATCCTGGCAGGCGAACCCCTGGCCCGGGTGCTGGCAGTGGAGTCGTCGCGTGGATTTTATGCCAATGACCAGTTGCAGATCGGGCTGATCGGGGTCGGGGGTCGCTGCCGCCACCTGGTACGGTCGTTCCCGTCGTTGCCTAACGTGCGTATTACGGCGGTGTGCGACGTCTGGGATGCCGCCCTGGAGGCAGGCCGAAAACTGGCCGATGCCCGGGCCTTTGCCACTCGGCAGCACGAGGAATTACTGGCCCGCGCCGACGTCGACGCCGTCCTGATCTGCACGCCGGATCACTGGCACGTGCCGCAAACCATCGCCGCCTGTCAAGCCGGCAAGGATGTCTACGTGGAAAAACCCCTGACCCACGCTCCCGAGGAAGGGCCGGCCGTCATCGCGGCGCAAAACAAGTACCGCCGTGTCGTCCAGGTCGGCACCCAGCACCGCAGCATGCCCCACTTGATCGAGGCTCGACAACTGCTGCGCGAGGGCATAATCGGCACCGTCCATACCATCCATTGCTCCTGGAACCGCAATGCCCCCCGGGCCCAACGCCACAAGGACCAACTCGATCCCCGCACCATCGACTGGAAACGTTTCCTGGGTAACGCCCCGGACCAGCCCTTCGACCCCTACAAATTCCGCCAGTGGCGCTGGTTTTGGGACTTCGGCGGCGGCCTGTTCACCGATCTGATGGTCCACTGGGTCGATACCGTCAACTGGTTCCTGGACCTGGCTGAACCGGCCCAGGCCGTCAGCATCGGCGACTACTTCTCGGCCAAAGGCGTCTGGGAAACCCCCGACACCGTCCAGACTCTATTGCGTTACCCGGAGCGGCAGATCCAACTGCACTTCGAGGGAACCTTCAGCAGCAATCGTCTGGGGGCAATGTGCGAGTTCCGCGGTACGGAAGCTACACTGTACGTGGACCGAGGCCGCTACGAAATCATCCCGGACCGCGGCAAGCAGAAGCCGGAGGCCAAAACGGTGATCCTGGGTGCCGGTCCCAAAGGCCTCGACTTCTACGACAAACCGGATGGCGAATTGTTGCACCTGACCAACTGGATCGCCTGCATCCGCGACCGATCCAGGTCCGTGGCCTGTCCAGCCGAGGCCGGGGTTCTGGCAGCCGCGGCTGCCCATAAAGCCAATCGGGCCCTGCCCATGTTCCCCACACGCTCCCGCTGAATCCGGCAGACCGGGCTGGCCCGTCCGGAGTAGCCCGACGTCCCAACCCGCCATCCACCTGCACTCCGCGGAATGACCACCCCTGGCTTGAACAGGGCGGGCAGTCGACCTCGATTTTGCACTAACGATTTGGACGCTGTTATGAAACGTCGCTGGTCCCAATCCCGAGCCATTGCCGAACTACTGGCCGCTTTTGGACGACTACCGCCCGCTTACCAGGCGGCCCTGCTGTTGTTGCTAGTAGCGGTCGGCCTGATCTACTGGCTGGTCCAGCGACACTCGGAGCAGCCCCCTGCGTCCGTCGTTCCCGAGGCGGATGCGCCCCTGCCGCAAGGAGACATCCTGTTTTGCCACTGGAACTTCGAAAATTTATTCGACGACGTGAACGATCAGCGTCGGCCCCCGGATGCTGAATACGACCGCTGGTTTGCTCAGCATGCCGACATCCGGCAATTGAAATATAGCCGTATAGCCGAAGCCCTGTTGCGGCTGGGCGGGGGTCGCGGCCCCGACATCATCGCCGGCAACGAGGTGGAAAGCCGCCGGGCGGCCGAACTGCTCCGGGACGAACTGAACCGCCGACGGTCCGCTGACACCCTCCCCTACGAGCACCTGGCCATGATCGAACTGCGGGACGCCGGTCGGCACATCGCCCCTTGCGTCATTTCCCGGCTGCCGTTACGGCAGGCCCGCCTGCTAGGACACCGCCAACGCATCCTGGAAGTACTGGTTAGCGTCCAGGGTAAAGACCTGGTGCTGATCAACTCCCACTGGACGTCGCAACTGTCGGACAAAGGGAACGATCCAGGCCGCGGCCGCGCTGGCTACGCGACCGTTATTGCTGAACGCTTCCGCCACTGGTACCAGCAGCAACCGGCTGTCGACCTGCTGGTGTGCGGCGACTTCAACACTACTCCCGATGATCCGCTGCTGCACGACCGTCTGGGCCTGACTGGCAACCGGGAGCAACTCACCCAGGCCCCGCCCCGGCTGTTCGGCCTGCTCAACGGCAAATCGCCCGAACTGTACGGAACCATCTACTACACCGGCCAGTTGCCGGATGGCCGACACTTTTCCGGTCCACTGATCTACGATCAGATCGCCGTGTCCCCCGGTCTGCTCGACGATCAGGCCTGGACCTGTCTGCCCGACACGCTCCAGGTGCCCACGCACGGACTGATTCGTTCCGGCAGTCGGGGCCGACGTCCCTGGCGCTTCGGTTCCCCCGGTGACGATGCTTTCGGCCGCGGCTACAGCGACCATTTTCCCGTCACCGTTGTCCTGCGACTGCTTCCCTGAATGATCTCATAAAAATCAGCAGTTGCTTCCGCTGCCTGGGCCGCTGCCGGGAACACCCCACTGAATTGTGACACGGCAGCATCAGTATCCTGAGGTGGGAGGGTCAGGGAGTCTGGTCCTGGTGTGGGGGGTCCTCGATCAGGGTGATGCCGATCTGGGCCAGGGCGGCGCGTAGCGCGGGGAGGTGCTCCGGGGCGATGGCCAGGGCGGTCGGTCCGAGGCGTTCGGCAATCAGGGAGCGGGTGGGGGGCCATTGCAACAGGCCATCAGCGGCCTCCGCGTTGGCCAGCCGCAGCACCAGCAGGCGTTGGGTTCGCGGAGCAGGCCAGTGGGGCCCCAAAAGCAGCAGGCGGGCCGCCGGCGGCAATGGAACACCACTGCGGACGGTCAGCCAGGCGTCGAGCGCTTCCAGAGTCTGGGTTTCCGCGGCCCGGCGTAGCCGCTCCGCACTCAAACGGTAGCGTCGGGGACCATCCGGTGCGGCGGGGGGCAGTGGCTCGGCCAGCCGTTGCACCTCCAGATCCACGAACAAATCGGCGCTGATCGGATCGACTTCCAGGGTCAGGCCATCGGCCCCCACCTGGAGGCAGGCCTGGGGGGGAGTTTCGTAATCCCGATTGGCCAGCAGGCGGAAATGACGCAAATCGGGCTCGGAACCGTCGGCGGTCAGACCGAACCGCTCGCCCAGACGCCAGTGGATCCACCCCTCTGCCAGAGCTGTTTCCAGATCCGCGGCGCAGGCGAACTCGACGACCACAGCAGCGGGAAACACCGTCAGACGCTGACGCTTGCTGCTCCAGCGTTCCAGCAGGTCCACCACGGTCGGGGGAACAGGGCGACTGGCGTGTCGCTGCAGCGTCTGCACGATCTGGGGCAGGCTCCAATCGGCCTCCAGGGCCTGACAAAGGGTTTGCTCCTGCAATTCCAGGACGCAAGCAGGGCCGATCCGCTTCCAGCAGGCAAAGGCCGACAGGTCAGCCACCAGGGACGGAGTAAGCCCTTGGCGGTAGGCGATCACCTCGGCATTAGGCTGGACCAGAAGCGTCTGCGGAAAGACCTGTGTGGCGGGTAGTTCGCCCAAACTGCCCCCGGTGAAATACCAGCGGCCCAAAGGCGTCAGGCGGACACGTCCATCCCAACTGTCCGCAAATTGCAGGGGAATGGGCACCGCCTGGAACCAGCGGAGTAACCAGTTCCGACCGCCCGCCTGCATTTCGGACGGATCGAACAAACCATTCCACGGCGAATGATGCTCCCAAAGCCAGGCGGCCAGGTCGGTCAGTTCGATCCAGGCGTCGGATGGCGCAGCGGCCAGCAGATGCATCGCCAGCCAACCGGCCGACGCTGTCATACTCGGCTCCGCACAGGCCGAAGAGCGACGACCGCTCAGCGGATCCCACTTTTGCACCTGCATCAGTCGCGGGAACAACTCGACCAGCAGGCGAGGCAACCCGGCACGCCAATAAGCAGGGAAGCGACCCGCCTGGAGATGGTCGTTGTCACGGTGCAGCAAGCCGGCGGCCCAGGCAGCCTCGACGGCCAACAGCGCGCCATCCACAGGACCCTCGCCCTGCTGCCATCCCTCGCTGAACAGCGGATCAGCTAGTAAACGCTGGCTGTCTTTCTTGTAGAATTCACCCTCCTGGGTCAGACGGATGGGCTGATGACGCAAGCGTTGCCACAGGGCGGCCAACCGCAGGGGCCAGTCCCAGCCGTCGCTACGGAAAAAGTTCGGTGGCTCGGTCTGAAGGCCCGACAAGCACGGTAGGGGTAGACGCTGCTGACGCAACCGTTCGCCCACGGCCGGATGCAGGCCCACCGTCCGGACGATACCGCTCACCACATCCAGCCAAGGCGTGGTCTCTGTCGCGGCCAAGCCGCCAAGGCCGGAATCATTGCCACGGTTTCCGTTCCATGCAGCCGCTGCCGCATCCCGGACCGGACCGTCCCGGCCTGTGTCGTTGGACACGGACGGATTAGTGAGGGCCGGCTCATCCGCCGCCTGCGTCCAGCTAGGGAAGATCAGGCCATGCTCCAGGGCTTCCTGAATGGTCCAGCCGCCGTCGCTGACACCCAAGGCCGCCAATACGCTCAGCAGGAGCTGGCAATCCCAGAGGGGCTGACGGCTGCGGGCCATCCAGGTAAGCAACAGGATGGTCTCCGGCTGGACTTTGCGCAAACAACGGTCGATCAGCGGCGGGTTGGTCTGCGCCGCAGCGATGGCCTGAAGCAAAGCCGTGCGGTCCTGACGCATCTGCCGGCCGGTCAGCCGACCGACCAACGCCCGCAGTACAGGGTCGGAGTAACGGGCCCACACCTGCTGGCAGTAACCGGACCAGGCGGTCGACTCATCAAACCAACTGACCGGATGGCCCAAGGGAGCTTCAATCATCGGCCGAATGTCCAAAAGCAACTGAACGCCCCAAAAAGCAACGGCGGCCACGCAAACTGCTCAACCAACCTCGGACTGGATCCAGGTATGGCGGTCTTGGCTGGGACCAACGCCCCACTCTACCCTTGAGGGCGAGGCGGCCCGGACGAAATAATGCGAGGCGCATGACCCAGCTTGCGTAATTCGGCCACTACCGCTTCCCAGCGGCCCGGTCGCACCAGTAGCACTGTTGGACTGAGCCGACCGACGATGTCGGCCGCCAGCCGGGGTCGGGCCAATACTTCCTCTGCGGTCACCGCCGTGTCGGTCATCAACACGCACACACGCCGATGCAGCTTAACCGCCAGGCGTCCTGTTGGTCGGGTCATCGTCACCTCCCACCCTCTTCCATCATAGGTGCCCCCACCATCATCAAGTGTTCGATGAGGAGTGGTTTTCGCCACATTGAGCGGTTGGCAATCGTGGTGGGCGGGCTGCGGTTGACAGTTCGTAGCAGCACGCTTGCGGAGTGGTGGGGCATCCGGCCAGCGGGCGCCGGGGTTGTCCCGGCAGGGAGAACAACGCCGGCCCCGGCGATCAACCGGCCTCGCGACACTGGCTGGGAACAATCTCGGACTCATCGCGGATTTCGTAACTGTACCCCTGTTCGGTGAGAAACAACTGGCGATGATGGGCGAAGTCCTGTTCGCGAGTGTCGCGGGACACCAGGGTGTAGAAGTGGGCCACCGAGCCATCGCTTTTGGGTCGAAGGATGCGCCCGAGGCGTTGGGCTTCCTCCTGACGCGAGCCGAAGGTACCGGAAACCTGAATCAGCACGTTGGCATCGGGCAGATCGATGGCAAAGTTACCGACTTTGGACAGGATCAGTTGACGGATCTGCCCCTGACGGAAGCGGGCATAAAGTTGTTCGCGTTCGCTGGTGGGAGTGGTGCCGGTGATCAGGGGAAGCTGGAAGCGGCGGGCCAGGCGACGCAACTGGCTGAGGTACTGGCCAATGATCAGCACCTGCTGGTTGGCGTGGCGTCGCAGCAGGGCAGCCACGACGGCGTCTTTGGCCGGGTTTTCACTGGCCAGGCGGTACTTGGCCCGTGGTTCGGCCACGGCGTAGTCCAGCCGGGCGGTGTCGTCCGGCAGGGCGACACGGATTTCCGTGCACTGGGCCGTAGCGATCCAGCCCTGGCTTTCCAGTTGCCGCCAGGGCACGTCGTAGCGTTTGGGTCCGATCAGGGCAAAAACGTCGCCTTCGCGTCCGTCTTCCCGCACCAGGGTAGCCGTCAGGCCCAGGCGTCGGCGGGCCTGGATCTGCGCGGTGACCCGGAACACCGGTGCCGGCAGCAGATGCACCTCGTCGTAGATGATCAGCCCCCAGTCCTGCTGCTCGAACAGACCGAAATGAGGGAAATCCTCGCTTTTGTCCGGCCGATAGGTCAGAATCTGGTACGTGGCGATGGTCACTGGTCCGATGTCTTTGGTCTCGCCGGTGTATTCCTTGATCTGCTCTTCGCTGAGGGTGGTCTTGTCGAGCAGTTCGCGTTTCCACTGCTTGACGGCGGTGATGCTGGTGGTCAGGATGAGGGTCCGCTTCTGGAGCAAGGCCATCACGGCCAGTCCGACGATGGTTTTACCGGCACCACAGGGGAGCACGATGACGCCGGAGCCCCCGCGGACCTGGCCCCCGGCATGGAAGACCGCGGCCGCGTCCCGTTGGTAGTCCCGCAGGGCAAAGGGCCGGCCGGCGCGGGTCCGGTCCCGCAGGTGCACGGCCAGATCGGCACCAGCGGTATAACCGGCCAGATCTTCCACCGGGTAGCCCACTGCAATCAGGGCCTGTTTGAGCACCCCCCGATGGGCGGGAGCCACCCGACAACTGCGCTCGCTCAGTTCTTCCCCCAGGTACTCCCGCAAGGCCTTGTGCCGACGCAACTCGATCAGCAGGGCCGGGTCATCGCACACCAACTGCAGGGCGGCCGGACCGTCGCTGCCGTCCAACCGCTCCAGTTTGACCCGGCCGTAACGGGCCATGGTAGCTGTAATGTCTGCCGGCAGGTTGGGCGGTAGCGGAAACTTGGTGAACCGTACCAGCGTATCGATCACCTGCGCCGCTGTCAGCCCGACGGCGGCCGCATTCCACAACGACAAATTGGTAAGCCGATACGTGTGGAGATGCTCCGGGCTTTTTTCCAGCTCGGCAAACGGGGCCAAGGCATCCCGGGCCGCTGCATAACGGGGATTGTCCACCTCCACCAGAATCGTACGGTCCGACTGGATAATGCACGGATTGGCCGGATCGCCACTACCGGGGATGGACATGCTGACCCCTGGGGTACTACTGCGTGGCATGGTGGCATGCGTCCCGTTGAGGTCGGCCTCAGGCACCGTACTAGCAAAGTCCGGAGTCGAAACCGGAGCTGCCGAACGTGGGTATCGAGGCATCCTGTCCCCTATCGGTGTTGGTGCATCGCGGGATGGTCAGGCCGTCGTCCCGTGACGGCGGGAATGTTATTGTCGCCTCTGGACCCGCTGGCGTAAAGGCGAACCGCGGGCCGTAGCCGCTGAAAGCGTGGAAGGAGGGACTGGATAGACGCAGGCAAAGGTAAAGGCGGCCGATCCATCCCAGATGCCGTCGACCCGCCAGCCCCTGCAATTGCCATTTGCCTTTCTGGGCCAACAATAGCAGCAGGAGGCTAGCCTGGTGCACGGAGCTCCGGTACGCCCTTAGCTTGATCAGGCAGCAGAAGGTGTCCCCATGCCCGACAGTTTTCGCACCCAGACCACCCTGACGGTTGGCTCGCGGCACTACACGATCCATAGTCTGCCATTGCTGGAGCGGGTCTTTCCGCGTATCCGCCGTCTGCCCTTTTCCTTGAAGATATTGTTGGAGAATCTGCTCCGTCACGAGAACGGTCTGTCGGTCCGGCGGGAAGACATCGAGGCGCTAGCCCATTGGCAGCCCCAGGCCGAGCCCAGTCAGGAAATCGGTTTTATCCCCGCTCGGGTCCTGATGCAGGATTTCACCGGTGTCCCCTGCGTGGTGGATCTGGCCGCCATGCGCGATGCCATGCAGGCATTGGGCGGCGACCCGGCCCGTATCAATCCCCTGGTGCCGGTCGAACTGGTGATCGACCATTCCGTACAGGTCGACAAATTCGGTACGCCCGATGCTTTCCAGCACAACGTCGCCTTGGAGTACGAACGCAACCGGGAGCGGTATCAGTTTTTGCGCTGGGGTCAGCAAGCATTCCGCAATTTCGCCGTCGTGCCACCGGGAACAGGCATCTGTCATCAGGTCAATCTGGAGTATCTGGCCCGCGTGGTTTTTGCCGATCCGCAGGGCCGGGCCTATTTCGATACCCTGGTCGGGACCGACAGTCACACCACCATGATCAACGGCTTGGGGGTACTCGGCTGGGGCGTGGGCGGCATCGAGGCCGAAGCGGCCATGCTGGGTCAGCCCGTGGCCATGCTCATCCCGCAGGTGGTCGGCTTCCGACTGACCGGTCGCTTGCGTGAAGGGGCCACTGCCACCGATCTGGTACTGACCGTAACCCAGATGCTCCGCCAGAAGGGAGTGGTCGGCAAGTTTGTGGAGTTTTTCGGCCCCGGTGTCGGTCAACTAGCCCTGGCTGACCGGGCCACCATTGCCAATATGGCTCCCGAGTACGGGGCCACCTGTGGCCTGTTCCCCATCGACGCCGAAACGTTACGCTACTTGCGACAGACCGGCCGTCCGGCCGAAACAATAGCGTTGGTCGAGGCCTACGCCCGGGCGCAGGGGGTCTTCCACGAAGGGGATAGTCCCGAGGCCGAGTACAGCGACGTGCTGGAACTGGACCTGGCAACGGTCGAGCCATCGCTGGCCGGCCCCAGCCGGCCGCAGGATCGGGTCCGCCTGCACGAGGTACCGCGTTCCTTCCAGCAGGCTCTGCCCAAGTTGCTGGCCAGCGGCAAAGGAGGAACCGACCGCAAGGCCCTGAGCGTGTTGTGGAACGAAAGTGGCGATCCGACGGCCTCCGATGCGGTTAACGGTCCGGCCCCGGCGCGGACCCAGCCGGTGGGCGAGGCCGTCCATCAACTCCGCCATGGCTCGGTGGTCATCGCGGCCATCACCAGTTGCACCAATACCTCCAACCCCTCGGTCATGCTGGGCGCAGGGCTATTGGCCCACAAAGCGGTGGCCCGGGGCCTGAGCGTACCACCGTGGGTCAAGACCAGCCTGGCTCCTGGCTCTCAGGTGGTGACCGACTACCTGCGGGCCGCTGGTTTGCTCCCAGCCCTGGAACAACTCCGCTTCCATCTGGTTGGCTACGGCTGTACCACTTGCATTGGTAACAGCGGGCCGTTGCCGGAGGAGGTGTCCCGGGAAATCCAGGAACGCGGACTGGTGGTGGCCGCGGTACTTTCCGGCAACCGTAACTTCGAAGGGCGGGTCCACCCGGAGGTCCGGGCTAATTACCTGGCCTCGCCACCCCTGGTCGTCGCCTACGCCTTGGCTGGCCGGATCGACATCGACTGGGAGCGGGAACCCATCGGTCGGGATCGCCAGGGTCAACCCGTTTATCTGCGCGACATCTGGCCCACCCAGGAAGAAATCCAGGCGGCCATCGACCGCTACGTCCAAGAAGAGTCGTTCCGACGCATCTACGCCGCGGTGTATACCGGCGATGAACACTGGCATCGTCTGTCTGCTCCCAGCGGCCAACGCTACCAATGGGACCCCGCCTCCACCTATATCGCCCGCCCCCCCTACTTCGACGGCATGACGTTAACGCCGCCCCCCTTGACTGACATCCGCGCTGCCCGTGTCCTAGCGGTGCTGGGCGATAGTATCACCACCGACCACATCAGTCCGGCGGGCAGCATCAAGAAGGATTCGCCGGCGGGCCAGTATCTGATCAGCCGGGGCGTCGAACCGAAGGATTTCAACTCCTACGGGGCACGACGGGGCCACCACGAGGTCATGATGCGAGGCACGTTTGCCAACGTGCGTCTGAAAAACCTGCTGGTCCCCGGGGTGGAAGGGGGCGTGACCCGCCACTTCCCCGACGGGACCGTCCAAAGCATTTACGACGCCGCCATGGCCTACCAGAAAGAGGGCGTGCCGCTAATCATTCTGGCCGGTAAAGAATACGGCTCCGGCTCCTCCCGCGACTGGGCCGCTAAAGGCACCGCCTTGCTCGGTGTACGCGCCGTAATCGCAGAAAGCTTCGAACGAATCCACCGCAGCAACCTGGTCGGCATGGGGGTGGTGCCCTTGCAGTTCCTGCCGGGCCAATCCGTCAGCAGCCTCGGACTGACCGGCGAAGAAGTCTACGACGTTACCGGCCTGGTCAGTGGTGCCGAGCACAACTTCCAGGGACCTCACCGGCAACTGACGGTTACCGCCCGCAAGCCCGACGGCCAGACTATCTCCTTCCCGGTTATCTGCCGCATCGATACCCCCCAGGAAGTGCTCTACTACCGTCATGGGGGCATTCTGCCTTACGTGTTACGACAGTTGCTGGCCAGCCGTTGATAGAGACAGGTTTTTCCGAATCTCATCACTCAGCCTCAGGTCTTCCCCACCGTCATTCCCACATCAGTCAATGGCAAACCGGGTCACTCCGCCCTCGAGAGTCAAATGGACATTGTCCATGTGCTGGTCCTGATCCGGCCGCTGGCTGGACTCGGCTTTGTTGTAGCCGTTTGGTAGTAGACGTCCGGTGAGAGATTGCTCTCGACAACAGAGCACGCTTTGTCGTAGCCTGGGGAGTGCTGGAGGGGAATACCCTAGTGATCATCAGGACGACCCGTAAGGAGGCAATTATCATGCGACGGATGGCCGCGCTGAGCATGCTGGTGTTGGCGATAACAGGGATCTCGGCCCTGGCCCAAGAAAAACTCGACCCCAAAAAGCTGCTGGGTAAATGGGAACCCGTTGACAGCAAGCTGACCAGCCTGACCCTGGAATTCCAGGACAAGGGTAAATGGATCCTGACCGTGGAGATCATGGGGAAAACCGAAAAGGCCGAAGGTACCTACAAACTGGAGGGCAACAAGCTGGAGGTCACCATGGTCCTGGCTGGTCAGGAGCAGAAGGAAGTGTTGACGGTCAAAAAACTGACGGACAGCGAGTTTGTCACCACGGACTCCAAAGGCAAGGATGAGGCGTTCCGCCGCAAAAAGTAGCCCTGCCGCATGTCACACGATTTTTTCGCGGATTGGCTGTGCCGTTGAAAGCAATCGATACCTGGATGGGCATGGAATAGGCCAGTCCCTGCGTATCTGGTTAGCAGGCGTGAGACGGAGTTCTTGGAATCGCCTGCTGAGGAATTCGAAAGTCGCGGGAAGTTGTGAAGATGTGTCGTGCGACGCCCCCCGGGCAGCAGATGGGGGGTGTTAGGAGGGCTTCAGGCAGGGCGGAGCTGACGGAAGATCTCGGCGGCGTACCGGCAGTCGGCTGCGCTGACGTCCAGGTGGGTGACGGCCCGCAGCAGGCGTGGTCCCAGCACGGCCACCAGCACCCCCCGCTGGCGGAGCTGTTCAGCTACTGCCTGGGCGGAACTCCACGGCGGGCGGGCTTCAAACCAGATCAGGTTGGTCTGAACCTGGGGTGGGGTCAGGCACAGCCCGGGAACGACAGCGATAGCTTCAGCCAGCTGCTGGGCGTGGGCGTGGTCTTCAGCCAGTCGCTCCACGTGGTGCTCCAGGGCATATAGACACGCTGCAGCCAGGTAGCCCGCCTGACGCATGCCCCCGCCGAATAGTTTGCGGTAGCGGCGGGCCTCGGCTATCTGTTCCCGTCGGCCTACCAGCAGCGAGCCGACTGGGGCCCCCAATCCCTTGCTGAAGCAAACGGCCAGCGTGTCGCAGTACTGGCCCCAACGCGGGGCCGGAACTCCCGTGGCCACCATAGCGTTCCAGATACGGGCCCCATCGACGTGCACGGCCAGTCCGTGCTGCCGGGCCCACTCCGCCAGCCGGGCCAGTTCCGCCACCGGATAAATCGTTCCGCCTCCCCGATTATGTGTGTTTTCCAGACACAGCAAGCGGGTCCGGACGTAATGGTAATCGTCTGGACGGATGGCCTCGCTGAGATGTTCCAGGCGAAGCTGTCCACGTTCAGCGGTGATCGGTCGACAGGTGACGCCGCTGAGGGCCGCCGGCCCCCCTGCTTCCCACAAATAGACGTGGCTGGTCGCTTCCAACAGGATCTCATCCTGCGGCCGGCAGTGCACCCGCACGGCAATCTGATTGGCCATTGTTCCGCTGGGCACAAATAACCCTGCCTCTTTGCCGAACAAGGCTGCCGTTCGCTCTTCCAGGGCGCGGACCGTCGGGTCTTCGCCGAAAACGTCGTCTCCCACCTCCGCTGCCAGCATGGCCGCGAGCATGCCACGGGTCGGACGGGTTACCGTATCACTGCGCAAATCAACGGGCCGGTCTGGCGTCGTCATGATGACGGTCTCTCTTTTTTCCCCCTGGCCCGAGGTCGGTCGATTCAGCCGCCGTTAGCCGATTTACTTCCCATTTGTCCAGAGAGTCGACCATGCATTTACAACTCCCCCCTCAGGCGAACCGGGCACTACGGCCGGATGGAATAAAACAACCAGTCGGCTGGCGGTCCGGTTAGCTACGGGACATAGCTTCTGCGTTATCCCGAGGGAGCCGCGACGGCCGTTTTTCGACCAGAGCGGAACCAGGGTCGGTCAGCGTTTGTCGGGCGGATCCACAGCTTTAGGCTCCGAAGTTGGACGGCTGGCCGCGGGCGGTTCTCCCCGACGATTGTCGACAAACCAGCGTTGTTCGATCCGTCGGAAATAGACTATCCCGTCGGTCACCTGCGGGTGAGCCGCCTGGGCCGTGTCGCCACTGTCGGTGAACGTGCCTGCGACCAGGATACGGGCCAGTGTACGGACCGTATGGGGTTCCTCCTCCAGCCGTTGTTGCACCTGTTGTACCAGTTCGCGGAAGGCGTATTCCCGGGCAGTCTGCTCGACCAGGGCCTTCCAACGTTTCGGATCGCTGGACAAGCGTTGACTAGGCGGAATTAATTGCTGTTGTTCACGCTGGCGTTGCTGCTGCAGGTCTTTTTCCGCCTGGGCCAGGTACAGGACCATTCGCTCATTGATGCGTTTATCTACAACGTCCGGATCCAGCAGATGGGCCACGGCGTAGGCGTATTGCTTTTTCTCCAGGGCTGTCAGCAGGGATTGCAGGGCGGCTTTGGGGTTATCCTGGGGATACAAACGGGTATTGAGGGCAATCCCATAGCGGCGTGTATCGATCTTTTCGGCAGCCGGGGGTGGTTGGGCCCCGGCAACCACCGGCCACAGACAGACCAGACCAAGTCCTAGGACCAGTCGGGCCCGCGCCAGCGTGCCGGCCAGAGTCCGTGCCTGACCTGAACCATTACGCCAAGACATGCGTACTGCCGTGGCACCAGCTAGGCGTTTGATCGCAACCATGGGTGGCTCTCCTTAGTTGCTATAATACGCAACATGGCGGGGAATACGTTTGGAACGTTGTTTCGCGTGACTACAGCCGGGGTCAGTCATGGCCCGGGCTACATGTGCATTATTGACGGCTGCCCCGCGGGTCTGGAACTGTCGGTGGAGGATTTGCTGCCCGACTTGGCTCGCCGGCGACCCGGACAAAGTAAATTAACCACCCAACGCGACGAAGCGGATCAACCGGAAATCTGGTCCGGTGTGTTCGAAGGGAAAACCGATGGCACACCCATAGGTATTTTGTTCCGCAACAGCGACCAGCGGAGCAGCGACTATGCGGCCATCCGGGACAAGTACCGGCCAGGACACGCGGACTACACCTTCGACGCCCGTTATGGGCATCGGGATTACCGGGGCGGCGGCCGCAGTAGTGCTCGGGAAACGATCTGCCGGGTCGCTGCCGGGGCCGTGGCCAAAAAACTGCTCGCCCGGGCCGGCATCCGCATCATCGGCTATGTCGTGCAGATCGGACCAATCCGCGCCACCGTAGCCGACCCCACAACCATCACTCTTGAGCAGGTGGAAGCTTCGCCCAGTCGCTGTCCCGATCCGCAGACCGCCCGTCTGATGGAAGAATTGATCGAAACCGTACGCAAAGAACGCGATTCGATCGGCGGGGTTTGTGAACTGGTGGCCGTGGGCGTTCCGCCGGGACTGGGGGAGCCCGTTTTCGATAAACTGAAAGCCGATCTGGCCAAGGCCCTGCTGTCGTTACCGGCCGTTGTCGGCTTTGAGTACGGCAGCGGTTTTGCCGCTGCCCAGATGCGCGGAAGCGAGCACAACGATCTGTTCATCCCGGCGGGGCATGTTCATCCGCCACCGGCTGACCCCGCCGTCCCGGCTCTGGCCACACCGACCAATCGGCATGGGGGCATGCTAGGCGGAATATCCACCGGTCAACCGATCGTCTGCCGAGTGGCCCTTAAGCCCACCAGTTCCATCCCCCGGCCCCAGCGCACAGTCGATCGATCCGGCTCCCCTACCGAAATCCTGGTCAAGGGCCGTCACGATCCCTGTCTGCTGCCGCGCTTTGTCGTTATGGGTGAGGCCATGCTGGCCTTGGTGCTGGTCGACCACTGGTTGCGGGCCCAGTGCTGTCGCCTGCAGCAATTGCCGGAACTGTCTCCTTCCCGGCCCGCCACTTCGCCGCACCCACGCCCTCCTGACGGTTGAAACGTCAGCCCCGGCCCGCCTTTGTTTTCACCAGAAAATACACAAAAAAGCAGGGGTCAAAGGACAACCGGTTGCCGCAGCGGCCCAGCGGCCCCAATGACCATCCCCTTGGCCCGCACCTTCCCTCAAATCTGGAGAACGACAAGTGACGGCCGTGCTCCCCGCTCTGACCCTACCCGCCGATCTGGACCCGGGGTGGCGTGATCTGTTGGAGGTCCAGAGCCGCCAGCCGTATTGGGTGCAACTGCAAACCTTTCTCCAGAGCGAATGGCGTCAGCATACGGTTTATCCACCGGCCGCAGACATTTTTACTGCCTTTCGTTACACCCCGCTGGCGCAGGTACGCGTGGTGTTAGTGGGTCAGGATCCGTATCCTGGAGCGGGTCAGGCCCATGGTTTGGCGTTTTCGGTCCGGCCGGGAGTGCCACTGCCCGCCTCCTTGCGGAACATTTTCCGGGAGCTGCATAGCGATCTGGGGATAGCACCCGCGGCCCATGGCTGCCTGGTCCCCTGGGCCCGCCAGGGCGTACTGCTGCTGAACGCCTGCCTGACGGTACGGGCGGGCCAGCCGCTGTCCCACACCGGACGCGGGTGGGAGCAGTTCACCCATGCGGTGCTGACCCTTCTCAACCAGCTACCGCGTCGCCTGGTCTTTCTGCTATGGGGGCAGGCGGCCCAGAAAACAGCCGCTTGCATCGATCCCCATCGTCATGTCCTGCTCACGGCCGCCCACCCCTCGCCGCTATCGGCCCACCACGGATTTTTCGGCAGCCGACCCTTCTCCCGTACCAACGCCGCCCTGCAGCACAGCGGCTCTCCCCCCATCGACTGGCAACTTCCCCCGCTGATTCCACTAGAGTGAGTCAGCCAGGCTATCTTTTTCCTAACGCATCCGGCTAGCAGGGGCGTAAACAATCGGTCTCTCCTGCGGCCGACCCCTGCACGCTACAATAGAAGCAACCCTCAGGAAGCTGCATCAAGCCGTATTCTCGGCGTAGTACATACCCTCGCCCCGTGGAACGGTTCGTAGTCGATACCGTTGGACATCGCCCGAGTAATTCCTGTTGAAACAATCGCTTGGACCAGTACGTTGCTGCTAACAAGGAATAGCTCCATGAGACACAGTGCCAGCATGGGATGGAAAGTGATCGCCGTTGGGACCGTCGTCAGCCTGTTGTCGGTTCCGGCAGCGGCGCAGCGGGAGTATGGTTTTGACAATCGCAAAAGCTCCGGGCAACCGTATCTGAATCCCGCAGAGACGCTGTCACGTTTTGAGGTGCCGCCGGAGTTTGAAGTCAAGCTGTTTGCCGCCGAACCGCTGGTGGTCAATCCCATTGCCTTTACGCTTGATGAGAAGGGGCGGGTCTGGGTCATCGAGTGTTTCGAGTATCCCAAGCGGACCCCTCCGGGCAAAGCACCGCGGGACCGGATCGTCATCCTGGAGGATACCGACGGGGACGGCGTGGCCGACAAACGCACGGTATTCGCCGAGGGAAAGGATTTTCCGGTGCCACCGGCGCGTCAGCGGGCCGGCCTGGGGGCCTTTGACCTGGCCAGCGGCTTGGAAGTGGGCTACGGCGGCGTGTTCGTTGGCGCACCGCCCTATCTGTGGTTCATCGAAAACCGCGGCGACAAACCCGGCCGCTTCGACGTCCTGCTGGAAGGTTTCGGCAGCCAGGATACACACGAGACACTCAACACCTTCCAATGGGGACCCGATGGCTGGCTGTATGGCTTGCATGGTATCTTCACACAATCGGAGGTCCGGCCGGCCAACACCCACACTCCGCCCATCCGCCTCAACGCTGCCATCTGGCGCTACCATCCCCGCAGCCGCCGCTTCGAAATTTTCGCCGAGGGAACCAGCAATCCCTGGGGTATGGACTGGCGCAATAGCGATGGTCAGTTCATCCTCTGCTGCTGCGTTATTCCTCACCTGTACCACATCGTGCCTGGTGGCATCTACCAGCGTCAAGCAGGGGCCAGTTACCACCCCCACGTTTATGGCTATCTGCGGGAAATCTGCGACCATACCTTCCACAAGGAAAGCGGTTGGGCCCACGCCGGTCTGATCAGTCTGGACGTGCCCCACTTCCCCCAGCGGTTCCACAACAGTGTCATTTTTGGTTCGATCCACGGCTGCAGCATCAAGCAGAATGTCCTGGAGCGACGAGGCAGCACCTACCTGGCCCGCCGCGGCGACGACTTTTTGCGTTCCGGGGACAAAAACTTCCGCCCCATCAATCTGCGCTGGGGACCCCGCGGCGACATCTACCTCATCGACTGGCACGACCAGCACCCCTGCCATCAGGCCGATCCGGACGCTTGGGACTACCAGCACGGACGTATCTACCGCATTCAGTTGAAAAACAACCCGCTGCCCCACAAAGGGGACGATTTGTCCCAACTCGACGGAGCTGCACTGCTACGCGAGGCTTTGTCTGATCACCCCTATCGCTGGCGAACCGCCCTGCGACTGCTCTACGAACGACCGCCCCAGCACAAGCCTGATACGGCCCTGGCTAAACAACTAGGCGTGTTCCGCCCGACCCGCCCACGCCACGTCTGGATCCGCCAGGCATTATTTCCCCTTACCCTGTCGGAACTGGAAGCGTTCACCCCGACGGATGCTTCCTGGCGTGACGCCACACCTGAATGGCTCGCCTGGCAGGTCCGCCGTATTGCCGAATCCGACCTGGCAGCAGACAAAGTTCTGGCCTGCCTGCACCGATGGGCCGAAGCGGCCGCAGACCGGCCCAGCTTGCGACGGGAACTGGCAGCCGCCGCCCTCCGCTGGGCCGACCGGGGCGACACTACCCGCCTGGTCCGCACCCTGCTGACCTACCAGGAAGACGCTACGGATCCGGTCATCCCCCAACTGGTCTGGCTGGCCTACGAAAAACGACTGAGCCATGCTGAACGGAATTCCCCCTCCCGGCCGCCAGCGAACAGCCCCTCGCCCGACCCGTCGGCCGCACAGTTCCCCTCCGCGACCGATAACAGCCGGCTAGCCAATGCTGATGCCGATGGAACTGCCACAGCGGCAACTACCCAAAGCGTAGCACAGGAACTGGCCTGGCTGGCCGAGCACGCCCCAGCTAACCCTTTCATTCGCGATCAATTGGTCCCGCGGGTCATGCGACGTCTGGCAACGACCGGCCGGCCCGACTACTTGTACCAATGCGTGCAATTCGTTCAGCAGACCTCCGACCGGCTCACCCGCCAGAAGGCTTTGGAGGGACTGGTCGCCGCTTTGGATAAGCAGACGGTGGCCCCACCGTCGAATTGGGGACCGCTGCGGGACGAATTGCTCCGCTCCGGCCAGCCCGCGCTGACCGCCCTGGTCCAGCGGCTGAGCGTCAGTTTCCGTGATCCGCAGGCGGTACAACGGGCTGTGACCACAGCCCAGGACCGAACCGCATCCGTCCCCGCCCGTCTGGAAGCCATCCGACAACTAGCTGTCCTCCAGCCTCGTGAAGGAGTCAGCATCCTTCTGCAGTTAGCCAGTCGCGAACCACACGAGGGTATCGCCTGCGAGGCGGTTCGTGCTTTGGCCGCTTTTGGTGCCCCGGAGGTCGCCCCCGCGCTACTGCACGACTGGAAGCAGTTGCCAGCGGCGGTCCGTGCCGAAGCGGTGCAGACCCTGACCAGTCGCCGCGACTGGGCCAAGGCGTTGCTGGCGGCCATCGGCCAGGGAAGCGTAGACCGGACAGCCCTCAGTGATAACCTGGTACTCCGCCTGCAAGCCTTCCAGGATGCCGAGTTGAACGGCCTGATCGAGAAACACTGGGGCCGGACCCGCCCCACCCCCGCCGAGCTGAACCGGCTCATCGAACAGATGCGCTCGGCCCTGGATCAGGCGCCGGCTTCGTTTGCCCGTGGTCGCAAAGTCTTTGAGACCCACTGTGCCAAATGTCACAAATTCGACGGGCTGGGAGCGGAGGTCGGACCCGCTCTGGATGGCGCCGGACGCGACATCGACTACATCCTCATCAACGTCCTGGACCCCAACCGTGTCGTAGGTGCCCCTTACTTCCTGCGCACTGTGATCACCCACGACGACGTCGTTTTCCAGGGCATCCTCGCCGAGGAAGACGACCGTACCCTGACTCTCAAACTGGAAGGCGGTTTCTTCAAGACCATCCGCAAAGGCGCTATTGCTGAGGTCCGCATTGCCGAGAAGTCCCTGATGCCCGAAGGACTGGCCAACAACATGAGCGTGCAGGATTTCCGGGACCTGGTCCGCTACCTGATGGCCCATCCGTTCATCACGGAGGCCAAGGTCAACGGCCAGGCGCAGACGGTGGGGGTCACCGGCCGGTTCGTTCTACGACCGGGCAGCGACGGCCGTAGCGCGGTGCTGGAGGCCACGCTCACGGCAACGGCCCCCATGGAAACCCGCCTGCTGGTCGGTTCGGCTGCGGACTACCAGGTTTACCTGGATGGGCAACGCATCGGTCAAGGCCGAGCAGCCGGACCACACATCGGTCCCGACCGCGACGCCTTCCCCCTTCGCCTGGCGGCGGGAACCCATACCCTGACCATCCGGCTCCCGCAGGTGAATCCCCAGGGCAGCCCACTGTATGTCCGCCTGCTCGATCCGGACCGCAAGCTACGATACCCGGATGCCTTGCCCACTCCGGGATCCCCCAAACCGGATTCCCCCTAACTTCATGATCAGCAGTGAATTATGGCATATCTCCACGGACTGTGCCAAAGGTCCCCCTCACCCAGACACCACATGGGAGCAGAGGACGTTTTCCGTGACCAGGAAAGCATTAGCTCCGATTCTTACCTTCCCGCTTTTCAAAAAAACAGTAACGGGAGCTCAGACGCCGGACAAAGGGCTCCGGCGGCGAATCAATGGTCCGCTTCCGGTCAAGTATGCGAGCACCATAGTCATTTTCGCGCAACGGTCGATGATAGTGAAACAATTGCACTCTAAGTATGGTTTGGCACCGCTTTAGCCTGAACAAGGCTTTGTTTGTCGAGCCCAAACCATTGACAGACTTGATTATAGCGGCATTTTTCGCTCGGATCATAAAATAGCTTCAGTTCATGCGATAGCGTAATTCGGAAAATTTTGAAGATTTTGG
>JANWVV010000056.1 GCA_025055795.1 Gemmataceae bacterium
TTGGGGCGATTTTCAGCTCATCCGTGCTGACTTCGGAAATTATTGCACAAATTTGAGGTTACCCCAGTGATGGATTGTGTGCCACAAAGTTGGCGACTACGCAGGCATGGACCGGCTCGACGATAATCAGATCCGACATCTTTTCTTTTGAAAATCGAGAGCCTCGACCGAATGAGCTTGATTGCTGGGCTGGTTCTGCTCGCCGACTGGTTGGACCGGCCTAAGATGACGACGGTGGAAAGATCGATCGGGAGGGTATTGAGGAAACCGGAGGGAACCAGTCGGTGACCCTGTCAACAAGTCCCGGACAACGGTTGCGGCAGGCCTGGGAGCAAGCGGGTCCGCTGGCAGTGCCGGGGGTTTTCTGTCCGCTGCTGGCCCGCATGGCGGAGCGACTGGGCTTTGCTGCCGTCTATCTGTCGGGTGGGGCGCTGTCAGCCAGTCTGGGCATACCCGATGTGGGCTTGATCACTCTGACAGAAGTCGTGCAGCAGGCTGAGGCGATCGTCCAGGCCAGCAGTTTGCCTCTCATCTGCGATGCCGACACTGGCTTTGGTGCGGCTGTCAACGTGGAGCGCACCGTCCGCCTCCTGGAAGCCGCTGGTGTGGCGGGTTTACATCTGGAAGACCAGGAACTGCCCAAGCGGTGTGGACATTTGTCGGGTAAAACCCTGATTGCAGCCGAAGAGATGGTAGCCAAGATCCGAGCCGCTGTTGCGGCCCGGCGTGATCCTAGCCTGGTAATCATCGCACGTACAGATGCCCGCGGCGTTGACGGCCTGGAAGAGGCCATCCGGCGAGCGCGTTTGTACAAACAGGCGGGGGCGGACGTCATTTTCCCCGAAGCGCTGGAGTCCGCCGAAGAGTTTGCCACCTTTGCTCAACAAGTCGGAGGACCGTTACTGGCCAACATGACAGAATTCGGTCGTAGCCCCCTGCTGGATCGGACCACGCTGGGCCAATGGGGCTATCGCCTGGTGCTCTATCCGCTCACGGCCTTCCGGGCCGCACTACGAGCTGCCGAAGCAACGCTGCGTCATCTGGCCACACACCCCCATCAGGCCGAGTATCTGTCCCAATTGTACACACGGGCCGAGCTTTACCAACTCCTGGACTATGAGGGTTATGAGGAACGGGATCGCCGCTACTTCGGTACGCCGCCGTCTGCACACGGATGACCGGCTCTTCGTCAGGGCGGCGATCACTACACTATGCACAGCGGCGCTGCCTGCGGAAGCGGACGGTCGCGCGTTACTGAGCGAGCTGAGCCAGAGCGGCAACGCTGCCTGACGCCATCCAAACGCGACCTGGCGTTTACTTGACGATCCTACCGCCTAGCCATTCGCCAGGGTTTGCATAGCAGCGGAGGAAACAAACGTATGACGACAGAGGAAAGTCGCTATTCGCCGGGTCTGGAAGGCGTTATCGCTGGTGAAACGGCCATCTGCTCCGTGGAAGATGGCTTACGCTATCGTGGGTATTCGGTGGCTGAACTGGCCGAACACTGTACTTACGAAGAGGTAGCTTACCTGTTGCTGTATGGTGAGTTACCGACGGCTAAGCAACTGCAGGCTTTTCAAACTCGCATTGCGGCCGCCCGTCGTCTTCCCCCTCCTTTACGCGACTTTCTGGCCCACCTGCCCAAATGGACCCATCCCCTGGATGCTCTGCGTACGGCTGTATCGGCACTCAGCCACTTCGACCAGGACGTCGCCGACAACTCACATGATGCCAACTTGTGGAAAGCCGAGCGGCTCCTCGGCCAAATCCCTGTAGCCATTGTCGATCACTACCGATTGGCTCAGGGACTGCTCCCAGTGCCCGCCCGGCAGGATCTAGGACAAGCTGCCAATTTCCTTTACATGCTCCGGGGCACCGAACCGGACCCCGACGAAGTCAAAGCCTTGGACGTGTCGTTGATCCTGTACGCCGAGCACGAGTTCAACGCCAGTACGTTCACTGCACGTGTGATTGTGTCAACGTGGGCTGATATGCACTCGGGGGTAACCGGAGCCATCGGCGCTCTGAAAGGCCCTCTACATGGCGGTGCCAACGAAAAGGTCATGGATCTTCTACGAGCAGCCGGCGGCCCGCAGACCGCTGCCGAATGGGTCAAAGCGGCCCTGGCACGCAAGGAACGGATCATGGGCTTCGGCCACCGAGTGTACAAAAGCGGCGACGTGCGGGCGCAAATCCTCAAAAAGTACGCTCGGCAAATGGCCGAAAAGACAGGCCAACTTCATTGGGAAGAAACCGCCGAGGTGATCGAGCAGGTGATGGCTCAGGAAAAAAACATGTATCCCAACCTGGACTGGCCCGCCGGACGTCTTTATCACGCTATGCAACTGGACGTACCGTTGTATACCCCGATTTTCGCCATGGCCCGGGTTGCCGGCTGGGCCGCACACATCATCGAGCAGATGGACAACAACCGTCTGATCCGCCCCCGAGCCCTCTACAAGGGACCAACTCCCCGTTCCGTGCTGCCCTTGGCCCAACGAGGTTGAACTGTTTGAGGTCTATCCGTCTTAAATAGCAAGGCACCGCTTCTCTAGGTGCAGAGAAGCGGTGCGTTCTTTCTGGCTGCCGGAACAACAACTCTTAGAGGCTGTTTTGGCTAGTACTTGGCGTAGCAAACCAATTTAAGGTTTCAGGCGGCCCTGTCACTCGCTCACTTGGTCTTGGGGGCGATGTTGGAGCCGACGAAGCTGAAGGTGTTGTTGGCGTTTTGGCCCAGGGTGGTAATGGCAGCGATGCAGACCACGATGATCAAGGCCAGCATCACGGCATACTCCACGGCCGTCGGACCATCTTCCTTCTTCAGGAACGACACCAGGCCACGAACCAGACTACGCATAGCACAAACTCCTGCGATGTAGCGGAAAAACAACTTGTTCCGGTGCGTTGCTCAGATACTGCACCGTCGGCCCCGAACACACCCGCAGATTCGGAACCGTCTACTGCAGCAACCCTAACTTACCTTCCAGGACTGTCAAACACACCGAGGGACGTTTTCCCGCAAGAACGCTGTTAAACAGCGTCCGGACTCCTGTAGCCCCAAACTTTCTTCGTTGGACAAAGATCCTGCGTTTGCCAGCAACAAACAATTCGCATAAACCCAGCAAATCTGCATCAGTCGTCCCCGCTATCGCATGACCAACGATGGTAGACACTGGGCAACCGGCCACATGTGCTGGAACACTTGATTAATCGAGCGATGCTAGGGGTATGTGGCATTATGTCTGTAGTGGCCACTGGGCCAGTTAATCGCGACAACGACCCCACCACCTGCTGTGTGACACGGACTGAACGATCCAACGGCACGACTCCACCTTGCACAACGAGCTTACCCTGAGGGTGGAGCGGTGCTGAGACCGACCAAAGGGGAGCCATCGCTATGTCAGAAGTTCCAGGGCGTCGGAGTTTACTGACCACGCAAGGGGACAGTCGAGCACCCAACCGGGCCATGCTCCGGGCCGTTGGACTGGTTGATGAGGACTTTGGTAAGCCTCTGGTGGGTGTCGCCTCGCTGTTTTCGGACATAACGCCCTGCAACGCCCACCTGGATCGCTTGGCCCAAAAGGGGCGGGAAGGGATCCGTGCCGCCGGGGGCGTCCCCCAGATTTTTGGTGCCCCAACCGTCTCTGACGGGATTAGCATGGGCCACCTGGGAATGCGCTACTCCCTGGTTTCACGCGAGGTTATCGCCGACAGCTTGGAAACCGTCTGTGGGGCCATGAACCACGATGGCCTGCTGGCGTTTGGCGGCTGCGATAAAAACATGCCCGGCTGCATCATGGCCCTGGCACGCCTGAACATCCCGGGCGTTTTTGTCTACGGTGGCAGTATTCTGCCTGGGGTAGGACCGGATGGCCGCGACGTCGACATCGTTTCCATCTTCGAGGCTGTTGGTCAGTACCAGGCCCGACGCATTGATGCCGATACCCTGCATCGTATCGAATGCAGTTCCTGCCCCGGCCATGGTTCCTGCGGCGGCATGTACACGGCCAACACCATGGCTAGCGCCATTGAAGCAATGGGGCTGGCCTTACCTTACAGCGCTTCCAATCCTGCTGTCAGCGCGGCCAAAGAACGGGAAGCCTACCTGGCAGGACAAGCCGTGGTGCGTTGCATCGAAAAAAACATTCGTCCCCGGGATCTGATCACCCGCAAAAGTCTGGAAAACGCTTACACATTGGTGCTGGCTTTAGGGGGTAGTACCAATGCCATTTTGCATCTGCTAGCGATTGCCCGGGAGGCGCAGGTCGAGTGGACCCTGGACGATTTCGACCGCCTGGCAGCCCGTGTGCCCCATCTGGCCGATCTGAAGCCCGGCGGACGCTTTGTTATGTATGATCTGCACCGCGTAGGCGGAACACCCGCCGTGTTGCGAGCGCTTCTGGACCGCGGCCTGATCCATGGCGAGTGCTTGACCGTGACGGGGCGCACCCTGGCGGAGAACCTGGCCGATGTCCCCAGTGTCTATGCCCGTCCCCAGGAGGTGGTCCGACCGTTTGAGCAACCGTTGTTTTCGCACGGCATCCATGTCATCCTGCGGGGCAACCTGGCGCCAGAGGGGGCAGTGGCCAAAGTTGCAGGGCTCAAGCAACGGGTCATCACCGGCCCGGCCCGCGTCTTCGATGGCGAAGAAGCCTGCTTTGCCGCTATTGAACAGCGACGGATCGTCCCGGGTGACGTAGTCGTCATCCGTGGGGAAGGACCCGTTGGTGGACCGGGCATGCGCGAAATGCTTGCCGTTACCAGTGCCCTGATGGGCCAAGGGCTGGGCGATAGTGTCGGCCTGATCACTGATGGCCGTTTCAGCGGCGGCACCCATGGTCTGGTGGTCGGCCATGTGGCCCCTGAAGCCTGGGTCGGTGGGCCTATCGCGCTGGTTCAGGACGGCGACACCATCACCATCGATGCCGATCGCAAACTGATCCACCTCCACGTCGCCGACGAAGAATTGGCCCGACGCCGCCAAAACTGGCAGCGCCCTCCGCTACGCGTTCAGCACGGCGTCCTGGCCAAATATGCCCGACTGGCCACCAGCGCTTCGTTGGGGGCTACGACTGGTTAAACAACCTGGCCCAGCGGATCCCCAACAAGGCCTCGCACCATCCAGAAAAGGCGTACTGAAACCGCTGCAAGTTCTTGCTGCTACCATCCACACTGGTCCAGAAGCATTTGATAGTGCTGGACAGCTTGACAGAGCCCGCTGGACCCTGTGTTGCCGCTTCGCTTGATGGCAGTTCCCGGCCGTTGGCTAATTCCGACACTCGGTTTGTCCATAGCACGTGCGGCTTACTTGCTCCCCCAGGGAGTGACGACCAGGCTGCCATTGTCATGCCCCGTGACCACGGCCTTGCCGTTGGGCACAAACACGATGCAGTAAGCGGGATTGGGCACCCGCCGGGCAAATTTCGGCTGCGGATCACTGAGATTCCAGACGGTGATCTGTCCTGAGTAGCCACACACAGCAAACACCTTGGCACCGCTGTGCCATACCAAGGCGTAGGGATCGTCGACCGTAGGCCCCCAGCGTTTCATCTCGCCCAGGTCTTTCGGATCGATTTTCAGCTCTGTTTTGTCTTTTTCATCCTTTTTGGCCTCTTTTTTGGGATCCTTGGGCTGCTCCTTGATCTCTTTAACGGCCTTGATGCTCCACAGCCGCAGAGTGCGGTCCAAGGCAGCGGTCAGGACTGTATCCGGGTCGTCCGTAAAGGTGAGTGTGGTCACGGCGTCCTCGTGGCCTTTGAGCACCTTGAACTCTTTAAGCGCTGCGACGTCCCAGATCTTGACGAGCTTATCAGCTGCGGCCGAGGCCAACCATTTACCGTCGGGCGAAAACGCGACGGCATAAACCGTACCGCCATGGGCCCCCAGGTTTTTTACTTCTTTACCATCGGTCGCTTTCCACAGACGAACCCCTTTATCCGCTGAACCGGTGGCAATCCACTGGCCGTCGGGGGAAATGGCCACGGCATCGACCAGATCGCCATGTCCTTTCAGCTCGGCAACCGTTTTGCCATCGGCCAGGTTCCATAAGCGTCCCGTCTTGTCCTGACTGACCGATACCAGCAACGGGGCCTTGGGATGGAATGCTAGGGCGTATACTGGTCCCGCGTGACCGGCGAAGGTCTTGACTTCCTTGAGGGTACCATCGGGCAGAATTTCCCATAGTTTGATGAGATTGTCGAAGCCGCCGCTAGCCAGGTATTTGCCATCCGGTGACACCGCCAGGGCATGAACCAGTGCCGCGTGGGCCTTGTGGGTTTGTTCCGGCTGGGCCCAGACACCCGGCAGCACAGCCACCACCCCTACTACGTACAACCAGGTCTGCACACACCGCATGACTCACTCCTTGTTTTTCCAGGCGCTTCGCCCTCCAAAATTGCCAGCACCTTCACCTAGGCAGCATGGACTGCCTGGTTCAGCGAGCAAACACAAGCGTCGATCAGCGTCTGGTCCACATTGTGCCAGCCAACCAGCGGTTTTTTGAAATTTCCAGATGGCAGCCGCTGTCATTCCCGCACGTGTCCCTGGCCAATTACGACATATTTGTAGGTAGTCAATTCGCGCAGGCCGCAGGGGCCGCGCGCATGGAATTTATCCGTGCTGATGCCGATTTCCGCACCCAGGCCCATTTCGAAACCGTCGTGGAAGCGGGTGCTGGCGTTGACCATTACGGCTGCGGCATCGACCCGTTGCACGAACAGGCGGGCCGCCGCCAGATCGCGGGTGATAATGGCATCCGTATGGCGGGATCCATACGTATTAATATGGACAATGGCCTGTTCCAGCGAGTCAACCACTTTGACGGCCAGGATCAAATCCAGGTATTCGGTCCGGTAGTCCTCCTCCGTGGCCGGGCGGATCTGAGGTAGTCGCCGTCGCGTTTCTGCACAGCCGCGAAGCTCTACGCCCCGTTGCTGCAACAGGAGACCGATCCGCGGCAAAAAGGCATCGGCCACAGCAGCATGCACCAGCAGACTTTCCGCGGCGTTACATACCCCGGGCCGCTGACACTTTGCGTTGACCACAATTCGTTCGGCCATCTCTAAATCGGCGGCCGCATCGACGTACACGTGACAATTGCCATCGTAATGCTTGAGCACCGGCATACGAGCCTCAGCGACAACGCGTTCAATCAGCGATTTGCCACCCCGGGGAATAACCAGATCGACGCAATCTGACCAGCGCAGGAACCAACCCACGGCCGCCCGCTCCGGCGTGGGGACGCTCTGGACCGCGTCCTCGGGTAAGCCGGCTTGTATCAGTTCCGCCCGCAACAGGCGTGTCAGGGCCGTGTTCGAATGGAACGCTTCCGATCCCCCCCGCAAGATCACTGCGTTGCCACTTTTGACACACAAGCCCGCCGCGTCGATCGTCACGTTGGGACGTGACTCGTAGATGAAAAAGATAACGCCCAAGGGCACACCCACTTTGAGCACTTCCAGGCCGTTGGGTCGCCGCTCCCCTCCACGGATTTCGCCGACCGGGTCGGGCAGGGCGGCGACCTGCCGCAATCCCTCTGCCGCGGCACGCAGTCGTGCGGGAGTCAGTTTCAAGCGGTCGATGGCCGCGGCGGTCAGACCCTTGGCCGGAGCTGTAGCCACATCCTGAGCGTTCGCTTCCAGCAAACTCGCCTGTTCACGCTCCAAGGCCTCGGCGACGGCCAGCAGCCAGCGGTTTTTTCGCTCCGCCGGCATCAACGCCAACTCCTGTGCCGCCTGACGCGCCCGCAGAGCTATCCCACGACACACATTCTCCAACGCCGCCGCTTCCCTCTCCATCCGCTCATCTCCTAATGGAACACTTTCATCAGTCACACGCCAACACATTCGCCGTAGCCCAGGGGAATCCTGACCTGACTCACTGAGTGCAGTTTCAGGCAAATATCCGACTCTTTACCGCTTCTCCAAGCGTGGTGCGTTACCATCCCGTTAGCTCCTTGGAAGGCCGCGCGTTATGGAATCGACTTTGTGTGAAGGACCCTGCCTCAGGTTCCCCCCTTGTCTGCTGAAAATTTACCTTAGGCACCGCTAGCAACTCACTTTTTGATGGCAAGGCAGATCCCATCCCTACTTGCGGATATGTGAACTCATCGATATGTGCACTCATCCCAACAACGGCATTTGTGTTCACCTGATCAGTTTACCTGGCGATGAGTTACCAGACAAGCGAGGTTTAGAGAGGTCCGGCGTGTTTACTAGCTGCAGAAGGAGCCCGAATGCATGGGTACTACCATCGGGGGAAGTGTTGAACCTGATGGGGTAGAGGTAACGGGACAGCGGCTGGTTCAGGCATTAGGGCCACAGCGATAACGGTCGATTGCTTCCAGTAACAGTGCGGCATCACGGGTAGCCGCGACGTCGTGCACACGCAAGATATGAACCTGGCCACGAGCGACCGTGATACAGGCAACGGCCAGGGAAGCAGCTAGCCGTTCGGTGCGGGGGCGTCCCGTGATTTGTCCTAGAAATCCCTTTCGGGAAACACCCAAAACAACAGGCCGCCCTGCCGGCATCACCTGTTCCAGATGGGCCAGTAGCTGCAAATTATGTTCCAGTGTCTTACCAAAACCGATACCCGGGTCGAACGCCAGAGTTTCCGGATCGATCCCGGCAGCGGTAAGAGTGTGCAAGCGCTGGTGCAGATAATCCCGGACTTCTTGTACTACGTCGGTATAGTGGGGGTTCAGGTGCATGGTCTGGGGCGTACCCTGCATGTGCATAACGATCACACCGGGGTGGTAGCGGACCGCGACGGCGACCAGGTCCGGGTCGCGCAGTCCGGATACGTCGTTGATAATCGCCGCACCGGCGTCCAGACAATGCTGGGCGACGACCGCCTTCATTGTGTCAATCGATAGAGGAATCGACACCTGACGAGCCAAGGTGGTCACGACGGGCAACACGCGGCGGAGTTCTTCCTCTGCCGGCACGGGCGTAGCCCCCGGACGGGTGGACTCTCCGCCGATGTCCAGAATGTCTGCCCCTTCCGCGGCCAGGCGTAGACCGTGTTCGATTGCTGCCGAGGTTTCAAAGTAACGACCACCGTCGGAAAAACTATCCGGCGTGACGTTGACAATCCCCATGACCAGGGGGCGTTGCCCTAATGTCAGGACGCGGTCGCGGAGCCGCCAGCGGAGAGGTTGAACCATGACGACGGGAAAGAACTCATTCGGTCTGAGACCGGACAGGTATGGGAAGCTCTGGTAGCCGCACTCGGGCCAGCCGGGCGGCGGGAATCTTCAGGTAGCTACACTTGGCCGGTCTTGGTTATTGCTTGGGGGCTGGTTTGTCCAGCTCTCGCTGGATGGCTTTCACCAGTTCCTCGGCGTCGGGGGCCACGGCCGACTTGAACCGTCCGACGACTCGGCCATCCCGTCCAATCAGGAATTTTTCAAAGTTCCAGGCCACTTGCTGTAGCTGTCCTTTGTCGTTGGGGGTGGCTTCGATCAATACCTTGTACAAGGGCAGTTGTCCTTCGCCGCGTACCACTGCCTTGGCCATCATCGGGAAGGTCACCTTGTACTGCGTGGTACAAAATTTTTTGATCTCCTCGTTAGTTCCCGGCTCCTGGCGGCCAAAGTCGTTGCAGGGAATACCGATCACGACCAGACCCGCTTTTTCATACTTCTGGTATAACTCTTGCAACCCAGCGTACTGAGGAGTGTAGCCACACTCACTGGCCACGTTGACGATGAGGACCACCTTCCCCTTAAGGCGTGACAGATCGAACTCTTTGCCGTCGATGTCGGTCAGCTTGAAGTCGAGGGGTCCGGGCATCTTCGGTTCCTCCGCCAGGATCGGAAACACACAATTGCCCCCGACCAGAATCAGGCACACTCCCGTGCACAACAGACGGTTCATCAGTGTTCCTCCCGCAGGTTTACACCTCAGTTACATCCCAGTGGCTGCAGACCGTGCGTGTCGAACAGTCATAAGAACACAGTCTGTCCGCCGCTTGTGGCACCGGCCCTGGGGGGGCAGCGACTGCCGGCACGGACGGTACTTATCACACAACAGGTGTGAAGGACGACCGCCCATGTACTTCCATCTATAGCCCGCTGCCGCTGGCAGTACCACAATACCAGAACGTATTTTACTTAAGTAACCGCAGGAGGAAAAACCTTTCCAGGAGATTCAACGCCCCAACAAACCGGTCGGAAGGCCCTTGGCTAGGGCGGTATAGCTTTCTAGAACGACACGGATTGTTCGCTGCGGTGCGTGTGGCGGTTATCCGGTCCTGAGCCTCAGAGCAGCCATGAGCAAGAAATACGTGTACTTTTTCGGCGGCAAAACAGCGGAAGGGAACGGGCAGATGCGGGATCTGCTCGGCGGCAAGGGAGCCAATTTAGCCGAGATGTGTCTGATCGGCATTCCTGTGCCGCCGGGTTTCACCATTACCACCGAGGTATGCGCGGCCTATTACGAAAACGGCAAGAAGATTCCAGAGGAAGTTCTGCCGCAGATTGATGAAGCCCTCAAGCGAGTTGAAGGGTTAGTGGGTAAGAAATTTGGTGATTCTGCTGATCCGTTGCTGGTGTCAGTGCGTTCTGGGGCCGCCCTGTCGATGCCCGGCATGATGAACACGATCCTGAACCTGGGTTTGACCGACGCCAGCGTAGAGGGCCTGGCTCGCAAAACGAACAACCCCCGCTTCGCCTACGACAGCTACCGCCGGCTCATTGACATGTTCGGCTCGACCGCCATGGGCGTCGACCATGACTACTTCGAGCATGAATTGCACCTGATGAAGGAAGCTAAGGGAGTCAAACAGGACACCGACCTGGATGCCGAGGATCTCAAGGAACTGGTGCGTCGGTACAAAGCGGTGTATCGCAAACATGTGGGGGACGACTTTCCGCAGGACCCCCGCAGGCAGTTGATGCTGGCCATCCACGCGGTGTTCAATTCCTGGATGGGCAAAAAAGCGGTGGAGTATCGGCGTATCGAGCGGATCACCGGTCTGAAAGGCACAGCCGTCAACGTGCAGGCGATGGTCTTCGGCAACATGGGCAATACGTCAGGCACCGGTGTGGCCTTTACCCGCGACCCCAACACTGGCGAGAACGTCTTTTATGGCGATTACCTGATCAATGCCCAAGGCGAAGACGTCGTAGCGGGAATTCGCACGCCCGAGCCTATCTCCAAGCTCAAGGAGGTCATGCCTCAGGTTTATGAGCAGTTGTGCGACATCCGGCAGAAGCTGGAACAGCATTATAAGGACATGCAGGATATTGAGTTTACGGTTCAGGAAGGCGTGTTGTACATGCTGCAGACCCGGGCTGGCAAACGCACGGGCACGGCCGCGGTGAAAATCGCCGTCGACATGGTCCGTGAGGGGTTGATCGACGAGCGAACTGCCGTGCTGCGAGTCAATCCGGAGTCACTGAACCATCTGCTGCTGCCGCAGTTGGATCCCAAGGCCAACGTCAAGCCGGTTGCCCAGGGGATTGCGGCCAGTCCGGGTGCCGCCTCGGGGATTGTTCTGCTTTCGGCAGACGCCGTGGTGGAACACCACGAAAAGCACCCGCACGATCCCATCATTTTGGTGCGTAAGGAGACCAGTCCGGAAGACGTGGCCGGCATGCACCTGGCTGTGGGGATTCTGACCAGTACAGGGGGCAAATCGAGCCATGCGGCGGTGGTAGCCCGTGGTTGGGGAAAACCCTGCGTCGTCGGCTGCGAGGCGGTCAAAATCAGCGAGGAGGCCGGTACTATCACCATCGCCGGCCACACGGTCAAAGCCGGCGAGTACATCACGATTAACGGCACCACCGGTGACGTCATGATCGGCCGTGTTCCCACGGTCCTGCCCAAAATCACCGGTGACTTCGCCACGTTGATGGAGTGGGCAGATAAGTACCGCAAGCTGCGTGTCCGCACCAATGCCGATTCCCCGGCCGACGCCGCCAAAGCCCGCGAGTTCGGAGCCGAGGGGATCGGCTTGTGTCGTACCGAACACATGTTCTTCGGCGAAGGACGCATCCTGGCCATGCGGGAAATGATTCTGGCCAGCGACGAAGCCGGCCGGCGAGCCGCCTTGGCCAAAATCGAACCGCTGCAGCGGGAAGACTTCATCGGCATCTTCGAAGCCATGGATGGCTACCCGGTAACCATCCGCCTGCTCGACCCACCGCTGCACGAATTCCTCCCCCACGACCATGCCGCCCAGGAAGAACTGGCCCAAAGCCTCGGGGTGCCGGTGGCCAAAATCAAAGAGCGGGTCGATGAACTGCACGAATTCAACCCGATGATGGGCTTCCGTGGCTGCCGCCTACCCATCGTGTACCCGGAAATTGCTGAAATGCAGGTACGGGCTATCATCGAGGCCGCTATTGAAGTCCAGCGTCGCGGTAAGAAGGTCTTGCCCGAAATCATGGTGCCTCTGGTCGGCATCGTGGAAGAGTTGCGCTTCATCAAGCAGCGGATCATCGCCGTGGCCGAGGAATGCATGTCCAAGGCCGGCGTACGTGTCGATTACCAGATCGGCACGATGATCGAAGTACCCCGTGCTGCCCTGACGGCTGATCAGATCGCCGAGGACGCCGAGTTCTTCTCCTTTGGTACCAACGACCTGACGCAAATGACCTTCGGCTTCAGCCGCGACGACATCAAGTCGTTCATGCCCACTTATCTGAAAGAAAAAATCCTGCCGGTCGACCCCTTCCAGTCGATCGACGTCAAGGGGGTGGGCCAATTGATCGAAATGGGTGTGCGTAAGGGACGCGAAAGCCGACAGGCACGCCATGGTCAACATTTGAAGGTCGGCATCTGTGGTGAGCATGGCGGCGACCCCGACAGCATCCGTTTCTGCCATCAGGTGGGCATGGATTACGTCAGTTGTTCGCCGTTTCGGGTACCTATTGCTCGTCTAGCGGCTGCTCAGGCTGCCCTTGGTGAAGTCAAACGCGACAAATGAACCAACTAACCCCAAAATAGGCTACAGCATAAACCCTTCGGCACCTATGTCCCCGCCACCTGGGCGGTTTATTATTTCCTGCCAGTAACCAGACACAAAGCCCGGACTCCCCTTTTCGACCAGAAGCCCGATGGCCGATCAAAATGGAGGTCCGTCTGCGACCCGCAATCGGCCAAGCATCAGAAACTATTTTGAAACCCTTAGCCGCAACTTGCCTCTGTGTTTCTTTATCTGGACTGGATAGACCTGATGAACAACGTTTCCAATCGTTAGGCATCGGACACCAAGCTCAGTCGACGGCCCTGCATTATGTAAGGAGCCTGCGGGGCGTAGCTAGTCACAAAGCGGCACAAAGATGACGCAGAAAGCGGCTTCGCAAGGGGTCGCAAGAGATTGTGCTGCGAGATAGCCGGAGGAAGTAATGAGTAGTTGCTGAGAAGTTTGTACAACTGCTACGATTGGAGACATCAATCTGCGGAAACAGGGAGCGGAGAGGGAGGGATTCGAACCCTCGGTACCCTTGCGGGTACAACGGTTTTCGAGACCGTCCCGATCGACCACTCCGGCACCTCTCCGTTGCTTGATTATGCACCGAATTTGTACCCATCTTAAGCACCATTCACGTATCTGGAAAGAGGACAAACGGACCGGTCCTTGCCCTCGACCTTGCTGTTTCCATGGCGTTGTTGGTACGCACAGTGGTTGATGTTTAGTGTCCAGCGGCATTTTTTGATGCGTCCGAAGCATATCGCTTTGTTTGGCTGCTATTGCACCTAGCGGTACCGGATGCTGTTTGACGGTCGCAGGGCCATCGAGCAGGTCTTGGCCGTGTTAGGTAAGACGGTGAGGGTTGGTCCCCAAGTGTCCGAGAGCAAATTTTCTCGTTAGGGCACCTTGCAGAAGGGGTCGCTGTTGCTAGACTATAGGCACCTGATCGGCTGGATCGTCGGGTGATCCGGGATCAGAGGAAGTTAAGGTTGTTTCAGGAGGAAGCACCGTGAAAAAGCTGTTGTGGAGCATTGTGGGGGTGTGTGGTCTGGGGATGTGTGCATGGGCCGCCGAGCCACCAGCGGCTAATGTACCGACGGCTCCGGCGCCGACTCCAGCCGCCACAGCTCCAGCCGCCCCAACCACCCCAACTGTAGTCACCAGTACCACACCCGCTCGTCGCATGGGCCTGTTATCCCGGTTGCGAGCCCGCCGGGCAGCACGCATCGTGTACATGGCCCCTGTCACGGCAAGCCCGGCAACGACCTACCAGCCAACAACACCCGTTCCAATGCCGATGCCCAAACCTAATGAAACCAGCAGCACCGCAGGAAGTAGCAACGTGGTTCCCGCAAGCGGAACTGGCACATCATCCTCGGCTGTCAATCAGGGAACGACAACGGTGGTTACGGAACGAGTCATGCCGGTTCGGCGAATGGGACTGCTCCAACGGCTTCGCCTACGCCGCTAAACGCTGTCTGGATTAGCCGTGAACGCAGACGTCCACCCTTTGGCCCAACATAGCCTTTCCCCCACTAAACACCACTTCCCGGGACGGTCATCTCCCCACCGTCCTGGGTTTTGCCGTTTTGCTGGCTAAAGCGATCAGGGACTGGGCTATTTCTTGACAATCGGCGACGACGTCGCGAGCATTCACGCATGTATTGACCCGATCACGAGCACGGCGAAGTTATACGAACCGCCTCACGTTTGTCATTCCAGTAGCGACTGGGTTTTGACTACGGTCCAGTCATCAGGAAACGTATGGAAGGCCGTCAGGGTCAGGCCATTGCGTACCGGCTGGACACGGATCAGGCTCAGAGGAGCCAGACGGAGACGATGCTGGGGCTGATAATAGAATAGCGGTTTGCTTCGTTCGCCTTCCCACTTTAATTCGTCTTGCATGTGACGGAATTGCTCCGGCGGTAATCGTTCCCGCTGCAGACAACAATGATACCGATGACGAGGGGCAACAAACACACTAGTGGTGCGTTCGCCCTCCTCGATGGTGTGTTCGACCAGGCGGCCCCCAGTGGGTAACTCCATCTCATCTTCAGCCACGACCTCTTCCAGGCATACCTCCCCTTGCAACCAACTGAAGACGTGACCGCTAGGAATCAACCGCATATGTACTGTATATCCAGGACCAACCAGGTGCCGCGCCGCAACGACCGTAAACAACTCCGGGTGGAGGAAACGTCCAAACACCACAAAACGCAACGCGGTTACCGGTGGTCTGATCAGATCGGCAGTCATAGCGTACACCAATAGCCTCGATCTCTTCAGTTTTTACCCCTCGCCGTGATCGTAACACCTCATCACGTTGACTAAAAGTATACTTGTCCGGACCGCTGTAGTTCTTCGGATTTTCATCATTAATTATCGGTCGAGACGGGTCTATCCGGCCGATGTTTGTCGTACCGCCGTTATCGGAGTCCCGAGTGGATCAACAACAGTAAGCATTTCTGGACCACGTCAATATACGTCGCCAGGTATAAAATGGAACAGGAGCCGGATTGGCCCCGGCTCCTGTCGATGAGTCATACCGCCAATTCAACCAATGCCTTGATGCGATTAGTTCCGGAACAAGCGGAACAGGATCGGACGTTCAATGATGACATCTTGAGGCAGGACAATCGCCTCTGATTCCTGCTTGGGGCTTTCCGTCTTGGGGGTTTCCTTCTTAGGCTCGGTCTTGGGCTGATCCTTCTTGGGCTCGGTAGGGGTAGCCGGCGGAGTGGCCGTGGCTCCATGGCAGCCATACCCTGCGATCACGCCATGGCAACCGGCCGCTGCACCATGGCAGCCGGCCCGCTTGAACAAGCCACCACCGAAGCAGCCCGCCCGATCAAACAATCCCCCGTGGCAGCCGGCCCGCTTGAACAAGCCACCACCATGGCAACCTGCCCGATTGAACAAGCCGCCAAAGCAACCGGCCTTGGCACCATGGCACCCGGCCGCTGCACCCTGACAACCCGCTGCCGCTCCATGGCACCCGGCCACTGCACCCTGGCAAGCACCCTTATCATCGGCCAGGACTGGCATCTCCGGGGTGCTTGCTACTGCCAGCATCAGCACCATTCCGTACATCGCGTTGCTCCTCCACGGTGTGGACCCGTTAAAGGACCGGAACCTTTTTACCCCGCCTTACCGGATACGCCCCCGCGGCGTACCCCGGCTTCCGATCCTTAATCCCGTAGGAAACGGTGTCCCACGTATCAACCAAACCACTGGCTGCGGAACACACGTTCTCTGTGTTGACTGTAAGGGGAGACACTGCGCAGGTCAATGCTAAATTAGGAAGTTTGACCCAGACTAGTTAAAATGGGTGACCGACGGCAACGATTGCTACGGTCTGCGCGATCCTGCCGGGAGCGCCCGGTCAGCTGAAAGCCCAGCCCCATCAGCTACCATTCCAGAACGAGACACATTTGTATCCTCCATTCGGCCAGCCAAACCGCGGCTGCTGCCGCCTAAGTCGCCCCAAACTAGATCACTAAGGGAACACCACGGCAGACTCTCCCTTTTGGCAACTCCGCACCTTGCGACTGCCCGACAAACGTTTATAAGGGAACTTGAGGGATTGATTCGCTGGGATCACTAGCCGCTAGGACATCACCGGTGGTGACTTAACAATCGGGCTCCCTAACCTGGTACAGTAACTCATGTGGCCCATGAATCATGACTTTCCGGCGTAACAGAGCTTCTCTCTAGACAGTCCATTGTTTGCGGTCGGGTACCAGAACCGGCTCGATCACGCGAACAGGGTTCGTTAAGGGCAAAGAAATTACCATAGGCCGCATCGCCGGCTTATCTCAGAACTCAAGACCGACAAAATCGCCGAAAATTAGGAAGTTAAAGAGACGGAGTAGACCGGGATAGTACGAGGTTCAAAGGAAAAAAACATTATGCGACTATTGCACACAGCGGACTGGCATTTGGGCGATCGTTTAGGGCGTATCGATCGGACGGCTGACCTACGCCGCGGAATCGAGCAGATTGCCCACTACTGCCAAAGCGAACAGGTCGACGTACTCCTAGTGGCCGGCGACTTATTCAGTGAACTTACCCGCCCGGACAAGTGGGGGGAACACATCCACCATCTCGAACAGAGCTTCCGCCCCTTTTTGCTACAGGGCGGCACCATACTGGCCATCACCGGCAACCACGACAGCGAGCATTTGTGTGAAACGCTGGTCCAGGCGATGGAACTGGTCGAGCCGGCCACCGTGTCCACTAACGCGACGGTGCCGCTACGCAGTGGGCGTCTGTATCTGGCCACCCGCCCCACGCTCCTACGCCTGGCTACGCCCCGCAGTGGCACAGTCCAATTTGTCTTGATGCCCTATCCGCGTCCGAGCCACTTTTTTCTGGAACCGCATGCTGCCCGGCGGTCCTATACCACTCCCGAAGAACGGAGTCGGATGCTAGCCGAGTGTTGGGTCCGCCGGCTGGAACAGTTATGTCAAGGGCCCGATTTCGATCCTGCACTCCCCGCTATTCTGGTGGCCCACATTCAACTGTATGGAGCCGACATTGTCCAAGGATTGTTCCGCCTGGCGCTTAGCGACGACATTATCGTACCCCGTGCCCGCTGGGTCGAATGGTTCGACTATGTCGCGCTTGGGCACATTCACAAGCCCCAGAGCCTGGGCAGTCAGCCCCCTATCCGCTACAGCGGCAGTATCGATCGTCTGGACCTCGGCGAAAAGCCGGACGACAAAAGTGTCGTGCTCTTCGACATCGGCCCGGATGGCCTGCAGGGCGAACCGCGGCTGCTTCCCTTGGAAGCTACCCCCATCGAAGAAATTCTCATCACCGATCCGGAAACCGAGTTGCCGCAATTAGAGCAGCGTTATCCGGCCGGCTGGCGGCAACGAGCCCTGGTCAAATTGCGCTTGCATTATCAGGGCGGACGGCATCGCCTGGAGGAACTGTTACAACAAACGGAACTCCTCTTCCCCCGCTGGTATGACCGCGATTGGGAAGACGTGCAGGCCGCGACGGCGTCCGCGGAACTAGCCGAGGAGGCCCAGGTCCATCCCCGCAGCATCGCCGAGACGGTCCGCAGTTACCTGGAGCTAAGCCTGGCCGATCAACCAGAGGAGGAACGTCAGGCTCTGCTACAGATGGCCGAGGAGTTGCTCCGGGAGGCCAACGAGACGGTCCAGACCGCCCCCGATGCCCGTCACACCAGCTCCCCGTCCCAGCGTCCGCCAGAACGTAATCTGTGGGGTTGAACGCATCGTAACTTTGATCGAGTACAGACGACCGACGGTTTCTGGGTTTTGATGATCCCTCGCTGGTGGGGGCGATGCAACAAACAAAAAAGCCGACGAGCCACTTCGTCGGCAGGTGAGTTTGTGTATCCCCTATGGTCAGGGTGCAAGCGTTAACGACCCTAGCTTCGGGACCGAGGATTAGTAAAGGTCGTCGTAGTTACCGCCGGCGGCTCCTTTCTTGGCTTCTTCCTTCTTGGGTTCTTCCGCGACGAGGGCATCGGAGGTAAGCAGCAGAGTGGCCACGCTGGCGGCGTTTTGCAGGGCGCTGCGGACCACCTTGGTCGGATCGATGATCCCTTCCTTGACCATGTCGCAGAAGCGGCCGGCGCGGGCATCGTACCCGTAGTTATTGTCCTTGTTTTCCAGGATCTTGCTGGCGATGACGTTTCCGTCCTCACCGGCGTTCTCGACGATCTGGCGTAGGGGGGCGCGGCAGGCACGCAAGATGATATTGTAGCCCACTTTCTCGTCGTCGGTCAGCGACTCGGGAGGCTGCAGACTAGTGGCGGCTCGCAGCAAGGCCACACCACCGCCTGGCAGGATCCCTTCCTGATAGGCGGCCTTGGTGGCATGCATGGCGTCTTCCACCCGCATCTTCTTTTCCTTGACCTCGGTCTCTGTGGCCCCGCCTACATTAATCTTGGCCACACCCCCTTTGAGCTTAGCGATCCGCTCGCTCAGCTTTTCGCGGTCGTAATCGCTGGTGCTCTTCTCCAGCTCCTTCTGGATGCTGGCAATACGGGCCTCGATGTCGGCCTTCTTGCCCGCCCCTTCAATAATAGTGGTGTTGTCCTTGTCCACCTTGATCTTCTTGGCACGACCCAAATCGGCCAGCGTGACGTTTTCCAGCTTGATGCCCAGGTCTTCGAAGATGGCCCGGCCGCCGGTCAGGATAGCAATGTCCTGCAACATCGCCTTGCGGCGGTCGCCGTAACCCGGAGCCTTGACGGCACAAACCCGGAAGGCGCCTTGCGAGCGGATAACGTTAACCACCAGCGTGGCCAGGGCTTCGCCCTCCACCTCCTCGGCGATAATCAGCAGCGGGCGACGCTGATCGTAGACCTTTTCCAGAATCGGTACCAGGTCCCGGCTGCTGGTAATCTTCTTCTCGTGGATCAAAACGTAGGCATCTTCCAGCTCACACTCCATTGTTTCGGGGTTAGTGATGAAGTAGGGGGACAGGTAACCCCGATCGAACTGCATGCCTTCGACGAATTCATAGGTGGTTTCGATCGTCTTGGCTTCCTCGACCGTGATAACTCCGTCCTTACCGACCTTGTCCATGGCTTCGGCAATAATGTTTCCGATAACCTCATCGCCGTTGGCGGCCACCGTGGCCACGTTCTTCAGGTCGGCCTTGCCCTTGACCGGAATGGTCATTTCCTTGAGCTTGGTCACGACGTCCTCGACGGCCTTGTCCATGCCACGTTTCATCAGCATCGGGTTGGAGCCGGCAACCACTGCCCGCAGACCTTCCAGGAAGATGGACTCGGCCAGTACCGTCGCCGTAGTAGTACCGTCACCGGCGACATCCCCTGTCTTGGAGGCCACTTCCTTGACCAGGGCAGCGCCGATGTTCTCAGCATGGTCCGGCAATTGAATCTCCTTGGCCACGGTAACGCCATCCTTGGTTACAGTCGGGCTGCCGAAGGACTTCTGGATCACCACGTTGCGTCCTTTCGGACCCAGCGTTACCTTGACAGCTCGGGCCAGCTTGGCAATGCCCCGCTTCATCGCTTCGCGGGCTTCCTGATCAAAAATCAGTTGCTTTGCGCTCATAGTGGTTCCCCGATTCGTTCTGAAAAACCTGCCAATATACCGGATACCAGCGAAATTTTTACTTTAGCCAATAGTTAGTGGATGCACAAATGTCAGTCGCCGTGCATTTGGTCCGTCTGCACCTGGATCGCCGCCGGTTTGTCACGACGACTGTCTGGCGGGTGCCGTTTTGCGGGTCAGGACCGATCACAGCGTCCCCGCTTGACTACTTCTCTTCAATCACGCACAACACGTCGGATTCGTGCATGATGAGGATTTCCTCGTTCTTGAGTCGATCCTTGAATTCATCGCCTGCCCAGGAGGTGAACAGCACCCGGTCACCCTCTTTGAGCTGCATGGGGGCGCGGGTGCCATCTTTCTTAAGTTTGCCGGGCCCCACCGCCAGAACCACCCCTCGCTGCGGCTTGTTCTTGGCCGTATCGGGCAACACAATTCCCCCGGCGGTGGTCTCTTCGGGTGCTTCCCGACGCACTACGATCCGGTCACCTAGTGGTCGCAACCCCATTGTTCTGTCCCCATGACCAAGATATTCGGATCGACGTTTGCATGCACTCTCTGCCGGCGTAGCCATGGAATGGTTACGCACTATAATCCGGCACAATAGATTAAGTAGCAACAAGCGTGCCTGTAATTAAAGATAGTGCAACTTGCTTTAATACAAGGAGTTGCGTCAGGTCATCGTTATGCACACCTCCCAGGATCACTGCCAGAGTGGCGTAATGTGAAGCCTTTTCCTGTCGCTTTGGCAGGGTGGGCACTACTTGCAGGGGGTGGCAACCTTGTACCTCCGCTGAGCAAAGCTGGATTTCCCTCCCACGGTGAGTCCGGTTACCTTTCCGTTGGGTCCACTGGAGTCGTGACGTCCCTGGTTCCCCCCAGTAACGGTCGCAGTTGCATGTTGATCAGTTCCACTACCATGGCGAAAGCCATGGCGAAGTAGATGTAGCCTTTGTCCAGGTGTTGTCCTAGCCCTTCGGCCACTAGCAGAACGCCGATGAGGATCAGAAAGCTCAGGGCCAGGACCTTGACCGTGGGGTGCCGGTTCACAAACGTGCCGATGGGCTGGGCAAAAAACAACATGACCAGCATGGCGAGCACCATGGCGATAATCATGATGCCAACGTGTTCGACCATCCCGATAGCCGTGATGACCGAGTCGAGGGAAAAGACGATGTCGATGACCGCGATGGTGACAATGGCGGAAAGGAAGCTGGTAGCCGGCCGCAATGTCGACGCCTGGTCCGAGGCCTGACGGGCACGCTCGAGCTTTTCGTGCATTTCCCTGACGCTTTTGCCTATTAGAAACAGGCCACCGGCCAGCAGGATCAGGTCGCGTCCGGAAATCTCCCGGGCTTCCCAGTCATGAAGAAACGGCAGAGGAGGCAGAGTAACCAGCGGTGCGGTCAGGCCCATCAGGAAAGTCAGAAACAACAGCAAGAGGACACGCATCCCCAACGCGGCTGATAATCCGAAGCGGCGTGCCGCAGGCTGCTGAGCCGCCGGCAGCTTCCCCACCACGATCGCCAGAAAGATGACGTTATCGATGCCGAGAACTATTTCCATAAGGGTCAGGGTCAGTAGGCCCAACAGCCAGGCGGTCCAGCTAGCAGCATACGAATGCCGGAAGCGGATTTCACGGATCTGCGTTCGCGACCAGCGTTCTTCACCATGCTCCGTACACACCGGAAAAGATTCCAACATAATCTGACCGCGAAAAACCGTTTTGTCCCGCAACTGAACCAGATCCTGATGCTGAGAATGGCCGGTCTCCCGAGCCAGGGTCAGCCGGGCCAGTTGATCTAGTCGGAGTTGCAGCAGGCCGATGTCGCTATGCAAGGGAAGATGCTTCAGGAGTAGAAAAACCTCTTGGGACGGCTGGCCTTGGGTAAACGTCACCCGCACACGCCAGCCGGTCTTCTCATTGTCCAGCACCGGCTCGACCGATCCAGCCCAATTCCCCCCAGCCAGCATTACCACTGCGGCTACGCCGAGGACCAGAAGGACACGCCCATGTTCCCCCTGCTCCCGCTTGATGCTTCGATCCATGATCATCTCCACGAAACTTGTCCGGAACGCTTTGGAAGCCAATGTAGCAGCCGAAGCTCTCCCGGCCTGAGCCCGACACTAGTAAAGGAAGCTCGGCGGGAATCGGGATGACCTAGCCGGTCTCGCTAACAAACCCGGGGCAGCCCTGTCAGCAACGCCCTTTAATTGTCAAGGAACAGGGGCGCAAAGTATCGACCACCCCCCTGCCCCCGCCGGGCGGACTTTATCGCGGTCACCCAGGCGGATCCCATATCTCCAGTCCCGGAACCGCCTGCGACCCCTTTTCGACATCAGTCGCGTTACGATTGGTGTTCAATTTTTGCTCAAACATAACCTGAAATCCACCACTTTTGTCAAAATTCCACTTGAGATTTCTCGCAGGACTGTTATGATTCCCTTTCAGGGTGATGCTGAAAATTACTGCACAGGAAATACTTCGCCCATGAACAGAAATTTCGGCTCTTCTTGTAGCAGAAGTGGTCATCGGTCTTTGGTATCTACAGTGCGTTTGCACTGTGAGCGATTGGAGGAGCGGCTGGCCTTTTCCGTCGATGCCTTGCTGGCTCCACCTCTCGAGGAGATAACTCTGCCGAATATAGAGATAGAGACTGCTGGGGAAGAGGCCGGTCCGACAATCGGCGACTACGTCACTACGGACTCGTTTGATCTGACCGACAAAAGCGGAAGCACTATCTGGCTGATGGCACCCGTCAGCAATGAGACTGGTTGGGAATCCGAGCCGCTAAGCACAGAGGTTCCCCTCGGCGCAGACCCTGTTGACGAGACGGATCCGGCGTTGTGGCCGGAGCCTGATTATCGCAAAGACTTAGGCTCATGGAACGATTACTGGGAAGATGATCAGATAGTCTGGTACATGCCTTGGTTTGGCGACGAAGACGAATGGGGCATCAACTATCGCGGGGCCGTGGAAACCGAGACACCGCTATGGATGACAACGGTTTTCTCCGATGAGGCCTTTGCCGATTGGCAAGTCAACGAACCGGTATTATTCCTTGCAGCTTCCGCTCCACCTGTGGAGCGTGCGATGCTGACGCCACCGTTGTCGCTAGGAGCGGCAACCTCCTCCTATCCGATGCAGAGCTTTCCCGCCGCGTCTGACACTCCGGTGACATGGTGGGCCCT
>JANWVV010000057.1 GCA_025055795.1 Gemmataceae bacterium
TCTATTTTTTGCAAGTAAGCCTCTGTCATGAGTTTCTGCAAATTTTTAAAAGCACCCTTCTAGTCCAAAAAGGATATTTTCGCCTGAATGTAATCCTGAACTTTATCTAGAGAACTTTTTTAATTGGAACGCCGATTAAATAATTTTTGAAAAAAGGGAATCGGACATTTGGTATCCCTCGACAACTACCCGTTCTATCAACTATGCTCCTAAACTCATCATAAGAATCTGTTGGAAATAAGAAGCGTATGGAATCCTAATTAATGAGCGTATCGGACCTGCAGCGGTTGTTTCTCTCAGACTTTTCGCGTGGGCTGCTCGAGGGCACGAAGAAATGTTTATCCCTTTTCAAGCAGCATCGGGTTTACTGGTGGCGGTGCTTGAGTAAAGGCCGGCCCAGGACGGGGTCACGCTCAGTGAACGGTCCGTCACTGTTATCATTGGTCAGACAGCGGATGTACATCTCCATCTTGGCGTCCAGATCGTCCGCGTGGTGCAGGATAAGTACCTCCGGAATGCAGGGCAGACGCATCGAGCCCCACTCGGGCAGCCGCAGGTGCGCCACAACCACATGCAGCAACAGGTCCAGCAGTTCGGCGGGCAAGTCGTGGACCTGCTGAGCCGCGGTGCGGATCATGTCGTGGGCTAAGATCAGATGCCCGAACAGTTCACCGGCAACGCTGGTCCGCACTGGCTGACCGGAAGCGGTTTCCAGTTCGCGTACCCGGCCGATTTCGTGCAGGACCGCCGCGGCGGCCACCAGATCGCGGTTCAGCGGCGGACGCAGCTCCGGGTACAAGGCCGTGTAGCGGTCCGTTAGCCAGACACTGTGCCGGGCCACATTGAGAGTGTGCTCCAGCCAGCCGCCCGCGAAGGGATAATAACGCCGGTCCGAGGCGGGCAGCAGTTTCAGCACCGCTTCGTGTTCCCGCAGCAGCCGCAACACCAGCTCGCGGAGCGGCTCTTGCCGGATCTGCTCCCCTACCCACTGGACCAGTTGCACAAACATCTGCTCCGGATCGAAACGCGAGGCCACGACAAAATCCCGCTCTTGGAAGCCCTCTTCATAATCGCGAGGCTCCACCGGACGGATAGCCTCCAGCTCCATCTGCAGGCCGTATTTTTCATGTTCCAGCAGAGTGCCCCGCAGCTTGAAAAACTGACCCACGGACCAGTGCGACTGGCAGGCATCGAACCACTCACTATCGTGCCAGACCATCACCACAATCGAGCGACGTGCATCCCGCAAGCGTAACTGGTAATAGGGCTTGCCAGTTTGGGTAAGTCCACGCCGCTTTTCGCCCAACTGGGCATAGGTGTCGGCATACTGTCCAGGCACGATCTCCGCCAGCTTCAGCAGCGGTGGACGGCGCGCACGCGTCATGACTTCCCGCCCTTTCCGGATGTGGGCTCCCAAAACCCCTCCGCTCTATCTAAACCACATCCAAATAACCATTCGCAATAGACAGGCTGACGAACAACCGTATTATCCGCTTTGTTTTACTTGAATCAAGAAAAAATAGAGATGCGAACAATCAAGTATGCTCAAAGTCTATTTGGCCGTTCTATGAGCCACCCAGGTTGAAAATGCGTTAGAGCTTTGGGAACAAGGCAGCAGCCAGGAAGCGCATGCAGTGGCGTGGGGGTCAGCGTTTTTCGATGCGTAACAGGACAGTTGGGTTAACGGCCTCAAAGCGGAGGGATTCCAGTTGTTCGACGCCGCGGGCCAGGTTCATCAACAAGACTTCGACGTGTCCGCTTAGGCGTTTGAGAACCTGATAGGTAGCGGTGATCATTTCCAGGGTGCCGACGTTGGTAACGAGGCGTCCGCCGGGACGCAAAGCGGCATAACAGGCTTCCAGCAAGCGGGCGACTTCGCCGCCGTTGCCACCAACGAAGATGGCGTCCGGTGGCGGTAAACCCGCAAAGACGGCCGGGGCCGTGCCAAAGACCGGCCGTACGTTGGTTACGCCGAAGGTTTCGGCGTTAGCGACGATCAGGTGATAGTCAGCGGCATCCTGCTCGATGGCGTAACTAGGTCCGGGGTAGACCAGGCCTGCTGCTTCGATGGCGACGCTGCCGCTGCCGGCACCTACATCCCAGAAGACGTCGCCAGGGTGTAGGTCTAGTTGGGCCAGGGCCACGGCCCGGACCTCGGCTTGGGTGATCAGGCCGGTTTTAGGCAGCGTTTGGGCGAATACGTCGTCCGGATTGCCGAAGCGACGGAGCCGACCTGTGCGTCGGGGCACGTCGGGCCGGCCCGGCTTACGCTTCAGGATCATCACGTTGAGCGGATGAAACTTCCAGTCGCGGATCTCGTGCAGCTCGCCACTAGTGATCCGTTCGTCCTTGCCCCCGAGGTTTTCGCACACCCAGGCCGTGAAGTAATCGATGCCGCGGGCCAATAGCTCCCGGGCGATCCGGTCGGGGGTCATCTGCTCCGTGGTGAATAGACCTACGGTCTCCGCCGTGCGGATCTTGTCGATGACCTCGTCGAGAGGGCGGGCAGCCAGATCGGTCAGATACGCCTCTTCCCACGATTGCTTGATGCGGGCAAAGGCTAGTTGCATCGAGGAGACGTGGGGGATGACCTCGAACAGTTCGGCCCCCAGTTTGTCGCACAGGTAGCGGGCCGTGCCGTAAAACAACGGATCGCCCACGGCCACCACTGCCAAACGCCGCCGGCCCAGCAGTTGCCGCATCTGTTCCACCACTCCCGGCAGGTCCCCCCCGATGACTACCCGTTCGGCTTGCAGCTCCGGCAGCAGCCGTAAGGCCCCTTCCGAGCCAAACACCACCTCGGCCTCCTGCAGCAACTCCTGGCTCCGGGACGCTAATCCCGCCAGACCATCCGGTCCTACGCCGATGATGGGTATGCGTGTGGTCATTGCCCCTTGGACCTTACCTGCTGGATCAGGTTGCCGTACGAGCCGTGTAACTCCTGATACAATTGGCCATAGCAAAGCAGCTCGATAGCGGCTACAATCGCTGGAAGAACCCAAGTATCAGGACCACCAGAACTGTCAGGGAGAGGAATGGTCATGCCCGTAGCCCTCCGCCGCCTGTGTTGTCTCATCTTTGGGCTAGTGCCCGTCCTGTTTGTGACCGCCCCGACGCTTGTCTGCGGCCAGACGGACAAACCTACTGCCACTGGGCAGGACAACGACAGCCAGTTGCAAGCAGAAATCCTCAAGCTGAACCAGGCCACCACTGAGGAACTGCAGAAGGCCAAGTTGCGTCAGTTGCGCAAGGACAAGGAAAAGGCCAAAGCGCTGGTGGCCGCCGCCGTCAAGATGCTCGGCAGCGACAGCGGTAGCAAACTCAATTACAACGCCATCACCATCCTGGGCCGTACGGCTCAGTTTGTCAAGAATTACGACGCCGCGGAACGCTTCTACGAACGCCAGATCGAGCTGGCCCAGAAGGTCCGCAAAAGTGCCGATAGCATCATCGATGCCTACGAAAATCTCATCCTCCTCTACTTTGAGATGAAACGGTACGATCAGGTGATTGGCACCTGCGAACGGTTCCTGGACCTGAAGGGTCCGGAAGAACTGGAGCGGGTCAAACCATTTGTCATCGAGCAATTGGTTCAGGCCAAGGCCAAAAAAGGTGACTTTCAGGAAGCCATGCGCATTACCCAGGGCCTGCTGCAGCTGAGCGAAAACTCCTGGTACTTCCTGCGCCTGAAAGGATACGTGGAACGCGAGGCGGAAAAGTACAAGGACGCCATCAAGACCTTCCAGGAGGTGCTGGAAAAACTGGAGGAAGATGAGAATCTCAAACCGGAAATCCGCGAGCGGGAAATCGACCGTACTCGTTACATTCTCAGCGCGTTATACATTGACATCAACGACATCGACCAGGCCGCCAAACAACTGGAAATCCTGGTCAAGAAGAATCCGACCAACGCCACGTACAAAAACGATCTGGGTTACATCTGGGCCGACAACGATCGCAACCTGGACGAGGCGGAAAAACTGATCCGCGAGGCCCTGGAACTGGACCGCAAGGAGAAAGAAAAACTCAAAGAAAAGGGTGAGATCGACGAAGTCAGGGAAAACGCTGCCTACCTGGACAGCATGGGCTGGGTCCTGTTCAAGAAGAAAAGGTACAAGGAAGCCTTGGAGTATCTCAAAAAGGCCGCCATGGACGAGGAGGAGGGACAACATCTGGAAATCTGGGATCATCTTGCGGATTGCTACATGGCTTTAGGTATGGTCAAGGAAGCGGTGCAAACTTGGGAAAAAGGACTGAAGCTGGAAGACCTCAGCAAGCGGGACAGCGAACGGCGTCGCAAGATCAGCGAAAAGCTGAAAAAAGCCCGGCAAGCGCTAGGGGAGCCTGTCAAGAAAAAGATCGATTAAGCAACGCCAGTCGCCCAGGGGGCACAGTAGTAGTAAAAAACTTTCCAGACGCCAGCATTCCATGGCATGGCAATGGCGGGAACTGGAAATCGGCGGCAAGCCAGCTGTGGCCGGTGAGCCGGGGCAACCCGTCGGTCCAGTGATCCTCTACCTGCATGATGCCCGGGGCACGCCGCCGGATGCCCTAGCCGGTCTGACCGAACTGTTGCAGCAGTACCGCTGGCGGTGTCTGGCCCCCGCAGCCGGCTGTTCCTGGTGGCTGCAGCATCCCTGTTCCGCTTTTGACCCGGAGCTGAGTCCCGAGGAACACCTGCTCAGTCGGGTTTTACCCTGGCTGGAGCAACACTGGCAGGTCACAGCCCGGCAGTGGGCCCTTGTGGGCGTAGGCATGGGGGGACAGGGTGCCATCCGCCTGGGCCTGCGGCACCCCCACCGCTTTCCCATCGTCGCCAGCATCGATGGGGCGTTGGACTTGCAACAGGCTTGGGGCTTCGGCACACCCCTGGACACTATTTACCCCACCCCTGAAGCGGCCCGTCGCGACTCCGCCCTCATGCACCTGCACCCTACCGACTGGCCCGAATACCTCTGGTTGGCCTGCTCCCCGGACAGCTACTGGTATCGTGGTAATGACCGCCTGCACGAAAAACTCCAGGCCCACGGCGTCCCTCACACCGCCGTGCTCGAACAAGAACTACCCCCCGAAGGTTTCCTGCCCCCTCTGTTCGCCTACCTGCACACTGCTTTCCAGCACCTGAGCCGCCGCCTGCTATGACCCCCATCGCCCGGCCAACAATCTCCATCCTGCCCCGGCGGTACCATCAACTTTTCTCCTGCGGTAACTTGGAGTCTCGTATGGCTCAAAATCGCCGTAACCATCCTGGAACGGAGGAGTCATGAGCATGCCCCCATCGCTGTCTCTGATGCGCCTGGTTAGTTGGGGTCTGATGGCTGTAGCCGTGGCAGGCTGCCTGAGAATCGAGTCGCGGCCCTGTCTGGCGCAGGATCAGCCTTTCTCACTTGCCGGTAAGTACCAACTGGTTGATGGCAAAATCGAGGGCAAGGCCATCGACCCCGCGGCCCGGAAAGCCGAGTATGTCTTCACCGCCGACACGATCACCATTACAGGCCAAGGCGTAACCTTTGTCATGGACTACAAGCTGGACACCAAGGTCCAGCCGGTAACAATCGACATGGTCATCAGCAAAGGGCCCGAAGGGACCAAAGGGGCCAAGGCCTACGGAATCGTGGCCCTTCAGGGTAAGGAATTGAAACTGGCCTATACCATGAAGGGAAAACGACCAGCCGATTTCAGCGGCAAAGAAGGTATGTACTTTCTGCTGGAAAAACGACCATAGTGTCGAGGGTACTCCACAGGCGCCGAGGCTTGGGGACCGGCATCTGGAATCTGGTTTGCGGATGGGTTAAACCTCCTTGTCCCGATCCTTTCCCCCTAGCCGTGTTTGTCATGGATTGGCTGAGTGGTAACCAACTCTGGTGGCGTAAAGACGCCATTAAGCGCTTTTACGGTTGGTCTGCCGGAATTCCGGCTTTTGTAAGCCCCGGACGACGTCGACCGTGATGACGTGCTTGCCTTTGGGTTCCATGTCGGGGAGTTCGAACATCAGGTCGAGCATGATTTCTTCAACGATGGCCCGCAGGCCCCGGGCGCCGGTATCGCGAGCCTTGGCCAGGCGGGCGATTTCGCGCAAGGCCGCCGGCTCGAATTCCACCTCCGCCCCTTCCATTTCGAACAATTTCTGATACTGACGGATGAGAGCGTTTTTCGGTTCAGTGAGGATGCGGACCATCGCCTCTTCGTCCAAGGGATCCAAGGGGGCAATCACCGGTAGGCGGCCGACGAACTCGGGAATCATGCCATACTCGATCAGGTCGTCAGCGGTAACTTGATTGAGCAGCTCGGCCAGGGTCCGTTCCTGGTGCAGGTCATTGACGGCACCGAACCCGATGGTTTTACGTCCCAGCCGGCGACTGATGATGTCTTCGATACCGACGAAGGTACCGCCGCAGATGAACAGGATGTTGGTGGTGTCAACCTGGATGTATTGTTGCTCGGGGTGTTTGCGGCCCCCTTGGGGAGGTACGTTGGAGATGGTTCCTTCCAGCATTTTCAGGAGGGCCTGTTGCACCCCTTCCCCGGACACGTCGCGGGTGATGGACACGTTGTGGCTGGTCTTGGCGATTTTGTCGATCTCATCGATGTAGACAATGCCTCGTTGGGCCGCTTCGATGTCGAAATCGGCGGCGTGCAGCAGTTTGAGGAGCAGGTTTTCCACGTCCTCGCCGACATATCCAGCTTCGGTCAGGGTGGTGGCGTCGCCAATGGCGAAGGGGACGTCCAGGATACGCGCTAGGGTACGGGCCAGCAGGGTTTTGCCGCTACCAGTCGGACCGATAAGCAAGATGTTGCTTTTTTCGATTTCCACGTCGCGGACGTCGGTTCCCAGACTGAGCCGCTTGTAATGGTTGTGGACGGCGACTGCCAGGACTTTTTTGGCCCGCTGCTGACCAATGACGTAGGCGTCCAGTTTTTCCTTGATTGTACGCGGGGAAGGAATGTGGCTGACCGGTCCCCGGCTGACGCCCCGTCGCTTGCGTTCCTGATCGAGAATCGACTGGCACAGCTCGATGCATTCGCCGCAGATGTACACTTCGCCTGGACCTTCCACGAGAGGTCCGACATCGCGGTGCGAGCGGCGGCAAAAGGAACAAAAGGCGTTGCGATTACGACCTGTACCACTGGGTGGACGGCGTCCGCCGTTGTCGGTAGTGCGTTCCGAAGGCATAGGACTCCCTGACAGTCGGCTGTGCGGCTACGGCTCGGTTCCCTTCACTTGACGGCTGGAGGATGGCAGGGGCGTTTGCGGCTGCCATCCTCCTTCTGCCACATCTTACCGGTTTCGCTCCCGGCGCGCGCTGAATTTTCCCCAAAATTGGTCTGCTCCTCCCTGTAGGACGGCACCCGTAGCGATTTTCCGGCTTCCAACGTCCGTCCAGGACACTGCAGCGGGGCCGTCCGTGTGCGATCCGGCTGCTAGACCGTGGTCGCATGACGCCTTTGATTCCCGGATGATTTTTCGGTCAGGCCCCTTGCCCACCTCCGGGGGGGGAGGGCGATGCTCCCTCCGGGCCTGGAGAACTCGGTCCAGAAGCCGCAGGAGGCTCCGTTGCGCTAGCTGCGGGCGGCGCAGTGGCGGCCGGGGCTGCTGAACCCGCAGGAAGCTGCAGTTCCATGCGGAGTCGCTGGGACACCCGGGCTCGCAGCCGCTCGTACTCCTCTTCGGTGATTTCGCCCCGTTCCAACAGTTGCCGATATTCGCTCAATTCCTCAGCGGCGGACCGGTTCTGAACCAGGCGCTTGCGCCAGCGGTCGGCCAACCAGATGATCAGCGCACCGCCCAGCAGGGCCAAAGACAACGCCACCGTGCCCCAAATCACCTCCGGCTGACGGAGCGGATCTTTTTCGCCACGAACTGCCTCAGCCACCAGCACGCACCACCTCATGCTCCACCCACCTTGTGCACCTTGCCCACAAGCACTGGTAAGTCCTCGCTCCGTGCACCCCCTCCTGCCAATCTAGTTTCTCTTCTGGCTCCAGAGAAGGCAATGCCGATCCGTCTCCGTCCGATTATACCCCCACCTGGAGACCTTCCAGACATTCGGGTGCCCGAGGCGGGTGACTGACCAATGTTAATTTTGCTCCACTAACCTGCACGGCGGCGGGGCAAACTGTCTGCCGGTGACTCAGTCCGTTTGGGGACCTGCCGGGTCGATCAGCTGCCTTGGCGACCCGAAGCGGTGGCGAGGGTCATAGCCGCTTCGCTAAGAGAAAAGTCATCGTTGGCCTACACTGGTCGCTGGGACAGACCTCGGTTCCGGTGCGGCCCGTGCTGGGCTTATTCAGATCCGTATCGGGCCCAGGGAGGGATCAAAACAGTTCGTGAATGGGCTGACCGCCGTCAGGTAGCAGATGGAGGAGCCGGCCGGCCGGATCAGTGTAGGTACTGTCAAGCGGAATGCCGAAGTGGCGGTAGATGGTAGCGGCCAGGTCGCCCGGGGTAACCGGGCGTTCCTGAATGGCGCCGCCGTCGGGGGTGGAGCGTCCGATCACCTGGCCGTGCCGCAATCCGCCCCCGGCCAGCAGAACGGTCATAACGTAGGGCCAGTGATCGCGTCCGTCGGTACTGCCTTGGGTGCCGATCCGGGGCGTGCGTCCGAACTCACCCATGGCGATCACCAGGGTTTGCTCCAGCAGGCCCCGTTGTTCCAGATCGTCCACCAGTGTAGTGACCAGATGGTCGAACAAGGGGAGCAACGGTCCCAACCCCTTGCGGATGCCGCCGTAGGGAGGAATGTTGTCGCCGTGGGTGTCCCAGGTGCCGCTGGCCGTGTGGTAGCTCAGATCGAGGGTGACGAAAGCGACGCCTGCTTCGATGAGGCGTCGGGCCAGGAGAGCTTGCTGGCACCAGAGATGCGGACCGTAGCGATCGCGAATGGCGCGGGGTTCCTGCTCCAGGTCCAGGGCGGTTCGTACCCGGCTGCTGGTCAGCAGTTGAAGGGCCTGCTGCGTGTGGACGTCAAAGGCCTCGACCACCCGGCTGCGTTCCAGATGCCGGCGGAGACGATCGAACTGCTGCAGCAGGTGGCGACGATCGTGCAGGCGCTGGGCATCGACGCCTGTGGGAAGCTCCAGCAATGCGCCGCGTGACAGCCGGCCCGTATCGTTGCCGAGCAGATCGTAAATGGGCAGGCGGGCCGCTTCGTTGGCCAGGAACGGATCGTAGGCCTGGCCCAGATACCCGGCAAAAGCCAGATGGGAACGGGAACGCATGAAGGCAGCGTAAGCCGGGGCCGCGGGATGATTCGCTCCATGAAAGCGGGCTACCAGCGAGCCGATGGCCGGATACCGGACCGCCTCCGGATTGGTGCGGGGTTCGGCCCGGCGATTGGCCGTCTGCATGACCGTATTGGGTTCGTGGTTGCTGCCGCGGCAATCAACAGCACGCAGCAAGGAGAAGCGCTCCAGGCGGGCGGCCAGACGCGGCAGATGTTCACAGAGGAAAACGCCGGGCAGGCGGGTGCGGGTGACACCAAACGGGCCACGGTTTTCCGGTGGCCGGTCCGGCTTGGGATCGAGCATGTCGATGTGACTGGGGCCGCCAGCCAGCCACAGCAGGATGAGCGAGCGGGCCGCTGGGACCTGCCGGGCCGACCGAGCCTGGACCAACCGCGGCAACGACAACGCCCCAACACCGGCCAGACTCGCCTTGAGCAGATTCCGCCGGCTCAGTGTCAGTCCTTCGGCCTTGTCGGCATGCAAAAACCCGAAGGCATGGCTCTGGTGACGGACCGCGTGGGTCATGATGGCTTCTCCTGGACCCTGGCTGACGACACGCAGACTGCGACCGCGAGGAGGGACACTTTCCGTGGGGGGCAGAAAACGAATTGCCTTTCAATTTATCAGTTGTACCCGGCTATCTGCAAGCAAAAACCGCCCGTTTCCTCCCCGAGGTGCGCCGCTACGGCCGTTTACAACCGAACGGCTGTCTGCGTGCCACTTCTTCGAGTGAGCCGAGCGGCAACGACAACACGCAAAGGGCGAAGACGGCAACAAGCTGGACCGGTTTCAGTCACCACACTTAATGGCATAAAGGGACTTTTCGGTCATGACGTACAAGACGCCGTTGGCGACCACGGGCGTGGAGCGGATATGGGTGTCAAACTCGATTTTGGCCAGCAGATACTTGTCCGTCACCTGCTTGCGGACCGCCAGCATGGCCGCACGGGCCGCTTTGCGATCGGTCAGATTCTGGGCCGCGGCCACTTCGTCGTATACCTCGTGTTGCTTGAGGTGACGAAAGATAAATAGTTCACCCTGATCGTTGGCCAGCAGTATTTTGCCGTCGACGTAATAAGGGGATCCCCAGATGGAGGCCTTGGTGTCGAAGCTCCAGTAATGTTTGCCGGTGTTGGCGTCGAGGCAATGGAGGAAACCGGCCAGTTCGGAGATATAAACGATGTCGTCGACGACGCAAGCGGTGGACATGGTGCGTCCGAAGCGGAAGTCGCGTGGTGCCCATTTGCGGTCGTCGGTTCCCCCGAACCGCCACAATTCGTGGGAATTGGGATTCGGCTTTTCACCGATCTTTTCCTTGCCGTCGGCGTCTTTGGTCCGCACTTCCAGGAACTTGGAGATGTCGCCGCGGCTGTCCTTTCGGGGAGCAATACAGAAGAAGTTGGCAATGCCGGTGGTATGTTCGGGATCCTGGCCTACACCAATGTAAATACGATTCTTATAGACCACGGGAGTGCCGATGAAGTCGTTGCGGGTGCCGGTACCGCCAAGTTCGTAGACGGCGTCCTTGGGATTACAATCAAATTTCCACAGCAATTCGCCTGTTTCAGGCACGAAACTGTACAGCCAGCCATCGCCACCGGGGAAGATCACCTGACGAGTCCCTTCGATGTTGGCATAGACGGGATTCGACCACTGACCGTGCATGATGTTTTTGCCCGGGGCGTTGCTTTTCCAGAGCACTTTACCCGTCTTTTTGTCCACCGCGATAAAGCTAGGGGCCTCGGGGGAAGGAATGTTGATGTGTCCCTCGTCGACACCGTTGGCCGTGACAATGAAAAGGATGTCTCCCACTAGCAATGGCGAGCAGGCCGACATGTTGTGCGGGAAGACATTCAGTTCCTTCATCATGTCTAGTTCCCAGAAGATGTCGGCGTCGGTGGGGGAGTCGTAGTCGATCTGTTTGCCGGTTTTGGGATCGATGCCCCGTAAGGGTCGGCCTTGGCGACCATTGGCCATACCGTGCAGATCGGCACACACCACCGTGCAACGGTTGGATACGTAATAGACGCGGTCGCCTTCAACCACGGGAGTCGAGCACAGGCCTTCCTTGGGCCAGTCGTTGACCTGACCGCTCGGCAGCTTGTCGTGCACGGCCTGCCAGAGGAATTTGCCGGTTTTGGCATCAAAGCACATCAGGATGCCTTTGTCCACCGGCTCGCCGTTTTTATCGGTGTCGCGTGGATTGCGGGGCGATTCATTGTTAGTACCGACCAGGACATGGCCGTTGGCCACCACCGGTCCGCCATAGGCTCGGCTCCCCAATTGGGCTTTCCACAACAGGCGGGGGCCCTCTGGGTCGAAATTATCGGGTACTCCTTTGTCACGCAGATTGACCATGTTGCGGTAGACAGTACCGCCGAACATCACATGGTCGCCCGGGCCGACGTTGGCCGGATGGGGCAGCTCCGCTTCCGCCGGCGGTGCCGTCAGAGTGCTGGAGGCGACCGCCTCCACCTGTCCCTGGGCCGCTATGGTCTCGGCGGGCTCCACCCGCCCACGCACAGCCATCAGTACGCCACCCCCCACTACCAGGGGCAACGCCAACCCAACACACCAACGGTAACAAACTATCATGATGGATTCCCGCCCAAAAGCCGGAGCAACCACCTGGTTGCTACAATTAACTAAACAAAATTATATACCAACAAGTCAAGTGACGCTGAGCACCGGCGGTCATTTCTCTGGCGCGGCCATGTTGGGGAAGATCCGGACGTTGTCGAAATAGATATCCGAGCCGGGGAGCGGCGGCCCATCCGGGCGTGGGGCGATGTTGGACACGTACCCATACAAGCCAGCGGCCCCTTGCCGATTGGGATTAGGATCGTCGAAGCGGATGGTCCAGTCCGCTGGCTCGGGTGTACCTTTTTTCCATACCTTGGCCCGGATGGCCGCATGGGTCGGCTGCTGCTGGACGGACAGCTTGACGGTGTACCAGACATCAGGTTCCCACGGGAAGGCGATACCGTGATTGATGCGGGGTCGGGCCTCCCACGATGTGATCCGCAGGGTACGTTGACCGAGTTCCGGGTCGGTCTTGCCATCCAGGATAAGTGTGTACCGGCAGTTGATCAGGCCGACGTCGGGCAGTTTGTCGCGTACGAGGGTACCCAGGATGTCCGCCTGAATGGTATAGTCCGTGGCCTCGGGGGTCGTAATGTAGGCGTTGGCACGGGCAATTGGCGGTCGGGAGTCGTTGTTGACCTTGGCCAGCACCTGATTGCCATCGGCCAGCTTTTTGACGTAGAATTTGCCCGCAGTGTTGACCCATCCAGCCGGCACGCCATTTTCGGGCAGTTTGTCGAAGTCCTGCTGGTAAGGCAGGCGTGGGGCTACCCGGACGCGGGCCCGGGCGGTCAGCGACCCCTGTTGATACTCAACGTACCCCTGCTGAGCCGGCTGAGGCCCAGCGGTGAACGTTCCCTGGCTGTCGAGGGTACCTTGCAACGCTGGCGGCTGGGCCCCGCTGGGAGTTTTCGGCGGCAAGGGCAGACGCCACGTTCCCTGTCCTTCGGGGGCGGGCACGGTCCGACCGTTGGCGTCGTAAAAGACTACCTGGAACTGCACCTTGTCTCCCGGATGCAGTGTCACGTCGGCGGGGAACAGACGGACACCGGCAACCGCCTGCGGATCGTAGGGTGTCTCCGGCGGCAAGGGCTGGTACGCATCGCATTCTGGTCGGGCATCGGGATAACCGACGCAGTACAGATCGGTACGGGTGGTAAAATAGAGTCGGCCGTTGACGGCAATGGGGGTGCCGTTGGTCTCGTTGAGTGTACCTCCCGGCCCTGGGAAGCGGTAGGTGAACGTTTCCTCTTCGTCGGGACGTTTCTCGCCGCGCAGGGTAAGGATGACCATGCGGCCCTTGACGTCGAAGATGTAAAGTTTGCCATCGGCGATCAGTGGGGAGCCCCGGACCTCGGTAGCATAGCGGTAGCGCCAGAGCAGTTCGCCGTCCTTGACGCGGAAGCAGAAGATTTCGCCGCTGTCGTCCGGAGCGTAGAGCAGGCCATCGGCCAAGGCAGCGGAAGCCAGACCGAAACGATTAGCCAACGGCTGGTTGCGGTTGGCCTTGTAAGGCCGGCGGAAGGTGTCCCACACCACCTTGGGACGCTTGGTCTGCGGATCCACCTGGCTGGCATCCACGCAGATGATCCGACCAATGGGTGCCCCCTCCGGATTCTCCTCGCCATGGGTGCACACGACCAGATTGCCTGCCACCACCGGCGAACCGTTGATCACCCCTTTGGCGAACGGAATACTCCAGACCACCTCGCCCGTGCGGACCTTCAGGGCATGGAGAGCACCGTCGGCACCGCCGGTGATCAACAACCGCTGGCCGTTGATTACCGCGATAACCGGGCTGGAGTAGTAGGTGCCATACAAGGTGTCGGGACTGAGGGTGGACCACCAGACGATTTGTCCGGTCTGGCCATCGAAGGCGACGTAGCGGTTCAGGCCGCGGGCTTGGTCTCCCCAGGAAGCATTCGGCATGCCGACGATGACCAGGCCGCTGTCGAAAAGGGGCGTGACGATCCGGCCGCCGTAGCCGGTTACCCGGCCAAACTCTTCGGTCAGTTGCCGACGCCAGACCAGTTTGCCCTGACTATCCAGACATAGAAGTTCGCCGGCAGTGGTATGGGCGTAGATGTAGTGCTTGTCCGGATCAGCCGTCAAGGTTGTCCAGCCCAATCGGGCCGAAACAATGTCGGTGTGGTAGACGTTGACCTGGTACTCCCAGAGTTTCTGGCCTGTTTTCTCGTCGAAGCAGACGATCTGCTCTTTTTCGTGCAGTCCTTCACCGGTACCTTGGATGATGTAGAGTTTGCCTGCCAGGACCAGAGGGGCGGACCGGCCGCCATACGGCTGCTTCCATAGTACGTTTCCCTTAGGGCCCAAGGCGGGGTCGAACTCGCCGGGCAGGTTCTTTTCACGCGACAGGCCATTCTGTTCCGGTCCGCGCCAGTGGATCCAGTCGCGGGCGGACAGGGGAAGACCCAGGCTCAGACCTGTCGCCACGGCGGCAACGGCAAGGACCGCGGGCGGATAGACGGTACGCGCAGCCATAGCGAACTCCTGCGGCCGGAGAGGAAGTTCCTCTCCGGCGCTGGTTCAGCACGGGGAAGATACCACGCAGATGCGGCGGGCTTTCATTTCAAAGCGGGGCAGGCTCTGCGGGGGCACCGCGACGACGTCGATGCGGAACAGCAGTTCGTCGCGCAAGGCGCGGGCCAGGGCGGCGGCCAGGGCCGTGCCATCGCCGCTACGAGGTTCCACCTCGATCCGCAAGTCTGTCAGTGGCCCCCTCTGATCGATCACAATACGATACTCGGCCACTTCTGGAAAGCGGCGTATGATCGCTTCCAGGGTGGCGGGATACAAATTGTTTCCGCGGACATGGATCATGTCGTCGACCCGACCGCGTACTCCGCCCTGCAAGCGACGCCAAAAGCAGCGGCCCTCGGCACTCCCCTGCTGCAGGAGCACCACGTCGCCGGTGCGGTAACGTACCAGCGGACTGCCCCAACGTCCCAGAGTGGTGATGACCAGCTCCCCCTCCTGGCCCGGGGCCACCGGCCGCTGACCGCCGATCTCCACTACCTCCACTATGTATTCCGGCTCCAGCACAAGCATGTCGCCGGGGGTCTCGGCTGCTTCCATGGCCGTCGGACCGACCTCGGTCAAACCGTAATGATCAAACAGGCGGCATCCCCAGGCTGCTTCCAGCCGCTGCCGCGTGGCCGGGATGCTTCCGCCCGGTTCGCCGGCCACGATCAACGCCCGCACGCCAAGCGCGGTCAGATCGATCTTCTCAGCCGCGGCTACCTCGACCAAATGGAGAGCATACGTCGGGGTCGTGCAGACCACCGTAGCGCGGTGTTCCTGCAGCAGTCGTAATCGTGCCGTACTGGTCATGCCGCCCCCCGGCAGGCAGAAGTGCCCCCGCCGGGCCGCCGCTTCGAAAGCCGTCCAGAATCCCAGAAACGGACCGAAGGAAAAGGGGAAAAACAAACGGTCCGCCGGTTGCAAATCCATCAGGACGAAGTTCCATTCCCAACAGCGGAGGAGCCAATCCCAGGTGTCGACGGTATCCAGCCAGCGCAAGGGGCGAGCTGTACTTGTGCCCGACGTCTGGTGCAACCGCACATAGCGGCCGAGGGCATACGTCAGGTTGCTGCCATAGGGCGGATGTTCCTGCTGGTCGGTGGCCAGCTCGGCCTTGGTCGTAAAGGGCAGACGATAAAAGTCCGTCCAATCGCGCAGGTCGTTTGCCGTCACCCCGGCCAGTTTGCGAGCGTAAAAACGGTTGGCCGGCAGGATCGCGGTCAGCATCTGACGCAACCGTTGCCATTGCCAGTCCCGCATCTGTTCCGGCGTAGCCTGGAGCAACTGGAGCGGCAGTCTTTCGGCCGGTTCTGCTGCTTTCCCCGCCGTCACGGCCTTTCATCCCCCTGCGGTTGGCACGCTCGTTCTGCTCAGGCGCCCAGTATGCCGTTCATTGTATGGTTTCCACCGTCCAGCCATAACCCCGGTTGGTTACGCTTGTTCGGTTGGATACAAGTGCACGATCCGTTCCGGCGGCCAGCGATACAAACCGGCGGTGGTGGACACGACGACCGTCTGGAAATTGACCTCGTGGAGCTGACCGGTCAGCCGGCTGCCATCACTCAGTTCGACGTCCACCCGGCGTCCCAGCAGGCCCAGGCGCTGACGCCATTCTTCCAGCAGCAGGTGATGCCGACCCTGGATCAGGTGCTCGTAGCCAATGTCCAAGTGGTACAAGACCTGTTGGGCTGCCTGGGCAATGGTGATGAGCCGGTCCGCCGCCTGCGCCAGGGAGATGGCGGTCGGTAATCCTGCGGCGGACCAGTCCTGCTGCTGCTGAGTGAGGTTCAGACCGATGCCAGCCACTGTTGCCGAGCCATGACATTCGATCAGGATGCCACAAACTTTGCGGTGGGCCAGGAGCAGGTCGTTGGGCCATTTGATATAGGCCTGCAGGCCCGTCATAGCGGTGATGGCTTCGGCCACTGCCACGGCAGCCCAGGCGGTCAGGATCACCGGCCGGGCCACAGGAGGCGGCGGCTGGACCAGCACCGACAACAGCAACGCCTTGCCTGCGGGGGCCTGCCAGCAACGCCCCTTCTGACCCCGCCCCGCGGTCTGTTCGCGAGCCACAATCGCCCAGCCGTGCCAAGCCGATGGCTCGGTGCGGGCTACCCAGGCCGCCCCCAGACTGTTCGTGCTGGACAGGGTAGAATACACGGCCACCTGCCGACCGACGTGCCGATGAGGAAAACACCAGATTTCTTCGGGTTCCGGTTGGACCACCCCTTGCATCAACTCGGTCATTGGCGGTGTCCGCAGGAACTGTGATCAGGCTCAGCTCGCCTCTGTGTAATCCAAAGCGATGTCCAAGGCGGGAGCGGAATGGGTCAAAGCACCGATGCTGATCCGGTCGACGCCGGTACGAGCGATTTGCCGTACCGTGGTCAAGGTGACACCACCGGAGGCCTCCAGTTGGATCGCGGGGGCCACCTGGTTGCGTCGTCGGACCGCACGCCGTAACTGGCGTATGTCCATGTTATCCAGCAGGATGATGTCGGGGCCTGCGGCCAATGCTTGCTCAAACTGCTGCCAGTTCTGGACCTCTACTTCCACCGGCAGCCCGTCATTACCGGGAAAGGTACGGGCCCGTCGGATGGCTTCTGCTATAGCCCCCTGCAGGGCAGCCAGGTGATTATCCTTGATCAGAATGCCGTCGGACAGGTTCCGGCGGTGGTTATGACCGCCTCCCATGCGTACGGCGTACTTTTCCAGGATTCGCCAGCCCGGCAGGGTTTTGCGGGTGTCGAAGATACGGGCAGCAGTGCCCTGTACGCGTCGCACAAATCGGCGGGTCAGAGTGGCCACGCCGCTTAAATGTTGCAGGAAGTTGAGAGCGGTCCGTTCGGCCTTGAGGATGGAACGCAGCGGTCCGCGTACGGTCGCCAGGATCATCCCCCGCCGGACCGCCTGTCCCTCGGCGGTGCGTACGAATAGCAACAGCTTGGGATCCACGGCCAGGCACACCAGCTCCACGGCTGGAAAACCGGCCACCACACCGGCGCGGCGGGCGATAAAGGCAGCAGATCCTTCCCGTTCCGGGTCGATTAGTGCCAGGCTGGTCCGGTCGCCCCGCCGGTCAACATCTTCGGCCAGGGCCAGTTCGACCAACCGCCGGCACGCTTCCGTTTCGGCCAGGTCCCATGGAGGAGGAGTCGGACCGGTTACTGCTCCCCTCTGCTTTTGTCTGCTCCCCATAAACCAAAGCATATGCCTGGACTGCGGGGATGTCTGGAGCGTGGGAACGTTAGTTACCGCGTCCGAGCGTCGCAAGGGGCCAGGTGAGCATTTTTCTGTCCCTTCCGTCCCCGGCTTGCCGTCGTCAGGTTAGAGTTGATGGTCGGTGCCGGGTGGTACGGACGGCCAGGGTAGGATACCACGGTAAAACCCCTGCCCCTGAGCTATAACTTGCATACACTGGCATTACAGCCGGGGGTAAGTGGCTTCGAGGTAGACCATGTTTCCGCCCGTTGAAGAGCAATTGCGGGTGCTGGTCCGTGGGACCGCCCAGATCGAAACGCTGGACGAATTGCGGCAGCGGCTGGAACACAGCTATGCTACGGGTCAACCTCTACGGGTTAAATACGGGATCGATCCCACCGGTTTCGACGTCCATCTGGGTCACACGGTGCCCCTGCGCAAGCTGCGGCAGTTCCAGCAACTGGGGCATCAGGCCGTGCTGATCATCGGTACGGCCACGGCGGCCGTGGGTGATCCCAGCGGGCGGGACGTCAGCCGCCAAGGACTTTCTCCCGAACAGATTCAGAAGAATGCGGCTAGCTACCTGCAGCAGATCGGCAAGATCATCGACGTCCAGCGGGCGGAAGTGCGGGCCAACCACGAATGGTTCGACCGCTTCCGCTTTGCCGATTTCCTGCGACTGTTGGGACAAACCACCGTTCAACGGCTAATGGAACGCGACGACTTCAGCAAGCGTTTGCAGGCAGGGACACCGATCTATTTACATGAATGTCTCTATCCCCTGCTGCAGGGCTGGGACTCGGTTGAAGTTCGGGCCGATGTCGAGCTTGGTGGTACCGAGCAACTGTACAACCTGATGGTCGGACGCGACTTGCAGCGGGCCGCTGGTCAACAGCCGCAGGTATGCATTACCATGCCGATCCTGCGCGGCACTGACGGCGTCAAGAAAATGGGCAAAAGCGTGGGCAACTACATCGGCGTCCACGAATCCCCGCAGGAGATGTTCGGCAAGACCATGCGCATCCCCGACGAACTGATGGCCGAATGGTTCACCCTGCTGACCGATCGCGGCCAGGACGACATCGCGACCATTCTGGCCGGCAAGCCCAACGAAGCCAAAAAGACCCTGGCAGCCGACATCGTTCGCTTTTTCCATGGCGACGCCGCGGCACAAACCTGCCTGGAGGAATGGCGCCGGCAATTCGAGGAAAAAGGGGATCCCGAACAGATGCCCGAGGTCACCTTGCCTGCCGAATGGCTCCAGCCGGCTGGCATCCCCGTGGTGGACCTGCTGGTGAGTGCAGGTCTGGCTGCCAGCAAAAGTGAGGCCCGCCGCAAAATCGAGGAAGGGGCCGTCAACTACGGACCCGACCGCCTTAAAGTCACCGACGTCAAAGCCACGCTACTGCCGCAGGATGGTCTGATCCTGCGCCTGGGTCGCAAGCGGGCCCGCTTACGACTGCCGAGCTCCCCCAACGCCTAGCTCCTCTTTTGCCGTTATCGTACCTCTCTGCTCGCCTCTGCTAAGACCTTGGGCTTCACTCCTTTTTCGGACTGGTGGCGGGGTTGTTCTTGTCGGTCAACAAATCGAGGACGGCGGCAGCCATGCAACGAACGCCCGTCCGCAGGGTGGGTTCGGGAACGGGGGCGAACCGATCGCTATGCAGACCCGGCAGCGGTGGTGCGTCCGGCTTCTGAGCGGCTGCGAACAGTTCCGGCTCGACCGTGCCCAGGAAAAACAGGAATATCGGCGTATTTTCCGCGGCGAAGCGGCCGAAGTCTTCGGCTCCCATCACCGGTGGCCGTTCCCGCACGTTGGCCGCTCCGAGCACCGCACGGAACACCCCCACGCAACGCTCGGTCAGCACCGGGTCATTGACCGTCGGTGGCGTATACTCGTCCAGATGCACGCGGACTTCCGGTTCCGGGGCCCGTGCCCCTTGAGCCGCTGCCCGGCACAGCCGCTCTATGGCGCGCAGCACCTGGTCCCGCGTTTCCGTCCGCGTGGTCCGCACGGTTAACTGCAAACGCACTTCGTTGGGAATGATGTTGTGCTTGGTCCCACCGTGGATCGAACCGACGGTGATCACCACCGGTTCCAGCGGGTTGACCTCCCGACTGACTATCGTTTGCAGATCGAGAATGATCCGGGCGGCCAGCACCACCGGATCGACCGTCAGGTGCGGGGCAGCACCGTGGCCCCCTTTCCCTTTGACCACGATGTCTACGGCGTCGGCAGCGGCCAGGGCTAGGCCGGCCCGATAGGCCACCATGCCGGCTGGCAGCTGGGCGTCGCAGTGCAACGCCAAAGCGTAGTCCGGCTTGGGGAACCGCCGGTACAACCCATCCTCCAGCATGCGTCGGGCCCCGGCAACGATCTCCTCAGCCGGCTGGGCGACAAACACGAGTGTACCGGACCACTGCTGACGCAAGGCGGTCAGCACCTGTGCCGTACCTACCCAACAGGCCATGTGAATATCGTGCCCGCAGGCGTGCATCACCCCCACTTCCTGACCGAAGCGGTCTTTGCTGCGCACCCGGCTGGCGTACGGCAACCCGGTTTGCTCCACTATCGGCAGGGCATCCATGTCGGTCCGAACGAGCACCACTGGGCCGGGACCGTTTTTCAGCACCGCCACTACCCCATGGCCGCCCACCTTCTCCGTTACTTCCCAACCCAGTCGACGCATCTGTTCCGCTAAACGGGCTGCCGTCTTCTCTTCCTGCAACGACAGCTCCGGCTCGGCATGCAACTGCTGATACAACCGCACCAGGCCCGGCAACGCCTCCCGCAACGGCCCCTCTATCTGCCGCCATACCGGTCCTGATCGCTGGCGTCCATCAGGTTGCAGTTCTTCCGATACGTTGTTATAGTACAGCAGTTCACATGTCACGCCGTCGGGCTCACAGTACCGGCCCTCCTTCCCACCCGGTGGTCCGCTTTGCCAACCCACTGCCCAAGCGTAACTACATGCCACAAAAGCTGTTAATACAAACCATCTCATCCCTTACCCTCTTCCATCGTCCTGCAGAACGGTTGGGAAATTGCCAGAAAATTGCCCCGTTTACCATTTTTTACTCGCACCTGACACCTTCCCTGACATATACTTCTATAACCGCATCTCTTTTTCCTCGCCCTGCTGCCACAAAAGAGAGATTCGGTTGCTAGTACCATCTGGTTGCCATCCCCTGTGGGGAACCACTCTCAGTGTTCCGCACCTTGTGCAAGGAGTCCGTTGGCCATGAACCTCAGAACCTTAACCCTCAAACAGCGCAAATCCATCTTCCAGGCTCTGGTAAAGGCCCAGGATCAGGGGATTCCCGTTCCGGAATCCAAGCGGCGTATCATCGACAAATACCATCTGACGCCCGAGCAACTCGAGTTGATCGAGGAGGAAGGCCTGGAAAAGGAATGGCCCCCGCTCAACGAGCAGGACTGATGATGGATCGGCCTGGACATCGGTCTGGACAGCCAGCCCTCCCTTGGTGGAGGGTTTGTTCGTCTGACGGGGCAGGGGTTCCTGGCGGTGCCGTCAGCCGCTGCTGGCAGCCCCGCCAGGCTTGCTCGTACTGGATCGTTCCGCCTCGCGTGTCTCCAGACGGAATGGCTGCCAGATGTGCGGTCGGGCCAGCGGCTCAATGTGCAGCACCTCCTCCCCTCTTTTGAACACCCGAACCGAGCCCGACGATTGGCTGACCGCAAACGCCACCGCGTTCGTCTGCTTGCTGATCGCCGCTGCGGCCAGGTGCCGTGACCCGAAACCCTTCCGCAAATTCACCCCATCCGTCCGGGCATTCAAATGTAAACAGGCTGCCTCCGCGATCCCATCCCGACTGATCAGGATCGCCCCGTCCAGCTTGGCGATCTCCTTGATCTGCTCCCGCACGTCCCGCTTCCGCACGTCCCGCTCCGACCGGCTGTACCCCCGGAACGGATTGAAATTCTGAAATCGCGACATGCTCAACACCCGGCGGGTATCCCCTACCACCAGAATCGTGCCGATCGGCTGGCCCTCTCGCCCTTCCCGGCCGATCTCCGTGGCCAGCGACACCACCGCCCGTAACACGTCTAGCGGAGCCGCATCGGCTAACACCCGCAAATCCTGCGGCGTCAACCGTTCCAAATGCTCACCCAGGTGAATGACGCTGAGCGTATCGATCGGTTCCGGACCATCCTCCAACGTCGCTATACCGTTGTACAATGCCACTACATGGGCCCCGGGCTGCAAATGTTGCTCGGTTACCGCCCGTAATAACGCTGCATTCATCCGTTCCTGGGTGGGACGTGGCTCCCCATCCACGTCGATTACGATCCACCCTTCACGGTCCCGTAACGAACGGGTCAAGGCCGGATTGACCGCGGCCACCAGTAACTTGCTGTCCCCCAATATTCGGGCCACGTCCTCCCACGGCAGGCTGGTCTCGGTTAACAGTAACACCGCGTCGGCGGGCAGGCTTTGGGCCAGCTCCCGCGCTGCTTGCAACAACGCAATCGACTGCGTCGGTAAACTCATGTCGACAGACTATGCCTGCTGGCTGCCAAAACCCGGCCGGTCATGCCCCCAACTGCTACAACCCGCCCATCCTATCGTCCGGCTGCCTGCGCTATGTGCTTGCGCTTTCTTCTATCAGTTCTACCGCATCCCGACGAGGCAGCCCCTTGCACAACTTCAGCGCACCACCCCACTACGCTTTACTTGTCAAGTCTACCCCCGCCCCATTGAACGAGTCTAATTTGAACAATTATCTTCAGAAACCATATGTTATGTTTAACGTGCTATCAACAAGTTATTTCTAATTGTGCTTGATTCGTAGCCGACATATCATGCTAGTCGATATAGCATGCCACACTAGTAGGGTCCCATCCTTGATCGTGTCGGAATGCAGAGGTTCTAGACCTGATCTTACGGTATTCAGCCGCTGAATCACAGCTTCTCCGCTGCGACGACGGGCTATTCTGTGCTCCCGATTCTCAACAGAATTTGCAATGACTTGTGCACTTATTCACTATACGACCCGAATGTCCAATACGCCCAGCTTCACGGGACCGCTACCGTCAGCCCGCCGCCGTCGCCGTCGCTTCCGACGCCGCCGAGCGGCCCGGCACCCACCACCCTCCCCTCCGGCA
>JANWVV010000058.1 GCA_025055795.1 Gemmataceae bacterium
GATTAATATTTTCTAATAGTTGAAATCATGGAAAAGATTGAGAATGTAGGTTTATGAAAATTTCTTAATCTTCTGGCTTGAAGATGTACAAAGTTGTTGAGTCGAGGAGCATGGAATAATTAGAACCTTGGATCAGTATATAATGATTAGATCACTTAATTATTAGTTTTGCGACTGAGCAATGCTATTATTTTCTCATCACCCGTCGCCTCTAGGCGAATAGAGAGATCAAGATTAATGCTGCTCTTAAGAATGATCACTTCTCTCTCAGTCCTATCGACGATTTAGGCGTGTTATTTCAGACAAAATCTTTTAGAGCAGAAGCAGTCTACCGTGTTTGCTCATTTTTACTAATCGGAAGAGAACATTGTCTTTTGGGGTTGCAAAGTAAGGTAAAAGAATATGACTGCGTTGGGTGCTTGGTTTATGCCGAAAGAGGCAAGAGGAAGGGGTATGAGGAAAGGAACGGAGCTGTGGGGAGAAAGCAATCAATGCAACGGAAGGAAAATGTGGGGAGAGGGCAAGAGCGGGGTTCAGTTGCGTTGATCGGCTTGCTCCTGTTGGCTGGCAGCGGATGTATCAGTACTGGTTATGATGGCTGGGCACGCATAGAGGAGATCAACGCCATTCATCCTATCTCTGCTGTCCAGCGGAACCGGGTGTATGTCTTCCTGGTGAGTGACCTGAATCCCGGTCACATGTTACAAGTGGAACGGTGGAGGACGCGATGGCAAGAGGCAGGTTTTGCAAAGATAGCAGTGGGTCAGGCCCCCTTCCATTTAGGCTGGATGAAGTACATGATGCGTTCGCTCCGGTCGGCTGATCCCGAATGTGTGTGTGCCGTGGCTGTCCACGGAGCGGCGTGGTCACTGACCAGAACCTGGCTCCAGGAATGCTTGAATGAAGGTTTGCCAATTGCCACGATATTTGTAGTGGGGGATCATCGTACCACCGATTCCATCTCCCGGATTGCCGGCGTTACTATGGTGACCGCGGAGGACTCAACGGCAGGACACGCTGAAATCCTCGGACATCTGGCGGCACTGGCGTCGAGCCGATCCTTACCGCAGGCTCCTCCGCAACAGGCATGGTCCTATCCTTGGGCACCGTCATCGCGGCCAGAAGCTGATCCGTCGCGCTATCCGGAGTGGTCTTACCTGTTCGACGATCGTCCCCAAGTAATTCCCAATCCTGCTGTGCAAGTATCAACGCCTTTATCACCAACGGATTGTTCGACCGTGCAGGACAATCGGGCAGCGGACACAGCTAGCCGATAGCGACCTGTAAAATGACAGCATGAAACTTCGCCAGAAGCCGCAAGACTTCCAAGTCGAAGAGGTAACGCAAGCCGTACCCGAACCCCAAGGGGACTATGCGTTTTATAGGCTGGATAAAACCGGTTGGACCACTGTCGATGCGCTAGCGGTGGTCCGGCGTCGCTGGCGCTTACGGCATCAGCAGCTCAGCTACGGCGGCTTGAAGGATCGCCATGCGGTCACGCGGCAATATCTGACCATTTTTCGTGGTCCGCCCCGGGATCTGACACATGCCGGCTTCACCTTGACCTATCTAGGACAAAGGAGCACTCCATACACTTCCCAGGCAATAGTGGCCAATCGTTTTACCATCGTGATGCGTGACATGTCATGGCCCGTTGCAGAGCAAGCCCGTCAGCTAGCGGAGACCGAGGTGGCTAGCCTCGGTGTGCCTAATTACTTCGATGATCAGCGGTTCGGCTCACGGGATGCTTCGGCAGATTTCGTGGCCCGGCGGATGATTCAAGCCGATTGGGAGGGGGCATTATGGCTGGCTTTAGCTGCTCCGTATGCCTACGACCGTGCCCGGGACAAGCAGTTAAAGCAGCTACTCCGAACCCACTGGGGCCAATGGACGAAGTTACGGAATCAGCTACCGGCCAGTCATGCCCGCAGCCTGGTGTGTTATTTATGCGAGCATCCGGATGATTACAAAGGGGCCGTGGCCCGATTACGTCCGGAATTACGGGGTCTGTACGTGGCGGCCTATCAAAGCTGGCTGTGGAACCGGTTGCTGGCGGCCTGGTTGGAAGAGCACTGGCCGGCCGATGCCCTGCTGTGGCTGCAATGCAAGCACGGACGGTGGCCAGCACCCCGCTCTGTGCCCATCGAGCGACAATCGCAGTGGTATCAGGGAACGCTTCCCCTGCCTAGTGCTCGGTTGAAGCCCCGCGGGGACGAATGGTGGTGGCCGTTGCTGGAGCGTATATTGCAGCAGGAAGGGCTGACCCTGCGGCAATTGAAGATACCGGGCTTGGATCGCCCTTTTTTTGCCCGTGGCGAACGCCATATCGCCATGCAGGTAAGACAAATGCACGTCAGCGTTGCGGCGGACGAGCTTCAACCCGGCCAGGCGAAGCTGGTGCTTCAGTTTGAACTGCCGCGAGGCTGTTATGCGACGATGGTGGTCAAGTGGCTCATGGCTGGCGTGTCAACTGCTGAAACACCTGGCAGATGATAGGCGCGGCGTCCGGGCCGACACTGTTGATCTCTCCATATTGAGCCTTTTTCAGCCCATAGCAATAAGGCGGCTTTTCGTCCCATTGCCGCTTCGGGATGAAATATCCTAGTTCGTCGTTAGCCAGGCCAATGATCATCCGGTATTTACCTCTCATTTGCGGGTAGATAGCCGGTTCAATGGGTGCATCTGGGAAGTCGGCCCCGGCATCGGGTGGGTCTTGCACCTTGCCAAGTACCAACTCCGGATAGATCTCGCCGGGAATGACGGCCACCTCCAGCTCCCCGAGTCTCAGATAGCCGACTTCGCTTTTGACGGCGACCCGGCGATTGACATCCTTGGTTTCCACAAACTGATTCGGGGTGGGGTTATCTTCCCAGGTGTACAAGGGGCGTTGCAATGTGCCCACCTGCCAGCCCAAACGGTACAACTTATTGTCCACGGGCACAAGGAGCTCCTGTCTACGGATGGTAAATGGCGTCAATTGTACGGGTTGACTCTCTTGTATAGCTTTGTGGGCCAACTCAGCAACCAAATGGCCATAACGTTCCGCTTTGGCAAAGGTGCCATCAGCCAGAACGGTGCCTTTTTCATCCTTGACGGTCAAGCCCAGAGGAGTCATCAGTCCGCCGACAGTACCGGTGAAATAGGCGACGGGACAGTCGTAGCGCTGGCGCAATGCCCGCACGACGTAGTATGGGAAATCGGCCGTGATTTCCGTGTTTTTGGAATCGAGGACCTCCGGGTGGTTGTTCCACTGAACGACTATGCCCAGAGGCTTGTCGCTTGCAGGATCGGCAAAACGGAGGACGACGAGTTCGTCATGCAAAACGATGGGCAGACGGCTATCATGGAGCAGCGAGGGATCGGCGGCACGGCCGATGCGGGCCCGGGCCGGTTTACGGGCGGCATCTGCTGCTTGAATGGCCGCTACGCATTCCCGCTCCAGTCGTTTCATATACTCCGGATCGACACCACTTTGCAGGGGATTGGGCCCCCATAGCCCCAAGGTGTCAGGCCCTTCGTGATTGTGTGTGGCTGAAACTAATACGTAGGCAAACCCGGGGAGCTGCGCCCGGATACGCTCAACCGTTGGGTGGAAGATACCGATGACGTCCACGCTGGCCCAAGCGATCTTTTCCTTTGCAGAACCAACAACAACGGCCCGAACCATAATCGGATCATGAACCTTAGTTGCTTTGCGATTGTGACCGAAGCCAGCCAGGTAGACCGGTTTGGCATCCAATGCAGGGGTGACGTCCCGCTCGGCAAAGCCAAAGGTCAACTCCTCGGCCCGGATGGGTGTCAGGAAAACCCAACTGAGCCCCAGGGTGCCTGCAACCAAATGTCTCATCACTAGGTCTCCTCGGGCAGCGTCAGTTAATGCAGGGATCTGTCATTCTGCTTTTGCTTCCAAGAACAGAGTCCATTTCCAACTTCGATATGATTGCCAATGCGAGCGTCAATCAGGATCGCAAGTACCAGAAGGTGCCTATGCGGGATGCGATAGCTGTTGGGACGCCGAATAGACAGTTCGCATACGCTATGCGTGTGTAGTTATTAGGTGAGAATTAAACCTGATGTATGTAGACGAGGCCGACCGAGGTAAATCACGTCGGTATAGAAAGTGGTTCTGTGGGAGTTGGCTCGCATTGCCGCAAGTAGCGGATACTTTCTCGGGCAATGGTATCTGGATCAGGGGAATAGTCAAAAACCTCGACGGAGATCCAGCCTGTGTAGCGGACATCCCTAAGAGCTTGAAGGATAGGTCGGAAGTCGGTCTGGCCGAAGCCGGGACCGCGTTTGTTGGGGTCATTCGCATGGAAGTGGGTCAGCCAAGGAGCAAAGGCACGAATGATAGCCGGAGCAGGCTGGGTCTCGGCTGCCATGGCTTTGACGTCGAGGTGCAGGCGGACGTAAGGATGGTCCAGACGTTGGGCCAGAGACACCGCTTCAGCGGCGGTGTTAAGAAAGTTGGTTTCGCTAGATGCTAAGGGTTCCAAGCACAGATATACCCGTCGCTGTTCCAAGGCCGGTAAGCAATAGCGCAGGGTATCCAGCGCATAGTCTTGGGCTTGTTGCAGCGTGATTGTAGGAGGAAAAGAGCGTTGGGCGGGGGAGCCAAGCACCAGAATATTGCCTCCCAGATCGGCAGCGGCATGCGCCAACTGCGTGAGGTATTCGCCGGTACGTTGGCGTACGTCCGGGTCCGGACTGGTCAGGTGGAAGCCCTCTGTACGAGCCAGCAACCAGTGAAGGCCAAGGATTTGGACACCGGCCGCCTCAGCCTGACGCCGGAGTTCGGCACGCTGATGGGCTGTGACGTCAGTAATCCGCTCGGCTAGTGTGAATGGAGCAATTTCCAAGCCAGTGTAGCCTAGCTCGGCAATGTGAGCGCAGATATGAGCATGTTCCCAACCCTGGAACGTCTCGTTGCAAATTGCATAACGAAACATGCTTGGTTCTCCGGTATGCCAGTTTTAAGGGACTGTCAGTTCACGGGGTCGTGGCGGCTGCTCGTTAGGATCAATCAGCGTTAGGGTTATGCTTTTGTGGCCCTGGCAGGCACCGTAAAATGCCGCTGGAGTGGTCACCGCCTGGCGATTGACGTGGGTGATCAGCCAGCGGTCCAGAGGTTCGCCGAGGGTTTTCAGCTTCTTTTCCATGGGTGAATTGGGGACGATCTCGCGAATGCAGACACCGGGCAGAATGGGTGCGCTAGCAGCACCGGGTTGTGCCCGCAGACGCAGGGCCAGAATGCTGGAGTAATCGACGCGTAGTCCGAAAACGGGAGTGGGTCGCACTGTGGCGATGAACGGCTGCGGGTTGTAAAACTTGGCCAGTGTGGTGGTAACGGTACGCGGAGAGCCCAGACGCGGCAGGACGGTCAACTCCACCTTGGCGCCGGCCAAGGCTGAACCGATATGGATGAGCAGATCATCATATGATTCGATGGGGTACCCATTGATCCGGATGATACGGTCACCGGGACGTAGGCCCGCCTGATCGGCAGGCCCCCCCGGCGTGACGGCGCCTAGTTCCACGCCGAGTTCGCCCCGCCGACGATTGTCCGCTAGTGTCACGCCTAAGAAACCATACTCAACTTCTTCACCGCGACGCAGCACCTCGACGATGCGACGGAAATTCTCGTCGGCCGGCAGAGCATAACCTGGACCAATTGTGCGGTCGTAAACCACAGCCGCCGCACTAACCAGACCGAGTAGTTCGCCATCCAGATTCACCAAGGCGGCTCCGCTGACGTCGGCAAAGGGGCGAACGTCGTGTTCCAGCAGGACGCCGGATTTATAGTAGCTTGACTGTTTATCCGAAGGGGCATCCAGATCACCCCGTAACTGACTGAAACGGTGACGCACGTTGGTGAGACTGCCGAAGGCGGCCCCGGGACGGTCAAGGCGGAACTCAGCCCTTACGGGTTGAGCCAGCAATACAACCAGACGACCGGTACTCACCGTAGCACGACGCTGCGGCAAATCGTAAAGCAAAACGTCCGCAAACCGTATTGGTTTGAGTCCGTCGGGCGGTTGGAGTAATTTGAGCACGGCCAGGTCACTGCGGGCATCGGCCGCGTGGATGTCAGCATACGAACCTCCTTGGGCCGTATGCACATAGATTTTGCGTGCCCCTTCGATAACATGGTACAAGGTCAGGATCAAGCCGCTGCGGTCCAGTACCACCCCGCAGGCGTAGCCATGGTCGACTGCGGCTTGGGGATCGCTCAGATCAAGGTATTTGGCTAGCCGGGCACGGGCTAACGAGGCATCTTCCTTAAGGAACTCCTGCGGGTCGAATCCACCCAACTGTCCGGGTTGTGCACCCGAAGGCGGTGAGGGATAAAGCGGACTACGCGAGGCCACGATTGTGACGACCGCCGGTCCGGTGGTCTCCGCGACTGTCTGCAATTGCTTCTGGAAGGCTTCCAGGAGTTCTCGATGCTTTGGTTCCTGGGCCAGCAGAACGCTTGTCACGATCGCAAGCAATACGCTGCCTCCACTGACCGACAGCAAAGCGGACGAGGCGTGCTGATGAACCTGTACAGTCATGGCTGATTACCACGAGGGATGGTCCGGGGGTCAAGTGTCACGGCCCTAGTCTTGGTGTATTGCGACGCCTCGGAAACCAGCGGCGTTCCCCTTTAAGTTTTGCTTATGCAAGTGAATGGCTTATTTCGTTTACTCCTGGTGTTGCGGTGGTGATTGTGCCCGCTGGTAATTCCGGGTCAAGTTTGTGATGGCTGCCATTGTTTGACCGCCTCAACAAACGCCACGAAGTTTTCGACAGGGGTATCCTTGTCTACTCCGTGGTTCAAGTTGACAATGTGGCGGAGTCCGCCGCTCGCCCGCAGACAGTTCCAGACTGCCTGACGCACCTGAGCAGGGGTGCCGTGTTGCAAAATGGCAGCATCGACGTTCCCTTGGAAGGTGAGATGGGGGTACTGTCGTAAGGCAGAGGTCAGATCGTGCCGGATACCCAGACTGACCACCCGGGCTCCGCTTGTACACATCGCTTCCAGATAAGGGCATTCCTTGACAAACAGAATTCCCGGTACATGTGGGAAAGCGGCAAAGAGCTTCTGGTGGTACGTTTGGGCCCAGTTAGTGTATTCTTCCAGGCTGAGCATACCCGCCCAGGAATCAAAAAGCTGATAAATGTCGGCGCCTTCGGCCAGCAAAGTACGCAGGAAAAGCACGGTGGCGTGGTGGAGCCGGTCTAATAGTTCCCGCCAAGCATGGGGTTGCTCGGCTACAAAGCGGCGTGTCTGGTCCATGTTTTTGCCAGTGGCGATGCAATAAGTGGCCACGGTAAACGGTGCCCCGGCGAAGGCGATAACCGGAAGGCGACCTGCCAGTTCGGCCCGTACACGTCGTAACAGTTCGACAACGTGGGCATAACGGGCCGGGGGTGGCTCAGGATCCAACCGTTCGACATCGCTCAGGCAGCGGATTGGTTGGACCGGTATCGGTCCCGCACCGCTGGATAATGTGAACGGAAGTCCCATGGCGATTGGCAATGTGGTGATGTCATAAAAGAGAATGATGGCGTCGACGCCGAACCGGAGCGGTGCCAAGGTGGCCTGAACGGCACGGTCGACATCCTCCGAAAACGCAAAAAAAGACTGCCCTTGTCGCAATCGCTGGAATTCTGGGTCCCAACGCCCTGCCTGACGCATGGCCCATACCGGCGGCCGTTCCACTGGTTGGCCGTAAGCCGCCCGCAAGAGCAAATGGGCAGTCGTTGCCTGCTGAACGTCCATAATCGTAACCTTCGCGTCTACTTGGTGGGTGCACTGACGAAGTCGGTACCATGTCGGTCCTGTTGTGGTTGTAATCGCCAAGTCCCACCAGCGTCGCTGCAAGGACTCGATAGTTGATAGATGTTCTCTCGTATAGAAGGATTGCTGGCACCGGAGGGTTTGCGGCCCTGATACAGGGTGGCAATACCACCGGTAAAAGGGGTGAAGGTCACCTGTTCTAATCCATGGTTGCGTAACGTATCGGCCAACCGTTCGTAATCAGGGAATCGTAATACGCTCTCGGGCAGGTAGCGGTATGCGGCCTGGCGGTTGCGAGCCAGCAACTGGCCGATCAGCGGCAGAAAATAGCGGAAGTAGCCAAGGTACAATCTTCCCAAAAAGCGATGCCGAGGTTGTGAGAATTCCAGGATGGCCAGGCGTCCCCCAGGCTGGCATACACGGACCATCTCGGACAGACCACGATGCATGTCTGTGATGTTACGGAGACCAAAAGCGACACATACCAGGGCAAAGGTATTGTCCGGGAACGGCAGGTACTGAGCATCGGCTTCAACAAATGTTAATTTGTGGGTGGGCACCAGCCGTTGAGCTTTCCGTTGGGCTTGGAGCAGTAATTCGTGACAAAAATCAGCTCCGATTATCGGTAGGGTGGGATCGGCAGCGCGGGCGTAGGCAATGGCTAGATCGCCACTACCGGTACACACGTCAAGTATCGGTCCTGCAGCGGGGACAGGTGGCGGAATAAGCTGGACAGTTTTGCGACGCCAGTAGCGATCAATGTTCAGACTTAACAAATGGTTGAGAAAGTCGTACCAAGGTGCGATCTCGCCGAACATCTGGCGGATACGCTGTTCACGTTTGTCAAGCAGAGCATCTGAGCGGTTCACACCCTTCTCCTGAACCCAACTGTTGTTTAGATTAGTAAAGTCCAATGCGGATGTCGGAGTGCCGGGGAGCCGGTCGCAGATCAGAGAGAGGGCCTAGGAGATGCTCGAATGCCGGGGGTGGAGGATCGGACTGCATGGCCACAGCTCCTCTCTATCGGGACCGGCCATTGCCCCGACAGCTCGACGACGCTGGGACGTCTGGGATGCTGACACGGCGAGGCTGCTTGGAGGGGTTTTCGAGCCGGTCGCTTCTCCAATTGCCTGGTGGCATCGCTACGTGGGTATGCTCCCTTGGCCTACTCGCTGGTTATTCTGTGAGGAGCCTGACGGCTCGCTGGTCTTTACTCTGTCGTTTCATTGGGGCCGGCGGCGTGCCTCCGTCTACGACGCTTTGCAACGCTATCTCGGGCAAATTCGCCTAGCCCGCGACCGCACCGCTTCCCTGATTCTGGCCTATCCCCAACCGTCCTGGCAGATCATTCGCTCTACTGCTGAGGGTTGGTCCGTCGACGTTCCCTGCAGCCGTTCGGGTTCCGTCACTGGCCATGCCCGCTGGCTGGAGGCAGTGCCTTCAGCGGAACTCAGGTACTCTGGCCAGTTATGGTTACCTCCCGAGTGTGACGACCAGCCCTTCGTTAAAATGGTTTTGTTAGCGGCTGCGGTTTTCCTGGCTTATCACCGGGCACCGGCCGCCATCCTTATAGCTTGCTCGGGAGTACTTCCATGCTGACGGCTGAAGGATGTCGCCGTCGTCGCCAACGATTGCTCGAGCAACTGAGCCCCGCCTATCCGCTTGTGCTGGCGGACCCCATCCACCTACGCTACTTGGCTGGCTACCACGTAGAGGCAATCAATCAGCACGCCGATTTCGGTGGCCTGCTGGTCCTGACGCCCGATGGCGAATGCCATTTATATCATGATAGCCGTTTACCGGCGACGACGGCTCATGCCGACCGGATTGAAGAAGTAGTTTGGTACGACGGAAAGTCACCAGGCCAGGGACCACGTCGCTTGTTGTTTGAGCCAATCATCCGTCGCTGGGGCAATCGGGTCCATGATCTGCTACCGGATCCGATGGCCATCCAGGTGCATCAAGCCATAGCAGCGTTAAGACGGTGCAAGGACGAGGACGAATTGACACTTATTCAACAGTGCCTGCGAGCCAGCGAGGTGGGTCACGCTTGGGCTTGCCGAAACCTGCGCGTGGGCCTGAGCGAATTGGAGATATACAACGGGCTAACGAGTGCTATCTATCAGTTCCTCGGTCAGTGGGCGGTTGTGTATGGTGATTTTGTCGTCTCTCGAGGTGGCAAACGGGGCGGACCGCCGGGTCTGTACCGTTTGCAAGACAGCGATGCTTTCATTCTGGATTATTCCGTCGTGCTCTACGGTTATCGCAGCGATTGTACCAATACACTGATATGCGGAAATGTCACACCGCGGCACACCGCATTATTCAGCGCATGCCTGGAAGCCTTACAAGCGGGGGAAGCGGTGCTCCGAGCAGGCGTCACAGGGCAGCAGGTTTACGCTGCGGTGCACGAGGCGTTCCGTCGTCGCGGCCTGGAGGCATACTTTACCACCCATGCAGGGCACGGCTTAGGATTGATGCATCCGGAACCACCTTTTTTCGTCCCTCACTCGAGCGAACCATTACAGGTCGGCGACGTGGTCACCCTCGAGCCTGGTCTCTATTGCGACGACGTTGGTATGCGCTTTGAGCATGTCTATCGCATTACGGAAAATGGTTGCCAACGTCTCAGCTACCATGAACTTAGGTTGCAATGTGCTAGCGTGTCCTATTGACAGATGATGACCAACCGACGACTCATCGGCAGGCCAACCTGGTAGAGTGTGATGCCTGATACGGACCGTGGGGTCTTGTGAAGATAAATTCATCTGGCGGCACTTAGGCTGTGTGCTCCAAGCTTGCTGGTCGTCATATTTCATCGCCTCGAAAAGAAGCCAAAACACCAATCGGGGCAGGGCTGTTGCTCAACAAACCATTAAATGAGCTACCGACCCTACGAAAACCTCCTGTCTAGGGCTTCAGTCCAAAATACCTGCCTGAAATTCCTCCACCTCGGCGTCGTAATCAATAGCAGGTTCTGCGGATGGCGGCATGGGCAGTTCCAGAACGGTGGTGGACGGCTGCTGTTCGCCTTCGACCAGATCGGCAGCGTGGGCCTTGGCGATCGTTTGCTGCGTGCTGGTGGGGTCGACTGCGTGGCAGATGGTCGTTAGCTGGCTGGCGATTTCTCGCAGCTCTGCGCGCCAGGCCGCTGATTCCATTCCGGCTGGCGTCAGTTGTGCAAATTCCTCCAGCAACAGGATCAGGCGGAGCAGGTGCCTGAAAATCAGCCCTTCCTGCTTGGTCAGATCCTTGCTGGTGACGTATTTGTTGAAGTCGCCAAAGTGCAGAACATCGCCAGCAGCCCACACCGCCTGAGTTTCCAAATCGGTAACATCTGGATGTAATTCGTCGAACAGGAGTCGCACTTTCTCAGCCAGGACCAGGGTACGTCCTTCTTCTCCTACCAACCTGGCCTCTTCTTCCTCGTCGGGCGGTGGGTCATCGATTTCTTCATCATCGTCGATGTCCGTGTCCTGGCCAGCCGCTGGACGCTTGAAACGTTCGGCGGGCAGTTGCACACTGAGCAGGCCTCGTTGGAGTAGCTCCGGGTCAAGCTTGTTGCGTTCCAGCGGACCACCGCTTAGATCATAAGGAACGCGTACCTTTCTGTGCAATTGCCGTGGTAAATCCAACAGGCTTTCCAGCAGTTGCAAACGTTCCTCGCGATTACCCTCCGGCATCAGATCTAGCAAGAAAGCACCGTAAAGGGGATGACAGCTGCGGAAGGCCAATAGCTTCGGCAGTTCAGGGGTAGGCTGAGCGAGAAGCGGCTGGTAATCCGTGGCGAGGCGGACAATCGCCTCGGGCTTGAGCAGGTCCGCCGGAGGCTCAGGCTCCAGTTTGACAAAGCCTTTGCGGTGCAGGGTCAGGAGCATCTGCCGCAGTTGTTTCAAGCCCGCTTCGACGCGGGGGCCGTCCAGCAGTCGCTTGCGTACGAAGGATCGGATAGCGTCCACATCCGGGGATACGCTCAGCAGATAGGCTAGTAACCGCCAAGGCAGGGGGCCTTTGCTATACAGCCGAGCCGGTGGTGCCCGCCGTAACTTTTCGAATTCCCCTTCGGTCCAGTATTTCTTCTGCGAATTCCGGCTGGGCTTTTTCCGTTGCAACTCCTTCTTTTTCTTGAGCAAGACAGGATCTTTAGTATTTTCCGGTATCTGTTCGTATTGCTGTTTCCAGCGGAGGATGCGAACGTCGTCCTCATCCGCCAGGACGAAGACGAACCCTTCCGTGTCATATTGTGGTCGGCCTGCCCGGCCGAAAATCTGGTGGGCGGTGCTGGAGTCGATGAGTCGCTCCTTGCCGAAGGGACCTTTGACCAAGGAGGTTAGAACCACAGAACGTGCTGGAAGATTGATGCCGGCGGCCAGAGTCTCCGTGCACAAGGCCACCGATAGTAGCTTGCGCTCGAACAGGTCCTCGACGACCCGCCGATACTTGGGCAGCACCCCTGCATGATGTACACCGATGCCACGCCGGAGCATCTGCTTGAGTTTCGGGCCGACTCCATGTGGCCAATCCAACTGATCGCAGATTTTGTTCACTGCAGCTTTCTGCCGGGGCGTCATCAGATCCAGTCCTTTGAGCTGTTCGGCGACACTCCAGCACTGATCGCGGTTAAAAACAAACACCAGGGCGGGTAACTTGCGGGTTTGTTCATCCCCTTGGGCCATGTCCACGAGCAGTTCGCTTAAAAACTTATCTGGCACCCACCGGTAAGTAAGGGGAACCTTGCGCTCGTTGCTCTCCACTAGTTCCAGATGACGACCATGCACGTTTCCTAGCCAATGCAGAAATTCGAAAGAGTTCCCCACTGTTGCCGACAGCAACAACAGGCGGATGTGTTTGGGCAGCAGATTCAGGGTCAGTTCCCAGACGATTCCTCGTTCCGGATCAGCAAAACTGTGGAATTCGTCCATGACCACAGCGGATACCTTTTCAAAATGGAATCCCTCCGGATGGAGCAGACGGTTAAGCAGGATTTCGGCAACCACGACCAGAACGCGGGCGTGCGGATTGACCCGCCGATTGCCGGTTACCAGTCCGACGTCATCGGCAGAAAAGCCCCAACGGACTGCCGCCGCCTGGAGTTCGGCAAACTTCTGTTCGGTCAACGCGATAAGCGGTGTGGTGTAATAGGCAACGGTACCGGTGTGCAACGCTTCGTACATGGCTGCCTGGGCAATCAGAGTTTTGCCCGTGCCCGTCGGGGCACAAACCATCACCCCTTGATCGGACGTAAACCACGCCAACAATGCCTCTTCCTGCACCGGGTAGGGCGGATAAGGCAGTTGCTCAATGTACCGCAAAGCCAGTTCAGAACGATTAGTCATTGGTCAGAAAGTTACAATTGTTTAACTGCAGCCTGGGACGGCTCTTGTATTTTGCCCATTCTACAAGATGGTCATGCCTGATAACGAGGGAGGTTAATTGCAACTTCTCCTGTCTGCTGTAAAGGCTCTCCCCTGACCAGCTCGACAATGTGACCGCCACCCTGATGGGGATAAGTAATATGGAAAATACAAATACTAATGATGCTGATTATGGAATGTCAGGGCTGACTTTTTGCTTTCGGATCGACGTGGGTTGCCTCCCGCTGTTCCCTTGACGTTACTCCAGATGAACGGGACAATAGTGTCAGAAAGCCTACCTTCCGCGATGGCTCTTCTGCGGGTTAGTCCTGTGACTTCCCAGGGCTCAGCCAGTGAGGCATGTAGGAGTCCGTCGGCACGCCATCGTTCTGTTGTCATCCGGGGTACAAATGTTACGCATTATCATACCGATATCATTTTGCCTGGGTTTAATCGCCTGGGGAGGATGTGGCCCTGGTGACCAAATCCGTACCTATACTGCACCGCGGGACAAAGAGGGGATTGCTACAGAACCGGGGAACGCAGGGGGGGATTCCAGCAACAAGAAGGTGCGTTTGTTGGGATTGATCATTCCGAAGTCTAGCAATGAAAGCTGGTTTGTAAAGTTCAGTGGCCCTGCGGAGCAGATTGAACCCCATGTAGCAGCATTCGATGCGTTTATCCGTACGTTGCGGGTACCGGCTGGTGCTACTGTGCCCCTATATGAACCACCCCCTGGTTGGCGGGAAGGACCACCCCGGGCCATGCGTATTGTTACTTTTCTACCACCCGGCGAAGGAAAACAGCCAGAGCTGTACTTGTCCCAACCATTTGGTGGCTCGTTGCTGGATAACGTCAATCGATGGCGGGGCGAAGTGGGCTTACCACCGGCCCAGGAGTCGGAGCTACCCAAAATAGTGTCGGAAGTCATGCTTGGAGAGGTGAAGGCGTATCGGGTCGATTTTACCGGGCCGGGAGGCAAAAATCGTATGCCCCCGTTTGCGCGATGAGCCGGTTCGGCTATCCGACGGATAGGACATGTACACTATAAATTCAATTGAACAAAACATGCGGCGCTTCGAGCCGTAGGAGAAGACTCATGAGCATTTCCGCCCCAGAACTGACGGATGTCCCTATCCCTCCGCGACAACATACCAATTGGCGTCAGCAATGGCGTGCGGGGCTACGGCCGCTGGTCTCATTGCAACTGACGGTGATTCTATTTGTCCTATCGCTCGGTCTGGTCTTCTTGGGCACCCTAGCCCAGAAATCAGCAGGTATCTGGACAGTCGTCGATCAGTATTTCTGGTCTTGGATTGTCTTTGTAGAGATTCAGCATTTAGTGGAATTCGGCAAGGTCTTTTTTGGATGGGATCCTCAACTGCAGGTGCCCTCCTGGTGCCGCCTTCCATATCCGGGTGGTAAGCTTCTAGGTGGTTTACTTTTTCTCAACCTTCTGGCCGCTTATGTCCTCCGCTTTCGCTGGAGCTTGAAAAATATCGGTCTGCTCATTCTGCATTTTGGATTGTTATTGCTATTTGTTGGAGAGGCGATTACCCGTGAGTTTCAGATCGAGCAGCAGATGGTTCTAGCCGAGCCGGGGGCAACAGCTAACTTTGCCTTCGACAGTCGTCACCACGAACTGGCCTTCATACACTCCCTGAGCGAAGACACGGATCAAGTTACGGTCATCCCAAGTCGTCTGCTGAAGCAAGCGGCTCGCACCCAACGGAGAATCAGCCATCCTGATCTGCCCGTCGATCTGCTCGTATTGCGTTACATGCCCAACAGCGAGCTGCTTCCTTGGCGACCTGATAACGGCGTCCCTAACCCGGCAACCGCTGGCCTAGGGATGGAACATGTCGCCGTTCCCCGCGCCGAAGTAGCGGGTGTCGACACCAGCCAGAGTATGGACATGCCCGCCGCTTACGTCCGCTTGCTCAAAAAAGACAGCGACGAGGAAGTGGGCACCTTTCTCGTCACCCTCTGGCAGCGTCAGCCGCAAATGGTAACCGTCGACGGTACTTCCTACGGACTCATATTGCGCCATGTCCGATATTACAAGCCGTTTACCCTGAAGCTTCTGGAATTCCGCTTCGATCGTTACATAGGGACCGACATACCCAAGAACTACTCGAGCAGACTAATACTGGATGATCCGGAAACCGGACAGCACCGCGAAGTGGTCATTCGCATGAATGAGCCGCTGCGCTACCGTGGCGAAGCATTTTACCAGTCCGGATACACTCCCGACGAACGGGGCACTATTTTGCAAGTGGTCCGCAACCCCGGTTGGCTATTGCCATATATTTCCTGCGTTCTGGTTGCTTTCGGGATGGTTTTCCACTTCAGTTGGCATCTGGTGCAATTTCTGTCACGCTCCTTCCGACGGCACGAATCCATAAGCAACCCTGGCCCCAGTTCGGGTACTAATACTGCCGACCCTAATCCGATGCGTCACCGCAAGGGTGGGATGGTCGAGCGTACTACCCCCGAGCGGATCACTGTTGGGACAGAAAGGCTGACCGGGACGAACGAAAAAAGCAAGCGGTTGGGACTGACCGCAGGGCTGGCCGGGGCGGGTCTGGCGGCATTGTACTTGCTGTCGACTCTGTCTAACTCCAAACCTGTCGGGCGGTTGGACATGAGCGCTGTGGCTGATTTGCCAGTGGTCGATGGGGGACGTCTCAAGCCGTTGGACACCTTCGCCCGCGTGCATCTCCGATTGATCACCCACGCTGAAGAGTACAAGGACAATGATGGCAAAAAGCAGCCGGCACTGCGTTGGTTTTTTGAAGTGGCTGCCCACGAGCCCGGATTAACGTCCCCAGCGGCCAATGTCCCGGTCTTCCGCATTGAGAACGATCAGGTGCGTGATCTGCTCCAACTGCCACCACGGGAGGGATTTCGCTATTCCTTGCGGGAAATGTTTGGCAAAAAGGAACAGTTGCAACAATTCATGCAGGCGGTCGCCCGCGCACGTGAACGTAACCCCAAGGAACGGGACTTGTTCGAGGTGAAGCTACTGGAACTGGATCAGCAGGTGCAAAGGGGGTTTTTGGGGATTGCGCACGGACGTACTCCGTTGCTGATCCCACTCGACGGCGACGGGCAGAACTGGGCTTCCCCCGCGGAGCTGGCCGATCGCGTGGCGTTAGAGGAGTTGAACGCGCGACACGGTCAGCCGTTGCCCTTCAAAACCTTGGAAGAATATCGCCGTTCCGTATTGCAATTGGTCTCAGCTGAAGAACAGGAACGCTGGATGCAGTTCTTGGATCAGTTGGCTGTGGAAGCACGACGTAAGGCTGCGGAACGTTATCCCGCCTTGGCAGCCTGGGATGATCTCCTCCAAGCCTACCGCTTGGGTGACCCAGACAAATGGCAGGCCGCCATAACACGTTACCGGAATCAGATTCAACCATCATTAACACCTTATCAACTCCAGAAAGTCTCCTTTGAGGCCTTTCTCAATCGCACCGCATTGTTTTATCACACCACGGTCATGTATTTGCTAGCCGCGGTGAACTGTCTATTAGCCTGGGTTCTGATCTTATTCAATCCCCGTGCTGCTGAAGGATTGCGGCGGTGCATTTGGTGGTGGCTGCTAGTTGTTTTTGTCGTCCACACCTTTACGCTTTTGTCCCGCATGTATTTGATGGAGCGACCGTTAGTCTTTGTCACCAATTTGTATTCCTCGGCAGTATTCATTGGCTGGGGAGTACTGGGTTTGTGCCTGTTGTTAGAGCGCCTTTATCCGATCTGTGTAGCCAACATGGTAGGGGCTGTTCTGGGATTTCTGACCAGTTTGATCGCCCACCATCTGGCCGCAAGCGGTGATACCCTGGAAATGATGCAGGCGGTTTTGGATACGAACTTTTGGTTGGCTACCCACGTCACCACCATCACTCTTGGCTACTCTGCCACTCTGCTAGCCGGGACGATTGGAATCGTTTACGTGCTTTTGTCGGTAGTGCCACGAGAAAAAGTATTGGGCGTACCCGTATATCTGGGCAGCGGAACGTCCGGCAAACCGATGGAAGTGGGCCGCATCCTGGGACAGATGATGTACGCGATTGTATGTTTCGCTACGCTACTGAGCTTCACCGGTACGGTTCTGGGTGGTATCTGGGCGGATCAGTCGTGGGGACGCTTCTGGGGATGGGATCCCAAAGAAAACGGAGCAGTGATGATTGTCATCTGGAACGCCTTGATCCTGCACGCTCGCTGGGCAGGTCTGGTCAAGGACCGAGGCATCGCCCTGCTGGCGATCATCGGTAACATGATCACTACCTGGAGTTGGTTCGGCACCAACCAACTCGGGGTTGGTCTGCATGCCTATGGATTTAACAATCAGTTGGCCTTGGGATGCACAATTGCTTGGGGATTGCACGCCTTTATCCTTAGCATGGGCCTAATCCCCTGGAGTCAGCTTTGGGCTAACAGCTCGCTACAAAAAGCCTTCACTACCTATCCGGTGCGGCACTAAATAGTAGTTAACGCAAACCAGTCGATCCTCTGTCGCTAGACAGCAACTCGTTCACCCATTAAGCCGTGCATATTCACCCCCTCTGCGGATGGGTGATTGCCCTCTGTTTGATAATATCAAACTCTCTCAGCAGTTTTGGAAATCATTTATCTGTTTTGGGATGTGGGGTGGGTGATGGTTTCGATTCCGGTTGCTTTTTGTCCGGTTTGGCGGGATCACGCGGTTCTACTTGGGGCAAGGCAGGTTCGATACCGCCGGCTCCTCCGGGAGCACCGGGAAATGGGAAAACGTTGCCGCCACCAAAGATACCAATACCCGGAACAACCGGCATTGCAGGGATTGAGCTTGGCGTGGGAGGAGTGCCTGGTACTGGTCCATCAGCGTCGGCCCGGAGTCGTTCTGCCCGCTCCGGAGTAGTTATATAGAGGATGTTGGTCAGGCGGACGACCCGCAGGTCGGCTACTTCGGCCAGCAGACGTACAGCGCTTTCTAGCGGTACATCTTCGAGCCGCAATGTGATGAGCTGTTGGGCCTTATCTTTGAGGCGTGGGTCCAGGACAATGTTTGCGCCTGTCTCGGCTGCCAAATGTCGCAAAACTTCGCCAAAATGTGAATCGCTGCAGTGGACCCGTACCCGCTGCCGCAGTTGCCGCGCGATCACAAATTCCTCACCGGAAATGATCAAGCCTTCGCGTGTTAAAGCGTAAGCGAGGTTGTAGGGGGTCAGAAGACGTCGTAACGCATCTGCTAGCTTCGTGTTTTTCAATTCTAACGAGATAGTAGGCTCGTGGACGTTAACGCCAAAGTTCATCACGAGCGGATCGAGGTGAATGGGTATTTTAAATCGCTCCTTGAGTTGCTCGATCGCTTCACGCAGGGAGCAGTTTTGGAAGGTCAAATCACACGGTTGATCCAGGACCTTGCGCCAGCTTTCGACAGATGGGGGGACGGGTGCAGGTTCCGTGGAAGGAGGGGGTGCCGCTATTGCGAGTCGAACTAACCCACTGCCCAACAGGATCACAATGGCTGCCTGGAAAATCGTTACTGGGTAACTTTGAAACATTGGCTTTTCTCCTGAAATAGGCTTGAAGAGGACTTCATAACACCAGAACTATTGTTACCCATCGACTGCTAATACTCGGTCCTAAGCCCAAATGACGCCGTCGGTTAGGATCAACAATGGCTAACTGGTCTTATCATTTGGGCTTCGTTTATGAGAAATAACGTTGGGTTGTCTGTCTTGTTAGCCGACTCGGTCTTGGTAGAGAATTTTCCTGTACAAATGTGGCCCGGTGTGTGGCTGGGCCTTCCATATACAGTGGACGTTTCTAATCGAAGATAAAGCCTTTGCAATCGCTCGTTTTGGAAAATGTTATTCTCGAGATTCGAACTGATGGCGCAGGCGGATGCTATTGATGTCTAATGCTTCGAGAATACGCAGCACCTGGTCGATGGGTTGGCCTGTATCCATGGCCCAGAGGATGACGTGAAGATTTTCTTTACCGGCAGCGAGCTGATCGAGGATGGCGTCGAGGAGGGGCTTGCAGTCGTGGAATTCGCGTTGTAGGAGGCCGAAATCACCGCGATCCAGTTCCACCCAGAAGCATTTCCCTTGCAGGTGTTCGACCCAACGGGCCCGTAAATATCCTTGCCAGTGTTTAGCTACCCACTCCCGGATGCATGACTCACCTAAATCGTAGCCTGCTTTTTGACTTTCAATCCATTTATGTTTATTGGCTTCCTCCAAGCTATCGCTAAAAACACTTCTGGCCACCACGCCGGGAATTCCGTTTCCCGGCGTGGACGTTACCGTTGGGGAGTTTGACCCCAACAGGGTCAGGCGGTCGTTGTTAACGGAAACAGGATTCATGGGGCCCACCCCCACCTACATATCCGGCACCTTCCCTGCTATCCGTTGGAATACATGGATAGTCCATTGTACTGAATCTGAACACCTTGAAGCAATACAAACCGTCCCTTTAGTACGCTTGACTAAAATGTAAGGACCCCGTCCTATTCTCAATTTTCTGGTAGGTTACCTTTCCCTGGAAACATGCTGCGACGATCACGATGTAGAATTTTTGTTTAGTATTCACTAAAATCGTTCGCCTGAGTAACCTCCTTTTGATTATTTGGAATCGTAGCATACAAAATCGAGTTCAGCGGGCTAGCCAGCCGCCGTCGACAAAGAGAGTCTGGCCGGTGATGTAACTGCCAGCTTCACTGCACAATAGCAAGATAGGCCCCACGAGTTCTCGGGGTTCAGCCCAACGGCCTAAGGCCGTGCGTTGGGCAAACGCGGCTTTCTCTTCCTCAGATAGCAAGGACATGGGCATGTCGGTCAAGAAGGGCCCAGGAGCAATGCAATTAACCGTGATGTTGTATGGGCCCAAATCGATTGCACTAGCACGGGCTAGACCCATGAGTGCCGCCTTGGTAGCCGAATAAGCATTCCGTTTTTCCTTGGAAACTTGACCGAGGATGGATGAAATGTGGACGATGCGGCCCCAGCGGCGAGCTTTCATCTGCGGCACCAGCTCCCGACTGAGCACCATGGCCGCCGTCAGATTCACGGCCAGCATGCGGTCCCAGACTTCATCCGTGATGGCATCGATAGGTTGCGGGATGTTCATTCCGGCGTTGTTGACTAGGATGTCGACCCGGCCAAACGACTCCAAAGCAAAACGAGCCAAGCGGATCAAGTCCTGGCGTACGCCTACGTCCGCCACGCAATAAACACCGCGCCGTCCCGTACCTGCCACTATCTCCTGCAGGGCAGCCTGTAGCTGATCCTCATGGCGACTAGCGATGATGATGTCGGCCCCTGCTTCTGCCAGACCGCGGGCCATTGCCTTGCCTAGTCCCTTGTTGCCGCCGGTCACCAAGGCCACCCGACCCGTCAAATCGAATAATGTTGGTACCATCACTCTTTTCACTCCCAGAGCCGTTTAGAAAATGACCTTTCCTTGGCCGCCCCACACAATTGCTAGAAACCAGACGATTGCCCGCTATCGTTTGTGCATATTAACCGATCGTTGGCTAATCTACCCTTGAGATGTAGGAGCTAATTTGGAGTTAAGCTGTAATTTAGTTGATGGGGAGTGGGTAATGGCAAGAGGAGTCCCTCCCCTGGAATAACCAGGTACTGCAGAAAAGCCAGAAGGCGAGCCGACTGATATGTGGCACCAAGTGGGACCTCGACTGTCTGCAATAGTGCTGGCCTAATCTGAAGTTGCAGAATGTTATACGGCTACGCTACTGGCTACTAACTAGCCAAGAGGCGGTCGAAAAGTACGTCGAACTGCCGCGTGATCGCTGCTGTGGAAAAGCAGGTTTCGTAGCGTTGCCAGCCACGCCAGATTTGTTCTTCACGGGCAGCAGGATCCTGAAGCACCAACCGAGCAAGGGCAGCGGCAAGAGCATTCGGCCGAGGGGGAGCATAGCAAACCGCCGGGCCTCCGGTGTAGGGGATCGCCGCATGGGGCACTGCCACGACGGGAATGCGTAAGGCCATGGCCTCCACCAGCGGTACACAGAAGCCCTCGTGATGGCTAGTGACCAGCAAAGCATCCGCGGTCAAGTACAAGGCTTTTAGTTGGCTCACGGTGACGTTCCCGGTCACAAAGACATGGCCTTCCTGACCCAGATCATGAATGCATTGGCACAACTGACTGGCATAATCGGGTAACGGCCAGGAGCCGGCAACAACCAGACGCGCCTTGTCATCATAC
>JANWVV010000059.1 GCA_025055795.1 Gemmataceae bacterium
AAATATTCTTCCTGTCCAGAAAAAAATTCGTGTGCAGAAAAATTTTTCCGCATCACCAAATCATATAAACGATAATTTCGCTACAAGTTGAATATTTTTCAGATGTTACAAAAGTGACGCCTGCTTGGATTGCGTTATCGAGATGAGACATTCGTCGTCTGATCTCTTTCACTAATGAAAAAATCTTGATTTTTCGTCATGATTTTTACTTGGTCGACTATAGTGATCTAATTATTATATATGAAAATTAAATCAGTATTTGTTGTACGGAATGGGGTTCATGGAACATGAATTGGTTTCATTTTTGGTCAGAGGGGCGTAGCAAACTCCAAGTTTTGCTACTTGGACGGAGTATGTTAACTCAAATTTGGCGTTGTAGAAGAAGCGGACGCGCGTATAAATTCTGGACAGTTGCAAAATAGACTCATGCCTTGTGTTAGGAGTAGTTCATTACAACGAGGTTGTCGTAAGGGAGGTAAGAGAGCGGTTTTTACCAATAGACACTGAAGGGTATGGTCCGGAGTAGGTGATAGAGAGCGGTATCCCCCTGCACAAGGGAGACAACGTTAGTGGCTCGTCAACGCCGACGCAGTATTGATTGGGCGGTATATTGGTTAGTCCGTCTGGTGGTGTGTGTAGTACAAGCATTACCCGTCTACGCAGCCTTGGCGGCTGCCGACGGCATTGCTTGGCTGATGTATTATCTGGTGCCGTCACGTCGGCGGATTGCTCTCGCTAACGTCGCGGCGGCATTCCCGGATTGGTCTACCATTCGTCAGCGTCGACTGGTGCTGGACACTTACCGCCATTTTGTACGAGCAGTGACGGAAAATGTGCTGCTAGCCCGCAAGTTGCACGTCCATAACTGGCGGTCGTATGTGGACATTAGTCAGGCTCGCTGTTTGCCGGAGGTCTTGCTGGATAGGCGTGCGGTCTTGCTCGTGACGGGGCACTTTGGCAACTGGGAGGTGGGTGGTTACGTGCCCGGACTGCTCGGTTTTCACACCTATGCGATTGCCCGGACCTTGGACAACCCCTACTTGGAGCGTCTAGTTCGACGACTGCGTCAATCCTCCGGGCAGACGCTGATCGCTAAAAAGGATGAGTTTGATCGCCTGACAGCGGCCTTGACGAGTGGCGGCAAAGTGGCCACTTTGGCAGATCAGGATGCAGGACCCCGTGGCGTATTCGTGCCGTTTTTTGGCCGACCCGCCAGTACCCACAAGGCCGTGGCCCTTATGGCTTTAGAGTTCGACGCTCTTATTCTGGTGGTTGGAGTGCCACGTGTACCTCGCATGCAGGGTTGCTTTGGCCGGCCAGATAGGGCAATGGAATCGATCAGTTACGCCGTGATCATTGAGGAGGTCATCGAACCCCGGCACTATGCCGGCCATCCGGATGCAGTCATGCAGATTACCCAACGTTACACAGCGGCACTGGAGCGGTTAATTCGTCGCCATCCTGCCCAATATTTCTGGGTTCATCGCCGCTGGAAGCATCAGCCCAAAGCCGTGACGACGCGGAAGATCCGTCAGGTCGCCTGACCTGTCAAGTGACAATGTTATTAATCGCCTGATGGGCTAATGGTTCGCATCCTGATACCTGTCGCATCCTTCAGGAGATAGTGACAATACTTATCAATCGGCCTGGTGGGCAAACGGTGGGTTTGTGCGACGCTCTGTTAAAATCCAGGAACACTGCTGTTAGTAGTGCTAGATGGGATGGACCGATTCAGGGGAGGCGGAAAGCATCGCGGAGGCATTCCAGGGCTTCTGTTCCACGCTCGTGGTCGACTACGACCGCTACGCAAACCTCGCTGGTGTTAATCATGTGGATGTTGATCTGACGGGCGGCTAAGGCCCCGAACATGGTGCGGGCCACCCCCGTGTGAGTACGCATGCCGACGCCTGTGACGTACAAAACAGCGATGTCTGCATCCCCAACTACGCGGCAGGAAGGATCGATGCTGGGGAGTACTTCCTGGGCTGCTTGAACGGCCCGGTGGTAATCCTGGCGGGGTACCGTGAAGGATAGTTCGGCCCGGCCGGGAGCAACAATGTTTTGTACAATCATGTCGACAAGAATCCCGGCTTGGGCCACAGCGGTAAATACCTTGGCACAGTTACCCGGACGGTCCGGCAGGTCATGAATGGTCAGCCGGCACTGCTGGGTGTTGAGGTACACGCCGCTGACTAAGACATCTTCCATGCCCGCCAGGCGTGCAATGGCAGCTTCGTGATCGGACTCGGAATGTACGACGGTGGGCTGGGGACGCAAGCGGTAGCCATTTTCGCCCGTTTCGGCGGGCACACCAGCCCCTTTGCGGGGTCGTGCCAATCCGAAGGCATCGTGGACCACCCGTAGGGCACGTCGGCCGACGATCGCCTTGCGTGTTTCCAGGTGTACCTTTTTTGTCGGTTCATGTGGGACTTCCAGGGCAGCCTCATCCACTGCGACGTTTTCTTCTACCAGTACGCTGATCTTAATGTCGCCGGTGGTAATCATCTGAATGTTGATGCCCGCATCAGCCAAGGCCGTAAACATGCGTTCGGCCACGCCGGACAGTGCTCGCATGCCGGCCCCTACCACTGATACTTTGCTAACTCGTCCGCTTTCCTGCAGGGTGGCTCCCAATTCGCTGACGATCGGAGCCAGGGTCTTTCGAGTTTTCTCCAGCTCGCTGTTCAGAACAGTGAAGCCGATGGTAGCTCGTCCACCACGGCCAACACTTTGGGCAATCATGTCAACCGTAATGTTGGCATCGGCCAAGGCAGCAAAGATGCGGTGAGAAACCCCTGGGCGGTCCGGCACCCCTTCCAGGACTAAACGGGACTCATCAGCCGCCAAGGCCGCTCCGCAGACGGGAAATTCGCTCATCCAGGGGGCCTCAGGTACAATCCACGTCCCTGTCGCATCCGAGCGGGCATTGCGGACCATCAGCGGTACGTCATACTTTTTGGCAAATTCGATCGAACGTGAGTGCATGACGCCGGCTCCCATGCTGGCCATTTCCAGCATTTCGTCGTAGCTGATGGCGTCCATTTTGCGAGCGTCGGGAACCAGGCGGGGATCAGTGGTATACACGCCGTCGACGTCCGTATAGATTTCACATGTGACCTCGTAGCCGGCTTGCTTCATGGCGGCCGCTACGGCGACGGCCGTCGTATCGCTGCCGCCCCGACCCAGTGTCGTGATGTCTCCCTGATCGGTCATTCCCTGGAAACCTGCTAGAACCACGATATTGCCGGCATCCAAAGCCGAGCGCAGGCGGCGAACGTCGATCGAACGAATGCGTGCCTTGCGATGATTGCCGTCTGTGATGATCCCAACCTGCGGACCAGTAAAACTGATGGCTTGTTCCCCTAATTCCTGGATCGCCATGGCCGTCAAGGCGATGGAAACCTGTTCCCCGGTGGCTAGTAAAACGTCCATTTCCCGTGGCGAGGGAGAAGCGGTTATTTCCGCGGCCTTGGCGATCAGGTCGTCCGTGGTGGTTCCTTGGGCGGACACCACCACGATTACCTGGTAGCCCGCGTGTCGGGCCCGGATCGCTTTCCGGGCAGCAGCCAGGACCGACTCTGCATCCCGCAGGCTGGAGCCACCAAATTTCTGAACGATTAACCGCACTGTTTACCCCCAATCGTCCTTGCTTTTCACACTTTAAGTCAAAGTCTGCTCAAGTCGAGCCTGCTACTTACTCGGTACTGGGTGATGGTGCAGCAACACCATCATATGTAAGAAAATCCATTAGTCCACCCACGGGAGCGGAAATACCACTGCCAAACCGTGCAAATTCGCCACCGATGTGCTGTCACAGTCGTAAATCGATTTGGAGGCATCATTTCCGTTTCAAGTTCTAAACTCAGGAACCATTATTGCGAGAAATTAAGTGTGCGGAATCGCCCATCAGTTGTACGTGAGGGTATTGTCAGCGTAGCTGTTTCTATGTTCTATGACAGAGGACAACTCAGAAAATGAGCGCTTTTTGTCTCATTCAGAGTTGCTACCACCAGTTAAATAATACTATAGTCCTAACTTAAATCCAATGAACGAGTTAGATCCAGAAATTTGTCAGCTAGGAAGTTGCTGCCATCGAATTCGGTAAGGCAAGTTTGACCCACAAGGGAGAATGGCATTCAATTTGCTGAGAGTGAAAGATAGATATTCGGTTTGGGAGGTCGCAAGAAATTAAGAAAAAAACGTTTTTTGTTGGAAAGGGAAGAAGGTGTCCACAGTAGAATAAGTTAGGATGTGGCGGTGTGGCTGAATAACTGGCGGCCTCTCGTTCAAAGCAAGGGCCCCACCGACAAGCTCCAGGAGGGACACTTCCATGCTCGTGCTGACCCGTCGCCAAGGCGAATCGATCATAATCGGCAATGACGTCAGGATCACGGTAGTATCGTTGGGTCCGGGACGTGTCAAGCTGGGAATTGAGGCCCCACCGCACGTGCGTGTCGATCGTGAGGAAATTCACGCCCGGATTGTTCAAGAACAGGCAGCTGACGTCCTCACAGCCGTTGCTGCCGAAGCATCGGCAAACGCTAATGAGCCCCACACGGCCCAACTTACGAAAACGGAGGTTCTTTCGCTTAGCCAGCGTAAACCACGCTGAAGATTACTGCCCCTTTTTGGCTTGTTTAGCAAGCCAACTCCAAGATTCCCTCCTCCCACTATACACTCCACGACGCTTCCCCTTGTATTTGCGTCAACAAGTGGGTATGGCAGGCTCGGCTGCTTCAGTCAGGGCCGCGTGCCATTCGAAGGGGACATGCAGCTGAAGGGATGGCCAAGTCGGGGAGGGGGGATGGCCCAGCGCTGGATGATTGGCCGGTTCTGCTTCTGCTTACCACTGCTGCTAGCAGGTTGCGCCCAAACATGGGAAGCGGTTTCTAGTCAGCGTTTTCGGGAAGCCCCTCTGACAACTTTGAAGCATCTGATCCGGCCTGAAGATCCTGTGACCGTCCTGTTGGCAGATCCTCCCCGCAGTGGTGATGAGCAAGCAGCTGCTTGGCAACGCTTAACCGCGGAGAGGTTTCAACAATGTGCTCCCGAGGAACAAGTGCGTTTATGGCACATGTTGGAGCATGCGGCGACCCGTGACTCGAGCCCAGTGGTGCGGATGGCAGCCATTCAGGCACTAGGGCGTTTTCCGGATCCACGAGTCGTGGGGGTTCTGATCGCCGCCTATCTGCGAGCAGATGGATATTCAGAGGGGAGTTTGGTATCGAGTCTATCGACTGGTGAGCGTGTGGCAGGTACTGAACCCAGTGCCGGGCGTTGGCCCACCCGAGCAGCAGCGGAGGCCTTGCCACTCAGTGGTCCCCGTGGTTATCCGCCCGAATGGACCACAGCGATCCGCTGCCGGGCTTTGGAAGCGCTGGGACATACCCAAACGGTGGAGGCGATCCGCTTTCTGGCTGCTGTTGCCGGTGTGCATCCTGACACACCCGCTCCTGGATCCGACGAACGGGAAGTGCGCCTAGCTGCCATCCGGGCCCTCGCCCGCTGTCGCCAGCCTGAAGCTGTCGAAGCTTTGGCCAAAGTCCTCAAACACAATGCGGACTCCAGTGATACAGCGTTGGTGCACCGCACGCACGAGGGACTGGTCCGCCTGACCGGTCATCGGCTCCCCCCCGATCCGTACCGCTGGGACGAAATGCTACAAGCAGGCGTGACCATTGCTCCAGAGCCATCCTGGTGGGAAGAGGCAGCTGATAAAGTGGTTCACGCCGTCCGCTGGCTCCGTTGACCTGCTGAATGGCAGATGCCACACAGCGAGGTGTGGAAAAACATCCCAACCTCAAAAACCAAGGCCCTTAGTGGTCGTCTTGATCCGTACGATTTTGTCGTTGGCACAGATGTACAAAACAGATCCATCGTCGCCGAAAGCGCAATTGGCGTTTCGGTCGCCAATGATGATCTTACCAAGGTAGGTAAAGTCAGGGGCAAACACAAACACGCCATCGGGCCCTGTAGCGAAGATGTTTCCCTTCTGGTCCACTTTCAGGCCATCGGGTAAGCCGGGCCTGCCCGCTTTGACCTCCGCGGTGGCGTCGTGAATGACCTTGCCAGGCCCTAAAGTACCATCTTCCCGCAAAGGAAAGGCCATCCAGATGGCCCGCTCCGGATCAGAGTTGGCCACATACAGTGTCTTCTCGTCGGGCGATAATCCTATCCCGTTGGGCCGGCTCATTTCCTTAGTCAACAGGGTCAGCTCGCCCTTGGCCGACAAACGAAACACTCCCTGAAAATCGAGTTCCTTGGCAGGATCATTCACGCCCTTCGGCAAACCGTAGGGGGGATCGGTAAAGTACAAATCGCCATTTCTGGCGAAAACAAGATCGTTGGGACTGTTGAAACGCTTACCCATGTAGCGATCGACGATGGTTTCGAACATGCCGTTTTTGTAACGTGCGATGCGACGATCGCCGTGTTGACACAGAATCAAGTAGCCGTCCTTATCGAATGCCAAGCCATTAGCACCGGGTTCGTTTCCAGGAAAACGCTCCTTGCCGGTGTAGCCGCTGGGTTCTAGGAACGTTTTTACTCCCTCGCGCTCGGACCAGATCATTACTCGATTGTTAGGAATATCGGTGAATAGCAACGCGTTGTTTTTCTTGTCCCAAACAGGTCCTTCCGTCCATTTGAATCCGGCAGCCAGAACTTCAATAACAGCATCTTTGGGGATAAGCGCATCAAGACGTGGATCGCGGCGTTCCACTCGGCCGATGGTGTTGGCCTTACCGGCTTGTACTGCAGCTGCTCCTAACGGCTTGTTCCAAAGTACCAGACCGGCCCCAGCTACCGTGCTTACCACCAATGCCAGCATCGTCCTTAAAGGCTTGACATTACCAGAGGTTACCCAATCAGCCATAGGTAGACTCCCAGGAGAGGCGAAAAACAGGCAGTCTGCGGCACCTGCCTCGATGTGCCGTACGACAAACATCGTAACGTTCCAGCCGATGGAGACAAGCACCGACAATACCCCGTCTGTGCAGCTTGATAGTCGACAAAAATGATACAAGTGTTCAACTTGAACGACATTCAGAGCTTCGTGTCCATTCCTTTTTTATCCCTGCCAGTTCGTTTATGCGCAGAAGCCCAATGGCTAACTTGGTAAAGATGACATGTAATTCGAGAGAATTACACATTGATTTACACATCGATCGATGGATCCCCCTCAGTTCCAGCAAGCCTGCTGTTGAGACATCTGGGGAGGGATGCGGGACACGAAACGAGCGTAGGGGTCGTAGGTTGACAGTTGAAACCGTGACCGGTCAGCGTCTCAGAGAACCCAGATACGGCTGTTTTTTTATCTTAGTATGATGTCTGTACGGTTGCACCGATAATCGGGGGACCCAGGGGGGAGTACGGGACGAGCACCCCCATTCCTATTATAGGACGGCGTCGGGACACGATATCGGCTTAGCATCAAGGAATTTGGATCAGGAAGAGGTACAATCCGCTTAGCGTCCATGCGTTCCCTCGGATCAACGGGAGTTGCTTATGTCAGCAAAAATCGACATGGTCCGGTTTGCCAAGTTCTGTAAAGACATGGGTTTTATTTACCAGTCTTCGGAAATCTATGGGGGTATCAATGGGTTTTGGGATTATGGCCCTTTAGGGGTGGAGTTGAAGCGTAACATCAAGGAAGCCTGGTGGCACGACATGGTCATGCATCCACCTACGGGCCCCGACGGCCGGGAAATCCGCATGGTAGGCCTTGATTGTGCCATCATTATGAATCCGAAGGTCTGGGAAGCCAGCGGACACGTGGCCGGTTTCAGCGACTTGATGGTGGATTGCAAGGAATGTAAGGGACGCTTCCGAGCAGATCAGCTCCGTGAGATTCCCTGTCCGCTCAAGCCGAGCCTCAACGTGGGACAGTACGAAAAATGCCAGCTTACCGAGCCGCGGCCTTTTAATTTGATGTTTCAGACTTACGTAGGGGCAGTGCAGAGCCAGGAAAACATTGCCTATCTCCGCCCGGAGACGGCTCAAGGCATCTTTGTCAATTTCAAAAATGTGCTCGATTCTTCCCGCTTGAAAATCCCTTTCGGCATTGCTCAGATCGGCAAGGCCTTCCGCAACGAAATCAACCCCCGCAACTATACCTTCCGCAGCCGGGAATTCGAACAGATGGAAATCGAATTCTTCTGCCATCCCCGCGACTCGATGATGTGGTACGAGTTCTGGCGGGACGTACGCAAGAACTGGTACGTTCGTCTAGGTCTGACCAGTGACAAACTCCGACCACGGGAACAGAGCCGGGAAGAGCTTGCCCATTACTCCTGCGGTACCACAGACATTGAATATCTGTTTCCCTTCGCTGATGAGCCGCAAGAACTGGAAGGAGTGGCCCACCGGGGCGACTTCGACTTGTCGGCTCATGCACGCCATAGTGGCAAGGATCTGAGCTACTTCGATGAAGATGGCTGGAATGCCCTGCTACTGCAGAAACTCGCTCCTTATCAGGAGGACAAAGCCAAGCGCGAAGAGATCAAAAAGGTCCTGGAACGCGAAGAGAAACCGAAATTTCAATTTGTGCCGCACGTCATCGAACCGTCTGCTGGCGTCGACCGCTTCCTCCTAGCAGTGTTGTGTGAAGCGTACAGCGAAGACACAGTGCCCGATGCCAAAGGCAAGCCGGAAACCCGTACGGTCATGCGCTTCCATCCTCGACTGGCACCGATCAAGGCGGCCGTTTTCCCATTAGTGAATAAAGACGGCATGGACGAGGTGGCCTACAAATTGTATCGCGAGCTGAAGGCCTACTTCCCCGTTGTCTATGACCATAGTGGGGCGATTGGTCGGCGTTATCGCCGTCAGGATGAGGCTGGTACCCCCTTCTGCATTACCATTGATGGTGAAACGTTACAGAACAGTTCCGTAACGATTCGTAATCGTGACACCTTGCAGCAGGTCCGAGTCAACCTGAACGATGTGCAGCGTTGGCTAGCCGATGCCCTCCGACCCTAAAACTGGTCGGGGCAGGGCTTGTCTCCCTCTGCAGATGCGAGCACAAATGCTACCTCTCCGTACTTTTCGCTCCTCGTCGGATGCGATTTGCATGAAGGATTATTAGTACTGGTGTTATTGCATGAGAGAGGTAGTATTTACTTCAGGTCTCCCTTTGTTAGCGCCCTCCCGGCGGGCAGTATTTTTTCAGCCAGGCGAAAACCTCTTCGTGCCAGTAGTGGCTATTACGCGGTTTGAGCACCCAGTGGCCCTCGTCCGGAAAGTTCACCATGCGTGAGGGAACACCCAGCCGTTGTAAGGCAGTGAACAGTTCATGTCCTTGACCAATAGGGCAACGGAAATCCAGATCGTTATGAATCACGAGCATGGGGACTTTGTATCGGGCCAGGTTGCCCGCCTTTTTATGGGGTGAAAATTCGGCATATTTGCCAGGAACTTCCCAAGGCAAGCCGCCATGCTCGTATTCGTCGAACCATAGCTCGTCTGTCGTACCCCACATGCTTTCGAAATTCCATACCGAGCAGTGGGTAATGATGCATTTGAGGTCTTGGGCGATGTCGTTGACGGCAAACCAATTCATCATGTAGCCACCGAAGCTAGCCCCTGCTGCCGCTAGGCGAGAAGCGTCGACGTAAGGGAGTTTCTTGATGTACTCCAGACCAGCCACCAGATCACGGTAGCATTTGCCACCCCAATCGCCGCTGATTTCGTCGGTGAATTTCTGGCCAAAGCCTGTACTTCCCCGCGGGTTGGGCAAAGCCACTATGTACCCCTGGGCTGCCCACAGCGAGGGGTTCCACCGCCAGCTCCAGCCATCCTCCCAAGCTCCTTGGGGTCCGCCGTGGACCAGGTAAGCTACCGGCCACTTTTTCTGCGGATCGAAACCCGGCGGCTTGAGCAGCCACATCTGCATTCGAACGCCCCCCTCCACAGCAACTTCCACCGATTCCGGCCTCGGCAGATCCAAGCGGGCCAGATGGTCTGCGTTGACGCGACTCAGGTCGACGCTCTTGCCATCGGACCGGGTGATCCAGACCTCGGCAGGTTGAGTCATGCTTGCCCGTAAATAAACAAACTGCACAGGGTCCTTGCTCACCGACAGGGAACTCACCTTGCCGATGCCTCGCGGTGCTAAGCGTTTCCATTGCCCCTTGGGCGAAAGGTGAAAGTAAGCGCTTTCCGCATAATCCTCGGCTACGTAGAAAAAGCCGCCGTCAGGGGCAAACAGAAACTCATCAACCGAATGAGGAATGTTTGCTGAAACACAACGGATAGGTCCTGTCAAACGGCCATCGGCCTGAATCTCCGCGACGTAAATGTGCCATTGATCGGCTTCGTAACCAGCCCGCTTCTGCGCTCGCCAAGCCAAGTGCTTACCATCAGGACTGATCATCGGTCCACTGTCGGCTGCCGGGTTGCCCTTGGTAAGCGTTTCCCATTCGGTGGAAGTGTTGTCGATGCGTACACGGCACAAATCATAATTGGTACTCCAAGCCTCGTGTTGAGCGGGTACGGCTGTGAAAATGAGGTGCTGTCCGTCCGGCGTGAAGGTAAAGTCCTGCACACTCGAAAAAGTAGTACTAGTGGGGAAAGCGTCACGGTCACCTGGGGTGACGTCCCGACAATGGGAACCGTCGGCACGGCATACGAACAAATGAAGACGCTTGTCTTCCACGTAGCTATCCCAATGGCGAAAGAAAAGGCGAGTGAATACCCGGGCCTTGACTGGGTTACTTTCCCGAGCTTGTTCCCGCGCTTTGTTGCGGCGATCGCTCTCAGCAAACGGAAGGGTACTGAATTCGGGATAAACAGCGGAAACAAAAGCAATATGACGGCCATCCGGTGACCAGACCGGATCACTGGCGCCGGTGCTGATTTGAGTCAGCCGGCGCGGTGCACCGCCATCCGGCGAAATCAGCCATAGTTGCGATCCCTCTTCGCGATTCGATTCGAACAATATCAGGCGACCGTCAGGTGACCAGCGCGGATTGCTATCCTTTTTACCAGCAGGAGGTGTCGTCAGGCGACGCGGCGGAACTGAGCCATCCGTCGCTGCCAACCACAGGGAAGTGGTCAGACGATTATCAGCCAGGTGAACCTCTGTTACTGTATAGACGACCCATCGCCCATCAGGACTCAGTTGAGGACTGCTCACCCGACGCAAGGCGAACAGATCGTCCAGTGTCATAGGTCGACGGTCTGCAGCTTGCACAGCTCCTGTAGCCAGTAAGCTCAGCAGCAGGGAACAGCCCACGCACTTGAGCACACAGCTACCCCACCAACCACTGACATGTTTTTGTTTGCCTAGTTTGCGAGAGACTGAAAGGTCTAGAACTCCTGAATTAGTTGACATGATCATCCTCACTCCTTGCCGCATCGGTTTACGGGCTTTGCTTTGTTGCTGTGGCCTGTTTCCTATCTTTGTACCAGTATGAACCAGACCGAAAGGCCAGTGCATAAAAAAACCCCTGCTCAACAGGGGGTGCCGGACAATTTCTATGGAAACATTGTAGCGGGCAAGACCAGGTTAGGCTGTCGGATCAGGGGGCAGAGCCGCCGGGTGGCGTACGCGGCGAGAAACCTCCACCGGGTGTGGTTCCCCCATCGCTATGACGTTTTTCTGCCGTCTTGACCCATTTGTTCCACATTTCGGCTATGCGTTTTCGGATAGAATCGTTTTGATCCACACTGCTTTTTCGCACCTCCAGCTTGCCATCCGGACGTAGGATGAGCATTTCTGTAGCCGCTTCTTCATTGATATCCTTATTAGCCACTCGGCCACGGAAAATGCCCCCTTCAAAGTCCACCAATATGGCGGGGGTAGAGAAGTCGACCATCCAGCCCTTAGGCTGGGCGGCATCTTTCTGTCCGGGGCGAGTGCTGATGACTCTGTCGGGAATTTCCCGTAACACATACGCTTGAGCCGCACTAGACCAGAGGGGTAATTTGACGTAATGCTTGCGGCCAATGAATTCGCCACGACCGACGGGAATCTCAGCCAAGACCCAAGCACCCACGGGTTCACGCTTACCGCCGCTATCGGTACGCACCTGTTCTAACCAACTAGCTAGTTCAACTACAGCCTGATTGTCCTTGACCTGAAGTAACTCCCGTAACTCTCGAACATTGCGATCCTTGCCGTATTCTTCGTCGATCTTTTTGCGGTATTCCCCTACGTCGCCCGCAAACAGGAATGATTCAGGCGGTACAGTGATGGGTCGATCCAGGGTAGTCCAGGGACTTTCCAGAAATTCGACCTTTGCGTCGGCTGGGTTAGCAACTTCGCTGGGGCGTTGGTAATTGGGGTTACGCATCCGCAAGCGGATCCGGTATTCGTAGGTGAAGCCCGGCTGGACATCGACGTCGATAAACCGCAGCAAGAGATGTTCGATTTCCACGCTTTTAGGCATGCCGGCGTAAAATTGCGAGGGGTCGTAGCTGCCGGGGCCCGGTCCGGCCACGCCGGGAGGGGCACCAGGAACACCGGGAGGACCAACGGGGGGCATACCCGCAGGAGGAACTCCGGTGCCACCCGTCGCATCGTCCGGTGAACCGGGACCGGTGAAACCGGGACCATACAAACTCGCTGCACCGGTCGATCGGCCCGTTTCCGGCTTATACAACTCACGACGCGTTGCCGTACCTTGCAACCGCTTGAGAGTCTCCGATGCCGTCACCGGTTTTTCACTCGCTTTCTGCAGCTTCTGGATTGTTTCCACAATCGAGGGAAGACGCACTTCGGGATAGGTCCCCAATTCCTCGACCACTTGTGGCAGTGGTAATGCCAAAGCCATGTCGTAACGGATGAAATAAGCAATGTAGCCATCCTCAATATGGTCAGCAAGTTTACGCGGCCAAATAACCTCCTGATAAACTTTCTCGAAGTCAAAATCGGTCCAATCCTGACGCACGATGACTTTACCGTCCTTCGGATTGATTTGGGTGATACGGCGTTGGACGACGAAGCCGTCATAGACAGGGCCGTACCGGGCCGCCTCGGCCGTGTCCTTGAGCCGCAAGGCCCGTTTCAGCTCTTCACGCTGTAGCTTCAATGGAACCTCTGCATGGACAATGATGGCTCGCAAGGGCATGACCGTCATCGCCGGCACTTTCCCCTTGGCGATGGCATCACTGAGGGTGCCTTCTTCCAGAGGGATGTACTCAACGACTTTTTCCACACGTTGAGCAGTCGTATCATAACGTCCGCCCATGGCGCCATAGGGGTTATAACCGCCATATTCGTCGCCCGGTCCGCCCATACCAGGGCCCGGTCCGCCCACACCGGGTGGTCCGCTTCCTGGTGGCAGTCCCCCTGTACCGCCGGGGGGTAAACCCGGAGGACCGCCCGGCGGCATACCCGGACCGCCGGGGGGTAAACCCGGGGGACCGAAACCAGGAGGTTGGCCGGGCACGCCGCCAAAGCCCGCCGGCTGCTTGGGTGTCGCACTGTCCTTTTTCAGCTTGACACGACCGCGGTTGGCTAAAAGACGGGCAAGATCTTTGGCCTTAGTCTTATCGTGCTCTCCTGCTTTCTTCTCCGACATCACCCCGATCAGCGATTTACCGGAGGTGGGGTCCACGATGATGTCGTAAGAGAACATGGCCCCGCGGAACAAATCCACCTGGTATTGCCGGATCGGTACTACAAACGGCCGTTCCTTGCGTGGGTCGGGCTTGGCTACCGTATCAAACAAGGGGGTGTGCACCGGAAACTCCTGAACTGGTACCGGTACAAAACGCGTCCCTTTTTCCACCCAATCGGGTACCCGGACTGCTTCCAGATCCTGCTCACTGGGTTGAGCGTTCGGATTGTTGATACTTGCTCGGACGTTGTTGGCTTTTTGCGTCAGATCCTTGGCGATTTTCTGCGGATCTTCCGTCTGACTTAAGGCTGTAACGCCGAGAATCAATAGGACTAGTAAGACAAAACCGCCAACACCCAATGCCAGATACTCTCCTTTAGTCAAGAGTAACTGTTTTGGGTCGATCTGCACTTTGCTTGCACCTTTAGCCATGATCGTGTTCCCTTGACATATGGGCTGTTATAGAACCGTGGTCTTGTCAATCTATTGTTCAGTTAATGTGTCAACTTGTAGTGGTAACATGCACAAGTTGCGTTGTACCTACATTATAACGATCATTTGCTCCTAAACGTTGTTGCGGTGATCCGGCTCCTCGGTCTGAGTTGTCCGGCAGATGTGAAGGCACTAGCCTACCTACCGTTGTTGGTTCCCGTTGGACTAGCGGTGCCCTTCTCACTGCCTTTAGGATTGACGTTTCCGTTGGTATTTGCGGGCGTTGTGGCATTCCCGGAGGCAGGTTGTGTGGTGTTAGTTGGAGGCGTCGAATCGCCCTTGGGCATCGGCGTTGATGTAGACGGGGCAGGGCTATTGGTCCCTGGATTGGTGCCAGGAGACGGCACACCCACTTTATTATCTTTTGGACCCGGGGTCATTGGATTACTAGCTTCCGGGGTTTTGGGCTCGCTCACGGATGTGTCGGAGGATGATGGAGCGGGGGATGCTCCCGGTGTCGTTGTACCTGGACTTGATAAGGTGGTTGACTCCCCCGCTGGGGTATACTTCTCGTATAGCGAGACGATCCCGTAAATGCTCAGTTCAATTAGTCCCGAGGTGAGCTGAGCTTCAGACAGTACTCCACCACTACCTGGCAGTGCAGGTCCCAAGGTGCCGTAGCCGCCGGAACCATAGCCGCCGGAACCATAGCCGCCGGGGCCAGGCGGAGCCGCAAAGCCACCGCTACCAATGCCTGGGGGAATACCCGGGCCTCCGGTGCCGATGGGGCCGGGCGGACCTCCAAATCCGCCACTACCAGGGTAAGCAGCCCCTGGGCCGAGATTGAAGCCCTCACCAAGTTCACCAGGGCCGCTGTAAAGCACTTCATCACCGCTCCGCAAAGTACCACCCCCCAGGCCATAGTCCAGTTTGCCTCGGAACCGGCTCCAGGTTACTTGTGTCACCTGAAACCGCAGCGGAGAATTGGCCAGCGCTAGCAAAACGTCCTGCATGTAATCCTGGTCAACGACCACAACCATCGCGACGGGCATCCGGCGGACCTGATCGGTGATGTCGACATAGCGACGTCGATTAGCATCAACAACTGATTCGAGTGTGCCGGCTCCCATAAGCGTACCTTGGGTAGTGCGACCAGGGCCACCCAAGCCGGGCATTCCACCCATGCCCGGGTACTCACTATCTGGACTACCGACCCCCGCTCCCACCGTTCCCGGAGGTGGTCCGCTCAGACTTGAACCGGTAGTTCCCGGTCCCGGTGGCCCAGCCGTTGCCCCTGCGCTGCCACTACTTTCTTCTTCCTTCTCAAAGGCTGGGAACTTCGGCTTAAGCAGTTTGGTCTTCATCGCCCATCGGCTGTCCGTATATCCCAAAGCCAGGGCATCGATGCGTCGGATGGGGACCGTAGCAGGGTCGAAAACTTGTTCCACCTTGACAATACGAGTAATGTTGACCCCGGGCGGAATTACATTGGGGTATTTGCTCAGATTCTGGTCATTGGGGTCAGGTTTGATATCAACCCGATCGGCGGGGATAGTTATGTCCTTGCCTTGGGCGTCTTTGGCTACCCGTACCGCTCCACGGCCCGGTACGTATTCCCCTCCGATTCTGAATTCGACGGGTTCAATTCCTTCGACCGAACCATTGGGGCCGGCATCCAGCCAAACCTTCAGGATCATGGAGCGATTCAGACCGAGAATCTGAACCCGGTCGGTGAGATTCCGCAGCGTGCCTTCCAGATAGCGCTGATTGCCTCGCTGCTTGACTTCCAGCGTGACTTCCCAAATGCGGCTTTGGAAGCGGCGTCGTAGAGGATTTTGGGGACCTTGCGGATTGGTGGGGTCGTCAATGATTTGTCCTGTGGCCTCCTGGTATACTACGGGCTGGAACGTGCCGATTTGATCGTTGACGGATTTCAAATCGAGCAGCAACGCCCGCTGCACCCAATAGTCTTCCATGAGTAGCCAGATCTGCTCAGAGGTCAATTGACGCTCCGGAAAGCGGGCCACGTGCCGTAAGACGCTTTGCCAGCCGCCGAGGAATTGCATGGGAGCTACCATGTCGGCTATGCCCGTTCCTGTTCTCCCTTGCTTCGGATCGGCGTTGGAATACATTGCCAGATAAAGCGAGGGGGACTTGAAAGCGGCGTATTGATCCGCGTTGTTGGGGATCGGATCGCCGAATTTCAGATCTTCGAGGCGTACAGCCTCCAGGACTTGTTTTTCTTCCTCTTTACCCTCGGCGTCTTTGACCAGCTTTTTCACCACCCGGGCGAAGTTGTCGAAGTTTCGATTCCGCGGCCAGACGTACAGATGCTTCTGGCTATCCCAGTTGGCCTTCCACAAATCGCCTCGCTTGGATGCCACATGCTCGATCAGTTTATCCATTTCCTGAATTAACTTGACGGGCTTGGGATTCAACTTGCTGGCAATTTCCTTTTGAGCCTTTTCAATCGCCGCTCGGCGATCGCTGATGGCTCCACCCACTCCTGAGGTGATGAGAATGACGGCGATCAGAACCAACAGGGGTACCAGTCCTGCTAGGATCCAGAAGTGATGTTTTTTTAATGCGTCGTTGTTTTTCATGTTTGAATACCCTTGCTCTACGAAGCCGCAGCTGATCAGGTTCCGCTATTGTGTAGTTTCTGTTATGGAGCTTTCGAGTTATCGGGCTCCCCGTATTGGTGGTGCAGGGGTTGCTCCCGGGAGACTCTTCTTGCACCAGCACCACCGTGGCTTGTTCGACTGAGTTATCCCGTATCTGCCAGCTATGTTGAAGGATAATTGGGGGTCAAGCCCAGCGATGATCACGAGGGTCAATCCCCTTAAGGGTTATCCGTAGTGATGGGTGGCACAGGTTCTCGCCAGACAAGCATGACGACGAATTCATGGCGGGTGCGACCACCGCTCCCACTAGCGGGTGGAGTCGTGCCGACAGTTCCGCCAGGGGTAGCAGGCCCGGTGGCACTGCCACCACCGGTGCCGATGGGGGGAGGTGGCAAGCTGATGCCACCACCGGTTCCAACGGGGGGTGGGGGTAAACTGAGACCCCCGCCGGGACCAGCCGCGGCGTCGTCGGGGCTGCCGGTAGTACCACCTGGCGGAACCATACCTCCGGAACCGGGGTAACCGCTCGGCATGCCGGGTAGGCCCCCAACGCGTCCCGCCCGCAGAGGCGTCCAGCGAGGGGCAAGCTCTTCCGCTGTGGCAGCGCCTCCCACTCCCGGCGGACCACCCATCATACTGCCGTAGGCCCCTGCAGTGTCACCGGGTGCTCCCGCCGGCGGGGTCCCCATGGCTAGACCGCCTGTTCCCGGGGGACCACCAGGGCCAGCAGGGCCGCCAGCGCCTGTCCCGCGACCACCCCCTAACACCGCCTCCAAATACGACTGATTCACATGCACTAACGTATGTGCCGGTGCATTGTTGACCGTCCAAACCTTGTAAACGAACACATGAGAAACCTTCCCTTTGACGGGATCCTTGCCACCCACCACATAGCGACTGATCTTGGTTTCATCCTGGGCAAATTTATCAGTCTGTTGTAGGTTCCGGACTAGTCCAAGTTTGATAAACTGCGGTCCTGCCTCGTGCTCAGTGTAACCCCGGATCTCGACCACCCAACCGCCGCCTTCGACAGGCTTGGGCTTGTTGCGGTTCTGGCTTTCGTCTTTAACCCGCTCATCCTCCTTCATCGTGTCGGCGATGCTCTCGCGGTATTCTTTGAAGACCAAGGCGTCGACCTGTTCGAGGAATTTGCCGATGTCTTTAACCCAACGCGTGTGGACCGCCTCCACGTTCACCACCGCCAGGTGTTTGGGATGTTCCGAGGCAGCGTCGTCCAACATCTGGTCGATGCGTACACCGTTACGCATCCGCTGTAACCACCATTCGTAGGCTAATAGACCGATATTGCCCTCCATGGCCCAGAATTTGCGTTGCTCGGGATCTAGCAAATTACCTTTTTCCCCGGGGCGGGGGAGAGCCGCTGTTACTACTTCTAGGAACCGTGGCCAGTTCAGCCGCTCCTCCTGGCCCGCGATTATTAATTTAACGTCCGCCTGAGTCTCCTTGGCCTTGTTGATCCGGTTGTTGTACTCGCTTTCCTGACGACTATATTCCTTGGAGGCCGCTTCTACTTCCTTGATGCTTTTATCGATGGCCGCATCATTGAGGGCCTTGTAAGGAGCGGCGTAGCTGAAGGCCAGGCTGAACACCCCCAGCAGAAGCATGGCGGCGGCCGCAGCCGCGTAGGGCTTTTTGGCCCGAATCAACCGCTCGGTCCGAATCTCCGTGGGGAGCAGATTGGTAGTCAGGCGAGCTAGCCCAAGGCCTTGGAGGGCCAAGCCGTAGGCCACCGGGAAGGTCAGAACGTTTTCCACAAACAGTGGATCGCTAACGACTTGCTCACCGCCCAGTCGCTGAAATTCCGTCAGTTTGCGCACCTCGAGGGATAGTTTCTCGCTGAGATATTTCTGCAACCCGGGTAGCTTAAAGGCACTTCCCAAGCCCACCATGTAGCTGACATAGCAGTCCCGGTGAGTATTAGTGAAGTATCCCAAGGAGCGCTGCACCTCACCGACAAAGTCACTCAGTACAGGCTTGATTGCCTTGAGAATGTTGGCCATCTCCGGGCTTTTAGCCGCATTGCGCTTGAGGTGCTCCGCTTTGGCAAAGGTGAGTTTCAACTCCTTAGTCAACGCCCGAGTGAAGTTATTGCCCCCCAAGGGGATGGGACGTTGCCAGATGACTTTATCACCGTCTGTGATAATCAAATTCGATGCTTCTGTACCAATGTCGAGAACAACCACGCACCGTTTCTTGCCACGAGGTGCGTCTTCGGGTGGGGGCTCTTCTGGAGTTGACTCTGCGGGGCCACCCTTTCTGAATATCTCATAAATGGCATAATTAACCAGAGCCAACGGTGTCATCTGGATCAGATGCACTTCCATGCGGACAGCATTGAAATATCCCAAATAGCGGGAGATCACATCCCGCTTCATGGCAAACAAGCCGATCTCTGTATCGGTGGCGAACCCTTCAACCGCCTCACCCCCTGCTATCTTCTGGTAGTCCCAAATGACTTCATCTAATGGGAAGGGGATTTGCTGCCGGGCTTCAAACCGGACGATATCACCGATCTTCTTCTCTTCAACGGGAGGCAACTTGACGAAACGAACCAGTCCCGACTGGCCGGATATACTGATGGCTACTTCGTCAAATCTGATTTTTTCGGCATTGCGAGACAAAAATTTCTCTAACGCCTCGCGGATCAATGTATCGGGATCGGCGTCGGGTTGGGACAAAATCTTGGCATGCTCGATGTAGTCAAAATCGGTAGCTGTAGGCTTACCATCAATCAGTTCCAAGCGTAACGCTTTGAGGGCACATTGGCCGATGTCGATTCCCCACACGCCGATATTTTTAGCCATGGTTGTTTCACTCCGCGGGAATTAGAGGCCTCAACTGTTCGTTGCCGGACCGGTTCGTCGCAGTTGTAATCACGGTAACGCCGTTTGGATACAGCTGTCAATAATCCATAACGAATTCCTGTGCCAGATGTTGGCGTCCCATCTCCCTACTGTAACGTTTAGGCCAGTCGAGGCCGCCCTGCGATGGGGGCTGTAGTTCCTCACATAGGGAACTCAACCTGTCAGGTTTCCCGATCAATCGTCTGTAATAATTTGATCAGTCGGCTTGTCTCCGCTCTGATCGTAAAACCCGAACATCGCTGCTATTGTGATAGTAATCAGGCTCCAGCATGACAGGATGAGGTCATCCTATTAGCCAAGCATTTCATGGAGGTTCCGTAGACATCATCATGATATCATGCCAAACTGTCGAAAAATCGATCTTGCAGAAATGACTTGTGCAGTGGAACGGGTAAAAGCTGGCGGGATTGATCTATGGAACCTCTCTAAGAGAGTTTTGTGGTCTTCGGTACCGGATTTAGTGAGACAAACACAATGCAGGTATGGGAAGCGGTTTTGCTGGGATTCATTCAAGGTGTAACGGAATTCCTGCCTATTAGTAGCACTGCACACCTGCTGGTGGTCCGTCACCTGCTCGGACACCAGCATCCGGAAGATGCCTTTACAGTAGTGATCCAGTTGGGCTCGATGGTCGCGGTCCTGGCTTATTTCCGTCGGGACCTGCTTCGCTTGATATGCGGTGCATGGGAAGTGGTGCGATGCGGGGCAAAAAGGTTATCGCCGGATGGTCGCTGGGCCCTACTGATTGCCTGGGGAACGCTCCCTGCAGCGATGGTAGGTTATTGGGGCCAGCACTGGCTGAAAACACACTTCTTCACGCTACCTGCTGTGGGGGTGGTTTCACTGATCTTTGCAGTGCTATTAGCATCCGCTGAGGGTTGGTCCCGTTACCGTCGGCGCCAAGGCCGCCCAGAACGGCAAGAAGCAGACCTGGGCTGGGCCGATGCCCTGTGGATTGGCTTATGGCAAGCATGTGCCTTGATGCCAGGGGGATCACGTTCCGGCACTACAATCAGCGGAGCTTTGTTCGTCGGGTTATCCCGTGCTGCGGCCGCCCGCTTCTCGTTCGTGCTGGCTCTGCCGATCATAGTGGCGGCGGGTTTGAAGGAACTGTACGACGAGTACCGTTTGTGGCGGCAGCCAGTGCCGGCTTTGCCCCAGAGTCTATTCGCGTCCGTCCAGGAGTGGTCCGCTCTTGCGGTGGGATTGGTGGTTTCCACAGTGGTCTCTTACGTCGCCATCGCGTTCCTACTGCATTTTGTCCGGCGCCATTCCTTGGGGGTATTCGTGGTATATCGTCTGGGATTTGGGCTATCCGTATTGATGTTGTGGTATTGGGGGAAGTGACGCACGACATCTGAACAAGCAAGGTTGGCAAAAAAATATGAGGGGCACAATGAGGATCTTGGCAGGGTACCTGTGTAAATTCGATTCCGAGCAATGGTGCCGGTAATGCCCGTGAGATCGATACTGCAAGGTGGTAGGGAATTACGAGCAGGGGGCAGACATTTTGTGTGCAAATCAATCAGCGAAAGCGAGCCGTCGAGTTTTTCGTGCGGCATGATAGTGTCGCCGGAGGTCATGGACGAGGTGGGAACTCGGCTCCATCCTGAATAGGTGTTTTGGCCCCGGTCAGGGAAGCGTTCCGCAGGGAAGGCGAAGCTATGAA
>JANWVV010000005.1 GCA_025055795.1 Gemmataceae bacterium
TCCGGATGGCAGGCGGATCGTGACAGGCAGTGGGGACAAAACAGCCAAGGTGTGGGAGCTAAGGCGTTAAGTTACTCTGGTGCAAACGCCTTGTAAGGGGGATCCGACTGTGTTGCAGCCAATGAGAAGCTAGCAGAGCAGCGACATCACGAGGCAGGGCGGTATTTGCTGACATTGGAAGCGATCGAGACAGAACAGTCAAGGTGTGGGACACTCGCAAGGACCAAGTACCGCTGATCTTGGGATTACCCCCCTCGACCATTAATTACCACCTCGACACAGAGGTTGGAGTAGTGAAAAGAATGCAATGCTAACCTGGAGACAGGGTAGCCAGGGCGGCGGTGCAGCGGTCCAACAAAGCTTGACGGCGTTGCGGCTGGGTGAAGCGAGCGGCCGACGTTACCCACTGCTGCAAGCGTTCGATCAGGGGTCGGAGGTACGCGGCGGCCTGAGCACGCCGGGGAAAATGCGGCCGAAGCTGTAGCGGTGGCGTGTGTCCCAAGCGGTGCCCAGCCAGGCGAGCTGCCACCCACCCAGCTTCGGGCACGAAAGCCCGGGCCTGTCCCTGACCGCGGGCCACCACCTCACCATCAGCAATCAGTTCCACTGCTGTGTGCTCTTCCGGCGGCTCGAGCGTCGCGACCACCTCGCTCCCTTCTTGTTGCAGACGCAACAAGGGACCGTCACTGAGGCAACATTGCCGGGCTTTGATGGCACCCACCCAGTTGCCATCCGGGGCGTAGGCATACGTTCGGACTTGCCCCAGCAGGGTGCGGTTGGATTCCTTGCCGGACGCTCCCACCAGCGGCACGAGCACCCCCGCGTTCCACAAGTGATAGACCCATGGCAACAGAGGTGTGGTGCGAGGGCCGCTGTGGACCTCCAGAGCGTCGATCTGTCCAAGCAAGGCAGCCACGAGAGCCTCACCACCACGAAGTTGCGTCGGGCCTGGCTCAAAGGGATCGACCCACACGGTCAGGCCGCCTTTGCGATGACATTGATCGCACCAGTCGCCCACAGTAACATCGTCGCCGGCCTCATCCCCCGCCGTGAGCGGAAAAACCGGGCGATGGGCATGGATCAATGCCACCCGACCCAGCACTGGATGTTCATTGAGGGTGTTCACGTACACCTGGGTGTGATCGCGACTAAGCAGGGGTTGCTGGCCGCTGAAGGCGGCCAGGTGGGGGACAATATCGTAAATCTGACCATCCTGACTGAGAAAGGGGATACGGCGTGCCAGCAGTTGGATAACGTCCAATCCCTCGGCTCGTCCTTCTAGCAGAGCTAGATGCGGGGTAAGATCATGGCAACGCAAGTCGAGAGCCAGCCAGCCGGCCGCCCGATGGTCCCAACGCCGCTGCAATGTCAGGCGTAGGGTAAGCTGACCAACCCCGAGGGTTTGGATGGTATCAAACGGTTGGTAATCGGGCCCCGCTACGGCCACTATGCGTAAGGGCTGGCCACCGGGCAAGGGGATCTCGCAACTTCCATCGATGTAATACCAGCGTTCCATGCCCAAGCGGACCCGGCCCCCCACATCCTCATGCCGCTGGGTGGGGAAGTCTCGGAAGTAACCCAAAGGGACGGCCTCAGTTCCGTCCGCCTCGACTATGCGCAACCGGACTGCTAATGGCTGCCCAGTGTCGGCTGCTACGATGCGTACATGTACTGGTCGCATAGCTGCGCAGACGAATTTTGGCCGCGGTTGAATGGTTATCTGGAGAACAACATGCTCCGAGGGCGTTTCAGCCTTCCTGACCGCCGCAGTCGCGCAAGATGGAGCGGAAGGCTTCGACGGCGCAAGGGAATAGATCGGGGCCAGTGACGCCGCCGGTCGGCCCACCTCCCCGCAGATGGGGCTCCAGAACGGCAAAGCCGTGATAGTTCCGTTGGACGGCGTCACGGATGCTATGGGCGATGTTGCCATCGCCATACCCGGCCAGCAGGCCGTAAGCGTGTCCCGCCGCATGACCTCCCTTTTTCCAGTCTTTGATGTGGAAGTGAGCGGTATACTCCTTGGTCATTTCCCAGGCCTCGACGGGATCGTAGCCGCAGTAGGCATAGTTGGCAGCATCGTAGGCTGCCCGCAGGGCGGAGTGGTTCACGGTACGCAACAGATCGACAACCCGTTGGGGCGAATCGCCGTAGATGCGATGTTCATTTTCGTGGAACAAGGTGACACCCGCCTGTGCGGCCCGTTGCGTGATGACTGTCAGGCGGTGTACAACCTCTTGGCGATGTTGAGGCCAGTGGGTGGGATCAAACTGTGGGTCGTTTCCCGGTGGATAAAAGCTGAAAATCCGAATGTTACGCGTGCCCAATAGTGAGCACAGCTCCAGAGCTCGCTCGAACCTCCGCAAATGCTCCTCGAAGGACGCATCGATCGGTACCTTGCCGATCGGAGAACCAATCGCCGAGACACCAATCCCCGCATCGTCGAGCATTTTTTTGAATTCACGTACCTGAGCGTCGTTCAGAGCCAGACAATTGGTGTTATACACTGACCGAAATTCAATGAATCGAATGCGGCATTTCTGCAATACCGCGATCTGTTCCCGCGGATCGGGGGAAATTTCGTCGGCAAACGCACTTAAGATGAACATGAACAGTCCCCTGTAAGCCGCAGATTGCTGTCTAAGGCAGTTGGGCTCGGGCTTTGCTCATCATCTTGAGCAAGCAGATAGCAGAACACACCGAGGGAAAGTTATAGCTGCCCGACCAGCATAGTGGCAGCCCTTGCCCACTGCGAAGCGTCGCAACTGTCAGCGTCGCAATGGTGACTTGGGACGGAATGAGGGCATACCCTCGAATAATAATTGGTTTATCGCTAGGGGTTTTAAAAAGTCTAGTGACGCTGTTGGGTATCTACTAAGTGGTTTGCCCGAAGGCTGTGTTCAGAGCGATCTCCGAGTGAAACCAGGTCAGGGATCAGCGTGGACGACGCGTAATTATCCGGAAGGGGGCCTCGGCCACCAATAACGTTTTTTCCCCATGCGAGGCAAAACGGACCTTCATCCGTTTAAGGGTGCCATAGCCACTGACAGCCACAACTTGGCCAATGCCAAAATGTTGATGCTGAATGATAGCACCAACTGCCAAGTCATCGCTGCCGTTTGATGAAACCGAAGAATTGGACTGGGTGGAGGCCGGAGCACTTGCAGACAGGCCGGGAGGGGGTGTTGATGACGATCCATGGGTTCTGGCCAGGTTTTTGTCGCTAGTTTCAACAGGTGCGGCCCCTACCATGGTAGAAGTGTGTTCACCGCTACTGGCTGTTGGCGTACGGGATTGGTCGCCGCTTAGATCGTGCCATTCGACCTGGTCACGGGGCAATTCGTCTAAGAAGCCTGAGGGAATAGCGTACAGAATCTTCCCACGGTACTCCCGCAACTGAGCATGGCACAGATGCAACTCGCGCATGGCCCGTGTCATGCCGACGAAGCAGAGGCGGCGTTCTTCTTCCAACTCGGCTGGATCATGGAGGGATCGCTCGTGAGGTAGCAATCCCTCCTCGACGGCCAACATATAGACGACGGGAAATTCCAGCCCCTTGGAGGCATGTAAAGTCATAACGGATACACGGTCGGCTTCGTGATCCCAACCATCGACTTCGGAGGCCAAGGCTACCTGCTCCAGGAAACCGGCCAGACCGCCTTGCGGGTTCATCTCGTGGTATTGGCGGGCGGCAGTGACCAGTTCCTGGACGTTGGCCAGCCGCTCCTGATCGTCCGGATCGTTAGAGGATTTAAGCATGTCCTCGTAGCCGCTACGTTGCAGGACCAGGTCGATGATCTCATGAGGGGGAAGATGAAGATAACTGCGTAGTTCGGCCAGCAGACGGTAGAAGCTGCTGAGGGCCCGGGCTGCCGCTCCCTTGATGGTTGTGCACTGCCCGACTTGTCCTGCAGCGGCCAACAGGGAACAACCCAAAGTGGCGGCAAATTCCCGAAGCCGCTCCACCGTAGCGTCGCCGATACCGCGGGTCGGCACGTTGACTATCCGTTCAAAAGCAATATCGTCGGCCGGATTAAGGACCAGACGTAGATACGCCAACACGTCTTTGTTTTCCTTCCGCTCATAGAAGGCAAAGCCCTTGACGATCTGGAAGGGAACACCATGGCGCACAAAAGCACTTTCCAGAACGCGGGTGAGGGCATTGATCCGCACAAAAATGGCATGATCGCGATAACGAAAGCGGCCTGCTTCCACCGTGGCTTTGATTCGCCGTACCACCTGATCGGCTTCTTCCAGCCCGTCGCGGAAGGTCCAGACCCGTACCGGCTCCCCCCACTCGTTGTCCGTCCGTAATTCCTTCTTTTTACGCTGCCGGTTGTGAGCAATTAGATGATTGGCGGCCGTAATGATCGCCCGCGTGCTGCGGTAGTTACGGGGCAGATGGATGACCCGGGCATCCGGAAAGTCCCGCTCGAAATCCAAAATGTTACGAATGTCAGAGCCACGCCACCGGTAGATACTCTGATCGGGATCTCCGACCACACATAAATTGCGGTAATCCTGGGACAAGTGACGGATGATCTCATATTGTGCCACATTCGTATCTTGGTACTCGTCGATGAGGATGTAGCGGTAGCGGTTATCCAGTAGGGTCCGTACATCCGGGTGCTCCCGCAGTAGCAGCGCGGGCAGGTAAAGCAGGTCGTCGAAATCAACCGCTTGCATCTGACGCAAGCGGCGGTCATACAACGGATAAACCTGGGCGACCGCTTGGGAAAAAAAATCCGTGGCTGAACGGGCGTATTCCTCCGGCGAACGGAGCTGATTTTTCGCTTTGCTGATGGCAGCACCGATCTGGTCAGGCCGGAACCGGCAATTGTCCCAGCCGACAGCGTCCAGGGTAGCCTTCAGGAACGCCTGGCGGTCGTCCGCATCGTAAATGGTAAAAGTGGAAGACAGGCCGAGCCGTTCGCCGTACTGTCGCAACAGGCGTACGCCGAAGGAATGGAAGGTGCCGATCCAGACCCGATGTCCTGGGACTAAACGGTCAACCCGTTGACGCATTTCCTGGGCCGCCTTGTTTGTAAAGGTAATTGCCAGCAACTGCTCGGCCGGAACACCTTGAGTCAGCAGCCAGGCAATCCGGCGGGTGATCACCCGTGTTTTGCCGCTACCGGCGCCAGCCAGAACCAGCAGCGGCCCTTCCCCGTGAGTGACGGCCTTTTGTTGCTCCTCATTCAAATCAGCTAGTAATTCACCGATGAAAGCGTCGTCTCGACTTCGCTGTGCCATTGCCGGATTGGTAAAACCCCCACCAGTGTGTGCCTGAAACATTGGTTCAATGTCTCCGTATCTCAGAGTCAGCGTAGTAGCCGGGCTTCAATCGACCGGGTACGACGGATCGCTCATCAGCCCTGGCAGCAATGTCTAAAGACGGTGTGGTCTGCGCGCTGGCTTCTTGCTGCATACTCCAAACCACACAACAGGTCGGGTTATCACAACCTATGCCTATACCCGGATCAACCAAACAAATTCTACCTACACCGGCTTTGGGGATGCCATGTGAGCTGCAGATATGGTTTGCAACAGTCGGTTGCCTGCTGTACTCACCCGCACCATCTGTTCTAACTGGTCAATCCAGTCGCGGAACAGGATAACTGCATTTTCGGCACAAATTTACGGAAGCCAGGAGTTTTTCCCACCTTTTACTCCATTTTCCTGCTAATGACCTGACCCAATTGTTAAGTTAAAAAGTGTTAAAAGATGGGCAAATAATTAACCGCTTTGGTGATGTATCGTCTGTACACCAGAGTTGGCCCTGAAAGTTCTATCCAGAATTTTTTTGTATTAATCACCACGCACATCATACGTGGAAAAAGGAAGCCAAATGGTACACCAAGCAAAGCAGGAGTACCGCCCCCTCTACTCGCTGCAGGATGAGTAAACAACTGGGTGCGGTTCACACTGAGAAACTGAGAAAAGGGGCAAAATGCGAGTTGTGCCGGTGTGAGGAATGTGCCGAAACCGGCTCGGTCGCCTCACACTCGAGTGGAAGGGAACTTTGCTTTCCAACGGGCCCGCAAAATTTGCTGTAATCGAGCAGCGAATTCGGGTGGTAGAGGATAAGGCTCGCCGGCACGATACAGTTGAATTGTGCCACGAATGGTGTCTACAACAATTTGACAAGGATGACACCCCTCCAAGTGCTCCGCAAACTGCCGGCATTCCACCTGCGATAAATCGACGGTGCCATCAACATATTCGTTCAAGATCCGTAGTAGTTCATCACATGTCATGAGCACTAACCCTGAAGGCGATCATACCAATCAGATCAAATCTTTTGGAAAAAGATGATCGCTTTCTGCCCTAGGTTACACTCTGAGAGACAAATAGCCAAATACCCTTTGTTGGGTAGCCTCCCGACGACACGTATTGTGGCGAAAGTTCATCGGGTTTGTAGGGGGGTGCGACTCATTGATGCCTCTGGCAACAATAGTTCATGTTGAGCGTCATTCAACATGACATTTCGATTGACACACTGTGGTACCCTTTGGCGCTAGGTGCGTCGATAACCTTTCCATCATGTGTGCCATAATAACGTTCCGGAGATTACTCGTGATTGCACGACGGGCAGAGTGACCGTTTGCTAATTTGATAACACAAATTCGGCTGGGGTATAGCCTAGACGTAGCGGTTTGACTCAAGCGGCGAATTTGGCTAGGGTGCTGCGCCTTTGACAATGGCCGCAAGGATGCGTTATAGTGAAAAAATGACGAAAGACCCATGGATTTTTTCGGAGCGGCGGCACCGGACAGCGTGCGGTGCGAGAAGGAGAGAATTGTTCCCTTTGTAGCGAGTCAGGTTCTACGAGGAGGCCGGTCGTGAACCGTAGCATGCGTAAGCAACGGCATGAAGTGGCTCGCAAGCGGCATCGTCAGCACCTGCACGAATTGCAACGGGAGTTGGAGCGGCGGCAGCCGTCCTCCCTACCGGCGTGGATCTTAGGCATCACCCTAGCGCTGTTTCTGGTGTTTGTCCTGGTGGTAATTGTGTGGTAGTAACCGCAGCGATGTCAGTGGTAACGTTCACGGCCGTGCCAGTGTTGACCACTGCCTCCAGCCAGTTGGCCAAATGGTCGAACCATGGATGATCGGCCGGCTCGAATTCCAGGGTGTGGTGGGCTTCGGGGTACTCGCGGACCGCCAGCCAGGGGGTAAGCACGGACAAGAATTGAAGCGTGGCGGCATTGTCGACGATGCGGTCCTGACCGGCTAAGGTCAGGTATAGCGGCAGCCGAGCGTATTGGCGTGCGCGTTGCAGATAAACGTCCAGGGCGAAGCTCTGGAACAAAAATCGTGCCGTGGCCCAATGCAGGCCATAGCGGTCGGAAGCGATAAATTGCTGAGCCGTTGGATTCGCGGTGAATAACTCTGGTTCGTTTAAGGGGATAGGGAATAGTTTTTGCGGTTGCAACCCGGCGGCAGCCATAACCCGTGCTCGGTATTTAACCGAAGTCTGAACTTGTGGTTTCAGCCCCGGGCAAAGCAGAATGAGAGCATCGGCGATCCCGGGTTTACGATAAGGAAGTGCCAGGGCAAGTTTGCCCCCCCACGATATTCCGCCAATGATTAATGGGAGCCAGGAACGGCTGTACCGCCAAGACAAGGCAAATTCGATTACGTCATCTAGCAGACGGCGGAAGCTCGGAGCGTCACCCCGCCAAGCCGTATTCAGCCCAGCCCCGCGGCGATCCAAAAAGCATGTTTCATACCCAAGGACCGCCCAGCGCTGGCTTGAACGGATGTACCAACCGCTGTGGCTGCGAATACCATGAAGCCAAAGCAACCGGGCCCGCGGCCGGCCCACCGCAGGGTAATACCGATAGTAAAAGCGGTAGCCGTCCGATGCCGTAAAGGTGCGAACCGTGCTGGGGCTTTCCTCAGCCAAGCTAAGAGCTGAGCTTAGGGGATTACCCCCACTTTGTCCGCTCATACTCAGGCCATATCGCTTTGCTGTCCTCAATAAGTTATACACAAATCTTGTGAAAATTTGCTCAGATATACTATGTTCATCAGCTGGTGGTTGTCTGTTAGCCCAAAATAGTGTGATGTTCAAGAGTGACCGCCGCCAGCCGTTGGGGATCAATAGTGATTCCTAAACCACAACCGGTTAGAGCAGGAGCACGTCCCCCCCAGCCAATAGTCAGGTCTTCGCGGCTCAGCGGTTCCTCGACAAGGTGTCGATCGTAGCTTCCTTCCAGGTAGCGCAAGCCGGACACACTAGTGGCGAAGTGGCGACCGGCCGCAGACAAAATGGCGGTTTCGCCTACCTGACATCCAAGCTGATAACCCAGACCATAGTGTCGAGCCAACTCCGCTAGACGCAAAGAGGGGATGAACCCCCCACATTTGGATAATCGGATATTAAACAAATCACACCACTGATGGCGAATGGCCCGTTCGGCGTCGTTAAGACTGCACAGAGATTCGTCTAGCATAATCGGGATATGCACTTGGCGTCGTACTTCCGCTAGGCAGGCAATCTCTTCATGTGGTACCGGCTGTTCCACGCAGGAGATGCCGAACGGTTCCAGTTCGCGGATCCGCTCAATCACTTCGCCGGCCGACCAGCCTTCATTGGCATCCACGCGTAGGTCGATTTGCCGTCCTAGCCAACGGCGAAGGATCCGCAGTCGGTTCACATCGTCTTGCCCCGGAATACCGACTTTCGCCTTGACATGGGTAAAGCCGGTTAGTCGATAGACCAGGGGGTAGAGCCGCCGTTTCCAACCGTGGGGGTTGGCGAGAATGCCGCTGTACCGAACGAAAGGTTGGAACTGGTACAGTTGGGGACTGATCACTTCCGTGACGCGGCCCAGCGGTTCACCAAAAGCCCGCCCACAGGCATCGAGTATAGCAAGTTCGACGGCACAACGAGCAGCGTTGCCGAGGATGCCTCGATCATCCTCCGTTCGTGGGCGTAGCTGTAGCTGTTCGGCCAGGCGGACACCGCTGACAAAGTCAGTAATTTCCCGATCGAGTTGCCGTTCTAGATCGGCCTGACGCAGCAATTCCAGGCTGCTAGTAATATCCTCGCCCGTAACGTATTCGCGAGGAACGCCTTCCCCAAACCCGATCGTGCCATCCGACAGTTCGCAGCGGACCACCAAATTGTCCGTTTCTTTCCGCGTGTGGGAGGCATGGGTCACTCGACGTTTCAGAGGGATGCGCACATGGAAGACCTCGAGTTTGACAACACGCATGGATGACTTTTGCTCTCGCAGGGGGTTGAAACCACCAAATGGTTAACCGGAACGTCCGCCGAGTAACGCCAGAGCATTCTGGCACAACCACAAGCCTAGCCCCACTAGCGCAGCGGCACTGAACATCGGTAGTTGACGGAACCAGGGGGCGTCTTGAAACTGACGGTGGCCTGCACGGAAAGCATAAACCACTCCAATTCCTAAGGCTACCAGCACGCTTCCTAAACCGGTGCTGAAAGCGATCAATAGAGGGATAGCTGCATCCAGTCTGCCAACGGCCGAGGCGGCCACCAGCAGGAGAACAGCATCCCAGCACGGAACCAGCCCACCGCCCAATCCCATCAACACCAGGCGCAACCAGCCCACAGTTGAAGAGTCGTTAGCCGGTTTTGCAGGGTCTATTTGCTCGACTGGGGCACTTACCCGTGAGGGAGTGAGCGATCCTTCGTGAACACCCATCTTTTCAGCGACAGAGGCTTGACCAAACGCGGCGGCACTTGAGGATGCAAAATTGTGCGTTGGCAACTTTATGGAACGCTCCGGCGGATGATGGTGATGTAAGGAGTGGGGATGGTTATGACCATGATGATGGTGGTCGCTGAACAAATGGAAGTGATCGGCTCGACCGGCCAGCCGTCGGGACAGTAACCAAATGCCTACGCCGACGATCAGGACACCGGCAAGCAGTTGCAGCAGGCCGTGCGCCACCACAGGGATGTGCGTGCCATAAATCAGCCACAAGGTGATGGATACAATCAGCACGGAGCCGGTATGAGCGAAGGTGGTCGTCAGGGCTAGCAGGATGGCATGGCGTACGGTGCCGCGCTCGCCGATCAGATAAGCGGCCACCAGGGTTTTACCATGACCTGGTGTGAAGGCATGGGCCGCTCCAAAGGCAAAGGCGACCAACAGAAGCAAACCCCATCCCCAGGATGAGTCGAACAGGGCGAGTAGCCCCCGGTCGTACAATTCGGCCCACCAGTCAGATGGCGATTTTGGTGATTCATCCGATGGGGCCTCACTCGCAAGGGAATTGAACTCTGATGGAGAGCTGTTCTCAGTGGGTATGGGCTTAGGTATTAAGGTATCCGTGACGTCCGAGGGTGCGGGCAGACGCACTTCGACCCGTGCTCGACGAGCCTGGATGGCCTCGGGCTCAGTCAATTGTTCGATCGGTCGGACCCGTAATCGAGCCGGTGGTTCCTCCACGTCGAGGATTTCCACACCGGCCGATACCTCACGGGTGTCCACGGTCAACTGAACTACCCCTGGGTAGTCACCGAAGGTTCGGTCCACAATCTGAACCACACGTTCGCGACCCCCTGCGGGCCAAGCAGCATAGAGCCAGTAGCGGCAACTGGGGTGGTCCGTCAGTGTCACCTCCCAATGCCGCAATTGCCATGGTACTAGCTGGGAGTCTATGGATAGTTGTAATTGAGTGGTTACCTCCGTAGCAGCCTTGCGGGCGTAAGCCGTAGCATAACCGCGGAGCGTTCGCTCCATACGGGCTACCTCGACTGGGGTGAGTCGTGAAGCTGCATCCAGGTGCATACCCAGCAGGCTAACGTCCAAAGTATATACAACCTCCACCCCAGCACGTGACAACCGCACGGCAATGGTCCGATCAAATCGGACGTCTGCCAGTGGATGGGCTTTTGCCTTGGCTAGTACCAGTCCACAAACTGACAGGATCAAGCCCGCTGTCAGGCGATAGTACCCGTATCGCGTCATACAGTTATCAAACAGGAAACCGTCCCCTCTTGCAATGGGGGCGGGGCTGGTTTTGTCGCCTACGCTACCAAGGGGGACGCAATGAAGTGTTTTGAACGCTGTCGAAGGATTTTCTGCGTTGGAGGCTGGTTGGTCTGCTCAACTACATGCTGAGGTGAGTAGGCCCAGCTGACTTGTGGTTGCGTCGGCGTGCCCTACCGATCAGTCAAGGCAACCTTCGAGCAGGGCGATAAAGTTACTTCTTCGGCTTACAATACGACAGAGCCATCAGAGCATACCCGGTGACCAGGTTGGGGTCTCCTTCCATCCAACGGTCGTTGTCGTTGACCCAACTTCCGTCAGCGCGTTGCCGCTTGGCTAAAGCAGCTATCAGGTCGGCACGCCAGTCATGTTTGACACCTTGGGCGTCTGTAAAGGTGTCTTCACCCAAGACATCCATGCATTTGGCGAATGTATGGTAGTAGTAATACAAGCCCCGTTGACTGTTGGCCGCGGGCATGCCAGGATTGGCATCCAAAGTGTAGTTCTTGGCAACCCATTCCAACGCCTTTTTCATTCGTGGGTCATCTTTGCCCACACCGCAGTAGATCATGCTTTTGATGCCGGCGTAAGTCATGCTCCCGTAGCCGGCCAGATCACCTTTAGTGTCGTCACTGCGGCGATTTTCCCCTTGGTTGGCCCCTGTGTAGATAAAGCTACCATCGTTGTATTTAGCGGCCCACTCGGCGGTATTGAACTCACTCTTGAAGTTCTGGCAACGACTGACAAAAACTAAAGCTTTTTTGAACGCGGGGTCATTTTTGTCGACACCGGCTTCCTTCAACGCTTCCAGGAAAAAGGCCGTGTTGGATAGGTCAGGCCGGGACTTGTCGCCTGCGTAACCCGCTCCACCATAATACGTGTGATCAGGCGTAACACCTCGCGACTCATCCCATTGGTACGACTTGAGATACTTGACGGCATTGCCGATGATTGCCCGGTATTTGTCGTCCCGTTTGGCCGCCACTAATGCCATAACGTTGACGCTTGTAACGTAATTAATCAGCGTGGCCTTGGCATCATCGCCGGCTATATGCCCCGATTTGGTGTTAACGAGCGATTCAATGTATTTGAGACCTTTGGCGGTGGTCGGGTCGTCCGGGCCATAACCGGTACGGATCAGGCCGGTGACCACGATGCCGGTGACACCCCGGCTCATCGGTTCCCGGCTCCAGCTGCCATTTTCGTTTTGACTTTTACGCAAAAAAGCGACGGCCTTTTCAACCATGTTCTGCCACGCAGCGGCTGGGTCATTGCTTGTCGACTGGCCTTGCAACCCGCCCGGCAACAGAGATCCTACCAGGGCAAATCCAAGTATTAGCGACAGCACCGAAGTTACTTTTCCTGTTGTGCGCATCGGCATTTTCCTTTTCCTCCTAACTCCTGGTGTCTCCACACCTGTGGATAGTGGCTACACGCGTTATTCCAACAAACTGGCCGCCATCGAATGCCATGGACATGCTGCAAATTCCAGGCCATACCCAAGCGGGTCGCTTGGTTTCCTGACCGTTGATCCATTTTACACTTTGGTCTTCCACCAGTCATGGACTACTTTTTGGCTATCTGATAACCAGCCCTGATCAACTTTTGCCCAGGGCTCGGTGTCAGCAAACTAGTCGACTAAACCAATTAGACTAGTGGAGGATTGTTATCGTTCCACGAGCCTGCGCGCCATGAGCTTTGACGGTCGCGTTGGGGATGAGGTGTAGATGTAAACTATTTGTAAGCTATTTGGACATGTAACCAAACGGCAACAAAGTAAGCTCCCCAGTCACGCCAGATAGACTCAACTTGGCACAAGCGGCGAGGTGGCAGCCAGAGTGGCCACGGCCCAAGCGGGGGCCGTTGTGGAAAGCGTAGGGCCCATACACTGACCCAACGAGACTAGACGGGGGCAAGCGGGTAAGCGTTCTATCAGGCGTTGACAGACCCGCCGGGCCAAAAATTCCCCACTTCCGGATAGCAGAATGGTTTGAGGATGCTGAGCAAAGGCCGGTTGCTGACAGACCTGCAAGAAGGCGTCGGCTAGCTCCTGTTCCAGCCGTTGGGTTAGTTGGGTAGCCAGACGGTGCAGAAAGTCCGGATGTACAGTTTCGCTATCAGCGCCGATCAGGCGAGCCAAACGTGCGTAAGCATCAGGAACAGTAGCGGGCCGACCATCGGCCGTATCAGTGTCGTGAGTATCAGCAGGCAGGTCACCGAGTATCAAAAACAAGTCCAGCGTGGTGGCAAACCATTCGGCACATGTCTGCTGGGGCATCAGGACGCACAAGGGGGTCCGGCGGATACCCCGGTAGATCAATTCGCCGGTGCGGAGACGTTCCCAATCCGTCCAACCAGTTGGGCAGGGGCGTCCATTGAGTAATGGGATCAGATCAGTAGTGGTCGAGCCGGTGTCCCACAGCACGGCAGGGCCTTCCGGGGCCCAGCGAGAAGCGGCCGCAGTAGCCAAAGCATGCCAATTGGCTGCCGCTACCCTCAGGGGATCCTGGCAAGCCATCTCCGGTGTCACAAACCGTCCGGTGGTGCTCCAAACCCATACAGCGGCGGACCCGGCTGCTTGTAAAACTGCATCCAGAATAGCGGCCACGCCCGCCCGCTTGGTTGGAAAGCAATCGCACAATTCCCCCGTCATGGTAACGGCCCAGATGGCCGCCGGGGGAAAACGGCAAGCCAACGCAGCGAGACAAGCCGCCAACTTGTCCGGTTGTTTCCAGAGGGCAAACGGGTAACAAAGCGCCTGGACGGGGTGTCCAGTTGGATCCAATAGCACCACCTTCAGGTGAGCACCGCCGATGTCCCAGCCCAGAACCGCACAGGGTGAGTCGAACCCCACGCTGGGGGTAATCGGGGCGGTCTTTTTGCTGCTCGGATCTTTGTCGAGTTCCATACTATCCAATGTTGTAGTAAATCCAGAGCGTCCGCGGTCTGGGAAGTATGGACTGGCAGACGCGTAAACGCCCGGTGTAACGACGCAGAGGGGATGGTACACGACTATGGCACGGTATTGGGTGGGGATCGATCTCGGCACTACCAACAGTGCTATGGCGTTCATTGACAGTCGTGAGCGTTCGCCGAGCGGTCCCCGATTGCAGACGTTTTTGATTCCGCAGGTGGTGGCGCCGGGGGAGGTAGCTACAAGGCCGTTGTTGCCGTCGTTTTTGTACTTACCTGCAGCCAATGAATTTCCCGCTGGGTCGTTGGATGTACCCTGGTCCAAATCAGCATCGATGGTCGTAGGGGTATTCGCGCGGGATCATGGGGCCAAGGTACCGGGCCGACTGGTCAGCAGCGCCAAGTCATGGTTGTGCCATGGAGGGGTAGATCGTACGGCCCCGTTGTTGCCTTGGGGGGCAGCAGCAGACGTGCCCCGCTTGTCTCCGCTCGAGGCCTCCGCCCGTTACCTGCAGCATCTGGTGCAAGCCTGGAACACTACACCTGGTCGGACTCCGGAGGAACGCCTGGAAGAACAGGAAGTAGTGGTTACCGTCCCCGCTTCGTTCGACGATGTGGCCCGGAACTTGACAGCTGAAGCAGCACGGCTGGCAGGCCTGCAGAAAGTCACCCTGCTGGAAGAGCCCCAGGCAGCTTTCTACGCCTGGCTGGGAACGCACGCCCCCCAGGAAGCGGCCCGGCTCAAACCGGGTATGCGGTGCCTGGTTGTGGACGTAGGCGGCGGAACGACCGACTTTACCCTGATTCATGTGCAGGAAAGTCAGGGGGAAGCAGCGTTCATCCGCGACGCCGTAGGCGACCACCTGCTGCTGGGGGGGGACAACATGGACCTAGCCCTGGCCCGCTGGGTGGAAAAACAGTGGGAAAGCCAGTTGCCCGGTGGACGACTCGATGCTGTCCGCTTCGGCGCCCTAGTGCAGGCGTGTCGCGCGGCCAAGGAAGCCCTGCTGGCCGATCAGCCCCCCTCACAGTTTGCCGTGACGGTCATGGGACGCGGCCGGACCGTCGTCGGTGGCAGTTTGTCTCTCCCCTTGCATGTCGACACTGTCCGACAGTTCCTTTTTGACGGATTTTTCCCGTCTGTCCCTTATCAGGCCAACCCAACGGACAGCGAAGATCGCCTCGGCTTGCAAGAAATGGGCTTGCCCTACGTCCGCGATGCGGCCATCACGCGTCACCTGGCTGCCTTTTTGCGACGCCATCTCCCACCGGACGGCCGCATTGACGCCGTCCTGTTCAATGGGGGCGTATTTCAGTCGGCCGTGCTCCGCCAGCGCCTGCTAGAGGTGATGCATCAATGGTTTGCAACACCGCAACGAGCTTGGGAGCCACTGGTGCTGACCAGTCCATCGTTGGACCTGGCCGTGGCTTGGGGGGCGGCTTACTACGCTTACCTGAAAGCGACCGGCGGCCGCCGGATTGGAGGGGGCATTCCCCGCTCCTATTACATCCAAATTGCTGCAGATAACCTCTCAGTTCCGGCGGAACTAACACCGTCACTATCAGACTCAGTACCTTCGGCTGCTACACCGGAGCCCGACGCGACACGGGTTTCTCCCGCGTCATCGGATCGGATCTCCGTGCTATGCGTAGTACCGCGACATATGGAGGAAGGTACGGAGATTCACATATCTGAGCCTGTGCTCGAGTTGACGTTGGGGCAGCCCGTGTTGTTTCCGCTGTACAGTTCCACGATGCGTGGGGACGATCAGCCGGGTCAATTGCTTCGTCTGCCCGCTCAAGCGTTGCTGCCTTTGCCGCCGTTACACACGGTCCTTCGTGGGGGTAAACGGGCGGGGATGAAGCGTGTTCCCGTCACCCTAGCGGCCCGTTGCACCGAAATCGGCACTCTCGAACTGTTCTGCCAGTCACGGGAGGGAAACCGCTGGCGTCTGGAGTTCAACCTGCGGGAAGTGCTCCAGCCACCCGCTCGGGAAAGTGACGAGCAGGCACCGTCTCATCGCCTGGTCGACGTCTTTCCGGAAGAAAAGATCCAGGCCGCACAAGCGCTGCTTGTTGCTGTCTTTGGGCCCCACCAGTCGGTACTTCCGCAAGCGACGACCATAGGCGAAACTATTGAGGCAAATAACGTTTCACGGCCGTCCCCTTGCGCAGCCGATCTGACCCGCCGTCTGGAGGAGATATTAGAAACCCCTCGTGCCGAGTGGCCTACCGCCGTGTGCCGCCGGTTATGGGACACGCTGGAGGCTTGTGCCGCCGGACGCAGCAAATCACCCACGCACCTTAGCCGCTGGTACAATCTGGCCGGTTTTGTCTTGCGCCCCGGTTTCGGGGATCCGCTGGATCGCTACCGTGTCGAATCGCTCTGGAAACTGATCATGGCCGCGGCCAGCATCACCGGCAATACGCCGGGGGGCAAAACCGTAGCCGGCGAAGGGGGGGCCGACTACTGGATTATGTGGCGGCGTGTGGCCGGAGGTCTGAACACCGCTTTGCAGCAACAGCTTTTCTCCCGGTTGCGTCCAGTGTTACTTCCAGCCAAAGGTAAGGCATTTTCGCGACCACCGGCCAATGAGTATGCCGAGATGTGGCGGGCAGCCGCTGCCCTGGAACGGCTCGATACCCGTACCAAGGAGCAACTGGCCGAAAATCTGTTGCGTGAACTGAAAAAATCGCCACTCCCATCGTATGTGTTTTGGTCGCTGGCCCGCTTAGGAACACGTTTGCCCCTGTACGGACCACTCAACACGGTCGTCCACCCTGAGCAGGTAGCAACCTGGCTGGAGATGCTGCTGGGTTACCAGCCTCCCGACGAGCATCATCGCCGCCAGTGGCTCTTCTGCCTGACACATCTGACCCGCCGGCGAGGCATCCGGGCCCTGGACATCGACGATTCCCTGCGTAGACGCGTCCTGGAAACCTTGCAGCGGCATCAGGCCCCGACCGAATGGATTCGCATGGTCGAAACCGCTACCTGGGACAGCCGGGAAGAGTCTGCACAGCTTTTCGGCGACACCCTTCCCATCGGACTGCGTCTGGCTGCCAGCCACTGAAGGCACGATCTCTCGCCGAGGAATGTTTCAATCCATATCGATCCCATGATTCAACCAAGCCACGACTGATGGATCAGCAGCCGAGGAGTTCTGCGATGACACGTAATATGTCACGGTCGGAATCGGGACGTGTCGGACTACGGGGATGGGTAGCATCACAGGGTAGCCAGCCACGAATTTTAAGGAACATGGCAGCTGCGTGCTTGTAGGCGGGAACCGGCGGACGGAACACAAACCAGCCGAGATACTGCAATCGGTCGTTCAGTTCGTAGAAGGCGGGATCGCCCTGCTGCCAGAGTCGGTCCCGGCGTGCAAACAGGTCGGGAGCGCAGGTGCTTAGACCCAACAGATAATCGCTACCGTACATGACCATGTCGATCCCCCAGTCGTTGCCGGTGTAGATGCGAAAATCGGGCCGCCGGCGATTCCGCAGCTCCAGACGTTGCCATTCCAATACCCGGCTAAGAGAGGAGTGTTTTGCGCCCACACATTGGGGAATGGCCAATAATGCCTCGAATACTTCCAGGGAATAAATCTTGCCGAAGGGAGCGAAGACTGGTCCCAGTTCGAATGCTACGAATCGACCACTGAATCGACCGAACTCCTCGTAGGCGGCGATTAATTCATTGTCTGGCAGACCGGTCAGACCGTAGGACTGAAAGACTACTGGAGTACCGCCCGCTTGCAGGATCTCCTCGAGGGCCCGGCAATACGCATCTCGTTGGAACGGGGTTCCAGGGGTATCGATCACCCAGGCACCCGCGAAAAACGCTCCGTTGCCCAGTGTGGACCGCGTTGCGTTCAGGACGGCCCGGCGTTCGTCTGCCGTCAACAAGTGCCCATAGCCCGTGTCCATGTTGACCGCGGGAATCAGCCCCGCCTCGGCCGTACGCTGCAGGTGAGCGGCAAAGGATGGCCAGTCGATCTCCCCGCTGTCCGTGTACGGTAACAACACTGCGGAGACACCCTGAATGGCTCGGCGAGGACAAATCAGACGTAGCGGATCCACCGACGGCAGTGCCCTATTAGCGGAGTCGTCCATAACGCCGTTGTAACACAATCTGCCACTGCTTACCAGAGGCACACGTCCCAGAACCGCTCAACAACGTGAAACGGCGTAACTCTGTCCGTGGATTTGCCTGGAGTATCACCCTCTAGTCGGATCCTGGGGGCTAGGGAGGTAAATGAAATGGGCAGGGGACTTTGCCGCAGGTTGCAGACAAAAAGCCAAGTAAAGCAAGGGCTTAGCGGCGTTTCTTTTTGTTGCGGCGTTTGCGTTCTTCTGCCCGTTCCCGGGCACTTTTGCGGCGGGAGGCATCAGCCGGTTTGATTTGGATTTTGTCCAGACCACCTGGCAGGAAGGCACCCATCTGACCCAGACCCGCAACCATTTTCAGCCGCTGCCAGAGGGTCATTTGTGACATTTGGCGCATCAGTTGCCGCATCTGCTCGAATTGTTTAAGAAACTGACCGACTTCGGCTACATCCACACCTGCTCCACGCGCGATACGTCGCCGCCGGGATTGATCGATGATTTCGGGCCGAGCTCGCTCTTGGCGGGTCATGGAATCGATGATTCCCTGCACACGGCGTAAGGCTATTTCGGGGTCCTCACCTTCCGGGATCATCTCGGCCATGCCCGGAATACGGGAGATAAGATCTTTCATCCCCACCTTGGTCAACAAGGAAAACTGCTGGCGGAACATGTCCAGGGTGAAGTCACCTTTGGCCAAGGCCTCCTGTTGCTTTTTCAGCTCTTCTTCGGAGATCTGTTTCTGAATGGCCGCGATTTTCTCGACCACTCCCATCAGGTCGCCTTGGCCAAGAATGCGGCCGGCCATCCGTTCCGGAACAAACTCTTCCAGCTTATCCAGCTTTTCGCCGACGCCGATGAATTTGATCGGTACGCCTGTGACAGCTTTGATGGACAGGGCCGCACCACCGCGGGTGTCACCATCCAGTTTGGTCAGGATGCAGGCGTTCAGTTCCAAAGCGTCGTTGAACGCTTTGGCAACGTTAGCGGCCTCCTGGCCGATCATTGCGTCCACCACCAGATATATCTCATCCGGCTGGACCAAGGTATCGATCCGCTGCAATTCCTGCATCAGTTGCTGGTCGATCTGGAGGCGACCAGCCGTATCCAGAATGACACTGTCGCACAATTGCCGCCGGGCTGCAGTGATCGCGTTTCGACACACATCGACCGGGGTGGTCCGCTCACTGTAGACAGGTACCTCGATCTGGCTTCCCAGGGTTTGTAATTGTTCGACGGCACCGGGGCGTTGCAAGTCGGCGGCCACCAGCATAGGCTTGCGTCCTCGCTCCTTGAGTGTCAAAGCCAGTTTGGCTGCCGTGGTGGTCTTGCCCGATCCTTGCAAGCCACACAGCATCAGCACGACCGGCCGGTCGGCCCGCTGCGGAATGCGGGGATCAACCGGACCCATCAGAGCCACCAGCTCGTCGTAAACAATCTTGATGATCTGCTCGGCTGGATCAACGCGGGCCAGTACTTCCTGACCTGTGGCTTTGGCCTCAACGCGTTGAATGAACTGGTTGACCACATGGAAGTTCACATCGGCCTCCAGGAAGGCTCGTCGGACTTCCCGCAGGCCTTCGCGGATATTATCCGGTGTCAGCCGGCCTCGACCGCGTAGCTTCCGTAACGCCTCGCTTAGACCCCGTGTAATACCTTCAAACATGCGTTAGTCTCAAACTAGCTGACCAGAAAGTATTGTTGCTACCCGGAAAAATCCACCCCGTCAGGCGACGCTTGGCCTCTCCATCGCCGGTACATGTCCGTGGTCACGCCCCTTTATTCTCTACCAAGTTATGCCAATTATGCCCCTTGCGTCCCCATGGCCTGCATGCCGTTGTTACTGTAAGACAAGCGATGTTCGCCTTCAACCGGAAGTCGGAGCGGACTACCTCAGGAACTGAAACTTCCGACCGGACCCTTCAGGCCGATCTAAGGGAACGACTCTGCTTTGCCTTGCCGCAGCAGCGTCAACGGTGGTTACCCAAGTCGGCATCGGATGGGTCACACGATTATATACACTTGGACACAATGGGGAAAAGAGGAGCTATCCGAATGTATCGTGGCACTCTGGCAGCGGGTGTGATGGGATGGCTGATCGCGTGGGCAGTTCAGGCGGACGATTGGCCACAGTGGCTCGGGCCCCAGCGGGATGGCATCTGGCGGGAAACAGGAATTATTGAACGCTTTCCGCCGGAAGGCTTGAAAGCCCGATGGCGTCGGCCGGTTGGCGTCGGCTATGCCGGTCCGGCAGTGGCAGCGGGGCGGGTTTATGTGCTAGATCTGGTCCCGCAGGATGAATTGCCGGAAAGTGGCTTTGCCAAGGGGGCCCGTGTCCGTGGACAAGAACGAGTGCTGTGTCTGGATGCCGCCACCGGCAAGGAACTATGGAAACACAGTTACCCAGTGGAATACCGCATCAGTTATGCGGCAGGTCCCCGCTGCACCCCCACGGTGGATGGCGAACGGGTATATACCCTGGGAGCTATGGGGAACCTACTGTGCCTGGAATCAGCCAGTGGCCGCGTGGTGTGGTCGAAAGACTTGCTGAAAGATTACAACGCGACGCTCCCTGTGTGGGGTTTTGCGGCCCACCCACTGGTGGACGGCGATCGGCTCATCTGTCTGGTGGGTGGCGACGACAATCGTTTAGTCGTCGCCTTCGATAAACGGACCGGCCAGCAAGTATGGGCTGCCGAAAGCTGCCCGGGGGACTTCGGCTACTGTCCGCCCATGATTTATACCTTCGGTGGCCGGCGACAACTGATTATCTGGCATAGCCGGGCCGTTTTGGGCTTGGAGCCGGAGACGGGAAAACGCCTGTGGCGCGTCGACTGGGACATTCGCGCTGCCCTGACCGCACCAACCCCCAGGCAGATCGAAAATGACAAACTTTTCCTCACCTCGTTTTACAACGGCTCTATGCTGCTACGAGTCGATGCCGACCGTGCAGAGATCCTCTGGCGTAGCAAGGCCAAGGGAGAGCGGCCGAACCAGACCACCGATCTCAGCTCAATCATGCCTACACCGTTGATCCAGGGGGCTTACGTATACGGAGTGTGTAGTTATGGCCAGTTACGCTGCCTGGAGTGGTCCAGCGGTAAGCGTGTCTGGATGACAATGAAGGCGACGCGAGGCCGATATACCCCAGCCCGTGTGGCGGAAGAGGATGAGCCCGCCGAAACGGAGCGTTGGAGCAACGCCTTCCTGATCCCTAATGGCGACCGCTGCTTCCTGTTTAACGAACAAGGGGAGCTGATTCTGGCCCGCCTGACTCCGGAAGGGTATCAAGAGATCAGCCGCACCGTTTTGCTAGAACCCACCAATCGTATGGCCGGCCGAAAGGTGGTCTGGAGCCACCCGGCTTTTGCCAATAAATGCGTTTTCGTCCGTAACGACCAGGAAATCGCCTGTTTCTCCCTCGCGGCAACTCCGGAGTAGACCGGTTGCCCGCTAGTTGCTTGGACAGGAAATGATCATACCACAAGCGAGCTTCACACCAGGCCGGAGGCCGCCACTTTGATCCCCTTGAGGGCCATGCGTAACTGATCGGGATTGGGTGAAAATTCCAAGGCGGTGGCCTTGTCAATGTCGCCCCGCAGTACTAGCTCCTCCAGGCTCTTGTTAAAGTCCATCATGCCCTCGTTATAAAAGGCGCGGATCGCATCCAGGAGTTTGGAGTCCTGCCCTTTGAGGATCAAATCGCGAATGGTTGGATTGACGATCATGATTTCGTTGGTGGGAACACGTTGGACACCAGGCTTGATGGCCGGTACCAGTTTTTGAGCAATCACAGCCCGCAGGTTGAAAGCGAGCGATTGCCGTACAGCACTGTGTTGATTTGGTGGGAACAACCCCAGGATACGGTCAATGGTGCTGTAGGCGTTGGAGGCATGGATAGTTCCGAAGACGACGTGGCCAGTCTCGGCCGCGTGCACGGCGGCCTCAAACGTTTCCGAATCACGCATTTCCCCCACTAAAATTACGTCCGGGTCTTCGCGAACAGCGTGCTTGAGCGCTGTTTTCCAGTCGCATACATCGATGTAAACTTCTCGTTGGTTTACTACCGACATTTTGTCGGTGAAAACGAATTCGATGGGGTCCTCGATGGTCAGAATGTGAAGCGGTTCATGGGCATTCATGTAATCGAGCATAGCGGCGATGGTCGTCGACTTGCCTGACCCGGTTACCCCTGCCAGCAGGATCATGCCCATTTCGAAGTGGCAAAGTTTCTCGATGACCGGTGGCAGGCCGAGTTGCTCGAAGGAGGGAATTGTCTGATTGACTAAGCGGGCAACCAGAGACCATTTACCCCGTGCCTTCATTAGGTTGACGCGGAAGCGAGCTTCATCTTTGCCGATGACGTGAGCAAAGTCGGCTCCGCCCGTCTCTTCGAAGACCCGCTTATCCTTCTCCTTCATGATGGGAGTGATTAGTTTTTCTAGCGTTTCTTGTTCCAGAATAGGGGTATTCATTTTCTGGATGACACCGCGGAGCCGCATCATCCCGGGCAGGCCGGCCTTTAAATGCAGGTCGGAGCCTTTGTGCATCATCACGGTGCGAAACAATTGGTTGATCGGTGGCTCGCCGGGTACAGCGGGGGCCACTTTCAAACCCGGCTCCGGAGAGTTAATCGTAATTGGCTTGTACGTATTGGCTGCGGGGGCTGTGCTCATTGCTTCTCTTCCTTTCACCACTTTGGAAACTACAGGTACCGCAAAACCACAAGGGATAAAACATTATGAAGCCGTTCTGGCCTCATCACCGGCTGGTAGCCGGAGCATTCTCTTCTGTATGACGTAATTCTCATGGATCGAATTGCAACAGTGCTCCTTCAGGACCAGATGGCTATTCGCTTCTTGTTGTACCTTCTTAATAGCTTACTTGCTTTATACTCTTCACAACTTACTTAGCTGTATATTTTTCAAACCGAGGGATCCTTCGGTTCGCAAAAAGCCCTGAGGAGCACTGGATAATATTGTAACCGACCAGTCCTTCGTCATGGAACAGACAGTCTGGAGTATTTAATTTGCGTTGGCATCTAGCAGGATTGTACTTAGGATTGTACTGGATTGCAGGATCGCTACATAGGTTTAGCTTTCTCAGTTCCGTAACGCTTCTTTTCTCTCACTTTATGCTCCATACCCCTTAGCCCCATAGGTTACATCGTTGTCAGGCTGGCTTCAGGCATTAGATGGATATTGACCATAGCAATCTTGACGTACGGGGACACCGCGAGCCGCTAGCCAGGCTTTGGTTTCCCCGATGGTGTAATGGTGGTAATGGAAGATGCTGGCTGCCAGCGCAGCATCGGCCCCGGCCTTGTAGGCCTGATAAAGGTGTTCGGGGTGGCCGGCCCCCCCACTAGCGACCACCGGGATGGAAACCGCTCGGCTGATCGCTTCGAGCATTTCCAGGTCGTAACCATTCTGGGTGCCATCGGCATCCATGGAGGTAAGGATAATTTCACCGGCACCCAACTGTTCGACCCGTTGGGCCCATGTTCGCGCCTCCAGACCTGTAGGCACCCGTCCGCCGTTGATGTGGACTTCCCATATGATTTTGCCGTCCCGGTTGACTCGTTTCGGATCAATGTTGACCACGGTAGCACAGCGGCCGAACTTGCGGGCGACGGCACTGATAAGTTCCGGTGTGCGGACCGCGGCGGAATTCAAACTTACTTTTTCCGCCCCGGCCTGAATTAACTGAGTAACGTCGTCCAGACTGCGAATTCCTCCTCCTACTGTGAAGGGCATAAATATGCTGTCAGCTACTTGCCGTACCATGTCAAGCAGAATGGCACGGCCTTCATGGCTAGCGGAGATGTCGAGGAAGACCAATTCATCGGCCCCTTGCTCGTCGTAGCGTCGGGCCACTTCCACTGGGTCGCCAGCATCCCGCAGGTCTACGAAGTGGATTCCTTTAACGACACGGCCACGGTCCACGTCCAAACAAGGTATGATCCGGAATTGTAACATTGGTCCTCGCTAGCATTTTCCTAGTTAAAGCGTCAAGGCCCCAGTCTATTTACTAACTATGTTACTAAAGCTTCTGCATCATTGAGCAGTACAGTCTGCCCAGTGTACTATTATGACCATTTTTTCACGTTGTTTAGTCTTTAAGTCATCATACAACGCCTAAGTCAGGGATACTAAAGTACAGACCTTCAGAAGGAAGGCTTCTGGCCCCTATTGGACAAATGGTTATTTCAAGAAAAACCGGTTGCTAGACTCGACGAGATATGGACAGGATGTAATTCCGACAAGGCAAGGGGTAGATTAGATACAGTAGCCCACACCATCTGGAAACTCAAGCGTGGAACTAATGAATCCGATGGGCTGCAATCCACAGCATGTAGGCCACACGCTCACGCAACAATTGGCGTTTGCGTCGTGGTACGTACATATCACGCCAGAAGTAATACAGCCCTGCAATGATCAGCGAAGAGGCAGAGCAAATCAGCAGAGCGTTCACGCGTACTCTCCTTTCCGAGCGGTCTGGCTGAACTCCTTGCCAAATAATGCCTTAGGAACTTTTGCCGTGGTCACTGATTCTGACACAATCCTAGAGTGTACCTTGCCCTTGTCAAATGCGCATGCATCAAATTCTGGCCGTCACAAAGAGAGCTGTAACGGAATAAAGATAGTTTTTTGTCCAGATTCAAGATTTCGGTTTAGAACACGAAAACGACTGTACCATTACATGAAGCAAAACTACAGGACAAAGGCAGCAACCCAAATCGAGTTATAATTATTAAACATAATTTCGCTTTATCATTCACGCCGGCTTCGCTCTTGGCTACGTAGATTACCTACGAAGTGAAGAAAATCTGGTGGGGAACCGCAGCGGAGAGGAGTAATTCAGGGGTGCACAGCTTAAGGCGTAGTACTGTCAGGGGAGGAAGGCGGCTGTGGGGCAGAGTAAGGGGGGGCGGACGTATGGGAGCGTGTATAGCTCTGACCGAACAAGCCAGCTAAGGGGAGCCGCCCTAGACGCAACCGACGTTCTCCGACTTCCAGCTCGAATACATCTTCCAGTTCGTGGTAGCCAATCAATCGCACGACCGCCCCTGGGACCAACCCGAGTTGCTGCCAATGACGCAGGCGGGCAGGGTTATCATCTTGGACCTCACGGATGATGATGGTTTGGCCAACACGGAAGGCCGACAGAGGCTTGAGTCGCCGTCGGCGTAACGACCCTGTGCTGCTCGGAATGGGATGGCCATGGGGGTCTTCCAGGGGCTCTCCTAGGTAGTCGGCCAAGGCCCGTTCCAGCCGGGGCGAAATGGCATGCTCCAGGGCTTCGGCCTCGGCGTCTACTTCGCTCCAGTCCAGACCAAGCACCTGAGTCAGAAACAGCTCGACCAAGCGGTGGCGACGAATTACACGCCGAGCTGCTCGGATACCTGCACGCGTCAGTTGGGCTCCTCGCGAAGGCTGATACTCGATCCAGCCTCCTTCAGCCAATCGTTTGAGCATACCGGTGACCGAAGGTCCTTTTACCTTTAAAGCTTGAGCAATCGCTGTAGGTGTCACCCTCTTTTGGGCACCGCCCAAACGGTGGATAGTCTTGAGATAGTCCTGGATCGCCTTGGTCAGTTGCGGCTGGTCCGGCATGCCTGGGGCTCTCCGCCTGTCGACTTGTTACCATCATATCACCGAGTCGTTATACGGCACGCATGAACACCCCTTTCGCCGTTATGGTTTTCCCTCGGTAACCTCCTCTAAGTTGCTGGCAACCTTGAGCATCCGATACCCTTCACCCGTGTCCGGATAACAGCCCGCTAGGCAACAATCTGTTGAAGATAGCAATACCTGCTTAGTAATTAGCGGGCCGCCTGCATCGTTGCGAATAGACGGTAGCACTATAGATCATCCAGAGACACAATCCGACCAAGCAAATTCCTGTTATGCGTCGTAGCCGATGTTACGATGATGTCTTGTAGTCCAGAGATGCAAGGGCGAAAACCCGATGCATCGATTCCACGGTGTGACCAATTTTTAATTTCACTAGGTTGTTGTAAGTATTTGTCGTCACGCAGCCATCCACGGAACTGCTAGGTCGTTTAGGACGTCCCGCTATACCTTAGCCGGAGGTGATGACCAGTCCACAGCCGAGGGCGATGAAAGTCCACAATGGTGGAACACCAGCAAAGGTTATATGTCAACTAACTACGTGACATTTCTGATCAATTGCCAATATCAGGCACGAAATTAGGTAATTACCCTTATTTTGAGTTCGTCGAGAAGTGCTCTAAAACGGGGAAGGTCGTTCACTGAAAGACTTGTTGTCAAGCGAGGGCCAAGGGAGGCCATTTCTATGAGGTGGTCGCAAACCGGCTTGATCGTTGTGGATGCGCAACAGGGATTTACCGAATTACAGCCCCAAGAACTCCCCATTCCAGGTGGAGCAGCCATCGTGCCGGCTGTTAACACGTTACTGGCCTTACCGTTTGGTCGGATCGATGCGACCCAAGACTGGCATCCGCCTGATCATTGTTCATTTCTTGGACAGCGGGACAACCTCTATCCTGCACATTGTGTTCAGGGCACACCCGGGGCGGAATTTTTGCCTGGTCTGCATACGCATCGCTTCCATGCCATTTGGCGTAAAGGGTACGACCCTGATCGGGACGCTTATGCTGTAACAGCACAACACCCGGGGTTTCCGGAATTGCTGCGGGCCCAAGGGATCACCACCGTAGCTGTTTGCGGATTGGCCTTGAACATCTGCTGTTTTTTCACCGCGCGTGACCTACGACTGCAGGGGTTTAACGTTTATCTGGTTGAAGACGCAAGTGCTGGCATTGACGTGCCCCAGGCGGGGCTGTTTCAGCAACAGGCCCGAGCCGAGGCCCAGCGGCTCGGCATCCTTTATGTAGACGTCGCAACCCTGCGGCAATTGGGTACACTAGCCTGAACAGCGGTTATGTACTCAATCAACTTCAATAGAAAGTGCATTACCTGTCTCTTAGCTTGAACATCTGATGGACAAGAGCAGACGGGTTCTTGACAGATCATCGGAGCGTAATTAGCATCGGCATTTGTGAGTGATACTTCGGTAAACCTGTTAGATCGGTTGTGCCGGCAGGGAGATGCCGCGGCCTGGGGACGTTTTGTGGAGTTGTACGCGCCGTTGGTACATCGTTGGGCCGTCCGCGCCGGTTTGCAATCGGCGGATGCCGCGGATCTGGTTCAGGACGTGTTCATAACCGTCTATCGGGAATTGCCCCATTTTAAGTATGATCCGCAAAGGAGCTTTCGGGCTTGGCTGAAGGCGGTGACGTTGAATCTTTGGCGAACAAAGCAACGACGTGCCGCCGCATTACCCCTACGCGACACAGAAGAACTACCCGTAGCGGATCCAGCCGCTGCAGTTTGGGAACAAGAGTATCGCGCATGGCTAGTTGCTCGTGCGTTGAAGGTGATGCAGACGGATTTTGATCCCCACGTCTGGCAGGCGTGCTGGTTGACAGTGGTAGAGGGCCAAGCGGCGGAAGTTGTGGCACGTCAGTTGGGAATGAGCATCGGGGCTGTGTATGCGGCCCGCTGTCGGGTCCTGGCGCGGTTACGCGAGGAATTGGCCGGATTGGATCTGTGATAGCCATTTTTCTTTTAGATTTTGATGGGCCATTGCGTACTACTCCGCGAAGCCTTGGTGTCATAGTTATCCCCTCTGCTGGAGATGCCGATGCCCACCCTGTCTCCCTGCCCGGATGCCGCTGTATTGCAAAATCTTGTTGATGGCCAACTGCCGTCAGACATTCTGGAGGCTCTCGTCAAACATCTCGATCAATGCCACGATTGTGCCGAGTTGATTCGTGCTCTGGCTGCGCAGTCAACCCAGAACGTTCGCTTGGAAAACACAGAGGAGTTGTCTGTACCCCCGGAGTTGGTGGCGGTGATCGCCGAACTCCGTCAGCTACCCAATCAGCAGTCGACGACCTCAGGGGCAGATCCGTTACAAGAAAGTCAACCGGTGGTCCTGGACAACGGTACCAAGCAGTATCAACTTCCGGACAAACTCGAACGAATTGCTCATTATCACATCCGCACGATTTTAGGCCGTGGCGGAATGGGATACGTCTTTCTAGCCCATGATACACACTTGGACCGTCAGGTGGCCTTGAAGGTCCTGCGACCGGATCTGGCAGCCCGGCGTCAGGCTAAAGAGCGATTTTTGCGTGAGGCCCGCTTGGCAGCCCGCCTCAAAAGTGAACACATTATCACAATCTATCAGGTGGGGGAAGAAAACGGCATTCCCTTCCTGGCCATGGAGTTGCTGCAGGGATGTACCCTTTACTCCTTGTTGGAACAAGAAGGCCGAATCGGTTTGGAGCGGGCGGTGCGGATCGCTCGGCAGATTGCCCAAGGCTTGGCCGTAGCCCACGAGCACGGGCTGGTACATCGGGATGTCAAACCCGGCAACATCTGGATTGAGCCCCATAATGGCGAACGGGTGAAGTTGCTAGATTTCGGTCTGGCCCGCCTTCACGAGGAAGGGGAATCGCTGACGGAAACGGGCGCTATTCTGGGTACGCCTGCCTACATGGCCCCCGAGCAGGCCTGCGGCGAGAAGGTCGACGCTAGGGCTGATCTGTGGAGCCTGGGTGTCATTCTTTACGAGTTGACCACTGGCCGTAAGCCCTTTACTGGTTCCAATACTCTGGCCGTTTTATCCCGCATTGCTCTGGAGCAGCCGGTGCCGCCCCAAGCACTGAATCCCGATTTGCCCTCGGAGCTGTCCGCACTGATCTTGCGACTGCTAGAAAAGGAGCCTGCGAAGCGTCCTGCCTCAGCCCGGGAAGTCATTGCCGTACTTACTGCCATCGAATTATACGGTTCGATAGAGACGCTGCCCAATACAAATACCCCTCCATTGATCCAGACGCCAATGTTCCCATCGCCTGATCAGAATGAACGCACGCCTTTGGCTCAGCCCACACGACGGCAGCCACGCTGGTGGGCCACGGCTGCTATTGGGCTAGTCTTTGCGCCACTGGCTTATTTTCTCGGTGGGGCGTTGATCCGCATCGCAACCAATCAGGGCGAGTTGCTGGTGGAGGTAGACGATCCCACCATCGAATTACGCATCGTCCAAAATGGCGTGATTGTGCAAGACCGCACGAGTCAACGCGAGTTTACTCTCACGGCTGGTAAAGGAGAAATTGAGGTTTATGAGAAAAATGGTGTCGGGCCGCTTACTACTCGGCAGTTTGTCCTTAATCGTGGTGGCAAGACCACGGTCCGAGTCAGTTGGCAAGAGCTGGCCGATGCGCGTAAGTCCGTGCCAGCACCCCCGCCCTCGGACAAAAAGACGGCGGAGGACGATCAAAGTCCCGACCGGCGAGCCGCTCTGTATGTTATTTCTGTCGGCGGCGTAGTCCATGTTGAAGGCATTCCTCAGACCATAACTGACGCAAAGCAATTACCAACGGGGAACTTCCGCCTCACGCAGGTTGGGTTGCGGAACTGCTACAGAATGTCAAGTGACGGGCTCGCTGTTTTTAGCGAATGCCAACATCTCACGCATCTATACATGTTTGAAACGGGGGCGACGGATGCCGGGCTGGCTCACTTCAAAAAATGCAAGAACTTGATCATGCTTGAAGTATCGGTAAACGCTGGGGTTACAGATGCGGGATTAGCACACTTCAAAGGCTGTCCCCTCAAACATCTTGGCGTGGCTAGCACCCAAGTGACGGATGCCGGGCTGGCTCATTTCCAAAACTGCAAGGAGCTGGAATATATCGATTTCAGTAATACGTCGGTGACAGATGTTGGCCTGGCATATTTCAAGAATTGTCAGCACCTAGGCCATCTTTCTCTGCAGAGTACCAAAATCAGTGATGCCGGTCTGGTTCATTTTGCTCAGTTTATACTTGCTCGAGTTGTCACAAACTGCAGTCACGGATGCGGGGCTAGCACATTTCAAGGAATGTAACAATCTGAGACGTCTGGCATTATTCGGCACCCGGATCAGTGACGCCGGTCTGGCCTATTTCAAGGGATGCCGAGAACTGGAACATCTCGATGTGTCCCGGAATCAGATAACCGATGCAGGGCTGGTCCACTTCAAGGAATGTCGCAAGCTAGCGTGGCTCGATGTGAGTAAAACTCAGATAACGGATGCCGGTTTAGCTCATTTCAAGGATTGCCAAGGATTGACAGGGCTGGACGTATCCTCCACAGCGGTAACCGATCTTAGTTTGCCCTGGATCTGTAGTCTGGGCGGTCTGCATTATCTTGGTCTGGACAACACGCGTATCTCCCGTGAGGGTTACGAGCGAGTGAAAAGCCAGTATCCGCATCTGAACATCAAGTGGTCAGAACGCAATCATACTGCGGCGTTGCAGGTTCTCAAAGCAGGAGGAGAGGGCTGGATTGTCATTCCAGAACTGGGTCACACGCAGGCCGTGACCAAGGAGGAACACCTGATCTGGCCACGGTTTCAGTTGCGTCGCGTTAAGCTGCAGGGTATGCAAGATGCAACAGAACTACTCGGACTGCTAGGGCAGCTCAATGACCAACGCTTTGATCGTTGCGAGAAGCTGCAGATGGCTGGTGTCAAGGTGTTTGATCTAGCACTTCTCAACGGAATACAGGGGCTCAAGGAGCTGGAAATCCATGGTTGCTGGCTCGACGACGTTAAACTAGGACGCCTGCCGGCGCTGCCCACTCTTCAGCGGCTGGTTCTCGACGCCAATGAGATCCGAGCTCCCGGCGTCTTCTTCTTAACCCGGACGCAACCCCAACTGGAGGAATTATCACTGGGTTGTTCCAGCATCGACATCACGGCTCTGATTCACCTGCCCGCTTTCAAGAAACTGAAGCATCTATCTGTGGCCACGGCTAATATTGATGATTCCGCCGTCCCGCACCTGGCCAAACTGACCACACTGCAAACATTGAACTTACGAGGAACCAAAATAACGGCTGACGGCGTAGCCGCCTTGCAAAAGGCATTGCCCCGGTGTCAGATTGTCTGGGACGGCTCGAAAGAACGTAAGGAATAGTTTGTACTGGTCTGTGGGCTGCCGTTACTCCCACCAGGTAGAGGAACAGTGTTGACCTTGCCGTCAAAGGGATCGTCTCGCGTCAATCGGATCACCTGTTGTGACTTCGCTTAAACGAACGTCAAGGCAATTCCCCCCTTCGGATGAAATGATCGTTATTTGCATCATAACAGCGATTTGACTAGCTTTGCATTTCCTTTCTCTTTTGCACCCATCAGTGAGGGATCCAAGGAAGAATGCACCAGGTTGCAAGTACATCCGGAGTAAGGGCATTTTTTCGGCAGCGGTGGTTGGCTAGGATGGGAGTAGAGCCAGGCGAGCTATGTGACACACCAGGGGTATCAAGTGAATGAAATGGCCGAATCGCCGAGGGTGGTTGCTGCTGGTAACGGGGTTGATCCTGGTGTTAGGGCTGGGACCTTCTTGTCAACGCGGTTCGGAATCCCCGGAGCAAGCTCAGGAGTTGGCGTCTGCCGGGGATCCACCATGGTTTGCTGAGGTTGCCACCGCCTGGGGAGTCGATTTTGTGCACGATCCAGGGCCGGTCGGAACCTATTTTATGCCCCAATCCATGGGTTCCGGCCTGGCTGTATTCGATTGCGATGGTGACGGCCTGCTGGATGTATACTTGCTCCAGTTTGGGGGACCACAGTCACGCTCGGTCAACCGGTTGTTCCGACAGGTGGAGCCAGGCAAGTTTGAGGATATTACTGTGGGGTCGGGCCTGGACGTAGCAGGGCATTGCCATGGGGTGGCTGTCGGTGACGTTAACAACGATGGCCTACCCGATGTACTCTTGACCTTCTATGGCGGCATCCGCTTGTTCCTTAATCGAGGTCAAGGACGATTTGAAGACATCACCACTGCCAGCGGACTGGTCAATCCGTTATGGGCGGCGTCTTGTGCCTTTCTGGACTACGATCGGGATGGCTGGTTGGACATTGTCGTGGTCAATTATTTGGATTACGATCCGAAGGTGGAGTGCCGCTCTCCGGAGGGGAAGCTGGATTTTTGCGGTCCGAATGCATTTGCGGGCGTGCCGAGCAAGCTGTTCCGGCACCGGGGGATAGCGGCAGGGTTGCCTCGCTATGAGGACGTTAGTCTGGTCTCCGGAATAGGACGACTGCCGGGACCGGGGCTAGGGGTCACCGTCGCGGACTTCGACGGCGACGGCTGGCCGGATATCTTTGTGGCCAACGACGGAGCGCCCAACCGGTTGTGGATTAATCAGCGAGATGGCACCTTCCGGGATGAAGCGGCGTCGCGGGGGATTGCTCTGACCGTCATGGGCAAGGCTTATGCCGGTATGGGGGTGGCGATTGGCGATACCAATAACGACGGTCTTTTTGACATCTATGTATCGCACCTGGGGAGCGAGACGCATACTTTGTGGCGGCAAGGGCCTCGTGGCATATTCCGGGATCAGACCGCGGCCGCCGGCTTGTTGCACACCCGGTGGCGAGGCACCGGCTTTGGCACCTTGATGGCCGATTTCGACAACGATGGAGCAGTGGATATCGCCCAGGTGAATGGCCGCGTCTTTCGCGGGGGCCCCGCCCGCGACACCGATCTGGGATTCTGGGAAACCTATGCCGAGCGGAACCAGTTGTTCGCTAATGACGGCACGGGCAAGTTCCGTGACATTTCCGAGGCTAACCCGGCTTTTTGTGGCTATTGGAACGTCGGCAGGGGACTAGTAGCGGCGGACCTGGATGGAGACGGTGGGGTAGATCTGGTAGTCAATGCCATCGGTGGACGGACGCGTATTTTCCGCAACGTAACACCCCAGCGAGGTCATTGGGTTGCCTTCCGGGTCATCGACCCTCAGAAAAAACGCGATGCTTATGGTGCGGAGATACGCGTTGAGGCCGGCGGTCGCCAGTGGGTGCGCACGCTCCAGCCGGCGGAAAGCTATTTGAGCAGTAGCAGCCCGTGGGCCCACGTCGGGTTAGGGTCGATCAGCCGCATAGACAGCGTGGAGGTACGCTGGCCAGATGGTCCGGGAGAGGTGGAGCGCTTTACGGTTTCCGTTATTGACCGTCTGGTTACTCTGCGTCGCGGCGAGGGGACGGTTATTTCGGCACTAGCACCTGCGTCCGAGCAAAAGGGGCAACAACCATGAAAGCCCGCGGCTTGCCAGAAGTTTCGTCACCTCTACCCGCCTCGTCCCCTGAACCGTCGGCGGGCTTGCATGATGCAGCGTCCTCTTCGTCGTGTCCGCCGACGCCAGAATCAGGGCCTGCTGATATTAGCTTATCGCCCCCATCATGGGCTAAGCCAAGAGCAGGGGAAAAGTTGAGCCAGCCACGGCGTTGGCAGATGAGGTTACTGCTGGCATCCCTGAGTTTACTGGTCCTGGCTGCGTTGGGTGGGATCGCCTGGTATTGGTGGCCAAGCCGGCTGCCGGAGCCGCCCCTGGTCGATAGCGAAGAGGCGGAGGTTAGTCAGGTTATTCAGGAGCACTATCAGAAAGTGCTTCGGCAAAGGCGGTCCGCTTCGGCTTGGGGAGAGTACGGAACGATCCTTCTGGCCCATCTGTTTGACCAGCAAGCGGATGAGTGTTTTGCGGTGGCCGCTCGGTTGGATCCACAAGACCCACGCTGGCCCTACGCTCGCGCACACATCGCGTTGAAGCGGCGGCCCCTCGAGGCTGTGGCGTTATTGCGGCAGGCAGCGGCCGCTAGTAGACACCAGCCCCACTATCAAATGGTCTGCGAACTGACCCTGGCGGAGACGTTATTGGAACAAGGGGCCATTGCCGAGGCAATTGAATATTTCCGCCGTTACGTTTCACCGCCTCCGGGTGAACCCCGGGCTCATTTCGGGCTGGCCGTGGCTGCCTTGAATCAAGGAGAGATCGACGAGGCCTGGACGCATTTGTGGGCAGTACGGGATCATCCCTGTTGTCGCAAGCAGGCCCATACACAGCTGGCTGCTTTGGCCCGCCAGCGCGGTGACCTGACCGCGGCCCGCCAATACGAATCAATCGCCCAGATGGCTGACCCCGATCCCCCTTGGCCCGATCCCTATCTGGATTACCTGGTCAGTGTGCAGGTAGGACGTCGGGGGTTGCAACGCCGGGCCGGACTACTCGAACGGGACGGTCGCTTCTTCGAGGCCGCCCAACTCTATTTGCGTGCTCTCCGAGATGAAAAAACGGTCGAGGCCCTGGTAGGAGCTGCCGTGAACCTGGCCCGGCTCCATCAGCATCCCGAAGCCTTGAAACTGTTGGACGAGGCTGTTGTGCTCGATCCCGCAGACGCTCGCGCCCAATACACGCTGGCCTTGGTACAGTATGCCTATGCCGAGATTGTCCAATCGCACCAACCGCATCATCCGCAGTTACGAGAGTGGTTCCAGAAAGCAGCAGCTGCTGCCCGACGGGCGGTTGAGCTGAAACCGGATCATGCCCGGGCGTATCTGTTTTATGGGCTGGCGCTTTTGCAGTTGGGTGATCCACAGACCGCTGTGACGCCTTTCCGTCAAGGGCTGGCCATCGAGCCGGACAACTTCGACATGCATTTGGCCCTCGGACAGGCCCTTGCACGCCTAGGTCAACATATGGAGGCGGAAAAGGCCCTGCAGACGGCAGCACAGTTGCGGCCAGACGATCCCCGCCCCGCTGAAGAACTCCGGCGACTACGCTCCCCCCGCTAGACCATCAATTGAGATGATAACCGGGAAAAGCGAATAGTGCCGCAGGCATCAAGGGTGGCCGAGGAGCTCGCTCATCCTGCATTTGTGCCAGCGGTTTTCAGATCCTCCATCGCACGGGCCACCGCCAGCGGCAACACCTTCCGGATGCGTCGGCCACGGCGGATCTCGGCCCAGTTCTTCAGAATGTATTCAGCCTGACGGCTGCCGGTACGGGCAAAGTACTGGTGCAACAATGGATGCATCCACTCGTAGTCGACGTGGGAGCAATCGATGACGGTCACGCTTTTGCCGTGCAGCTTGGCGGGCACTTCGTTTTTAGGGTCATAGATGAATAGTTCGCCGCCGGTCATGCCCGAGCCGATTTCATTTTCGACGGGTCCCAAGATGAGGACACGGCCGCGGGTCATGTATTCGCAAGCGTACTTGCCGGCGGCTTCGGCGACGATGGTGGCCCCGCTATTGCGAATCCCCAGGCGGTGGCCAGCTCGTCCTCCAATGAAGATGGTACCGCCGGTAGCGCCATAGCCGACGTTGTTGCCGGCCACACTTTGGATTTCGCCGCCATAGTCGCTCGCGGAGTAATCCAAGGTTACGACGACCGTGCCGCCGGAAATCCCCTTGGCGACGCCGTCCTGAGCAAAGCCTCGTAGCTCCAAATCCAGGCCATTAACGCACCAAGCCCCGAAGCTTTGTCCGGCCTCACCTTCAAAACGCACCCGGATTTTGCGGTGATTCGGCATCCCTTCGCGGCCGTACAGTTGCGCGATCAAGCCAGCGACCGTTGCCCCGACGCTTCGGTCCGAATTGCGTATACGGAACACCAGGTCTGCATTCTGGGCTGTGTCGATCGCGTCGTAAGCGGCGTCCAGAATCTTGCGGTTTAGACCCAGGTCGATCATTTTCACCCCGTTTGCGGGGGGCGGATCTTGCGGATACTTCTGGTCCAGGCGACACAACGCCATGTCGGGCTGCAGGAAGCGGGACAAATCTAGTAGAGCTGCACGGGGGTGTTTGGTCTTGAGATCCGTGCGGGGAATCAGCAGTTCGCACCGGCCCGTAATGTCGGACAATTGACGGAAACCCATCTCCGCCAGGATCCGACGCACCTCCTCGGCGACTGCCAGAAGGTAGGCCTTGGTGTGTTCGGGGTGTCCTTTGAATATTTCCGGGCTACCCGTAATGCCAGTGGGGCAGTTGGGAATATGGCAGCTTTTGCAGACAATACAGCCCACCGAGACCATCAGGGCCTGGCCAAAGCTGAATTCGTCGGCACCGAAAAGGGCATATTTGACGATGTCGTAGCCGTTTTTGATGCCACCACCGACCCGCAGACGGACGGTGCGACGCAGGCCGTTGACCACCAGGGCCTGATGGGCTTCGGCTAGCCCCATTTCACTGGGCAAACCGGCATGCTCCTTACTGGAAACCATAGCCGCACCGGTACCGCCGTCGATGCCATCGATCTCGATGATATCTGCACCGGCCTTGGCCACTCCCACGGCGATTGTACCGATGTTTTCCACCGCCACCAGCTTGACAGACACGACAACACCCGGTTTGACCGCCTTCAGGTCGTAAATTAACTGTGCTAGATCCTCGATAGAGTAGATATCATGATGCGGCGGCGGACTGATCAGGTCGGTCCCCGGCTTGGCAAAACGGATTTCGGCAATTTCCGTGGTAACCTTTTTGCCCATGAGCTGGCCGCCTTCACCCGGCTTGGCTCCCTGAGCCATTTTGATCTGGATTTCCTCGGCGTTGACCAGATATTCGGCGTCGACACCGAAGCGGCCACTGGCTACCTGGCGAATGCGGCTGCGGAACCGGCTTTTGCGTATGTCACCGTCCAGACAGTAGATTTCCGGATGGGCCTGGCGTTGAGCCCGGACTTTCTCCCAGAACGGTCCCCAGGCTCGTTCCGGAATGTCGTTGCGCCAGCGGGCTTCCCCGCCTTCGCCGCTGTTGCTGAAAGTTCCCAGTTCATTGAGGGCAGCGGCAATTGTCATGTGAGAAGCCCCTGTGAGGGCTCCATGGCTCATGGCCGCTCCTCGGAAATGCCAGCGAATGATGTCCAGTGCCGGTTGCACTTGCTCCACAGGCAGGGGCTGGTCCGCCTTGCGCAGGGTAAACAGGTCACGCAGAACTGTCGGCACGCGTGTGTTAATCAGCTCAGTGAATTTAGCATATTTACTTTCAATTCGATGGAATACCTCCGGATCACGCTCGGTCGGCGGTGCCGTGTAGGCCATTTCTCCACCACCTGCATCCGGTTCGGGATGGGCTTCCTTGACCGCTTCACGCAGAGCCATACGTACTTTGGCGTTGAATGCGTGGTAGTCGCGGTTGCGACCCAGTACGGTCATCTTCTCCGCCTGCTGCACACGCCATTGGGCATCCTCGACGAGCTCCGCCAGACCAATCCCTCCCAGCCGGCTGGGGAAGTCGCCTAAAAATTCCATCAGTTCCGGGCCAAAACCGACTGCTTCGAACAACTGCGCCCCGCGATACCCTTCGATAGTCGTAATCCCCATCTTGGAGATCACCTTTTTGATGGTGTCTTCCAGAGCCACAAACAGGTTTTCCAGGGCTTCGCGTGGCTCTAGACGCAGCTCATTTTTGGAGTCGGGGTCTTTGAAGACCAGGCCATCCTTGACCAGACGCAGCATCAGGTAAGGATGAACGGCATCGGCGCCGAAGGCCACCAGACAGCAGACATCGTGGCCTTCCTGGATGTCGCCTGCTTGCACAATCAGGCTACAGCGGTGCCGCAGGCCCTGTCGGCACAAATATTGGTGCACTGCACCCAAGGCCAGTAACGAGGGAATGGGATAAATCCCTCGTTTACAGGCCTCTTTGTCGGAAATGCACAGGACGTGGTAGCCGTCGTGGATCGCTTTTTCCGCACTGCTTTGCAGGGCAATCAGACTGGCTCGTAAGGCTTCGGCCCCTCCGGAAAGGGGGAAGGTAGCGTCCAACAGCTTGAAGCCCAGCACTTCGTTCTGTCGGATCTCCTCAATGATGGCATCGGAAATGACCGGTGACGACAACTCCATCTGACGAACGGGTAGTTCATCACCATTGGGGCATTGTCCGGCCAGACGGGGACCGCGTCCAAGATATGTGGTCAGTGACATCGCGCCGCCTTCACGGTAAGGATCGATCGGCGGATTGGTTACCTCGGCAAAGGTCTGCTGGAGGTATTTGAACAGAGTGGGGTGATGCTGACTGAAAATGGTCAGCACACGGTCATGGCCCATCGAGCTGAGCGGTTCCTTTTTGAGTTTGGCCATTTCCTTGACAAACACGGCACGGTCGAAGTCCCATCCGGCTGCTTGTAACAAGTGATCGAGCGTCCAGTTGCGGTCGGCCAGTGCTGCCTCGATCAGATCCTCGGTTTGACGAGTGTAATCGAATCCTTCGGGAATGATGATGTGGCGGCGATTCAGTTCATGGAGGTCACCGACTTCGGCCTTGACTTCAGCCACGACACGGGCCAGGATCTGGTGGCTGTCCAAGCGTTCGCCGTTAGTGGTATCCAGGGCTATCATCTGTCCGGGTTGGAGCTGGCCACTGGCGACAATGGTCGTCGGATCCAAGCCGAATACACCTGATTCGCTGCCGATGTACAGCCAGCCGCGACGGTCCGAGCACCAGCGTACCGGCCGTAAACCCATGCGATCGACCAGACCGACTAGAACCCGACCATCCGTGCCGATGATTCCCGCGGGACCATCCCAGGCCGCCAGAGAACCGAAGGTCCGTCGATAGTAAGTGAACAGATCGAACGCATCCTGGCCCCAGACATCGGCTTCCGTGTCCCAAACGGGGGGGATGGAGATACGCAAGGCGCGTAGAAGGCTCCATCGCTGTTCCAGGACCAGGAACTCCAGCCACTCATCCAGGCTGGCCGAGTCGCTCATTTGAGGGGTGAGCAGATCACCGCCCGGTAGCGGGGGTTGCAGGCTGCGCGCAAAGGCGGCCACCGCGTTGCGATTAGTCCGGATGGTGTTGATCTCACCGTTGTGACAAGTCATCCGGAACGGCTGGGCCAAAATCCAGTTGGGGAACGTATTAGTACTGTAGCGGCGATGAAAAATGGCAATACCTGTCTCGAAGCCCGGCTGGGTCAGATCGGGGTAATATTCGGCTAGCTGGGCACTTCGGAGTAATCCCTTGTAGGAGATTAATCGGGAGGAGAAGGAAGGAACGTAAGCCTGCAGCCCTTCTTCAGACAGGCGAGCCCGCAGCGTCAGGCGTGCCCGGTACAGACGGCGTTCGACTTCAGGTTCGTTGTCCAAATGGATCCGAAATAGCCAATGTTCGATGGCCGCCGGGCGGGTCTTTCGGGCCCGGACCGACAACAAATCGTCCTGGGTGGGTACAGGGCGTACCCCTAGCAAACTAAAAGATTCTGACGGTACACACGACCGTAGCAACTCGCGAATTCGTTCCTGACGCGCGCTATCGCTCTCCAGAATAAAGACCACGGCGATGGCTAGCCGGTCTTCCGGCTTGAGGTAGCGGGCGCCATCCAAACGCAGACGCTTGGCCTCTTCCTTGAAGAAGTGCTGGGGAATAACGGCTGTTAAACCGGCTCCGTCACCGGTATCGCCACATACTCCCCCCCGGTGCTCCATGCAGGCTAAAGCTGTCAGCGCTTTGCGTAACACCTCGTGACTGGGTTTACCGTCTTTAGCAGCGACACCGCCAATGCCACAGGCATCGCGCCCCACCACATCAGTGTACAAAAGTCTGCCTTCCCGCACGCGCTGCCAGCCATACTCGTCCACGGACTGAACCTCCTTTCCTCAAGTGCTATTCCCAATGGCAAGGCCATATTACCCATTGCCGGGCAGTAAGGAATGAGACTGCTATATTGTGCTTTACCCCTCTGTCGGCGGGATGGATCACCACGACAATCTTGCCTGAAATTACAGCCATTCCCTCCCCGCGGAGGTGAGAATAGCAACTTTGCTTCCGAAGTGTTTAGTCTATGGTCCCAACTGCGGAATTGGCAATCAATTTCTGTCGAACTCTAGAGACTAGTCATAAATCTTCAGTAAATTGCATCGATAAATCGGAATTGCACGCCGCCCACTGTCAGATAGTTGCTACCGCACCAAATCTACTTATTTGATTTGGTATATGAAGATTCAGATGGCTAAGGTATAATTCCAAAGACACAGTAAAGTCTCCATTCGATTTTTCGACTTTTTATTAGCTGTTCGATTGCTTGACTATACTATGACTTAATCCTTATTATCATTGGCAGGATGGTCATTTTTTAGTTGTTTCACATGGGTCAGTAATTCCGGAAGTAGTTGGTGCAGGCGGGCTTCGCAGGCTTCAGCTTGTTCCAAGTGGCGGGAACGGAGATCGTTTACTTCCCAGCGGTCTTCGGGTTTGGCATAGAGTTGTGGGAGTCGCTGTTCGCCCTCGGGAATGCGTAGGGGGAGCAGGAAGGCCCAGTCGGGGGTACGCAACGACGCTTCTGCGGCATCAGGCATCTCCCAATAGCTGACCACTTCCTGGCGGAGCTGATCGGCACCGGTTTGCAGCAAAGGGAGCAGGGACTTGCCAGGGAAGTGCCACAGGATTGGAGTGGCGAACCACTCGGCCAGGGTGGTCCACAAATCGGCGGCCTGACATAAGGCCCGAACGCGACGGCCCCCTTGCTGAGCTTGTGGTAGGCGGACAATCAACGGCAGGTGAACGACTTCCTCATGAAGCCAAGGGCGATCCCAGCCGATGCGGCCGTGTTCCCCAAGGGGAAAGCCCAAATCGGCCGTGAGGATCCAAGTGGCTTCCTGACCCCAGGAGGACTGTCGGAGTAAGTCCCAAGCTTCGCCCAAGGCAGCATCAAGGGTAGTGACGACGGCGGCAAATGAGGCCTGGAGCCACTGCCAGGCAGCATCGTCCTGAGTATCGAAAACACCGATGGGAGGCTCGGTGCATGGCGGGATTGTCTGGTCGTCATCAGAGTCCACTTCACCTGCTTGCGGAGCAGGCTTGGCCGGTTGTTCGCCGCCGCCCGCAGCGGCTCGCTGGGCTTCGTCGCGGACATCGCCTGCTGCTGATTCCTCTAAGTCCAAATAAGCGGTGAAAACGTCTTGTGGCACATCCCATGGCGGAAGAAGGCAGCCTATGTCAATCCACAGCAGTGCACGTTCTTCATGGGCGAGTTGTTCCAGTATCCGGGGCCAGAGGTCCAGAAAGGGGCGAAGGGGGGCATGCCCCTGCTGCGGACGGGCCTCGAACAAGGTGCTCCAGGACTCGTAGAATAAGGGGGGGAAATCGTACGCTGTTGAGTGGGCCCGGACCAAAACGGTGGACACACCAGCAGTACGCCAAGCCTGGAGTAAGGGGATTAGACGTTGCCGCTGGATCCAGGGATCGACCAGATCCGCATAAAAACGATCCCAGACAACCCCTTCATAGGCCAACCGGTCACACTGGGGCGTACCGACCCACTCGTTACCGTAGCACCCTAGCCATCCCGTCGAGCAGCCGCGGAGCAGAAAGACAACAACCTTTTTCATATGACTACATTGTAAGCAAAAAGCGGTTCTCTCGCACAGCAACGAATGAAGCGCGTGGCTACCGGCTTGCTGCGGATCTTCAGTAGATGGCATAACTGAAAGAGCCAAACAGAGCGTCGGTTCCTTCGGCGAAGCGGATCGGGAACGTCACCGGAATTTGGGTAAACGACGTCTCTGATAGAGTGCAGGGGGTGACAACAGGCGTGTTGGGACCGATTTTTCAGCGTGAAGTAGTCACAGTGCCGCGGCGTAGTGGCCATTATGCCAGCCGCGCTGCTTTAATTGGCCTGCTGACGGTATTGGGAATCACAACCTGGCAAGCCAGTATTGGTTTTACCCGCGAAGCAACTTTGGGGGAAACCGCGGCTTTTGGCCTGTTATTGTTTCAGATCATTGCCTATGTGTTGTTATTACTCACCTTATTTTTTGCCACGTTGTCGGCAGCCGGGGCGGTGGCTCAGGAAAAAGATCGTCGCACCTTCGTCCTTCTGTTGGTAACCGACTTACGGGATTACGAGATCGTCCTGGGCAAGATGCTAGGAGCATTGCTGCCCATTCTGATATTGCTGGCAATAGCCACTCCCGTGCTCGGCCTGCTGCTGCTGTTGGGGGGCATTGCGCCGCAGCAGGTGGTGCAGACGGTGGTGATTCTTGTGGCAACCGCTGTGGCTGCTGGCTCATTAGGTGCGTTGGTAGCCCTGTGGCGCGAGCGCACCTTCCAGGCTTTGGCCTTGTCGGTGCTGTTTGTGGCGTTGTACTTGGGATTGACGCAGGCATGGGGAGTACTCGCCACGTGGGGGCTATCGGGGACTACGGTTCAGATAGTGCAGGCCTGGCTGGATCCATTTGCTGCCCTGCAAACGGTATTGGCTCCTCCGGCGGCGGGTTGGTCTGGTTTGCCCCCCACTTACGGCTTTGCCCTGGTTATGCTTGGCTGGACCGTGTTGCTGAACGCAGTGGGCATATGGGGGTTGCGGCGGTGGAATCCCAGCGGTGAGCCGATTGTCCAGCGGGAGGCACCGGAGGACTTGCAAGAGTTGGACGAGTCGGCGGAGCTGGAAAAGCGAGCCAAGGCACACGCAGCTCCGGGGCCGCTCCGCCCAGTTTGGCACAATCCAATTTTATGGCGTGAAGTTTGCACACTGGCCTATGGGCGTCGACCCCTGCTAGTCAAGCTCGCTTACACTGTGGTGCTACTTTTGATTGTGTACTTTGCCTATATCGAGCTGTATCGGCCAGGCGGACGGCCACCCTTTGCCGCTGCTTATGGTCTGGTGCCCCTGACTATCCTCAGCCTGTTGCTTGTGGCCGCACAGGCGGTCACTTCCATTACCTCCGAACGCGATGGTGGCACTCTTGATATCCTTCTGGTCACGGACATCTCCCCAAACGAATTCGTCTTCGGCAAGATTCTGGGCGTCGTATACAACTGCAAGGAATACATTGTCCCGCCCCTCATCCTGGCTTTGTACTACGCCACAGTGGGGGCTTTCGCACCACCCAGTCAAGGCCAGGATTGGAGACAAATTCTGGAACTGAACCTGGGTCCGTTTCTGGCAATCGCCGGGGCTTTGACCATCCTGTTTGCCTTTGTAGTGGTATTAGGATTGCACGTTGCTCTGCGCATTCCCAGTAGCCGGCTTGCGATTGTTCAAACTTTGGGAACTGTTTTTTTCCTGTCGGTGGGCACTCTCATTGCCATTTATTTGATCATCATCAATGGGGGTAGTTTTGCCAATCAATGGTTGAGCTTTATTGCCTTTTTGGCGGTCGGAATAGGCGGTTTGCTCTATGTGTTCAGTGCCGATCGCCCTTCAGCGGCTCTGACCTTGGCCAGTGTGGCCTGCCCGTTGGCGATGTTCTATGGGGTGGTAACCGTACTAATCGGAAAACCTGGCACGGCCGAATCGACCGAGCCGTTGATGCCATTTCTAGCACTCGCAGGTGCCTTCGGATTGGCGATTGCTGCTATGCTAGTGCCGTTGCTCAGTGAATTCGACGTCGCTTTAGGTCGTACCGTTGCCCCCAATGAAACTTGAGTGCTGTATGCCAAACCCCCTTTTGATTAGAAATCAGAAATTAATCAGAAATAAGATCTTAGAATGCGATAGGCGTTAATTGCAGCTCTGTCCAACCAAGTAATGCCCCAGCGTGTTTGTAACCAATTAGCCGCTCTTCTATGGAGTACTAAATTCTCGATTATGATGATGCTACTAACACGACCAGAAAGAATTTGGTAGCTAAGGCCTGTGCAAAGGTCAAGTACACGTGTATTCAGACGCAATCAACCACCTAAAGTGAGGGCGTTTAGACATTCTCAGTTGCATAAGGAATGGGGAGGGATAAAAAATAAATCGTGATCAGAGTGCGGTAGATCAACCATCCCATAGTCAGCACCCAGACGCGTACTGGGCAAACCTGCTTACATAGCGCAGGTTCGCAGATTGATTGGACACTGCTTGGAATGGTTGGCTGATCTAAATCAGATGCTGTTCACAGACGATATAGCCACGATTTATAGGAGGCGGGGGAATGCTGCGGATCGATGCAGAACGCGGCGTGCGGTTTTGTGACGGTTGGACCCGCCGGGATTTCCTGCACGTCGGGGCCTTGGCACCCCTGGGATTAACTCTTGCTGGTTACCACCGCTTGCGGGCCGCCGAGCTGCTCTCCCAGCAGTCGACTAAGGACAAAAAGGACATTAACTGTATCTTGTTGTTTCTCGTAGGCGGTCCCAGTCAACTGGACACCTTCGATCCTAAGCCGAACGCGCCCGAGGAGGTCCGGGGGCCATTCCGGCCCATAGCCACCAATGTACCCGGTATTTTCATCAGTGAGATATTTCCCAAAACCGCTCGGCACGCGGATAAGTTTGCCATCATCCGTTCGATTTACCACACAGCCACAGCCGTTCACGATACCGGCCACCAAATGATGCAAACTGGCCGGCTCTTTACGGGCGGGGTTGAACATCCGCACATGGGATGCGTGCTGGGTTACTTACGTGGTGGTCGCGGTGAGTTACCGGCACACGTGGTCGTGCCCCGGCCTATTGGTCGGACCGGTGGCAATCTGCCTCATGGGCATACAGCCGGCTACCTGGGACGGGCATACGATCCGTTCATCCTGAACGCAGATCCGAATGATCCGCACTTCCGTGTACCCGATCTGTTACCGCCAGATTACTTAGGCCAGGTCCGTGCTCATCGGCGACAACGCTTACGGGAAATGGTCGATGGCGCCACCGCAGCCTTTGAAGGCTCCGTGGCCGCCCGCCAACTGGATGAAAGTTTTCACCAGGCCTTCCGTCTGATGAGTAGTGCTCGGGCGCGTGCGGCTTTTGCGTTGAACCAGGAACCTGTCAAATTGCGTGACCGTTACGGCCGTACTCGTTTTGGTCAGTCCTGCCTGTTAGCGCGACGCCTCGTTGAGGCAGGTGTACGCTTCGTAACCGTTAATATGTTCGAGACAGTGTTCGACGAAGTAACTTGGGATATTCACGGTTCCCGTCCGTTTACCGACATTCAGCAGATGGCCCGTGAAGTAGCACCCAATTTCGATACGGCTTTCTCTGCGCTACTGGAAGACTTACACGATCGCGGCCTGCTGGAAACAACGATGGTGCTGGCCGTCGGTGAGTTTGGTCGGACGCCCAAGATCAACCCGGCGGGGGGACGTGACCACCATCCCGGGGTCTGGTCCATCCTGGTGGCCGGTGGACCGTTGCGTGGCGGACAAGTCATCGGTGAGTCGGACGCCTTGGCCTACGCCCCCAAAACTCGTCCGGTTACCCCGGCCGAATTCGCCGCCACTGTTTATAAGGGCCTGGGACTGGACCCCCACCAGGAACTCCCCGGGCCACAGAATCGTCCGCTTCCCCTCGTCGATTACAACGTCAAACCGATCGAGGAACTTTTCTGACGTTAGGCTGCCGCAGCACGGAGATCGGTCTGGCAGATGACCTAGAAACGTTCCCCTTACTGACTGCCTGCCAGAAATCGAACGCGGATGTCCATAGCAACACGAAGGGTGTTACACAAATGTTGGCTGGAAGCGTTCGTTGGCTGCGACTTTCGTCCTTAGCAATCGTGATTGTGTCAGGAACCATGGGGTTGCTGCTGGGTGGAACCGTATCCCCAGCTAAAGGAGCGGAGTTGAAGGTCTACCCGTCCCAAGTGGTGTTAACCCCCGAGTTTCCCTCTCACCAGGTGGTGGTCGTCGAAGAAGAGCAGGGACGGGTGTTGCGGGATCGGACCGCGGAAGCTCACTGGACCGTCTCCTCGGATCAGGTTGTCCGCTGGGAGGACGGCAGCAAAAGATTAGTCGCTCTGGGTAACGGCGAAGCCACCTTGACGGCAACTGTAGGACAGCAACAGGCCGTGCTGCGGGTAGTGGTTCAGGGCATGGATCGTCCGGCCCGCTGGAGTTTTCAACGGCATGTTTTGCCGACGCTGACCCGCCTGGGTTGTAATTCGGGGGCCTGTCATGGAGCCCTGGCAGGTAAAGGGGGATTGAAACTGTCCCTGCGGGGTTTCGACCCAAACAGCGACTATTTCGTTTTGACCCGTCAGGCGTTAGGTCGACGCTTGGATCTAGTGCGACCTGAGGACAGCCTGTTATTGAAAAAAGCAACCAGACAAGTGCCCCATGGTGGCGGCCGGCGTGTGGTCGTCGGTGATGACCACTACCAGTTGTTGCTCCGCTGGATAGCTGCAGGTGCTCCGGGGCCGGATCCGGCTGAGACGCCAATAGTACGTCTGGAGGTTCTTCCCAAGCAGTTGCTCCTAGCTCCCAAACAACAGGCACGCCTGCTGGTGCGTGCTTATTACCAGGACGGCACTGTAGTGGATGTAACGCCGTGGGCCCGCTTCGTCTCCAGTCACGAACCGACAGCCGGAGTGGACGACACCGGACTGGTTACCTCCCAGGCACCGGGGGTGGCAGGCATCGTTGTTGGCTTCGATACTCTAGTAGCCGTGGCAACGGTGACGGTTCCCTTTCCTCCCCTATCTGAGGAAGACCAACGCCGGTTACAGCAGGCACCGCGATACAACCTGGTCGACGTGCACATCCAGCGGACGTTGGAACTGCTCCGCTTGCCACCTTCGCCTCCCTGCAGCGATGCGACTTTTCTTCGTCGGGTGTACCTCGACCTGCTCGGACGCCTGCCCACCCCCGAGGAGGCCCAGGACTTTTTACAGACATCGCAAGCTCAACGTCCCGATAAGCGTCAGCGGCTGGTCGATACCTTGCTGGAACGCCCCGAATACGTCGACTACTGGTCCCATAAATGGTCCGACTTGTTTCTGGTGTCGACACGCAAGTTGCCAGAAGCGGCTATGTGGGCCTATTATCGCCGCATCCGACGGGCCGTTGCCGATAATGAACCATGGGACCGTTTCGTCCGGGACCTGCTAACGGCCAGCGGCAGTAATCTCCACAACGGCGGCGGCAACTACTTCGTGCTCCACAAGGACGTCAGTGAGCTGGCCGAGGCCACCGCTGTGACATTCCTCGGTTTTGCCATCGGCTGTGCCAAGTGCCATAATCATCCCCTGGAAAAGTGGACGCAAGACGATTACTGGGCCTTTGCTAATCTGTTTGCTCAAGTAGCTCTGAAAAGTGGCGATCGAGCCGCAGAGGTACTGGTCAACGATCAGCCGGAGGGCGAGGCGTTACACCCGCGGCGAGGGATTGCCTTGCGTCCACGCCCTCTGGATGGCCCACCCTTACCCGCCGACTACCCTTCTACGCGTCGGCACTACTTTGCCCAGTGGCTGACTGCTGCGGATAACCCGTACTTTGCTAAGGCCATAGTGAACCGTCTCTGGCGTCACTTCATGGGCCGCGGACTTGTTGAACCGGATGACGACCTGCGTGCCTCCAATCCGCCCACCCATCCGGAACTACTGGATGCATTGGCAGCCGAACTGGTCAAGCATAACTACGACCTGAAGCACATCATGCGTCTGATCCTCAATTCTGCGGCATACCAGCGGGACTCGCAGCCGCTGCCCGCCAATGCCGCCGATGATCGCTTCTACTCGCGTTACTACCCCCGTCGGTTACCGGCGGAGGTATTGCTGGATGCTTACGCAGATGTGACCGGCGTGCCGACCCCCTTCCGCTTTGTCAAGTCGGCTGCGGGTGACGCGTTGTCGGCCACCAGCAGCTACCCTTTGGGCACCCGGGCCGTGCAAATCCCCGACGCGTTGGTGGCCTCCTACTTCCTGGAGGCATTTGGTCGGCCTGAACGCATGGCCGTATGCTCCTGTGAACGCAGCAGCGAGGCTAGCGTGACCCAGGCGTTGCACCTCAACAACGGCCAGACCCTCAACGACAAGTTGCGTGACCCGAACAACGTAATCGCTCGATGGCTCCGGCAGGGAAAAAGCGACGCAGAAATAATCGAACGGCTCTATTGGCACGCCTTGACGCGGCCACCACGCGAGCACGAACGCCAACAATGCCTTGCCCTTTTGGCCAACTTACCCCCAGGGCCCGATGCACGCCGTGAAATCCTCGAAGACCTCACCTGGGCGCTGCTCACCAGCCGTGAGTTCCTTTTCAATCATTAGGGTCGACCCTGACCCTCATACAGCAACTCAGCGGCGCCCCTTGGTCCTTGCCCAAAGGGCGGCATCACCTGTGAAGCTAACCGTGAATCCGGAAGTTGCTGTCCGAAGCATCAAGACGGATGCCAAACATACTCAACGATGTTTACGGGCCTCTCTAGCACTGGTAACACCCATGGGAATGCCTCAGCAAATCATGGTGGTTGTGGTATGTTCGTTGTCGATCTGTCTGACTAGTCCTTACTGCCTAGGTGAACAGGATGGGGCTAGGGCCGCAACCACAAAAGACATGGTCGCGGCAAGGGAACGTCCAGCGGCTCCGATAACGGCGGTCGCCTGGCATCCCGCCGGGCAGGTGGCAGCAGTGGGGGTGCACGATCGCCTCCTGCTGTTTGACGCTGCAGGAAACCGGCTGGAACCAGGTGTATCCCTCCAGGGACGGATCACGGTGATCCGGTTTGATGCTGCTGGTCGCTGGCTGGCGGTGGCCCACGGAGAGGCGGGCCGTCAGGGTGTGATCAGTCTGTTTGTCTGTTCAGCGGAAGGAAAGCTACTTCATCCCCGCCCAATCTACGTTCTGGCGGGTTCTACGGATGCCTTATATGCCTTGGCGTTCCAGCCTCAGGGACGGTTGCTGGCCGCTGCTGGATACGATCGTGCCGTCCGCCTGTGGCAGCTTCCCGCAGCCGCCGACGTGGAACCAATAAAAGCACCACAAGTGATCCAGCCCCAGCATGTGCTGAAAGATCACAGCGATGCGGTCTACGCAATAACTTTCCATCCGCAGGGGTACCTGCTGGCCTCAGGCGGGGCGGATCGCTCCGTCAAAGTCTGGCGCGTCGCCGATGGCCAGCGGTTATATACCCTGAGCGAAATGACCGATTGGGTTTACACCGTTGCCTGGCATCCAGACGGCAAGCGTCTGGTCGCCGGCGGGGCCGATCGCACCCTGCGTTTGTGGCTGGCCGATGAAAAAGAAGGCAAATTGATCACCACCGTCTTTGCTCACGAACGGCCCGTGTGGCGTGTGCTATTCAGCTCAGACGGTAACACCCTGTACAGTCTAGGTGAAGAAGGCGTCATCAAGAACTGGGAAGTGCCTCGTTTGACGGAACGGCGGGTGCTGCCGGCCCAACCCGAAACGGTACTGGATCTGGCCCTTCATCCCCAGCAGACGCGACTGTTGCTCGGCCGCTTCGATGGCAGGGCCCTGATCGTGGACGACGCAGGCCGTCCTGTAACTCAGTTGCTCCCACTGCGACCCCAACCACTGCAGATCGAGGCTATAACACCGGAGGCAGTCCAACGGGGACAGACTATCCGGCTGACCGTCCATGGCCGGCATCTGGAGCACCTGCGGCAGGTGACCGTCAGCCAACCGAGCGTGAAGGTTCAATGGGAACTGCCCCGGGGACCGGATAACCCCCTACATTTGGACCTGACCGTGCCGGCCGATACGCCGTTAGGAGCGCTTCAGCTCCAGTTCCATGGCCTGGTCGGATCACCCGTGACCCGGTCCGTATTCGTAGATCGTTTCCCACTTGTAGTAGAACGCGGCACAGGAGATGCCGCCCGAGTAGGCGAGGCCATCCGCTTGCCGGTTACTATCTCGGGCGTGCTCGATCGCCCCGGCGATGAGGATTATTATCGTTTCACGGCCAAAGGCGGTGACGCCGTGGGCGTTCAGGTGATGGTTGAGGAAATCGGCTCGAAGTTGGCACCAGTGCTGACATTGATCGACAACGACGGTAAAGTCCTCGCGGAAGGGGAACGATTCCTGGGTTGTACCTTACCCCGGGATGGGGTCTATGCCCTGGCCATTCGAGACCAGCAGTTCCGGGGCAGCAAGGATTTTACCTATCGGCTGCACATAGGCCCCATACCGGTGATCACGGGGGTATTCCCGCTAGCGGTGCCTCGAGGAAAGACCACAGCGGTGCAGCTCCGTGGCGTGCATCTGGGAGCGACCAGTGGTTTAACTGTGCCTGTAACCGTTCCGGCGGAGGCGGCACCGGGGAGTAAATGGGCTGTGCCGCTGCCCCCGATGATGGAACGCCCCCTCGGTGCGGCCCAAGTTGTGGTTGATACCCTGGACGGCCGCTTGGTCGATCCACAACAGGAGACCCACTTGCACCTAGGAGAGCACGGATACGCGGCCGATGGCATACTGACACATCCCGGAACAAGTCACACGTTCCGCTTTACCGCTCGCGAGGGGGATACTTGGGTAGTTGAGGTGTTGGCCCGCCGGGCCGGCTCACCGCTGGATCCCGTTGTGGAGATTCTGGACAGTACGGGCCAACCAGTGCCGCGGGCCGTACTGCGACCCCTTTCTGTCTTCTATGTCACTTTCCGTGATCACGAAGCTACCTCGCCCGGCATCCGCCTGGAAAGCTGGCATGACCTGGCCATCGACGACTATCTTTACGCCCACGGTGAGTTGATGCGTGTGCTGGCCTTGCCCCGCAATCCGGATGATGACTGCCAGTTTTATCAGTTTGAAGGACGACGGCTAGCATTTCTGGGTACAACGCCGGCGGTCCATCATCAAGGCACGCCGTTGTATAAAGTGGAAATCCACCCGCCCGGTCGCACCTTTCCCCCCAACGGCTTGCCGTTGTTCACCCTTTACTACCGCAATGACGACGGCGGACCGGAGTACGGTAAGGATGCCTATCTGATTTTCACGGCTCCCGCCACGGGTACGTATCAGGTACGATTGCGCGATGCCCGTGCTGCAGGTGGACCGGATTATGCCTATCGGTTGCGGGTGCGTCGGCCGCTGCCCGATTTCAGTGTACAGTTGCGACCAGCACGTCCCGTTTTGTGGCAGGGTGGCGCAGCTGCCCTCAACGTTCAGGTGAGCCGCCGTGACGGCTTCGACGGCCCTGTCTCCATCCAATTGGTTGACCTGCCCAAAGGTTTTACTTCCGCACCCTCGTTCATTGAAGCAGGTCAGTTCACGACCACGATTGCTCTGGCGGCCGAACCGCAGGCACAATTGCCGCCGCAATATCGGCTCAAACTGATAGCCCGGGCGCAGATCAACGGCCGCGAAGTGATCCGCGAGGCATTCAGCGAGCTCCTACCAGCGGATGCGTTGCGTCCGCCATCAGACCTGGTCTGCCGGCCCCGCGTCCAGGCTCTGACCATCCGGCCCGGCGAAGAAACACGTTTTGTCGTCGACATCGAACGTCTCGGGGGTTTCCAGGGGCGTGTTCCTTTGGACGTTCGCGGCCTGCCCCATGGTGTCCGTGTACTTAACGTCGGCCTCAATGGCATCCTGATTACAGAACGCGAAACCAGCCGCGAGATTGTGCTTTATGCCGAACCATGGGTGCGACCGATGGAGCATCCAATTGTCGTATTGGCCCGCCACGAGGCTAAGGGTACCGAGCACGCCGCCCCAGCGATTCTCCTGAAAGTGGAAAAATAAATTAGTTTACCTGTCGGTGGACCCATATCAGCACTCTCCCCGGGTATTAGTCGAGGCCTTCCATGACCGTTTATCATACGTGGTCTTCTGTCAACTGCTTGGCTTTACTGACGTTGATCACAACAGCAACACTAATGGCAACTGCTCAGCGTCCTCTGACAGTTTTTTGTGGTTGCCACACCACTGTAGAGACCACAGGAGAATCTGGTGCGATGACTATGGACAACCCAGCCGATCCAGCATCACCCAAACGAAGAGCGATTATCCTGACCGACCAGGCCCGGGCTATCCACCGTGAAGCACTTCTCATTGATGGTCACAATGACTTGCCCTGGGAGCTTCGCACCAAGGACGGACCGGGGTTCCGACACATCGATCTACGTCGCCCACAGAAGCAGTTTCACACGGACATCCAGCGGCTTAAACAGGGAAACGTCGGGGCCCAGTTCTGGAGTGCCTACGTCCCGGTCAGCTTTGCTCGAAAGGGACTGGCTGTCAAGGCGACGCTGGAGCAGATCGATGTCATCCACGAGTTGGCCCGCCGCTACCCGGACGTCTTCGCCATGGCCTACAGCACCGCAGACATTCGTCGCATCCACCAACAAGGCAAAATTGCCTGTCTGATCGGTATCGAGGGTGGGCATGCCATCGATAACTCCCTGGAACTGCTCCGTTGTTATTACCGTCTAGGCGTACGGTACATGACCTTGACTCATACGGAGTCGCTCGACTGGGCAGATTCCTGCTCCGACGTTCCGAAAGCTCAAGGGTTGTCCGCTTTCGGCGCACAAGTGATTCGCGAAATGAACCGCCTGGGAATGCTAGTTGATTTGTCCCACGTGTCGGACGCTACTATGAAGGCGGCCTTGCGGGTCAGCAAGGCGCCGGTCATTTTTTCCCATTCCTCGGCTCGGGCTGTTGCCGATCACCCTCGCAACGTGCCTGATGACGTCTTGCGACTGCTGCGGGACAATGGCGGTATCGTTATGGTCAACTTTTACTCCGGTTTTATTGTTCCCGAGGGAGCTCGTGCCACTCGGCGCATGTTCGAGACGCTCCGTGAACTTCAGAGAAAATATCCCGACGATGAGCAACGGGTCCGCGAAGCCTACCAGCAATGGGCTAAACAGAATGACTATCCTGCGGGTGATGTCCACACGATAGTTGATCACATCGATCACATCGTACGCGTTGCCGGCATCGACCACGTCGGCTTGGGTTCGGATTTCGATGGCGTGTCCAAGTTGCCCTATCAGATGCACGACGTATCCTGTTATCCCTATCTGACTCAGGCATTGCTGGAGCGAGGCTATTCGCGCGAACAGATTCACAAGATTCTGGGCGGCAATCTTCTACGGGTTTTCGGAGCAGCCGAGGCCGTCGCGGCACGTTGGCCCGAGGGTTCCACCCCCTAAGGCGGAGCAGGCCCGTCCTCGGTACAAGCCGTATTGCTTGCCATCCGACACAGACAAGGATAACGCCGAGCAAACCAATATGCGTCAGCAGTCTATTAGCTCCATTCACGCAGCAGCGGGAAGGCCTTGGCTGGCATTACTCGACGACGCCAGCGAGGCGAAAAAGTCGCTAGCGGGTCGGCCGGCCTTCAGAGCCAGGGCAATTTCCCGGAGACGCCGCAAGTGGGGTTCGTCGATCTCTTCCGGGTGCTGCACTCCAGCCGCTCGGCACACTTGTTCGACGCTGATCTGATGGTTCAGACGGAAATAATCCAGCATTTTGCGACGGCTCTCCTCGAGGCGATCGTTGAGACGACGCCGTCGGGGCACGTTGCCACTGGCGGTGTTGCCATCGTCGTCGTCTTCACCGGCCACTCCGGCAATGGCCTGGAGGGCATACCGACGAGCATAGGTCAAAGCAGAGCCCATCCCCTGGGGATCATCTTTGACGGGTCGTAAGGGAACACACGCCCCAACGTATTCCCCCGATTCGTGCAACAGCAAGGTGAATAGGGCGGGTCGGCCGTCACGCTCACAGGGCAGCTGGATCACACTCAACCCGTGCCGGTTCAAAACGGGTAGAATCCAGTCCCGCACCGTCGCCAGATCCGCATACTTGGAACGATAATGGGGATTGATCCGGTCTTTAGGCGGATTTTTCATCTCAGCCTGCGCACGGGCCAGGGCTTTAGCCAGAGCAGATAAACTGGCACTGTGTTGAAGCGTTGTTATTGGTGAATCAGCAGGTTCAGCGAAAGTTGTAACATTACGTGTCTCGCTCATGATTGCACTCTCCTTTAGAGGATAGCAGTCCCCACGAGAGAGCCGGGAGATGTCCCCAGGCTTCAGGGAATGTCTTAGTCAACGACACAGTCGACAGCCTAGTTGGCAGATTCCGACTTCTGTTTGACTTATTTCGCTTTGTTGTACTTGTTGCCATTATGAACAAAAACTTGAACCAGGGAATGTCAGTAGTAACAAAAACCGCTCTACGGACGGGGCATCTCAATTTCGACAGTTGTGACCTCAAGAGTAGGGTACGGGATAAAAATTTAACTCCAGGACCTCCTCTTGGGGGAGGTCCAGCCATGGCTTTACGCAACTTAAACTGCGGTCTTATTTAAGTGTCTTTTTGTGTGTGGTAGTGGAGTCTTGTGATCATCCCTTCGGCTTTAAACCTAGACGGGCATTCGACAGACAACGCTTAATTGTGAGAGGAGAACGTTAAGGCACATGGCAAGGGTTACGAGGGGACGGGCTGCGTGTTGCGGTGATGGCCTCGGCGGCGGGGTGCATAGTTAAGCGTTCGTTCAACAACCGGCGGTATAGGTGGAGTAGTCGGAGCCGCAAGGGTTGGGCCATGGCGGACAAGTGACGTTGTGCTTCAACGTATTCCGCACGTCCAGCGGCTGTTTCGATGGGGATTGGCTCCAAGCCGAATGAGCGTAGATCATATGGGCTGGCCCGCATGTCGATAATCCGTGCTTGACAAGCCAGTTCCCAGGCATCGGCCAGCACCTCGGAAGGACAAAACGGCGCAATCTTATAGGCAAAGCGATATAAATCCATGTTGGCATGGATGCAGCCGGGCTGGTCGAACAGGAAGGATGTCTCGCGTGACAGATGCCAGCGGTTGAGGGGTCGAGCGGCGGGGGTAAAAAACCGAAACGCATCATAGTGGGTGCATCGCAGTGACTGCGATTCAACCACGGCCTCGATTTGCCTACGATCGAGACGGAGTGGAACGCAGGTGTGCCGAACCGTTGACGCCTTGTAAACCATCGCCCATTCGTGCAAACCCATGCAGCTGAAGGATGGCTCCCGTAGAGCTACCGCTTCCAAATAAGTGACTGCCCAGCGGAGATACTCCAAGCGATGTTCGGGAAACGCCCCGATAGGCAGCACAATTCCTGATTCATGGGGGACAAAATCCTTCCAGCCTACGTCCGCTCGTGTTGCCCCCTCCAGGAGAACCCCCCATCCTGGTGACCAACGCAACAGATGTGCCGGACGAAACGAATAATACTCAAACAGAAAATCGTAGACCGGGTGCTTCCGATGCTGACTGGAACGGTTCAGACGGTCCTTGACCCAAGGCTCAAGCCGAGACAAATACTCCCGTCGTTCCGCTTCCCAACGTTCCCGTGACCATACCTGCTGATAGCTCTCCATACCCTCGCAATCCCTTATCGATCACAATCAGCCAAGACTCACTGCGATGAAATTATTACCATTCGTCGAAACATCAACTCTCGCTAAAAAACTGCCAGCAGCATTAAGACAAGTCGTTGCGGAACGATGTGGACGCCGGTTTTTATCGAATAACTTCCCAATGCCTTAGTTTGTAATATCGTCTCGCGCGAGCAAGCACAGATGATGGCGATATGAGGACGCGAATAAGCGCAGAGGACACATCTAGGCCACGGAATAATTAGTCGACGAAAACGAAGTGTCCCGCCAAAGGCTGTCGCTGTGTCGCCCATTCACAGCAACCACCTACTTGACGGGACAATAGAATCATAACATACTTCCGGGTCAAAAGCAAAAAAAATTTGCAATTGCCCCAGCCTAGCGTTGTCGACTTTTCGGACAGATCGATAGAGTCGATATAGCTGCGATCCGATTACCGAACTGGCCATCAGCTACGCTTCGAAAGTCCTCATTGCTTTCGGTTTTAGTGATGGATGGTACCAGCTAAGTCTTTAGTTACAGCTATCTGCCAAAGTTAGGATAGTGAAACGGAGGGTTGTATATCAAGTCTCCAGAGTTCAGCACTACCGCCAGAAATTCCGTTCGCGCATTTTTATATATCGCTATTTCGCTTACTATATCATAGGGAACACTATAGACAAAATGACAGTGGTAATCATTCCGGTTATTCCCAAGACGGCTAACAACGGTGTCCAAGAACGAAGGGTTTCTACCTCCGTGAGTCCACCCATCTTGGCAAAGATCCAAAAGCCTGAATCATTCATCCAGGATCCGACCAGAGAACCAGCACCGATGGCTAAAGCCAAATAGACGGGATGGCATCCTAGTAGAGTAGAGGAGGGAAGCATGGCACTGACCATAGAAGCAGTGGTAATCATGGCCACAGTGCTGGAGCCTTGGGCAATCTTGAGTACTGAAGAGACGGCAAATCCTAAAAGAAGATAGGTTAGCCCCGTGCCACCAGTGGGATGAAAGTATCTTTCGATCGCCGGACCGATTTGGGCTGCCTTGAGCATTGCTCCAAAAGCACCGCCGGCAGCAGTAATCAGAATGATTACTCCGGCGCTCAATAATGAGGTTTCCACCATCTGCAAGGTTTTATGGCGGCTGGCTCGTTTTTGCCGGCGGTAAAGAGCGACAGCAATCAGCATAGCGAGAAACAGGGCCAGATTCGGATCGCCTAGCAGGCGGCTCCACGGAGCCAAGTGGGCCAATCGGTCTGCCCCATGCGACTTCAGGGCTGCTTCGACGACTGTATTGAAACTGATCAGCAACACGGGCAGTACAATCGGTAGCAGCGAAACCACTAGTGGTGGCAACCGCTCATCCGGTAACGGTTCAGGCATTGTCCAGCCGGTCACCTCACGCATTGGTATGGGCAGGCGAAGATCAACAAAGTGGGAATAGGCTAGACCCGCCACGGCCGCTGGTACAGCCACCACGATACCCATAACGATCATCAAGCCAAGATCGACGTGTAATTGGGCAGCGATGACCAAGGGCCCTGGGGTTGGAGGGACGAGGGTGTGGGTAATAGCTCCGCCGGCTGCTATTGCCATGATTGACAACAAGTAACGACGCTGCGTCTGCTGGTACAGCGAGCGGGCTAACGGTACCAGTAGATAAAACACCGTGTCGAAAAATACGGGAATAGCCAGCACATACCCACTGGCGGTCAAGGCAACAGCCGCTCGTTTTTCCCCAAACCAGCGGAGAAAGGCCCGGACGATGCGGTCAGCCGCTCCGCTTTCCATCATGCAGGTGCCAATGATCGAAGCAAGGGCAATCACAATCCCGAACTTACCCGTGGCCGCACCGAACTGAGTCGCTACCTCGCCAATAGCATTTTCCAGGGTCAGCGAAGCTTGCGAGTCACCATGCGGTGGCACCACGCTGGTGGCGAGTAAGCCCACAAGCATCGCCGCACTAATCAACGCCACAAAAGCATGCACCCGCAATACCGCAATCAGAATGATGATGGTGACCAACCCAATCGCTAATACCAACAAAGGGGACATGCACCACTCCCGCCTAGCCCCGTCACATTATGGGTGCTCGATAAGCCGATTTATCGCAATCGGCCTCGTTGCTTCTGACCCAAATTCCGTGCCAATCTATCGATCCTGCAAGTAGTTGACGAGTGTAGTTCACCCCTTTCTGAGTTACAAAGCAGAGGGGGTTCCCAGCCCTTTTATCTTCTCCCCAAACAAGCCGAGAAGGCGTATGCTAAGCCGCACGCTTGCCGAAATATGGTGCAAGCGTAGGAGGAAAGGGATGTTGTGACGTGTTGAATCAGGCAATTCTGGACTAGCTCAGAGGCCTACTTTGCCGCGGGCTGGACGATGATCTGGCCGTTCATGGAGGTAATCACATACGTTTGCACGTCGTTTTTACAGGAAAGTTTGCCACTCCAGAGGGGACGCTGGGGATTAGTGGGGTCATAGATTTCGACCGTTTTCACCGTCGGTACCGGCAGGAATTCGCGGACTGTTTCACCAGCTACCAGTTGTATGGGTTTGCCTCGCCGTGGTTGACCGGCTACGACAAAGGTTTCCTGCAAGATGACCGTTTGGCCCGTCTGGTTTTTTATAGTAATCCACCCTGCTACAGCGATCTCCGCACATAGCAGCAACACGCAACTGCCCACCAGCGGGAGACCGAGGTTACGTTCCATGTGGGGGTACTCCTGCAGGGCGATGCACCAGGGGTAACCGTCGCGATGGAGGGATCTTATATCTCTGTTCAGTAGTCGTATTCAGCCAGCTTCCCCAAAGCCTACCGGTGCATCTAAAGAACGCCTCCGCTCACGGGAACTTGCGCCTTGATAATTAGCAAAAATGCGAAGATTTGCGCTAATTCGAAACAAGCTCCTAAAACCAATCGCTCCTCGACAATATCTTTGTACAGTTGTAGCAACAAGGCGCTATTGGAATCGCTTGGAAGATTCACCGCCTGCAGTGTTTAAGTATGATTTTGTACGGACGTATATATTGTTTGTCCTTGGATCCCTGTTGACTCTTTGCGGTCAGCTTGGCATAAGCAGAGGAATGCCGTATGCAAGGGAAGGGGGTAGGGAGAGGGATATGGCATGCGGCAAAACGGACCCTGATATGACATGCAGCCGCTATATTTCCGATGGGGGTCAAGCCGGGCGGTGGCGGGTGGTCCATCCCCTCGTACTTGGATTGCTGCTAGGGATTTGGGGCTGCGCGACGGCGCCCCCCTTGGATAACCCCTTGCCGCTGGCCATGCCTGTGGTTGCCGAATGTGCAGCCGTGGAAAATCCCGTGCTCGTCTCACCGGGGATGCCCACGCCTGAGGCATATCGTGAAGTGTTCGAACGTGTAGTCGACATACTGAGCGATTACTTCGAGTTACTGCCCCCCAACCCCTACGACGGTCGGGTTGTAACCCGTCCGCGGATCGCTCCGGGTTACGAACAGTTTTGGAAACCGGGCAATCCGGATCCACGCAGCCGCTTGTTGGCAACCTTTCAGACGGTTCGGCAGCGTGCCGTGGCCGAAATCCGCGCCGGCGAACGCGGCGGTTATTGGGTTCTGGTCGTGGTCGAGCGGGAACTGGAAGATTTGCCACGCCCTACCCAGGCTCGTATCGGCAACCCGATCTTCCAGGAGGGCCCCACTGTCGAACGTCGCTTGGAAGTCGTCAGTCCCGACCACGCTCCGGAACAAGGCTGGTTTGCCATCGGCCGCGACTATGCATTGGAACAACAGATTCTCCGCCGCATCCGCCAAGGCCGATGAAGGGGCTGCCGTGAATAGTCAAAATAGATTAACGTATAAGATGCGTGAAGACAGTGCCACTGATGCTGGTATAAACGCAACAATAGACACGGCACCAATTACGATCAGTATTATTTGCAAAGACACACGAAAAATGGTTGTTAACCGGTCGGCGCTCAGGGAGCCGACTTTATGAATGAACGCAATTTGCGTTTGCGACTAGGCCTATTTGTGGCCAGTCTGTTGGCCGCTTTGGCAGGACTCATTCTGTTTTTCGGTCATACGCCCCAACTGTTTTCACGTAAGGTCAGCTACGTTATTACCTATCCCGAGGCTCCGGACATTGTTCCAGGTACACCCATCCGCAAGTCTGGGGTACGGATCGGGGAAGTTGAAGCGGTCGAATTGGACCCTGAAAGTGGCGAAGTACAGGTACACATCCGGGTGGATCGACGCTACTTGCCGCGGCAAAGCGAGGAGGCATTCGTATCAAGGGGCATTCTGAGCGGCGATACGTCGATCGAATTTGTGCCTAGATTGGATGAAGCGGGCAAACCGTTGCCGCGTGGAGCACCCTGGCCGCCCGGTTCGGTTATACCGGGTACTCCTCCAATCACTGCCCGTACGTTGCTGACGCCAGCCACCGGTGTGCTGGCCAATGCCCAGCAATCGCTGGACCGGATTGTTGCGGCCTTTGAGAAGCTGGAACGGTTGGAAAAATTGGGTCCGAAGGTAGAGGCAGCCCTGGATGAATTCACTCTTCTGGCCCGGGATGCCCGCCAGCTTATCCCGGAGTTGCGTCAAACGGCCCAACGCTTGCAGAACCTTATCGGAGCGGATCAGCCGGTTCCGCCTCTCGACCGACCTTCAGGTCTATTCCTTCTAACTCAGGGAGTGCACTGGACCGGCCTGCAGCCCCCCGCAGCCCTCCAGTTGGGCAAGGACGACGTTACCCTCAAAAACCTCATCAAAGAGATCCAAGAGCTGGTCCGGGCCATCCGCCCCGCAGCGGAGGACCTGCGGGGCACCCTGAAAAAACTCGAACCGGAGGTGACCGCGGCCGTGCAATCGGCCCGACGCACCTTCGAGGAAGTCCAGGAGCTGCTTAATCCGGAAAACCGCAAGCAGGTCACTGAATTGCTCAAAAACATCAACACGGTTTCGGGATATGTGGTGCGGATTTCCAACTCGCTGACCAATCTGCTGGAAACAGCCGAGAAGACGTTACGCAACATTGATCAGCAGATAACGGCCGCCGGGGCCATCGTTGGGGACATTCGCGCAGTAACGCGGCCGCTAGCGGCTCGTGCCGAAGCGATTGTTGCGTCCGTATCTGAGTCAGCAGAACAGCTCAGCCGTACGTTGGCCGAGGTGCGCACCTTGCTGAGGATGTTTGCTCGCGACGAGGGAACGCTGCAGAAATTACTGGGGGATCCGTCCGTTTATCAGAACCTGGACGCAGCCGCCCATGCCCTGGCCCGCGTGATGCAGCGAGCGGAAAAAATCAGCCGGGACTTGGAAGTGTTCGCAGACAAAGTCGCGCGTCGGCCCGAGCTAATCGGCTTGGGCGGCGTATTTCGCCCTAGCAGTGGTTTGAAGGACTGGCCTCCGGCGTCCTCGCCTATTCCGGCCGCCCCGCCGTTGGGTGTGACTCCCGTCCCGCTGACCGAACCCGTATATCCTCGTGCGCCCGTGGGGGAAAGCGGTCAACCGCGGTACCGACCGGATAGTTCAGGAAGCCCCGTTTCTCCCGTAATACAACCTTCACCGCCTGCTATTCTGCAGCCGCCAGCGGCACCGCCGCCTATCCAGGGGTATCCGCCCTGATAAATCAAGCGGGAGACTCGCCACGGTGACCTATGTGAAAAAGTTGGTTTTAAGCCGCCAGACGAGTGCGTCCCTCTAAGACATGCAGTAGAAACGCCGCGGCGCGATGGCATGCCCCGGGTTGTGCCACTTTTTCGCGCAATTGGCGTAAGCGCTCGCTGAGCCGGTGGGCGCCGTCGGGATCGTTCAGCCAAGTGAGAATCTGAGTCGCAATTCGCTCCGATTCGTCCCGACTGGTCACCACGTCGGGATAGAGAATTTCACCGGCCATGAGATTAACCAGGGTGATGCTTGGCAAATGAACCAGTTGGCGGGCCAGCCACAAAGCAGGTGCACTCATGCGGTAAATCATCACAGCGGGCTTGAGCCGGTAAAGCAGTTCCAGACTGACTGAGCCGGAAACGGCCACACAGGCTTCGGCCAGTTCGATAATTTCCGGGGTGCGGCCAACGTGGATTTCGACGGGAATAGATCGGCGGACCGCTTCCCGACGCAAAAGCGTTGCGTGTTCTGGGCGGTAGGCGGCCACGAGGAAGCGGGTGTCGCGTCGTTGCTCCTTAATACGCTGGGCGGTACGTAACAGCATCGCCCCGTTTGCGATTACTTCCTGGGTCCGGGAGCCGGGTAGCAGTCCGACTATCGTACCGTTGCGTTTCTGGTGCTCGCGTAGGAACGAGGCATCCAATTCTTGTCGCACCAACGCATCAAAATAGGGGTGTCCCACATGGTAAGTGTGGACGCCCCGTCGTTGATACCAAGGTTCCTCGAAGGGCAACGCAGTTAGAACCGTATCGACCCAGCGACGGACCTTCCGGACGCGTCCCTGTTGCCAGGCCCACAATTGAGGGGGGACGAACCAGTAGGTGGGAATCCCACGGAGCCGGGCCCGACGGACTAGTTGAAAATGAAACCCCGGGTAATCGATGACCACCAACGCATCAGGCCGGTGACGTCGCCAGTGCTGCTCGGCAGCGTCTAGCAGATGGAAGAACTTAGGCAGATGCCTAATGACACGCCGGACCCCCATGACCGCCAGATCGGTCAATGGATAGTGCAACTGTACGCCCGCTCGGGCCATCTGCGGTCCCCCGAAACCCTCGACAATAGCGTGGGGTCGCAACTGGAACAAGGCCCGAGCCAGGTTGGCCCCGTGCAAGTCGCCGCTGGGTTCGCCTGCACTCACAAAAAGACGCATCGCTGAGTTTCCTGAACCTGAGGCGGGTGCCTTAACAATCACCGTTGGCTACGTGTGCTGCAGGTAGCCATCCGGGCCAGATCCGGACGCCCATTTTGCTCTCACCTGCAAGCAGGAAGCAAGGCCGGTTTCGACCTATGAAATCAGAGAAAAAAGATGTCTCTGAAGGGAGTGAGTGGAATAGCTCAGGAAATAATCACATTCGGGTCAGGTCCCCAACATCCAGCACGTCTATCGCCTGGATAGAGCTAGTAGACTGAGCTTATTTGTGTGAAGGCCTGATCGTACTAGACAAAAGTTAAATAACTCTGCATGTCTGAGTCGTTCGATCAGACCTTGAAGCAAGTCATAAACGAGGACGTGTATTAAACATGTTTCGCAGAGAAGATAAGGGAAATAACGGTGCTGAAGCAACTCAACCTTTGGGCGGTAGAGTTTCTGTCGATGGAGTGGAGCCTGGAGAAGTACGTTCACGCTTGCCGGTAGGAAGCGGTGCCGGTTCGGCAACACGGCGATAACCGAGTGAACGGAGGACTTCCAGAACCTCGCTCCAAGTGGGGAAGGGACGTCGATTTTCACGCTTGTAGCGTTCCATGGCTTTCATGAATTCCAGTTCTTCTTCGGTGTAATCTCGCTCGCAGGTGGTCGGATCGATCAGACGTCGGCGCTCGCTGTTTTTTCGTTTTTCCGCTGCGTTTTTGGCTCGCCGGTCCAATGCGACCGGTATGTTGCGTTTTCGCCGTTCAAAGGGTACCCCCGGTGCCGGACCTTCCATCGCTGTGCTCTCGCCAGTTGACGCATCTGTTGCAGTAGATACCACAGGCGATTCATTCATGGCCGTAAGCCTCAGCTTATGATGACGGTTATGACAACCAATTCCAGTTGTCCGCTGCGACGGTTTCAGCGGCCAACAGGCTTACATCCAAGGTGAGAATTACACGGGCTGTGATAAACCTACCCGACATTCGGAACGTGTCAACCGACTTCTTGTCTTATCTCACTTTCTGGCTACTTTTTCTCATGCCAATATTGGCGAGTGCGAAAAATTAACAAAATGATAGAAATAGTCGGATCGTGGCAAATGGTTATTTGGTGGAACCTGTAAGGTCATTCGTTCCAACGCACTGACAGCGTTCACCAAAACATTCATCCAGAAAAGTCGTCCAACCGGACCACTCATGGACACTTAAGGTTAGGCGATAACGTACGTTGGCAGCGCAATGGGCCAGCCGATATGCACTAAGAGCGTGAGCCATGCACACGAGTCTCGACAGAGGAAATATGGGCGCCGTAGGATTTGCTTGGCATTGTGGTTAAGGTCGATAATGAGGATGCAACCCTTGGATAGTTGTAGCCGCCTTGGGATGATTGACGGTTTATGATGCCTTCTGCCGATCCGCCTCTGAATTTGATCCGCATCTTTGATTTTTACTTGGCGATGATGTTTTTGTTGAGTTTAATGCGGCGGTGGCGGGTTTACTATGATGCGATCCATCTGTTGCTGGTGGTACGGGGTCGTTGGCCCAAGTTGCTGCAACGTCTGGCCGAGCATCGCAGTGAATTGCTTAACTGGTCGTTCTTCCGGCCCATGCTGGCAGCGGGACTGACCCTGACCGCACAGTTGATTGCGTCTCGCCTCATCTGGCCCCAAGCCTTATTGACCTGGGAACAATTGCGGAGTGAGTGGTGGTTAATTCCGCTTCTGCTGATACCCCTACTGCCGATGCTGATCGTTGACACCTACTTTCTGATTCGTGTGGGGCGATTCGACCGTGACGAAACGGTCCAGTACCTGAGTCTGGCTGAAAACTGGCTTGGCTGGCGAGGACGTTTGGTCCGGACCGTTACATTAGGTCTGGTAGATCCGCATCAGATGGTTGACGTGGAACTGCGTAAAACGTTGCAGCAGGCCCGCAGTATCTTTTCTTCCGCTCTGTGGTGGGTGGCTTTACAAGCAGCTTTGCGTGTTGCTTTTGGTCTGACGCTGTGGATTATCTGGGCCATGCATAACCAAGCATTGCTGTTGGATCCTGGCAGCATGAACAATGCGGTGACTCACTGAACCACCGCTACCGACGGATATCTTAACTTACTTGGTTTAGAGTATGCGTGCTCATACCGCCTGAACCCCATCCGCGGGTCAGCCACACGGCCCCCATCGATAAATTGGCTTGGTGATATTCTCCTTGCGGAATGTAATGAATTTTATCGTGATATTTTGGTTAGCGTTCCTTGCGAAGGCCCGGAAAATCCTGACCACTTATTACAGCGCGCCTTTGGTAACCGAAACACCCATCCTACTCCAGTGGGCTGTGAAGGTGGTCTCAAGACGGGAACTTGGTACACATCAACGATTGAGAGGCTAGTCTGAACGTTAGAGGCGCAAGGCTCAACCCCTAGGGGCTAACGGCGAACATTATCTAACAATTGATTGTTAAGGTGTATGTTTCTTCCGTATTGTTCCCATTGGCATCAAACAGACACCGCTGCGGTGTCGCAGGCAACTCGCATTTTTTGTTCGGGGGGTGGACACTCAGTACCCGGGATACTGCAACAGAATTATGTCGGATCATATGAACCATAGGCCCATACTGACGCCAAGCGTGCAAAGGAGGAGGTTGTGAAAGTCGTCCCCTATCGCGGTTGGAACAATAATCTCTGTTTGAGTAATGAACTGGCCGAGGTAATTGTCACCTTGGACGTTGGACCGCGGATCATTTCGTATCGTTTGCTGGATGGCTATAACGTATTGAAGAATTACGATGCACAAATGGGGCAGGTGGGCGAACCCGAATGGCAAATACGCGGCGGCCACCGCTTCTGGATTGCTCCAGAAGATCTGACCCGTACTTACTACCCGGACAATAACCCGGTGCGTTGGGAGCCACTTGGCGATTTGGCGGCGCGTTTCATTCCCCCCCCTGAACAACCGTATGGCCTGCAAAAAGTACTCGAGGTGCAACTAGACCAGCGATCAAGCCGGCTGGATGTACGCATGCGAGTCACCAATATAGGTACCGCCCCAACCGAGTTGGCCCCTTGGGGACCCACCGTCATGGCTCCTGGTGGCGTCGAGATCATTCCGCTACCCCCCAAAAAGCCTCATCCGGGTCATCCCCGCAACGCCCGTTCTCCCGCCGATTACGCTCCGAATCAAGAGTTGATCTTGTGGCCGTATTTCGACTTCACCGATACCCGCTGGACCTTCGGCAGCAGGTACATTTTCCTGCGTCAGGATGTGAACCGGGGGCCAACTAAAATCGGTTTGGCTCATCGGATGGGCTGGGTGGCCTACCTGAATTCAGGAACCTTGTTCGTCAAACGTTTCGACTACCGGGAGGGGGCCACTTATCCCGATTTGGGAACACGCTACCAAACCTTCAGCAATGAAGATATGCTGGAAATGGAAACGGTTGGCGAATTAACCACCCTGCAACCGGGAGAGTCCGCCGAACTGGTCGAAAGCTGGGAACTTCATGCACCGGTGCCCGATGTGCGGACTGAAGCTGACGTTGACCGCTTCATCGTACCTCTGATTACGGGTCACTGATAGCGGACGTATTTCTATCCAAAAATTGCTCAGGCACAAGGTTGCTCGGCTCAAGCAGAGTTACTGACGGATAGTACCGCCCTGACTTGAATGTTACGGTAACGTCCGTTGTAGTCAGGGTTTCTGTCGGCAACGTAGAAGTTGCAACTGTGTGGTAGCTGCTCATTTGCTTTGGGTGACGAGGTCTGGATGCAAGCCCCCCTACTGAAGGTACGGGACGTCATGGAGAGCCGACCGGTCACCGTCCGTCCGGACTGCCCGCTACGTGACGTCCTAGCGCTGATGAATCAGTACCGTATTGGCTCGGTACTGGTCACCGACGAGCAGAACCGGCTGTTAGGTATTTTCACGGAACGGGACTTACTCAAGCGGATTGTCACTGCTCCCGCTGATTGGCCCTGCCATCCCGTTGGGGAATGGATGACGATCCAGCCGCATACCATCGGTCCGGAGGCCGACTGGGAAGAAGCCATCCAACGGATGGAGCGGCTTCGCGTGCGTCATTTACCCGTCGTAGAGAATAGTCGCGTGGTGGGCATCGTATCCACCCGCCTGCTCATGGCACGACGTGCCGATTACCTCAATCGACAAGTGGAAGCTCGCACACGTGCCTTGAAGCAGCTCAATGACGAATTGCTGGCTCGCGAGGCCGACCTGCGCTATAACCTGAAGACCGCTGCCCGCTTCCAGACCTCCCTGCTGCTGCCTTCCCAACCACCGGATTGGCCCGAGTTAAGCTGGAGTATTTACTATGCTCCCTTGGATCACCTCGGCGGCGATTATTACGACCTGGCGCGTCCGGACGTCAACCATCTCGGTTTTCTCATTGCCGACGCTAGTGGCCACAGCATCGCAGCCATGATGGTCGCGGTCATCTCCCGGATGGCCTTTGCAGACATTGCTGCTACGACCATCTCGCCGGGCCAAGTGCTCGCCACCATGAACGAACGACTGCAGAGTCTGGCGGATGACCGCTTTGTCACCGCTTTCTACGGCGTTTTGGAAAGGCAAACCGGTCGGCTTACCTACGCGAATGCGGGTCACCCAGCACCGCTGCGTTACGTTGCGGCAAGTGGACAGGTCGAACACCTCCGAGCTTACGGCTTCATGCTGGGTATTATGCCAGGCGAATTGTATCGTGAACGTAACGTCTATCTGCAGCCGGGCGACCGCCTGGTTTTCTACACGGATGGCCTGATTGAGGCCCGCAATGAAATCGGCGAGACGTTCGGCATCGAACGCCTCAGTGCCTGCCTGCAACAGTACGGCCGGGAATCCCCCGACCTTCTGTGCCATTCCATCCTCGACGCTCAACGGCGCTTTTGCGGCAAGCATCCCCTGCACGACGATCTAACGCTGGTTGTCGCAGCTTACATGGGTCCCATAGTGTCTTCGGGAGATTCCCCCAAAAACTCTCCGTAGGCTTCCTGAAATTCAAGGATTGGCGAAATCCCCGTCCCAGATGGAGTTCAATTCCATGGCTACACCTACACGTCGCGATTTTCTGCAACAAAGTGGGATGGGACTAACCAGCGTTGCTCTACTGGGGAATACAGCCCACGAGCACGAAGCAGAAGAAACCCAAAAGACTGGTTTGCCCCCGCACCGTCCCGTGGATGTCCCCGGTGTACACGCTTATCCAGCGGCCCATTCCGTACACGCGGGAGATACGCTCCGCTTGCACGTCAGTGCTAGTGTTCCCTACGAATTGGCCATCTGCCGCTTGGGTCCTCAATTCGACGATCCGCGCGCCGAGGAAGTGCAAGTTGAGTTTCCCGCCCAATCAGCTGCTCCTCACCCCATTTACCCGGGCTCTTACATTCACGTTGCCCGGTCACTGCAACAAGCCGTGTCCGCGGTCTCTTTGGAAGTGTGGTTGCGTCCTTGGCGAATCAGCGGTGTGCAGGCTATCGTTAGTCAATACGATTTTCCGCACCGCTGTTCCCTGGCTCTGACAATCAATGATAAGGGTCAGCTTTCATTTTATTTGGGAGATGGCGAGAAATATCGAGCCGAATGGGAGCACACCACGGACGAGAAGACGTTGGGTATTCCGGGACCTAAAGGGGCATTAGACCTGCGTTGGTCCCATTTGGTAGCGGTATGGGACGGCCGGTGCAAAAGGGTATACGTGAACGGCCAGCAGGTGGGGGAATGGAAAGCACAGCAACCGCTGCATTGGGCAGCAGTGCCTCTTCGCTGGGGAGCTATGGGTGAAGAAGGGAAAGCTACACGTTTCCTGGATGCCGACATCGCCCTGCCGGTTATCTACGCACGGGCACTGACCGACCAGGAAATCCGCCAGCGTTTGGCCGATAAAGGATTGACGCCACCTCGCGGGGATGACCTGCTTGGATGCTGGCCACTAGCCGAAGAAAGGGGGGATCGTGTTGCCGATGTTAGCGTCCACCAGCGGCATGGCCGCATCATCAATGGGGGCACTTGGATGATTGGCGGTCCTTCTTTCGATCCCCACGTGCCCCGATTTGGCCACTACGATCCGGAAAAGGACCCGAAACGGGGCCATGGCCTGCGGCTGGCCTCGGACGATCTGTACGATTGCCGCTGGCCAGTACGTCATGAATGGAAAATTCCTGATGATGCCCGCCCCGGTTTGTACGTAGCTCGGTTCCGGTTTGAATACGGTAAGGCAGAAAGATACCAATATGTCACCTTCATTGTTAAACGTAGCAAGCGTCAAGCAGCGGCACCACTACTAGTATTGGCAGCGACGAACACCTGGCGGGCCTACAGCAGTACACCGTTTGCTATCCCGCCGGCGCAGCGTAAACAGGTCTGGGGTACCAGCGGCATTACCAACGGTCCGACCAATCCGCCTGCCTACAGTTTTTACCGGCCGCACGCAGCAGGGCAGGGGACCTATCAAATCGGATTGCACATGCCCTGGCCAGCGGCCAGCCCCTATGTCCTATATGGCGGACCGACCGACTACAGCCATCTGGCACGTGCCGAACGTCCACTGCATGTCTGGTTGGAGCGCCAAGGATACCTCTACGATCTGATCAGTGACTTCGACCTGCATCAACAGCCGGAGATCCTGCGGAACTATAAAGCGTTCATTATCGTAGGACACAACGAGTACTGGTCCATTCCCATGTACGAAGGGTTGCAAGCGTACCTCAAGCAGGGCGGTCAGGTTATCAATTTATCCGGTAATACCCTTTTCTGGCGTGTCAGTTTCGACACAGAGGGGACCGTGATGGAGTGTCGCAAAGTGGACGCGCCAGGAGATCAAATGCCCCCGCAACGACGGGGTGAAGCCTGGCATAGCCAGGACGCTCGCCGCGGAGGCTTGATGCGTGAATGTGGCTATCCCGGCTGGCAACTGCTGGGATTGGAAACACTTGGTTGGAACAATCAAGGTAACCCCAAAAACTTCGGACCGTTTATCGTGGAAAATCCCAATCATCCTTTTTTTCGTCAACCAGAAGACCTACGGCTGCGAAAGGGGGAACGCATCGGCGAGGCCGGACCGGGTCAGACGCCCGCGGCCAATGGCCACGAGTTCGATGTCCGTCTGTCTACTCTGGCACGACTCCAACAACAAACTCCCCCTGCTGGTGCCCACCTTCCCAACGATCCTCCCGGTATTCAACTGCTAGCCAATGGTGTGATTCCCTGGAAGGAAGGCGGGGCGGCTTTTGATTACTTCATGCGACCGGTTAAACCAGCAACCGACCAGGGGGCAGAGATGATCTATTGGGAACGTCCAGACGGCGGACGCGTCTTCAACGCCGGAACCATTGGCTTTGTCTGGGCCATGCTGGTTGATCCACGCTTGCAAGGTTTACTACGTAACGTGCTGGCCCATTTCGGTATCAAGCCGCAACGCTGAGATGCTTTTTTCCAATTGATCAGCAGCCAGACGTACTACGTCTGGGCCGTTGTAATTCCTTATCCAGCCATCCATGAGCCTGCGGCTCGGAGTAAGCAATCCTTAACGTTGAACGGTGTTTTGCAGGGTATGCAGTTTCCTGAAGTAGACCAGGTCCGCAGGGTGGACGTTACGTTCTTCCAAGCCGCGGGCCAAGGCCCGGGCAAACGCCTCAGATGCTTCGGCCGTTTTGGGCGGAGCGTGTTGCAGATGCAGGACGGCCAGGTGAAAGTAGCGTAATGGTGTCGCCTCTAGACGGATAGCCTCTAGCAGGTCCTGCTCGGCTTCGTTTAGTTGTCGCAAACTGATACGGGCTCGGGCACGCGTGTCGAGCAGATCCCCAGTCAGCCCGACGTGTTCCAGAGCCCGGTTAACCAACTGTAGGGCCCTGTCTGCCCGTTGGGGGTCCGCAGACAGCAGCCAGGCAAGGTTGTTTAGAACAATAACGTGGTGTGGATGATCTTTCAAAATGGCCTCGTACTCCCGAACGGCCTGGTCAAGGTCGTGCCGGAGGGCGAAAAACTCCGCCCGATAGAGGCGAGCGGTTAAACTGGCAGGCTCTTGCTGCACGCAGGCATCAATCCATTGGAGCAGTTGGGTCGCTTGTACCTCCGTCAGACGGGCGTTGCGAGCGATAGCCACGGCTGCAGCCGCTCGGGTGGTCAGTGAAAGATAGTTGTCCCAACGCTGCAATTGTTCCATGGCCAGTTCGACTTGTCCGCTGTAGGCAAGAATACCAGCTAGTCCGACCGCGGCTTCTGGCTGGTGCGGAACCAGGGTGGTGTAGCGTTCAGCAGCCGCCTGCACAAGTGCTAGACCGACGGGCGTTTGTCGCACTTGGGGCAGGCGTGCCAGTTCATCGAATAGTGTGGCCACTTGGGCCTGACGGGACCAGTAATCACCGGTGCTCGTCTCGGCCGCATGGAGGTACCGTTCCACCCAGGGTCGGGCTTTTTCCGCTTGCCCGGTCCGGCACCAGTGGCGGGCCAAGGCTGTCACAGCACGGAAATCATCGGCATGACGCTGCTGCAGGCGTTGGGCGAAGGTTTCAGCAGCAGCCTGTTCTCCTGCCTCGGTTAACTCATCTAGAGCTGCAATCAGAAAATGAAGATTGTCGGGATCATTATTCAAAAGAGTTTGGAGGCAGCGACGACTTTCCGCCCGCTGGCCTAGGAGACGATAAAGTTGTGCCAAGTCGTACAGGTCCTTGGGGGCTTTACTTTTCTGCCAGGCGGCTTCGAGGGCTGCGACAGTCCGGCGTAACGCTCGCTGCCGGCTTTCGCCCTCCAAGAACCGGCTGAGGGTGGCCAGAGCTTGAGCGGTGACGCGTAATTCGTCGGCGGAAGCACCAGGATCATCACTGATTTGGTCCAGAAGTTGGGCCGCATGGCGACGACCAGCTTCCGAACGCTGCCGGGCATACAGATACGCTAGTTGCCGCTGGCTCCAGTTTTTCTCAGATGGTGCCAGATCAGCTCGTGCGTGATATTCCGCAAGCAAGGCCAGTGCGGCCTCTGTTTGTTGCCGCGCCAATAGCAGCCCCAGACGGGTCTGAATCATTAGTCGTCGCTCTTGGGGTCCGAGCTTGGCCGACCAGGCTTGGATTTGCGCTCGAGCCTCGGGCATCATCTCCAGCAGTACGGCACAGACGACAGCCAAGGGCGGACCGCTCAGCTTGCTTTGCTCAATCCTCAGCGCATTCAGGCCTTCCCAACGTAGAAGACGCAGCCAGTCGTCGGGCGTGGCAGTCGGTTGTTGGACAGCCTCTCGAAGTAGGGCGGAACTGTCTGGTATGTGCCAACGGACGGCCAACTCCCCCAGCCAGCTCAATCCGCCTGTTTGGAACTCGACTAGTGGACGCAGCAGACGGAGTGTCTCAGCCCGTTGGTGTTCCGGCACAGCCGCCACTACGGTCTGAATCAACTGACGAATGGGCAATACGCCCCAGCGGGGATCGTGGCGTAGCCGTTCGATGACAGCTTGGGCTTCGGTAAAGTTCGACTGCTTCAGCAGGTGACACAACCAAGCGCTTGTGGCTGCGAAATGAGTGGGTTGACTTTGGAATGCATGGGCCAGCAGACGACCGGTTTGCTCCCGCTCTTGTAAACAATCATAGATGCGGGCTAGTGCGACTGCGGCATCTGCAGAGCGGGGCAGGGCACCGAAACGTTCCTGCAGCCGGTGCAGGCATGCCGTTGCAGTTTCTCGAGTGACCCGCCATGCCTCGGCGAGCAGCACCTGATCCCCGTCTGGTCCTTGCCGTTGTCGCAAGATGTGGAGAGCGCGTTCAGCCAGGTCCATCTGGCCTGCGTCGATAGCCTTCTGACACAGACGTAGCCACAGGGTTGGTTCTTGCGGACGACGCTGGGCGAGTTGTTCCAGGATGCTTAATACCTGAGAGGTATCTTGAGTCAATTCAAAAACGTCCAACAAGCCGTACCATAAGCGGATCTGATCGGCGTCGGTCCAGCTCTCGGTATGCTGGCACAAGGGTGTTAAGGGACGCAACTGACCCGGTTCCTGAACGATTAGCGTAGCTCGACAAAGGCGTAATTCCGGCAGGTCGCCACAGGTCGCTTGGGCTTCATCGAGCACAGCCAGGGCTGCCGTACTCCCGTGCAGCTGAGCGGTAGTTTCAACTAACGATACCCACAGGCGTACATCCATCGGCCGACGCCCCAGTTCCTGACGCAGCCGCCGCAAAGCTTCGGTTGCCCGTCCCTGGACACGCAGCAATTCGGCCATCAGAATAATCGGTTCACTACTAGCTGGGGCAAAACGTGATGCCGCAGACTCCAAGGCATGTTCCAGGCGACGCCATTGCTCTGCCTTGCCCGGCTGACCGCGGAGTTGATGAAGCTGAAAGCGTATCCAATGGGCGATGGTGGCTCCGGAAGCATAAGGGGAGGAGGCAGCCTGTTCCCAGACGCGAGCGGCCTCGGCAAACCGTCCCATGTCCAGGTAGAGCTGCCCCAGCGCGTGGAGTGCCTGACCGTTGTGAGGCTCGGCCAACAGTACTGTTTGCAGAGCTTTTTCGGCAGCGGATCGGTCACCTGTTTGTTCCAGACAGATTGCTCGGAGCAGGTGCAATTGGGTGTTCAAAGCGGATGAGCGTTGCACTTCCGCTTGCAAGGTTTCGATCTGCTGAAGGGCTTCACTCCACTTCTGATCGCGCATAGCCAGGCGGATTTGTAGGTACCGCCCGGGAACAGAAGCTGCCGAACGCTGCTGCAGACGCTGCAGGATTGCGGCTGTCCGTACCTTGTCCCCTTGCTGGATTAGCAAATCGGCCAGCGGAATAAGCAGATCCTGGGCCTCGGGTATCTGTCGCAATCCTTCTTCCAGGATGGCAATAGCAGCCGGCAGGTTCCCGCGACTGACTTCCAGCCACGACAGGGCACGCACCACCCGCAAGTCGCGTGGATACAACGCACGTGCTTCCCGCAGCAGGTATTGAGCAACGTCCCAACGGAAACGTTGTTGATAGATTTCTGCTAGTAGCAAGGCCGCGTCGAGATTTTCGGGATCCAATTCGCAGACTTTATATAGATGCTGAATGGCTAGAGTTGTGTCAGGGCGTCCGGCTGGCCCTTCAGCCTGAACGTACCATTCGAAGCGTGCTTTTGTCAGATGGGCGTTGGGATCTTCCGGCAGGGCAGCCACCATCTGTTCCAGGGTGGTTCGGGCACCGGCCACATCGTTCAGATTTCGCCATAACAACTGAGCCAGGCGTTGATAGCCCAAGAGCTCCTGTGGAGCTAGTTCCACGGCTTTTTCGTAACACTGACGGGCTTCCGTTAACCGGTTCAAGCCTGCCTGTGCAGCTCCAAGTTGTTGCCAAAGAAGTGGGTCTTGGGGGTAGATCTGCAACAGCTGCTCGGCATGGACCAGAGCATCGGAATATCGACCCAGACGTAAGGCCGTGGCCAGGGCTTCGCGGCGGATATCATGCCGTCCCGGCTCAAGGTTGAGTATGCGATCATACAAAAACAACACCTCGGCAAGGGCACGTCCACTGGTGGAACGCCGACGCAGCAATTCCGCCAGACGGATCTGCCCCTCTACATCTTGATTCCGGAACTCGAGGTATTGCCGGTAATAGTGGATGGCGGTATCCAAGCGTTGTTCCGCTTCAGCGCGTTGAGCTTGACGCCACAGGGCTGCTGGGATACGGTCTGCCTGGAGTTGATGCAGTCCCACCAACGCCCCACAGCCTACAAGCACGACTAGAATTAATCGCAGCAGGAAAGATTTGTTGATCGTTGGCATCGATGAAGCATCCCTGCACAGCATGCTAGTCGGCTGCTAGCCTGCATGGCCGGGCAGGCGACTAGCACTTTCCCGAGTCTGTAGACCCGTATGCTACGTCGAACCAAGTGAAGGAATCAAGGCAAGATGGAAAGCCGTGGATCTGGTTGCAACCGTAGGGTAGCAGTTAGTTGCCAGATCGGCAGGCTGTTGCCTTAACGGGAAAGACCACTTGGTGGCGAGGGAGAGGCGCTTCTGCAATAAGAGTTACAGAGCAACTTCCGCTAGTGGTTCAATTCAGCTTGGAAAGACAGGTCACTGCCGTGGTCCTTTGGTTTCAATGCCCTTGCGTGGCTGAGGTGCCATGGGCGTTCCCGACGCATCTTTGGAGGCATCTTGGGGAAGGAACTTGCCGGATTTCAAAAGCGGGATTAACGGTGTGATGATCTCTCCAGGCAAAACATGGGTTTCGACACGTCCTGCCCGTGCAATGCACAGTCCCAGAACATTACCATCCAGGTCGACGACAGGGCCGCCGCAATCACTTGGCCGAAGAAACATATCCGTCTGCAGGATCATCGGGAAACCGGTCCGACGGCCGGACAATTCCCCGCCCAATCTATTTTGGATTTCACTACGGTCTATTTCAGATGGCGACTTAAGTGTTGCTTCCACTGTCGCTTCCTTGCCATTGCGTAGATAAGTAATGGTGACTTTATCACCAGGCCGGGAGTTTTCCAGAGCATCCCTCAGAGCTTGGCGACCGGGGGTGCGCTTGCCGTTGACGGCGATGATTATGTCACCTTCTTTCAAACCAGCTTTGGCGGCTGCGCTATCCCGTACCACTTGCATAATCTTGGCACCGATGACTTGGCCCGTTTCGTCCGTAGGGTCGTCAGAAGTCATCAATATCCCTAGATGGCCGCGATTAAAATTATCAATTTGTGCATCTGACTTTGTCGGTTGACGGGTCGCTGCACTAACAATACCCACGGCAACAGGCTCACTACGGATATCCACCGCCGCCACCCATGCACCGGGCTTAACACGACGACTATCACCGAACTGCAAAGGCTTGAGATCACGCACATGCACGCGCAACATGGCCAGGTCCGTTTCCCGGTGCGTCCCGACTACCTGAGCAGGGTACTCGGTACCATCGCTAAAGCGGACTGTGATCTCGCCTTTGCCTCTCATTAGTTCGCTGGCCTTGGTTAAAATATACCCATCAGCCGAGACAATAGCTCCTAAGGCCACGTCCTGGTTATTGATGCGGATGCGTACGGTCGAATCCCGAACCGGTTCCACTACGCTGCGGAACGGAGTCAGCAACCGGCTGTTGTTCGATAACTGAGCCCAGGCCGGTGATGACCAGGCTGCTATCACTGCCACTATCATCGCTAAACGAACCATCATCGTGTGCTCTCCCTCCTCCCGCTGGTTCAGTTAATAGATGCAAGGGCAACTTTAGGATCACAACACGCAATGGATTTCATCTGTGTAGCGGCTTTCTTGGGATTTTGTCTAGTATAACGGCATAGAGCCTGCTTGCAGGAAAGCGTTTGCATTCCTGGACCGGTGGCATCCTATTGCCTACGGCCAAGGGTAACTCGAAGGGTCATGATGGTAACGCCACGACGGATAGTTAGTTGAACCTCGTCCCCGGGTCGGTGTTGCGCCATCAATTCACGAAATTGCTTGACGGATTTTACTGTCTTGCCGTTGAACTTGACGATGGTGTCACCAGCTTTGAGACCGGCCTTGCCGGCGGGCGTGCTTGGGTCGACGTCTTCGGTGATCCAAGCGTCGTCCTCGTCATCCTCGGGGAAGACCACGCCCAGAAAAGGCTGACCCCGTTGGTTGGCTCGGCCAGCTACTTCGCCGCCTTCCAAACGCTGCCAGTCAGTCAGGAACTTTTCGATAGGGATATGAATGTTTTGATTAAGAGTGAAACCAATGCGGCTGTGAATCCCAACCACCCGTCCTTCCAAATCAAAAAGTGGGCCACCTGAATCGCCGCCGACCAAGGCACAGTTAGTACGAATCAGATCATTTGTTAGATTTTCCACGCGGCCAAGGCGAGCTACCGGTGGTCGCTTGTCCTTCGGGCCACCCGGATGACCCAGAGCAACCACCCATTGCCCCCGGCGTAGCTGCTGCGATTTTCCCAATGGGGCCACCGGCCATTTGCCATCGATTGGTCCTGGATCGGTAATCTGTACCATTCCCGCATCAGTGGACGGGTTAATCCCCAAAGTTTTGGCATTGACTAGGCGGCCGTCCCACAGCATGACCTTGCACTTACGTCCCGCCTTGTAAGGTCCTAGTCTGCCCATAGGGCCCTCACCAGAGATGACATGAGCGGCTGTCAAAACCAAGCCATCTTCTCGCACAATTACGCCGCTTCCTGCTCCGAAATCGATAAGGACGCACACAGTAAGGGGCGTACATTTTTCTACCACCTGTTGGACACGCGTCTGAAGAGCTCGTAATTCGGCGACGTCGTTAGGAAAGTCAACGCGATCAATAGGCCAACTTGGCGTATCAGCTCCCACAGATGAAGTGAGGGGGAATAGCATCGTCCCTGCTACTATCCCCAACCAGACTTGTAGGAATCGTTTGCGCAAACTATGTACCATGTTGACTCCTTACCGTTAAGGTTGCCCTATAGCGGAGCCGCCTTTCCACGCAGGTACAGGAACGGATCAGGGAGTTAACCGTAGAAAAACTTCATTGTACTTACTACCATTTTTCGCACTAGAACGGGCTAATGCAATCCCTCATGAACCCTTACAGCCGCAATTTTCTTGTCTTTACCGCTGAGATTGCCGGACAAAATCAAGGATTGGCTCTCGCGTGATGGGCATATTGGTAATGATAGTTTGCAAAATGACCATCCGTGACTTGGATCATAATCATTCGGACCTTTTTATTTTGGTAATCGATGATTCTAAGCGGTCGGTACCCAGGGTTAAGAGTTGTGGGCCTGATGGGGGAGGGGAGCTAACCCACCGTCCGACCTGTCCGCCACCACCTGGAACGCCGGGAACCAGACCACGGGTGAGGATGTACCAGCAAAAGTAACAATGATTACTGGTGGCTCCGGGTAACGCTTGAGGATCACGGGCCAAAATCTGATCGCGCAACGCACTCAGACCAGAGCGGAAAATTGTTCCGACAACCGGATGGCGTCGGGCCCGACGGATGATTGTCCGTACGTCGTCGCGATAAATGTTCCCAATAGTTAGCTGGTCCAGATCGGAAGCAAATCCACAGCAGGGTTTGACATCGCCCCGTGGATTAACCACCAGAGCCTGTCCGGGGCCTTCGCAATAATCCTCCTGGAACCACTGACCGTCCCATGGCTGGCCCGGGAGTTTTTCGGCCCGCTCCACCAACGCTAGGTGATTCCAGCACAAAGTCATAGTTAGGGAATCGCTAACTAATATGTAACGGTTAAGCAACTCTGACCACTGCACATCGGCATCCAAAGCTTGTGCCAGACGTCGGATGGGCTCCAAACCTTGGTGCGGATCCCGACTCGTGTAGCTCAAGGACAAGACCGTATCGCTTGCAAATATCTCGCGCACGATCCGGCAGAAGGCAGCTAGTTTGTCCGTATGGATTCCGTGGAATTTATCGACTGAAAGGCCAATTTTCCCCGTAAACCCGGCTCGCCGTAGATCGGTGAGGACCTGCCGCAAACTAGGTTCATCCGAATACCAAACCCCATTAGTCATCAACTTGTCGAAGCGATATCCGAGATGGGCGGCCCGATAAGTTACGGAAACTAGAAAATCGGGACACAGAAAAGGCTCGCCACCGGTAAAGCCCAAGCGGTGGATTCCCACCGTAGAGGCTTGCTCGAGAAAACGAATGGCCGCATTTGTATCCAGTCGATCGGTCCACTCGATCGGTACACAACAATGAGGACACGACAAATTGCATTGGTAGGTAGGAGCAAACGATAGATAGTCGGGGGCGAACGTCCTTCGCCGTCGTGGAAATCCCTGGTTGGAGCGGAAAAAGTCGCGACTCATACGAGTACCAGCTAGCCGTGTAAAAAAGCTGCTGATATTGACCTAACAAACCCATGATAAAAGGGAAATGGGTATTGAATTTCGTTCACTTTGTATACTATAATATACTATGCGGATAGATAGCGAGAGGTGATAAACGGGATAAAAGAGGGGACGGTATGGCGAGAATCGGGCTAATGTTTGTGGGAGTATTGTCTGAGGTGCGGATTTGGGAAGCTATCATTTACCGAACATAATCATCATTATCGGACATTCCGCCGTACCTTTCGCTTCTTCATTGCTTGGCTGCTAAACACACCTTAATGAATTATACGAAACTCACCAAAACCCTCGTCGGGTACGTCGCAACTCTCCTCCCCTCGAATGAATCCCACCATGGACTGACGCAGTTCCTGCAAATAGCCGTTAACGACACTCTCGGGGCCTTCTGCGAGCAGCTGCACTCGGCCATCGGCCAGGTTACGCACCCACCCTCGTACCCCATGTTTACGTGCCAAACCAGCCGCTGTTGCTCGAAAGCCGACACCTTGGACCCGACCCCGGAAATAAACCATCTTCGCCATTGTTCTGTTCCTTCATTAATGCTCATTTAGCCGTCTCGTAGTATTTCCCGGGCGGCATTGTATCCGCACGCTCCCATGACTCCACCCCCGGGGTGGGTAGCTGCTCCACACAGATACAGTCCGCGGATCGGCGTCCGGTAATCGGCATATCCGCCGACTGGACGAAAACTGAACAATTGATGCAAACTCATGGCTCCTTGCATGATGTTTCCACCTGTTATGCCCCATAACCTTTCCATATCAGGTGGAGAAATGACGAGGCGGTGGAGAACACTGGCTTTAAATCCGGGTGCATATTCTTCCATGATGTCAAAACAACGGTCAGCAAAACGATCTCTCTCTTGCTCCCATGTCGTGCCCTTCAAGTGATAGGGAGCATATTGCACGAACATGCTTAAAATGTGTTTTCCCGGGGGAGCCAGAGAATCATCCAGTGCTGTAGCCATCGTGCATTCCAGCATTGGGTTATGGGCCCAGCGACCATACTTGGCGTCGTCGTAAGCCCGCTCGATGTAATCTAGATCTGGGCAAATGTGCATAGTGCCATGATGGTGCGGTCCAACACCCTCACTAGGCAAGCAGCGGAAATTGGGAGGACGGTCCAAAGCAACGTTGATTTTTACTGTGGCGGAGCTGTAATCGATACGCCGAACAGCTTCAACAAATTCGGGTGGTAGTTCTTTTTCCTCTACTAACCGTAAGAATGTGACGTGCGCGTCGGCATTCGAAGCCACACGGGGAGCGTGCAATTCCGTGCCGTCCCTAAGTACGACCCCGTGCACCCGTCCGTTACGGACCAAAATACGAATCACCTCGGCTTGGGTACGTATTTCAGCACCATAGCTGCGGGCCGCGGACGCCAAGCTGTGGGCGATCATCCCCATCCCACCCCGGACATACCCCCACACGCCCCGTACCCCGTCGCATTCTCCCATCACATGATGAAACAGAACATAGGCAGTGCCTGGTTGTGAGGGCGATGCAAATGCTCCAATGACGGCATCGGTGGCCAACGTAGCTTTCAATGGTTCAGATTCGAACCAGCGTTCCAAAATGGGACGGGCCGCGGCCGTGAGGATTTCCACCGCTTCGTTAGCAACAGGTATACCCAATCGCTGGAAGCGTCTTCCGATCTGGAGGATTTTCCACAGGTTGCCCGGCCGCCAGGAAAAAGGATTGGGTGGGGTCTGCAGTAGCAGGGGCTCCAGAAAGTTAGCGACCCGGGTTAGCATTTCCTCATAACGCGGGTAATTTTCAGCGTCCCGGGTAGAAAATTTGGCAATCTCACGCAACGTAATAGTGCGATCCGGACCCATCAGTAGATAGCGTCCATCGGGCAATGGCGTAAATGAGGATGGGTTACGCGGTATCATTTGAAAACCATGACGCTTCAAGTCGAGATCGCGAATGATTTCTGGCCGCAGAAGGCTGTTAACATAAGCAGCTGTGGAAACTTTAAACCCCGGCCAAAGCTCCTCCGTGATACAGCAGCCGCCGAGAATTTCACGACGCTCCAAAACAAGCACCCGCCGACCTGCTTTGGCCAGATAAGCGGCACACACCAGACCATTGTGACCGCCCCCTATGATGATAACGTCATACTGTGAAGTCATAGATCACCCACCCCTCTGCCCTGCAGTCGGTTCCTGAAGATTTCGAGAGCCGTCCGTACATTCCCCGAGTATCAGGTCAGGTGCCGTGACATTCACAGTGATAGTGGGGCAAAACGAAAAAGCCCACCGCTTAAGCGATGGAGCCATTGCTACCTGTTATCAAAGCCATACTAGAGTGAAACTTCAGCCATGCTTGGGATCTGGAGCGGTACTCACTCGTTCACGACTATTTCGCCATTTGCTCGCGTGCACCAGGCAGCAAAAGTGGTCACTGAGATGGTAGCGCGCAGGTAGCGAACGGAACCGTCTCCGTATAAGGCGTTCAAGCCAGCCGTATGGAACGAATAGGGTGCACTACTCCCCTCGGTGCCGAAAACGGGATCGGGATAGGTGGTATAGTTGTAGCCGTTGGTGCACCCCGCAGCGCAACTGCCGGGATAGCCAGCGCCATCACTACTTGAGGGCAAATAGTCGAGGTCGGAAGCGGGTCGGGCCCAGCCACCTCCATTGACTTTCAGACCGGGAGGAGTACCAAAAGGCCGACCTAAGCGATAGATTTGCGGTCGACCCGCTGATTCCACCAGTAGAAAGGTGTTTGATAGTCCATCCGTGACATCACCCACCCGTACACGGGCATTCTTCTGGAATATGCCCGGTATAGCACGTCCTGTGGTATTAACGTTGGTCGCAAGGGGAGAAATACCGGTTACCGCTGCGTAGTCACTCACAGCAATAACATTCCACTGATTGGTTTGCGGATCACCGTCCTTACGGTCCGGATCAGGTGTTGAGGGACATTGGAGGATCCGTATTGGTACCGAGGTTAATGGCAAATTGTTCTGCCCAACCCAGGTTTGCGTCAAATCATAGTTCCGACGTAAATTATCCTGCTCGATGTAAGGAAGGATGAAGATCGTCCAGCTCACCCGAGGTTGCGTCGTAACCCCTGTCGGCCGGATGCTGGTCGGAAACGTGCCGTGAGCACTTTCGTAGTTCAGAATTGCTAAGCCAGTTTGTTTCAAATTATTCTGACATGTGGTGCGTGCCGCTGCTTCCCGAACCTTTTGTACCGCTGGTAGCAGTAACCCTATCAGTACGGCAATGATGGCGATAACGACCAACAGTTCAACCAAAGTAAACGCTCGCTTTTTGGACGTCCTAGCATCGATCCCATAGGTTACTACGCCTGAAAACATCACATTTCTCCTTTCATTAAAAAACAAAGTTGCATTTTACAGCACAAACATACACAACTAAATTGCTTAATTTTTCTCAAAACTGCGACTGCACGATTGCCAGAAATAAATCATAATGTCGATGGTATTAATCATCTTTATTTCTATGATGTCATACTCTACTATCGGAAGCAGAAATAGTCAACTGGGATTGCTGATTTTTGATTTTTCCTCACAGCCGGAAAGCAGGCCGAGGACAATCAAGCTGAAACATAACTTGATGTGGATTAGGTAGATAACTTCATCCCTGGCACTGCGTAGAAGGAAGTGCTTTCGGCAAGGTTTGCATAGCATCCGGGCCCAAAAGTCCCCTGCCCTGACTGACAGATGACACTGAAAGATGATGAGGCTGCAGCTGGAGAACCGCGGCAATCCTTTCGAGCGAACGAAAAAGATTCGACAGACCCCGTTGGAGGAGTGCTCCTGAAATAGAGGTGTAAGGTTTCAGAAAAAAACCTGTCGAGTCGCGGGATATCTTTAAGGTTATCAGCAGATTGAAGAATATATTACCCCGGCACGCACAATTTACCAATAACTAGTAGTCATGCGTTTCCCGCTCTGTTCCTCCTTGCTCCAGATGGATTTGCTTATATCCACCTAGCAACCAGAAGTAAACGATCAGAATAAAAAAGCCCACAGCTAATGTGGCCGGTACAGCAGCCGTGTAGAATAGGGCCATCTTTGCCCCATAGAGGCGAGCCTGGGGCAGTATGCCGCGATCTTCCTCAAAATAGGGTAATCCCTCCTGTTGCCACCAACCGTAGAGTTTGCGAAGATTGGCTTCCAACTTGGGCTCCACAGACCGCCCTTCCCTCTTAAGCCGTTCGAGCGTTTCCAGATCACTCTCCAAGGTCGTCTTGGTCATCGCTTGAGGCTTACCCTGATTTTCGACTACCTTCAGATGATCTTCGAACACTTTCAGTTTCGCGTTGTCGATGCCTGCCACCGGGGGGGCAATGGTCGGCCAGACTGTGGTCAAAAATGGGAAACCCTTGCTATCGGGCTCACCGCTTTCGGTACGAGCCATGTAACGTTCATAAGTCTTTTGCCAATCAGGGCGTTGCTGGAGATATGCTACTGCGAAGTAGTCTTGTTTGTATCCAATTCCCGGTCCGCCCAGGATACCCGCACTGATCATGCCAATCCCGCCGCTGAGGCCCAATGCTAACGCTCCCCCCTTGGGAAATCGCTCCGAGATGACCCCCAATAGTGTCGGCCAATAGAACGTCTTGCCGATGCCATAAACTGTTACTGCCACCAGCCACGGACCGATGGAGTTAATCGCGGGACTTCCCAACAAATACAACCCTAAGGTGCCTAGAACTGCACTGCCGAACAGCAATCCGACGGGATTGATTTTGTGAACAATCGGACCAGCAAAAAAGCGGAGTGTGAACATCAATATATTTGTCCAAATGAATGCCAAAGTGGCTTGGGTTTGATCCTGGACGACCTGGTTGGTGATGTTAGTAATCCAGCTATCTGTCCCTAGTTCGACGTATCCAACCAAAGCATGCATGAGGTAAAGGAGAGCTAGTACCCAACTTCCGATGCTGAAGCGTGTGTACCAAGCGAAGGCCAGCCAAATCAGAAACGCCAGGACCCAGCCGGTGGCACTAAGGAACATGTCCCGTTTGTGGGGTTCATCGGTAGCGATGGCGGGTCCGATCACACTGGGCAGAAAATTGGCCAACGCCATCGCAATCATGATTGCTGCAAAGGTGAAGCCGAACAGGCCGATGGTTTTCATCATGTCCGGAACGGAAACACCAGCACTTCTCGCTTCCGAGCTGGGAAAGCGGCGACCAACCATCATGATGCCATAAATGAACACAGGGATGAGGAAAACGCCCAATTTGTACTCCCACCGGACTTGACCGGCCAGTTGGTTGAACCCCAGCATGATGACAGCTCCCAGGATCAAGCCGCCAGGCCAGCCGGCATGTAAGATGTTCAACCAATGGGTCTTATTCTTCGGAAACAACGTGGCTGTTAAGGGGTTTATGACCGCTTCGCAGGTACCATTGCCAAGGGCAAACAGCCACATGCCCAGATTCAGGCAATAGAAAGCCCCCTCCTTGCCATACTGATTAAAGACAGGCGTGGCGGCAAAAGTGACCACAGCGGAAAGAGTGTGCAAAACGAACGCCACAGCCATCAGCTTGCCATAACCAAACCGGTCTGCCAGAAAGCTGAAAAAGATGATGGCTAAACCAAAACCGACCAGTCCTCCACCGGTGATCGTGCCTAATTCTGTCTGAGTAAAGCCGAACTGATCGCCCCAGTCCTTAAGAATTTCAACACCGCGAACGGAAAAACCGATGCCGGCAGCGATCAACGTGAAAAAACTGGCCCAAAAGAGAATTTTGTCATTCAGGCTGGGACCATTCGAAGCAACGGCAGAGGTCGGGTTCACGGACTCACTCCCTTCCGAAACAAGCAGTACAGGACAAGATGCAAAAATACGGACTGAATTCGATTTCAATGACTACCCAGGATTAAAGCTTGCCCCACGCGTTAGTTACGTTTTCTATCGCACAGGCCTCTCACGCAACCGGAAGCGCGATTTTCAGTACTATGTCTCGCCGATGGTGCCCTGATCCTCGGGTTTGGCCCGGTTTTAGACCTACCCTGGAGCTTAGGGCCCTGAGATTCAGCCCCAACTGGTGCCGCAAAACACAAACCAGTACCGGCACACGCCAGGTTCGCTTCTGCATAAGTTGTCTATTGTTCTTCAGGGAAAGCGTGCAAAAGTTTACCAACTGGTCAAGGGCTTTGCCAAACAAAAAGTGGTTTTTTTTACGGCAAATATCATCTTTCTTGCCGTATGAATCAACAAAATGCCCTAATTGGGCGGGTTGTAGCGGCAATACAGGGGAGACTGCAAAAAGGCCCTGCTCCTCTGCACGACCTACTATCAAGCTTGCGAGCAGCAATGGACGACCACATGTTACATGAATCGCCGATGGTCGGAGAAGCATTCAACGTGGAGTGTTATCGCCCTTATCAAAGGGAGCCATCGTTTCGTGTTTGTGTACGATGAAGTAAGTCGCGACGCTTTGATCCACGAATTGCGATGTCGGGCAGCGGATCCTGATTCATTAATCAACTGGCAAGATGTCACGGCAATAACGCAGCGGATTCGCCAGGCAACGGCCAATGGCTCACAACCCGGCGAAGTGGTATCCGGTCCTGCACCTGGTCTGACGATAAACGATCCGAATGATGGTTCCGATTCATTTGGTAACTCGGATGCCGAGGTGTCTTGAGAAAAAAATTGTGTGAACGCAATATGTTGATTCAGAGGGCATTTAATCGGTCGCGTTCATCCACCATATGGTCATTCCAAGATAATCCGGTAGCAGGGTAACCACGAGTTGACTCCCTTGACTCTAGAACAGCATCTGGCTGAATTTCTTCTGCATCTTGGCATGGAAAAGAATGCCGCCACGATGACCATTAAGTCCTATCGCGAGGACTTGATGCAACTACTGGCTTTTTTGCGGGAACAGCGTGGCAAGTCTTCGCTAACTGTAACAGATTGGAATATCCGTTCCCTACGTGCATATCTTGCCTGGTTGCATGAGCAAGGGTATTCCCGAAGTACTATCGCTCGTCGACTAGCTGCCGTGCGTGCCTTTGGCCGTTTTCTATGCCGGCAAGGGGTAATCTCTCAGAATCCTGCACAAAGTCTGCGTAGTCCGCGTCAAGAGCGAAAACTGCCCCATTTTTTGACGCCAGAGCAGGTTTTGCGACTGGTCCAGGCTCCTCAAGGTCAGAACTGGCAGAGTTTGCGAGACCGGGCTATTCTGGAAGTGCTCTATTCCGCCGGTTTGCGTGTGAGCGAGCTGGTTGGTCTGGACTTGGAACGTGTGGACTTGCGTGAAGGCTTTTTGCACATCCATGGCAAAGGCAAACGGGAACGCTTGGCCTTACTGGGCCCGTCAGCCCAACAGGCTCTAGCCGCCTGGTTGCATGCCCGTGCCCAGTATCTGCAGCAACGCCGGCGCCAAAGCTCTGCGGTATTCATTAACCGCTTCGGGACACGATTGACCAGTCGTAGCGTGGGCCGGTTGCTCCATCACTACCTTCGCCAGACGGGAGTGGACCCACGCACGACTCCCCACACGCTCCGCCATTCCTTTGCCACCCATCTGTTAGACAACGGCGCCGATATCCGCGGTGTGCAGGAACTATTGGGGCATAAACAGTTGACTACCACGCAAATTTATACCCATGTATCGCCGGGCCGTTTGAAAGAGAGCTATCGTCAGGCTCACCCCCGCGCCTGAATCGACATATATGGGACCAACACAAGTCGGTAATCAGCCCCTGACATGGCAACCACACCACTGGATTAGGAATGGGGAATGATCCATGCGGTTAACACCTGGCAAGTGTCTGCACCTCGTACTTGTGATAACAGGAATGTTACAACTCAGGCCAATCCAGGCACAATGGCTTCGGACTACGGAAACGTTGCCATGGGAAACGGATTACAACACGGCACGCAAACGAGCTGCCGACCACGGATTACCTCTTTTTGTGGTCATCGGTACCCAAAACTGTTACTATTGTCGCAAACTAGAGAATGGTCCGTTACGTGATCCGCAACTGAGCACACACCTGCAGCGGCATTTCGTACTGTTGAAAATCGATGCACATCGGGAACCGGAGCTTACGCGGGCCTTGCGTGTTCAGGCTTACCCGACCATTGTGCTAGCTGGTCCGGACGGAAAGATTCATGCATTTCTCGAAGGATACATGGAAGCTCCACGCCTGGAGGAGCATTGTAAGCGTACTCTGCTAGCAGTTAGTACAACGGAGGGAACCGCTCGCGATTTCGAGCAGGCCCGGCAGGCCCTGGCCAGCGGTGACTACCCCCGCGCGGTTACTCTCCTGAGGCAAGTCGCTCGGGAAGCTGGCGAACAGCCGATCGGTCAGAAGGCCCGGCAGTTGCTCGAAGAGATCGAGCAGCAGGCCGCCACGGAACAGCAACGGGTGGAAACCCTGTTGGCCCAAGGACAAACCCCTGAGGCATTAGCAGTTCTAACTAATATCGTGCGAAGCTACGCGGGCACCCTCGCCGCGGAGCGAGCTGCCGGACAAATAAACCGGTTAACCGCGCAGCCCGACGTGCAGCAGTTACTACAACAGCGGGGTGCCCAGGATCTGCTGGCTGCCGCCCGCGAGGATTTCCGCTTGCTCCGCCTCTACGATTGCCTTCTTAAATGTGAGCAGTTGCAAACGCATTATGCGAACCAGCCTGAAGCCCAACAAGCCGCCCAACTGCTGGCCGAGATCCGCAAAAATCCTCATCATCTGGCCCGTGCTTGTGACCAATTACAGCAACGAACCATCCAATTGTCCCTCCTGCTCGCAGAGGCTTGGCTAGCTCAAGGGAAAACGGCAGAAGCCGCTGCTTGTTTTGAACGAGTGATGCGGCTAGCCCCCGATTCACCTGAGGCCCGCGTCGCTGCAACTGCTCTCAGTCGCTTGAAAGCGCAAGGCAGCGGCATCCCGACAAGCGGTCCCCTCCAACCAGACACGTCACGCGGCCGGTAGCTGTATTTGACCCGTCGATAACACAATTTCTGAGCATGTCCGCTCAATCCTCTTGAAAAACATCTTCAAATGTGTATACTATGAAAGACAAGGCAGCTAAGGGTTTGATAACTTCGATGCTTAAGGGGGGATTAGCCAGACCGCTCAGATGACGAAGGCACAATATATGCCATTTCCAAATTCCCTGACATGACGAGCGACCATTTGTTCCAGCTAAAGGTCGACCCTATTCCCTCTGTGAAGACGCTCTATCACATGGTGAGCGTGACATAGTTTGTTCATTGGCAGGAGCGACATATGTAAGTTCAGTAGATGAGAGCGAACCGTCATGGAAATCTGAAGGAATGTTGAGTATCACTCTTTCGCCGTGTAGAAAGCTACGGGAGGGAAGCGTGGGGTTCGAGCTGTTAGTTATTGGCGGCATAGTCTTGGCCGCCCTGCTAGTGCTGGTGTGGTGGGGGATCCGATATGAGCAACAAAAGGCCACGCTCATCCACACGGAACGGCGGCTTGCCTTGGAGCGTGGTGTCCCACTGCCAGACGCGGAAGTGGCCCGCTGCACCGCCTTGGGCTGGATCGGAACGGTTGTCCCGGTATTCAGCCTGGGCGTGGCCGCCGGGGTAACGTTCTTGTTGGTTCCACCGCATACGCCGGAGCCAAGCCTTGGCGGCTTGCTCGCTGTATGGTCGGCGTGCGGAGTAGTAGCAGTGAGCGGTGTGGTCGCTGTGGTGATCCGCCTTCGCTCTGCACCTGTCCGGTCACCCGAAGCTGACTCTGCGGACGCCTCTGCTTCCAATCGCTCGCCGTAATGGCTCCCATTGACCGTGTAGCTGTTGACTGCGGGTGTATATGTCGACAAAGGGATGGTAAAAGGATTACCTACCACACTCGAACTTGAGCCATAAACATGGCAGCGTAATCAAGTTAGCTAAAGTTGATGAACCCTTAGATAACACGGATCAGTCTGCCACTTTCAGGGGAGCCAGGTCGAGAACGAAACGGTATTTGACATCGCCACGCAGTAAGCGGTCATAGGCTTGATTCACTTGATGGATGGGAATTAGCTCCACATCGGCGGTGATTCCATGCTGGGCGCAGAAGTTGAGCATTTCCTGAGTCTCAGCGATCCCCCCGATCATAGAGCCTGCTAAAGTCTTGTTTCCCATGAACAATGGGAACGCGGCCACACTTAAGGGCTTTTCCGGAGCACCTACGAGGGTCAGATTGCCTGCGGTCCGGAGCAATCGCAGATAAACGTTCAGATCGTGCTGTGCGGAGACACAGTCGAGGATCATATCGAAAGTACCATTATGTCGGGCTACCGCAGTGGCGTCGCTGGACAGGACAACCTCGTGGGCTCCCAAGCGTCTGGCTTCCTCGGTCTTCCGGGGGGACGTGGTGAACACAACGACATGGGCTCCCATGGCACGGGCCAGTTTGACACCCATGTGGCCCAATCCTCCTAACCCCACAATACCCACCTTTTTACCGGGACCTACACCGTTGCGTTTCAGCGGCGAGTAGGTGGTAATCCCGGCACACAATAAGGGGGCGGCGGCGGCCAGGTCGAGCCCGGATGGAATACGTAAAACCATGTCTTCTTCGACCACGATGGCCGTCGAATAGCCGCCATACGTCACCGGTGCAGTACCGTAACGATCGGGCGAATTGTACGTAAAGACAGCATTGGGGCAAAACTGCTCCATACCTTGCTGACAGTTCGGACAGGTGTGGTCAGCTCCCACCAGGCAACCTACGCCTACAATATCACCCACTTTGAAGCGTGTGACGGCCGATCCCACTTTGGTTACCCGGCCGATAATCTCATGACCGGGTACACAGGGATAAACCGTCGGAAAATAGTCATGCCACTCATCTCGAACTGTATGCAGGTCGGAATGACAAATACCGCAGTAGAGGATGTCGATTTGTACGTCGCGCTCCGTCGGATGGCGACGTGGTATCGTTCGGAGAGCCAACGGCGAGGAGGCACTCGCAGCAGCGTAAGCTTTCACCGTAAACATTTTTCCCTCCTTGAGGATAGATTCTATGCACTGCGTAAGCAGTTGCGCTAGTCGACCGGTTGGCTGCCTGCCAGCCCCTCCCCGAAGCGGGAGGACATCGTCATCAGGCGTACCAAGTATATCCTATTGAGTTGCTATGCCTTACAAACCGTTGTCCCGGGGCTTTACACCGCCTAATTCGGGTAACGTTTATCCCCAGCGAGCGAGCGGACCACCTCGGGTAAAGAATCGATCGATACGTTTCTGCATAGCTGGATCCTCGTCAAGGGGATCAGGCATAAACGGTTTGAGGCGAGCATCAATGATCAGCGGTCCCCGACAGCCCCAGTGTTTATTATGGATGAAGGCCCCCACTCCGTGGACGTCCTGAGCAGGATCGCTGCGTGTGAAGACGACCCAAAGCCAATTGTCTAGGTGACGGGCGACGAAATCGGCATCATCGACAACAGTGACCAAAGGCCAGCCCTCGTGTTGCTCAGGAGACTTGGCTAGGACGGTGTCCCAGTATTTCAAAAGTGTTTGCAGGTCGGCATCGGCTGGTACCGTCTCCTCCGCCACGGTAGCAGCCGGCCGGCGACAACGAGGTCCCTGGAGAGCCACTATTCCTGGCAGTACCATGCGCATCGGACCAAACCCCGGTGGCATAGGCCAATGGAAAGGTACTTCCTGAGCAAGCTGCCGTCGTTTTTTGCCGGCAACTGCAATCACCAGCTTGCTTCCCGCGTTCAGTCCACAACCCGCCGAATAGTCCAAGGTGTCGATGGTTGTTCGGGTCTGAAAGTGCAAGTCGCGATCGGGTTGGAGGCGTTCCAACACATGTTGGAAAAAAGCCGCTATGTCATGAACATCCAAGGACGGATCATCTTCCTGAGCAACTATGAGCAGATATTTGGCCAATGAAAGTTGTCCTTGCCCCAACAAGGCGTGGGCCTGGGTGAGAAGCTCCTGCGGCTGACGCTCGGCAGCATAGGGAACATATCGTTCTGAACCAATGGCCAGCAGGAGTGGATGGACACCAGCAGCATCGACAGCATGAACGGCCCGAACCCCTGGTAGTACGCTGGGAATAACAGGACCGGTCAGTTCGTGGATAAGTTCACCGAAGCATGAATCTTCCTGAGGGGGACGACCCACGACCGTAAAAGGCCAGATGGCATCCCTGCGGTGGTAAACCGCACTGACCCGAAGTACGGGAAAGCCGTGCCTCAAACTGTAGTACCCTAGATGATCACCGAAGGGTCCCTCGGGCTTGGTTTCCCATGGATAGACATACCCCGTGATAACAAACTCTGCGTCGGCTGGCAAAGGAAGGGGGAATTGTTCAGATGCAGGTGCCGAGCAGAGACGCAGGCGGCGTCCGGCCAGGATGCCGGCAAAGGCCACCTCGGGCATCCCCTCGGGAAGAGGCATAACGGCTGCCACTGCTAACGCCGGTGGTCCGCCCACACTGATGCAAACCGGTAGAGGTTGCCCGCGTCGGAGGGCCGCGGCATGGTGGACCCCGATACCGCGATGGATCTGATAATGTAAGCCGCATTCCCGGTCTGGAACGTAGTCATTCCCAGCAATCTGCACGCGATACATGCCCAGATTGGAGTGCCGCCAGCCCGGTTGCTCAGGGTCTTCGGTGTAGACTTGCGGCAGTGTAATAAATGGACCGCCGTCCCCAGGCCAGCATTGAACTTGTGGCAATTGACTTAGCGTAGTCCGGCCCGCTAACACTGCTCCCCGCTGGACCCACCGTGGCAAAGCACACCGCAGCAAGGCGGGAAGTCGCCAGTATTGCCAAGGGCGACGTATGAGTTGTTCGGGATCCCGTTTCAATGTCATCAACTGGCGTACCGCTTCCAAAGTGTCACGAAACAAAAAGCGGATGCGCTCAGAAGTACCGTACAGGTTGGAAACCATAGTAAAGGAGGTACCACGGACACGGCGGAACCACAAGGCGGGCCCCCCATGCCGCTGCACCCGACGATGAATGGCTGCTGCCTCCAGATGCGGGTCAACTTCCTCCTCGATACGCACCAGTTGACCTGTGCGCTCGAGGTCCCTCAAGCAACTGCGCAAATCAGCATATCCCATGAGACAAAAACCGTAAGTTAACAAGAAAAATCAACTTGTCGGTATAGGTCAAAAATTTGATGTAGGAACGTAGTTTTTCGCTTAGAACCACAATTTTGGGGTCACCGCGAAGAAAAATTGCTCTTGGTTAGTGCACTTCTAGTTGGACATGGGGCAAGTCTGAGTTATGTTGTGCAGTATGCGGAGTCCGCATTCACTGTCGGTAAATTGTCACGAAAGGCCTCTGAGTTCGCCCGCATCATGAACCTGCAGCTCCCATCCCGCTGGACAGTCAGCGTGGTAACAGCTCTGGTGATAAGTGTTGGCTTGTACTTGTTTTTTCCTCAACGACCGCTGGGCTGGGCAGGCGCCGCTGGGGTTTTGATTATCTCTGTTGGACTACTACGTCTCCAGCGTCAATCAGACGAATCAAAAGATGGTTCGAGGAACGCCTTTTCGACGCATTCGGATAAATGCCGCTTGTTGGATTCTGCTATAGTTCATGCCCACGATGCTATTGTCATCCTGGAGGCTCAACCACAGAAGGGGCGAGGCCGGTCGGTACTGTACGTCAATCAGGCTTTCTGTCGTTTGAGCGGTTATGCCGAACACGAAGTACTGGGCCGATCCTTATACTTTCTCCGTGGTCCCGATACGGATACGGACACTCTGGAACGCCTTCGCGAAGCCCTTGACCAAGGTCAACCCTTGCGCACGGAGTTGATGAATTACCGTAAGGACGGGACGCCGTATTGGGTAGATTTGAGTCTGGTCCCCGTTCCCGACCGTTGGAATCGCATAGCATACTGGGTCATGATCCAGCGTGACATCACGGCCCAGCGTCAGGCAGCCGAGGCCCTTCGGCGTAGCGAAGAACGTTACCGCCTGCTGTTTGATGGTAACCCACAGCCGATGTGGGTAGTGGAGCAGCCTCAGCAACACTTTTTAGCCGTCAATGAGGCTGCTAGCCGCGTCTATGGCTATAGCCGCGATGAATTCATGCAACTGCGTAGTACCGATCTGGACGTCGGCGAGTCGATAGTCCCCTTGGCACCAACAACTAGCGTCTCCTGTTTCCGGCGGCACCGGACACGGGATGGGCGGATCCTGACCGTTGAGATGATCGTTCATCCCCTGGTGGTTGACGGACGCGATGCCGAGCTGGTCCTGATTCTCGACTGGACCGAACGGCTGCAACTAGAAGAGCAGTTGCGTCAGGCGCAAAAGATGGAAGCGATCGGTCAGATGGCTGGAGGGGTCGCTCATGACTTCAACAACATCATGACAGCGATACTGGGGAATCTGGAATTGATACGCTTGGCTCCCGACGATCCGAACCGCCCGCTGCTGGAGGCGGTCGAGAAGGCGGCCCTGCGGGCGGCTGATCTGACTGGTAAGCTGCTGTCGTTTGCTCGCCGTAACCAACTGGTTTTTGCCCAGGTCCGCCCCGCCGACATTTTCTCTGAAGTTGTTACCCTGCTCCGCCATGCCGTGGATCCTCGGATTCACTTTGTCATCGACGTTACACCCACCTGTCCAGCTATCCGCGCCGATCCCACCCTGCTGACCCAAGCCTTGGTCAATCTCTGTATCAATTCGCGTGATGCCATGCCTGACGGCGGTACAATCAGACTACAGGCCGAACAAGTCACGGTTAGCGCTGAAGAAGCAGAAAGCTTGTCACCCGAGGCTCGACCGGGGCATTATGTCCGGCTACGGGTGGAGGACACCGGTACCGGTATTCCTCAGGAAATCCAGAAACGGATCTTTGAACCGTTTTTTACCACTAAGGAGGTCGGCAAAGGCACAGGGTTAGGTCTGCCTATGGTGCTCGGAATTGTCAAGCAGCACCAGGGGTGGCTGACATGTACTTCTTGTTGGGGTCGGGGCACCTGCATGGATCTGTATTTACCCGTCCATTACGACGGGTTGGTTGATGACAAAGATTCGCCTCATCCGGTTCCTTTGATCCGCAACGAGGTGATCCGCCGCAAAGTTCCTTGCCAAACATTTGAGTCTACTGCAGCAGCAAGCCCTGTTGCAACGCAACGCCGTTCCGAACGTTCAAACCTGCAGCCATCTATCCTGTTGGTTGATGACGAAGCGATGATCCGGGATATCGGTCGGGCAGTGCTGAGCAACGCCGGCTATCGCGTCCTGCTAGCTGGGGACGGAGCCGAGGCCGTGGAAATCTTCGCTCGGGAACACGACCAGATCGCCCTGGTCATTCTGGATGTCATGATACCCCGCTTGTCGGGCCGGGAGGCCTACCGTCACATGATCACTATCGACCCGCAAGTACGGGTCCTATTTGCTACCGGCTACTCCTCCGGTGAACTTACAGAGTTGGAAGGCGCATTAGGGTTGCTGACCAAGCCTTACCGCCCTCATGAGTTATTGGCTGCTGTACAGGCAGCTTTGGAGCCGGCACCATATCCTCTTAACGGCTCCGCGGATCATAAGGCTGGCTACGCGCCAGTTAACCCAACAAACTGTGGAACGGCAGCAGACAAAAACAAAATAACCGCTGAATGTACACAGGTGAATTAACAAGTCTGGAATACGCGGCTTTTTGGTATCAATTGCACATTGCTCCACGTTATTACAGACTGGTAATAATTATAATAATTATCGGCACGCCTCTACATCCTGAATTGGCAGGCAATGCGCCCTTATCACTTTCCGGCCGATTACCGCAGTCTGGTAGCTCAATCGGGACATCACGAAATGTAACGAAAGAACTCTGCTTCAGAAGCAGGTATAGGAAGTAAACCATCAGTTTTTTGCGTCCAGCTTCGGCTTGTTACTTCCGAATTCTACGTGAGGAGGCAAAGCTGGAACGACTCGGTGCCCGTGCCTTGCGGGCTGGAGGGCAGGAAGTGTCGGGATCTCGGTCAGCGGATCCCTTCGCGTCGGTGCAAGTCACAGCTAACGATTTCGATAGGCGCTAAGACTCTTTCTGCGACCGTTCTCGCTGGGGCGATGTGTCGGAAATCTCGTAAGAGTAGGCATTTTTTTGTTTGCAACCCATTTGACAACAAGGGAGGACACACTAGGGTTGGAGCGTGCTGGGAGTTGGTATGCTCTGAAGGATGAGAGCTATGTGAAAGGCTGTACGACATCGTGCTCTCTCGTCCTGAAGCTTGCGGTCGATGTAACAATAGGACCGCTATACCAGGCCCGAACCTCAGCGGGAGCGTGCTATGTTTGGCTGGATGGTATCACGTGTGCTTACCTTCCTACGCCGTGAAGATGGCCCCACGGCGGTGGAATATGCGGTAATGTTAGCCCTGATTCTCATGGCTGTTTTCGCCGCCGTTGCTCAAATTGGTGGCCACACCAGTGATATGTACAACAATCTGACCTTGCAAGGGGTCAAAGTCAAGGTGCCTTGAGCAGACGCCCACCCGCTGGCCAGACAGACAGGAAAAACGCGCCAGCGGTTTGCACGCTCACAGAGCGGGACTGTGAGCGGTTGATCGTCCGTCTTCTGTTCATTTTAACAGGATCTGGGTCATGCGCAACCTGATTCGCAGCTTGGTGTCGTTCCTGAAGAAGGAAGATGGTCCGACGGCCGTGGAGTATGCCGTGATGCTGGCCTTGATCATCGTGGTCTGCATCGCTGCCATTACCACCCTGGGCCAAAACGCCAACAACACCTTCAGCTTCGTCGGCTCCAACATCGCCCCCAAGACCAACTGAGCATTGGGCTAAGTCCAGCCGATTCTCTTGTTGATTGCTTTGTAAACAGAATCCGGATCCGGGAACTTGCTAGCTGGTCAAAAAGACGTCGCCTTGCCCCTCCTCAACACCTGGAGGGGCTTTTGCATGTCAGAAAACACTCAAGCCACCAACCGCACCGCTAAACAGTGATTCCCCATCGTTACTTTCAAGGGGCCGTCAGACAGTACACCAGTTTCTGGATGTAGTATAGGTCCGCATGGCACCAGGGGATGTCCAGATATTGACGGAGGCGTGCCGCTGACTCGTTAGCTAGCAGAGCCTTGGCCATAAATATCTCCATGGACATTGTCGGTAAGGCAAACGGGCTTTCGTTGCGATTGGCCAATTCCACGTTCCATGCCAGGTACCAGGTTGGACGGTGATAATCTACGTAACGCTCCAGGAGTTTGTGGGGTATGTCTCCGGCGTACCGGTTCAGTAGCTGGGATACCTCGGGGGTCAAATAGCGCCAACGTGCGACTACCTGGCGTCCCACGGGGACGTCACTGAATACGCCGCCGACGGGATGGGCCAACTCGAAGGCTAGACGTTGGCGCATTGCCTGCCGTGCCGCTTTGATGCCCATGTTCATTGCCTCGGTGTCGCCTAAATGGCGGGCGATTCGGCAGTAGGCGATCAGGCCAGCGACGTAGCCATTACAGCAGTCTTCCTCTAGCTTGTTAGGCGGTTGGTGAGTCAGCTTTTTCAGATCATTCCAGTGCCGCTGCACATGGGTCCAATCGCCGGTGACCGTGGCCCATAACCATAGCGGGTAGAGGCGGGCCACCGGCGTGCGGTGAATGTCGTCCACTACTCGCCAGAGTTTTTCGGGGGGCAGTTGATAGAACGATCGTCGGCGGCCATGACGTGTATCCAGTGTTGATCGCCCCGTGGGGCCATCCAATGGTCCATCCGTTTTTGACCATCGGGCGACGTACTCACGCACCAGTTTTTGCGACTCTGGTGGCAGGTGAGGGTAAGCCAGGGCCAGTGTGTAGAGCGTCTCGGTTGGCTCAGCGAAGAAACGATATGCCTCGATGGGATGCTTGCCTGCGGGAAAAATCAAGGGCTGCCAGTCAACTTGAATCAACTCGCTGATCGCTTCTACTAAACGCTGCCGTAATGCAACGTCGGCGGGAGAGGTAAGGCGACGTAGTGCCTCGGGTGCCTGCCGGGAGGGAACGTCCCAAATGAAGCGGTCCAGTTCCGCGTCCGGGATGCGTGCCAGTGCGGTAGCTGCTTCTTTTTCCATCGGCGTAGCCCGGGTTCCGGGCGGGGCCAAGGTCGGGTCGAAAAACTCGCGAATCCGTGGCGATTGTAAAATGTCCCAATCCCAAGGCAGTTGCCGTAGCTTGTCGATCTCTGCAGATGTTGGCTTAGTCAGGGTGGCATCTACTGGGGGTACCTTTTCGCCGCGGCGGAGCATGCGATAGGCGATCAGGGCGCACCCCGAATTCAGCTCGTGAGTGGGAATGTAATAGAAACTGTCACCCGCGACAGAGACGGGCACGTCGATGGCCGAGCCACCGCCATAAATCGCCGTCCCCCGTATGAGCCACTCCTTTCCAACTGGCAACGGCTGACCCCGAAGCAACCGTGTCCAGATGCCCACAGCCTCACCCCGTTGGGGCTCATGGATGTTGGTGGCGAAGGGAGCCTCGTATCCCTTCAGCGTGGTCAGGTCGAGTGCGTTAACGCTCGCTTGATGCGTATTGATGAGTACCCGCCCCGCTACCACCAACTGCGATTGTTCATCATGAATTAACAACAGGCTGTCGTGCCAGCCGTAGGTGCGGGACTGATCCATAATAGGTGTGATGTGCCCCGTTTTGGTGTCCAGATAACCCACATTCAGAAACGGTGAATAGTGCTCATAGCGGCTTCGCAGCAGCACCTGATATTTGACAATGACTTTGCCCTCAGGAGTCACTACGGGCGGTGCCGCGGTGCCGTTCATGCTCTCCGCATATACGATGGGCACAACGAACCGTGGGTTACCGTCACTGGGGTCAAGCACGAAATACGTCTGATATGCTGGTTGTTCGCTTAGTCGCTGGCGAAGGAAGTTCAACTGCCGCTGATAAGTGTCTGGTTGGGCTAGAAGTCGAAAATTCTGCTCTCGCAATTGCGCATTTTTTTCCTTATTGTGTCGCCAACTAGCAATGTCGCCAAAAATTTCCTTAACCATGTCCCACAGAATCGGGCTGATGGAGTCCTGCGACATCACTGGGGCAACGGTGACGAGCACGGATCCATCCGGTGCTACCACGGGGTGATAGCCACGGAACGTTGCCCCGGGTAGCTGCGGGCTACGCCAGACAATCTGACCGCTATCCAGCTGGATAGCATAGACTCGCATATCCTCGCTGGCGGCATACACCCGAGCCACCTTGACGTCCAACGCGGGACTTGCCAGGAGCGGCCCACCCAGGGTTGCCGCCCAACGAATATTGCCCGAGTTCGCTTCGATCGCGTATAGTTTGCCGTCGCGACCACCAATGATTACCAGACCGGCGTGAACGACAGGGGCATTCCAAATCGCCGCCCCTGTCGGTACCGTCCAAACCACCCCTCCATCGTTGGCACGAACGGCGTAGACTTTTGCGTCAGCCGCTCCAAAGTAGACCTTGTTGTCCGCAACGGCGCACGCATGGAGAATGGCTCCACCGGCACGAAACACCCAACGGTCCTGACCAGTCGCCTCGTCGATGGCATGCAGAAATCCCCGCAAGGTACCCACATACACCGTGTCGCCGGCCACGATTGGTTGAACCCCGGCCATCAGCCCTTCGTCGGGAAACAAACGGTACCACTTGCGTACAAAGGGGGGCCGAATCTCCCTGGGGGTTGAACCACTCCGGGCCGGGTCGTGTGCTAACATCGGCCAATCGGACGACGTGGCTGCTTCCGATGCCGAACGAACCGTAGCAGCCCCATACGGCACCACAGTTGCAACTAACAATGCCCCCATCATCAACACGATGTAACGTGACTGCTTTGCCACTCCCCTGCCCTTCTCCAGTGGTAGAGACAATCCATGTGGTTGCATTTTCTACCCCCCTCCGCGACAAGCACGAAGTTTGTTAGTCATCACCGCAGTACTGTAACAGTGCTTTAGTTAAAGAGGCTCCTCAGTCTATCCAGAAACTACCCAAAGAAGTCAGGGCAGCGATGAATCACGAGTTCCTACATGCACAAGGGATAAAAAACCGTGGACCACACGAGGCAGGACCATTCAGGTACTGATGCCTAATGACTTTTGCAGACGATGGATTTGTTCAGTCATCGATCGAGGCGGTGCCGGCGTTGTGCGTCCGCGTTCGCCCTCTACCAAGCACCAGATGAATACGGGCCCCGGACCTTGAAGCGCTTCAACGCTCAGTTGTTGCCACTGTTCAAGTGTCGTACAGGTATAAACACGAGGAATGCCCGCTCCCTGAGCTATCAGGGCGTAGTTGGTCCGACCGGCATGGGCTACTGCTTGACCACCAGTCACTTCATACAGCTGATTATCCACCAGTATGATCCGTAAGGGTACGGAAAACTGAGCCACCGTTACTAGACAGCCCAAATTCATTAGCAGGCTGCCATCTCCCATCAGTACGATCACCTCTACCCCAGGCTGAGCGAGGCACAGACCTAGTCCTAATGGGACCGCTTGGCCCATGCTGGAAGGTAGATAATGAAAATCTTTGTCTGAGTCGGAAAACTCGGGCCAATAGCCGACTGAACCCATCGTAGTGATAACGATTTGCTCCTGACGCTGTTGAGCTAATATCTGCAATAGGTCCCGTTGCTTGATCATGGTGGTCCTTGCGTGTCATCGCTGGGAGTTCGGTGCTGTTCAGCTTGGTCCCCAGAAGCGGCGATCCAGGAAGGCGGTCAAAAACGGCCGGAGTTTACATTCCGGAAACAGAACCCAGGAATAGTCCCGGCGAAGTAGAATCTGACGATATTGTTGCTGTTTCCGTGCCACAAGGTATTGGTGATACACATCTTCGAGGTTCGATTGCACATAACTACGTAGACTTTCGGTCAAGGACCGCAGTTGCTGGAACCATTGTCGACGGGCCTGATGGTCGTGAACCGGTGGCTCAGCCTGAACGCAATGTTGCCGACGCCGGGCTAATTCCAGGGCCATTGCTGGTACATCCGACGGCAAATGCCGTTGGGGATTCCAATAGATGTCCCTCCACTGCTGCCACAGCACGGAAGGCGGCCTTCGTACCAAGTCGGCCGACGCAGGATTAGCATCACCCAAGTCAGCGACAAATGGCAGGTGGAGAGTAGCCGTGACCGTGAGATATGCCGGCGGCGTAATGCCGAAATAGTCCTTTATAAGGGCATCGGTGATCTGATCGTACAAAGCCCCGCCCAGACCATGAATGAAAACGTCACCGAGTACCAGCCGCACAAATAGAGTAAGGGTCAAGGCCCGGGGCCGTAGGGTAGTGAGCGGGCTGTGCCGGGTAGCGCGGAACCGACGCTGCCCGCGTAGTTCCCAAAAGGGAGCCTCATCGGGTTCCAACTCCGGAATCGAACGTACTGGTTGAGCGGTAAATGCCGGATCCCGGAAACGACGCAATGTCTGATTGTACAAGTATCGAAATCGCGTCAAATCATTCAGCAGATGATTGGCAAAATGTCGGAACGCTCGAGTTTGTGCCAGGCGGCTTACCGGCAACTCATGATTAATGCACCCCCAGGAGTGCTCCATATACCGGCGTAGTTTTGTCAGGATCTCGACGAGTCGAGGTTGCAAGGGAGGTTGCCGGGGCCAGAGGTGTAAGGCGATGGGTTCGAACCCCCAGGCACCGGCCAGCTCTTGCACGCGGTTCCAGGCTTCTACAAACAGTTCGGCGTCGTACAGGGGCCGTTGCTCGTAGGGGGTAAGCAAGTCAGCTCTGTCGTAACAAACAGGTACCCGAACGATTCGTTCTCCCTCGTTCAGTGGAAGGCGAGGGACAAGCAAGCCGTTGTTTTTAGGTAGGTCGTGATCGGCAATCAGATGAAGGGGAGTAGCCCCGAGGTGGCGGCTCAAACCTTGAAGAACAAAATGTTTGACCCACACGCCGGGATGGTCCAGCTCCGGCTGATGACCGCTAACCACCCAGATCCTTTCGGCCAGGTTATTGTGGTTGTTATTGTGCAAAGGTGGTTCTAGGATGGGGGCAATTTCTTGCCGTAATAATCGCCGTAAATCCGGTAGAGGCATACCGTCGATCTGAATCGGTGTTTGCTGCAAAATCTGTACGTTTTTTTCAACGCAGGACGGTATCAACGAGACAGGAGGATGAAGCAACCATTCTCCATCCCGGGCGGGAACTTGCAACAACGGCAGCATGAGTAGGTTACGACACGGCAGAATGAAGGGCAACGGCCTCTAGACAGGGGAGCCTGTCCAGAGCAGCCGCGGCGATCACAGAACGGTAGTACGCCAGACGTTGCTGGGGATCGTTAAGTGCTCCCCCGAACGCTCGACTAGGATCCAGATACAGCCGAGGGACGGCGACCTCACGGATACGCAGGCCCAAACGAGCCGCTTGGACCCAAAGCTGTAGGGGCATGCCCCAACCACGTTCGGTGATCCGCAAACAAGCCAAGGCCCGCCGGCGATATGCCTTGAACCCGCAAAATGCGTCAGTCAGTTGCAAGCCGAACTGAGCGTTCAGCTCAGCGGTTATCACCGCATTGATGTACTGTCGTTCCGATGGGGCCGGTGTGTTCTGCCTGAAGTCCCGCAAATACCGGCTACCCGAGACAATATCGTAGTCGTCCAAAGCTTCCAGGAGTACCGGAATACGGGACGGTTCATGCTGCCCGTCACAGTCCATCGTCACGAGTACGTCGTAATCGTGTTGCAAGGCAAAGCTAAAGGCGGAGATCAAGGCCGCCCCGTAGCCTTGGTTGGTTCCATGGTCGATGCGATAGATGTCGTGTTCCTCTTCCAGAAGCTCGGTGGTGCCGTCGGTTGAGCCATCGTTAATGACAAGAATTTCCGGGCAGTACTTGCGGGCCGCCGCCAGCACTTGCCGCACCGAACGTGCCTCATTGTACACCGGAATGGCGGTCAGCACACGCATAGCACTCTCCATTGGCTGCTGAACCTCGGCCGATCCACCTTCACTTCATCTTTATGATAGCACTCCAGCAGCTTGCATAGTAATTTCCTTAGTTGTTACCTTCGTTTCTGCCCTGCTCGACTATCCGAGGCTAGGCACCGATCCGCTTGCACTTGCACGGACACGCAACGTCACCATCCATCGACTGCAGCTGATGACCAATACCCGACGAGCGATGTATCTCTTTCATTTTTCGCCAAGTCATATACGAAGATAACAACCCCGTGGGAACCAAAAGTTGATGCCATCGCCAAACGATCAGTGCAAGCCAATCGTTCTGATTGCCACACGAAAGTTTGTGGATAAACACTTCATATCGTGAACCTGAGGTAAATCGCGGCTCTGAGGTAAATCGTGAGCGGTGATTCTGTCGCCTCTTGCGGATTGCCGCATTTTCTGCTAGCGTGCCGGTGTTAAGGACATAGTCAGCGGGGTGCAGGGGGACATGTGAGCGTACGGATAGCACTAGCATCCCCTTTTTATGGTTAGGTAAGCAATACCAAAAGTTCTACGGATATATATTTGGGCTCATCCAGTTGCCATCCAGCGAGCCGTTGCCTCTTCAATGAACCCCGGGAGCAGAAATCATGTCTAAAAGTGACTTACCTGTCGGAAGGTTGGCACATCGATTTAACCTGTTAGCTAATCAAGTTGCCCTCAAACGGTGGGATCCCAAGCATGCTTCGGTAGGAAGAGTGAAAAGTGCGATTATTGTCATTTTAACATTCACGGGTGTTGCGTTGTTGTGGCCAACTCAGGCGCAACCACCAACTGATGAACTGCAATTCCCCTATCCCGCACAGGCCCAAATGGTGCTCATGCTATCGGGCCTCGATCGCTTGCAAGAGCGTATAGACAAACTGGCGGACACCATGGCCGTCCGGCAACGGGAACGCTGGCGCCAGAACTTATCCAAACAGCTCGAATCGTTGCTTAAAGGACGGGATGCAAGTGTACTTCGGCGTGATGCTCGGCTCTACTTTGTTATCCATGACTTGGGAGAGGATCTGAGTAACCCTCATTGGAGCCTGTTGCTGCCAGTGCGCTCCCATAGAGACTTTCGCCTGTCGTTTTTAACCCTGGAGGAGCGGCAAAGTCGAACCAAAGAAGGTAAAGGAATCGAGGCGTTCCGCTGTACCCTGCTGAACGATGAGCCTCAGACTGTCTATCTGGTCGATTTACCGGATTATGTAGCTGTCTGTTCAGAGCGCGTAGTGGCCGAAGTATACGCCGGGGAGTACACCCGCGGTTCCACCCGGGTCTTGGGGCCTCGGCTGACGGAAGCGTTTTTGCGTTCAGATGTTGCGTTTTACCTGAACCTGGAGGGCCTGGTACAACGCTATGCGAACGAACTACGCGCCCTTAAGGGGTTGCTCGATTTCGCCTTGCGGCGGGCCGGTCAAGAAATCCCCGGCTTGAGCGAAGCCGAGGCGGAGCTGATCAAGAAGATGTTGCTAGGGTTGTTCCAGGCCCTTGAGGACAGTCAAGCGGCAGTACTTACGCTGAACCTGGAGCCTGGGGGACTGGATCTCCACCTCCAGATCCGTTTCGGTGAAAATACGGCGAGCAGCAAGGTGCTGGCCAGCGAAACGGGGCTAGCTGCTGCAGAAATAGGACAATTACCTGCAGGTATGCCTTACTATTACGCCTTTGCGGCACAGGGTCAAATCGGTGCCCTGATGCTGCAGGATCGCACCCGATTCCAAGCTGCCGACAAGGATGCCCCGGGTCAGCGGCTGTTGCAGCTCCATCTGGACGATCTGCGTCAAGCCGATCTGCAAAGCTGGCGTGGGTGCTTGCGTTTCCCGCTGTCCGGATTGGAAGTGCTGCGTTATCGCGATGCCGACAAAGCCTTGCGTGCGTGGGTGAAGTTGTACAAAGTGTTGGGTGCTGGTGCTCACATACCAGGAGCACGCCTGAAAATGGCGCCGGGCGTCCGCGAAAACGCGGTCCAACACCGCGGTTTTTCCTTCACGGAAGTACGACTCCACCATGACGACGAGCACTGGCTGGAAGACGCTCCCGAAGCGCAAAAGGAGGTAATCCGTCCGTTCATCCATCAGCTATACCCGGAGCGGGTGACCCTGTGGATTGGGCTGATAGAAAAGAACAAACGTCGTGAGATCGTCCATCTCTGGGGTCGCGATTGGGACAGCGTCAGTCCCTGGTTGGATAGCTACCTGGACGGCAAACATACCCTTAGCAGCAGACCAGAGTTTTCCTCGCTGCGACCCTTGTGGGGGGAACACAGCAACGGTTTTATCGTCGACTTGCAGCCGCTCATCCCAGCGATTAACGAGCTGTTTCGTATGATCGCCAATGTGGAGGAAGAATTGCCTGTCTCTAGGATCAAACTTAAACAACTCTCCTCTCCGGCTCCGTTATTGTGGTCCTATATGTGTCAGGAAGAGATCTTTTCGATGCGAGTGCATTTCTCCGCACAGGCTTTTGGTGTGTTACTACAGTTGCTGGAACAAGCCAGCAAAGAGTTCGACTAACTTTATTAAGAGGCCTCCGCTACCGCTACGCATCGAGTGGCCGGGGAGACCCGATACTTTTCGTAAAAACAGGTTGAACCGAAAACGGGGCATTAAAGGTTATACATTCACGATTAAAAGGAGGGATGGTAATGCGACGAAGTCCAATCGTCCTACGTTTGTTCAGCAAGGTCATATGCATGGCAGTTTTGATGATGTTGTGTGTCGGCTGTGGTCCCGGCCGACTGAACGTCGAGAAAAAATATTCAATGGATGTGGGTGACGCGCGTGCGATAGAACTGGAGCCGCAGTCCAAACCGCAAAAGATACAAGTGGAATACTCCACTTCGGACGGGGAAGCACGCGTGCTGGTATTCCGGGCCGAAGATGCCGCAGGCGACCAGGGAATGCTAGAAGCCCCAGCCAGCCGAGCCTTAGGTAGTCACCGCGGTTCCTCTGGCAGCTTCAGCGTGGATCTGCCGGCTAACACTAAGGCTCGCGTCGTCATCCGTGATCTGACCAAAAAGGCCGACGTCACTATCAAGGTGACTAATCAGTAAAATCCGAATATCGACCAGCATCGTCTGAAATTGACTCAGCTGTAATCAGTATCACAATCGATGTGCTTTGCGGGTTATGCCACCCTGGGCTCAGAGATCACATGGACGCATCAGGGCAACCGGTTTTCATGTTTCCAAGCGTCGCGCGAACTCTCTGAGTCCTTGTTGGTACACTGGGACCCACTCGGGGCGTGGAGGAATCCGGTCGCGGAATTGCACCATCTGAGCAGCGGCGTCTGCAACGCTATAAGGTATAGCTAGACCCTGTTGCTGGCGCAGATATTGTTCACCACTGGCTAGGGCGGCCACTGCTGCGCCCAGAGCTGACCCTTCGTCGGAAACCAGTCGGTCCAAGGGTCGGTTCAACACGCTGGCCAGGATTTCCAGCATTAGATCACTGCGGGCGATCCCTCCGGATACGGAGATACGCTTCAGGGACTGACCAGCCTGTTCATGGGCACGAATGCCAAGGGCGATAAGAAAGGCGATAGCCTCGAAAGCCGCTCGGACACGTCTTCCCGGCTCGGTTGGTTCCGCAGGCCACCACTCCACCCGTGGTGCGGATACTCCCAGCGATGGCTCAGCAAAAACAAAGGGAAGGACACCGTAACCCTGACACAGAGGCGGTTCCTGTCGAGCCGCTTGTTCTAGTAGCGGCCAGTTCGGCTGCGCACCCACCACCCGATCCAGAAACAGCGCGCCATTGGTGTAGCAACGCATCCATAAGTATGTTCCCCAATTCAACTTCATCACATCCAGTTGATCGGTGGTGGGCAAGTGAGCTGCGGAGGAATTTACCACGGCCGAGTTGCCCAAAATGATAGCTGCTTCCCCGGCATCGACCGCTCCGCCACCGAGCAATCCGGCCGCCTGATCATCCAGGGTGGGAAACAACAGAGGTCGAACATTGTCCGGTAAATTGGCGTTGTAGGCTACGGATTCGGCTAGCGGCCCCACCGGCTCGGACATCGGTACGATATGCGGAAGGCATTGTCGGGCCAGGTGTCGGTATTCTTCGCTGGCTAGGGCATTAAGCATTTCAAATCGCCATTGTTCACTCCGCAAATCCATGATTCCCGTCGAGGCGGCCGAAGAGACACTAATGACGTTGAATCGGCCCGTCAGATAACCCGCAGCCAAAGGTCCGTGAGGCAGGATCCAGCGGGTTCGTCTCCAGTCCGTTGGGCTGAGAACTTCTTCATCTTTAAGCAGATGGGACAAAGAGTAGCGGATGGCCCAGGGGCCGCCAGTCAGCTCACGGACACGCCCTTGACCACCGAGACGTTCTAACCCTTTGGCATGATATGGGGCTAAAGTCTGATCATTCCAGCAAATGGCACGGCGTATCTGATTGCCCATAGCGTCAATGCGGCCGGCCGTATGATGCGTCGCTGAAATCCCGCACAGACGCCAACGCTCCAGCAGTCCCAACTCACGCAATGCCTGAGCAATACTCCGGACCGCGGCGTACACCTGCCCTTCCAGTTGCATCAAGTTCAGCTCTGATACACCCCCTTCCGTCCACAGATCCGTGGGTAGACGCACGCTGGCTAGCGTCCGACCGGAAAGATCGAAGGCCAGGGCTTTAACACCACCGGTGCTGAAATCGAAACCGACCACTACCGTGTCTGCCGGTATACACCGTAACCCCTCGGCCATGGCTGTATTTCCCGGATTATGATAAGGTTCAGGGTACGAACCCCCTTGGTCAGTTTTCAACACCACGGTCAGCGACGCTGCGATCCGTCTTACCCTTAGTTGCTTAGTGGTGAACTACGACACTCAGTGAACAGATGGGCAAACATTTTTCTATCCTTAAACGAGAATGTATAAGCCGGATTTTATCAGCGATGGTAGACGCTGGCGAGACATGCGAACAGACGGTCTCTCCCTTGCCCCTTATTGATATCTACACAGCATCTGCCGCTGAAATGTAACATAATAAATTGTCTTTAAGTCCCTCTACGGGCTCTCTTCTGGAAGGTGAACGGTGGAAAGAGGGAACAGAAGTATGACTCACCAAGGACGTTCCATCATAGATACAATTTGCACCGCCAATTGATCCTGAACCCGTTTAGCGGCGGAGCTACTGGTTTCCCCTAGTTCCGGCAAATAACGTCCCGCAGCAACCAGTCGGGTGGGAATGGCCTGTGGAGCGTCCGGAGGAGGGGCTGGCGGTGGCAGAGTAGGATCAAACGGTCCAGGTACTGGCAAAACGTCTCCTGGCAAGACAGGCGGTGTTGCTCCGCTTTTACGGGGGGCAGAAAGCACTGCACCGGTGCGCAAATCACGCCACAGAACGTCGACGGTGACAATCAAGTCGCCGTCCCGAACCATGTTTTGCTGAGTACGATTTAAAATTTGTTTCTGAATGGCGACAATCACACCGATCAATTCGGTATCCGCACGTTCAGGATCTGAGACTACGCGGAATGAAGTGGTGCGACCGATTTCGCGGATGACCGCTTGAGTTAAATCGACTTCAAAACCACGATAAGGGGTAGTTTGCAATGCCCGGTTGGCAAAAACGGGTACATAGACCGTTCGGATGTTCGAGTCGTAAAGGGCATCTGCTCCCAATCGGTACCCGAAAAGTTGCCAGGGCCGGCTACTCTGACAAGCAGTGAGCATCAGGAAAATCGTCAGACCACCTCCGAGGAGCAGGTTGCGTCTATCGCGGGAACATCTGTTTGCAGTTTTGTCAGCAGCAGACCAGCGGGGCATGGTTATTTCCCCATCGTTGGGGTCGACGAACCATTCTGTGGGGCAGCGGCAGGCGGTGAAGATGTTTCCGGACCGGCAGGAGTAACGTGGCCGGCGGGTGTATCTGCATGTCGGACGGCGTTAGCTGCCGGACTTGACTTCGGATCTGCGGAGAACTGCTCATTGCCCGGTAGGCCAGCAGAGTCCATGGTACCACCAAACCATTCTTTCCATTTGGCTTGCAGTCGAGCGAAAGGATCGTTTCCGGGGGCGGGGCGTCCCGCACGCGCCAAGGCGAGTAGATGTTCTTTGCGTTGCGTGGCAAGGTCGGCATAGCGTGTGCCAGCGTAGCGACGGCGCACCAGTTCGTAGTAAAAAACGGCAGAACCAGGATGGCCCGTCCGTTCGTAATATTCGGCTGTGCGTAGGTCATGTTCCGCTTGTTGCTGGCGAATCGCATATTTGGCACGCTGAAGTCGTTCGGCCAGCTGCGGATCCTGCGTTATTTCCGGCATGCTCGTCTCAGCCATGTGGACCAGTTGCAAAGCCTCTGCGGCGCGCCGAATGTCGTGATCGGGTCCTCCGGTGGCAGCATTTTTGGAAATGACCGCGTAGAGCAGAGCCTGCGGTAGCAACGGACTCTCTTTATGCAGTTCCACCAATTGGCTGAAGAAGTGATCCGCTTCCTGAAAGTTACCGCGTACGAAGTTGATGTAGCCGCACCAGAATAACGCCTTATCGCTGTAGGGACCGGTGATGTCCTGCACCCAGATGTTGTTGAGTGTTTCCAACAAACGCCCTTCTTGATCGATCATCGGCCGGGTACGATCGAACGGGTTGGGCCAGCTCGGTCGCCAGTACAAAATACCAGTTTCGTTTTTCCGCCGGACCAATTCGTCGCGGAAATCGTTCAGCCAGTAGTCTGCAATCTGATACATGCGGTTGCAGGCTTCGCGGCGGTGGGCCCCTGTCGGATAATCCAATAGCAACCGGTGATAGGTGTCGACTGCTTCGGGGTAGTGTCCTTCGTAGAAACGACATTCTGCTTGCAGAAAACGGGCACGTTCGGCCAGATCAGCGGGGTTCCCCTGATTGTCGGCTAGCTGTTTGTAGATTTTGCGGGCTTGGGCGAAGCGTCCTTCCGCAAACAAGCGGTCCGCCTCGGCCATCTTTTCCTGTGCCTTGGGATCCTGATAGTTGCTGTCGAACACGGTGTGGCGAAACTGGATGGCCCTTTCGCGGAAATCCTGCCAGCTGCGGCAACCGCTTAGTCCGAGCAGGCCGAGGGCGCAACTAAGCACGATCCACCCGATCTTCCGGGTTGGCCGTGGGCGACTCGTTGGGCGGGTGCCTCTAGGATGGGCCATCCACATACCTCAGCATTTTGGGCCGTCGACCCAGCACGTGGGTGACCGTCAGGCTAAGAGCGGCACGGAGATCCGCAGGCCAGGAGGTTAAATTCCCGGCGGGTTGTCCGCTCGATTGGGCCTGTAGCCATTGCCAACTGGCAGACGTCAGGCGTACAGCACCGCGTGCCTCCGCCCGGCAATGCCGACACACCATACCAGCGGCACTGGGGCTCCACAACACCTCCCCCTCCGCGCGGCCCCCGCAGACCGCACACGCGTCAACGCGAGGCCTATAGCCTAGCTCTGCCAACCAGGCAAGTTCAAATTCGCTGGCTACCTGCAGTGGAGCCATCCCCTGCTCTAACGCTCGCAACTGGGCTACTGCCCTGTCGAACAGGGCGGGATGGGGATCATATTCCTGTGTCCCTTCCGTGAGCAACTCGGCCATGTAGTAGCCCACGTAAAGAGCAGCTAAACGCCGTCGTAGCACGGAAAAGCGTTCCTCTACCCGCGCTTCAGTGAGCAGATCCAAGCCGCTCTGACTTTTGCGGATCACCATGACACGGCAGACCGTCAACAGATCGAAAGCTATTTCGAAATTGGACCGCAGCCGGCGGCCTCCCTTGGCCAAGGCCCGTACCTTTCCCCATTCTCGGGTGAACAAAGTAACAATGCGGCTGCTTTCGCTCCAGTCACTGCCCCCAATCACCAACCCGATTGCTGCCTCAGCCGCCATTATGGATCACCCCCCTGCCCTGTTGTTTGCCTTTCGTCTAATCCTACTTCGCGTGCCCCATCAAGCCTGCGGATGACAGACGTTGCAATCCCTACACAAAGGCCCGTACCTGTCTTTCCAACAGGTTCAATAGATCAGGCACCGATGGGACTAGTCAACGGAATAGCGCCCTAACGTGACTATAGATGGTTTACCCCCACAATATGCATTACGGAAAATGAGCGATCAGGGGCCGTTGTACTCCTGGAAGGGTACATGTAACTCCAGTTAGCCCCTGCCACGCCGTTTGCTTCTTGATACCTCGTGTGGATCACGCTTATGAACTGGCATCCGGCAAACGTTACTGGAGGGATTGGCCGCTCACTTGCAGACTGGCGGCAAGAATACACACAGGGCGGACTATCGGAGGAACAGGCGGGAGACGACCCCTGGGCTTTGTTCCAACGCTGGTTGGATGAAGCAGCGGCTGCCGGGTTACCCGAACCCAATGCCATGATCTTAGCGACCGCCACACCAGAGGGTAAACCGTCTGCCCGGATGGTTCTGCTGAAGCAGTTTGACGGACGCGGCTTGACTTTTTTTACTAGCTACCAGAGTCGTAAAGCCCGCGAGCTAGCCGTGAATCCCTATGCCGCTGTGGTGTTCCCTTGGCACGCCCTGGAACGGCAGGTGCGGATCGAGGGCATGGTGGAGAAAACCAGCGCCGAGGAGTCCGATGAATATTTCCGCACGCGTCCGCTCGGCTCACGCTTGGGTGCCTGGGCCTCCGAACAAAGCGCTGTGATCCCAAACCGGCAATACCTGGAACGTCAACACGAACAATGGTTAGCTCGCTATCCTGACGGCAACGTCCCTCGTCCGCCGCACTGGGGCGGGTATCGCCTTATCCCACTCGTCTTCGAATTCTGGCAGGGGCGTCCTAATCGTCTGCACGACCGTATTCAGTTTTCCCGTTCTACGCCACAATCCGCTTGGCAACGCTGCCGCCTGGCCCCCTGACCGTAGGCTCACCATGGCCATCACGGTGATCATAACGTGTCCGATATCACGGTCGACCCAGCCGGCGGAGTCATCGCTACTTCGCCTCACCCAGTTTGCACGACCAGCCCGAGGTTGTCAGGAATTGACCGGTTCCATCAACCCATCAAATCGCGTGCTATAATAACGGCCATTCACGGAGGCCTTGCAAATGCATCGACGGGACTGGCTTCGTTGCTGTCTGTTCGGGGCGGGCACCGCCCTGTGGAACGGACAATCGAGCAAGGGGCATACGCCCAAATACCTGGATGGCACGGACAGGAAAGCCGTAGCCCCTTCATCACTGGCTAAACCCGAAGCTCTCGAGCAGATCGATCCAGTGGTCAAGCAGGCCATTGCCCAAAAGGAAACAGCGGGTGCGGTAGTGCTGGTGTTGCACGGCGACGAAGTCATTTATCTACGGGCTTTTGGTTACCGTCGCCTGCTACCTGAGCCGGTAGAAATGACCACCGATACGCTTTTTGATCTGGCGTCGTTGACCAAGCCGGTGGCAACCGCTAGTGCCATTATGCTCCTGATACAGGACGGGTTACTGAAGCTGAATGATCGTGTAGCTCGCCATTGGCCCGCCTTCGCCGCTGGGGGAAAAGAGGGAGTCACCGTAGAACATCTGCTGTTGCACACCTCAGGGTTGATCGCCGACAATCCAATAGCCGACTATGCTGCGGGAGAACAACGAGCCTGGGAGCGAATCGCGCAACTCAAGCTACTGGACCCACCGGGGGAAAGATTCCGTTACTCGGATGTCGGTTACCTGGTCCTGGGTCGTTTGGTAGAGCTATGCAGTGGCCGCAAATTGGACATATTTTGCCGCGAGCGGCTATGGCAACCACTCAGGATGAAAGACACGGCATTTGTGCTTAGCGAGTCACAGCGTCAACGCACAGCCGCTACGGGGCGTCGAGAAGGGCGGTGGCTCCAAGGAGAGGTCCATGATCCTCGTGCCGCTTTGCTCGGCGGAGTAGCCGGTCATGCGGGACTTTTCTCCACTGCCGCCGATCTGGCTCGATACTGCCGCTTACTTTTGAGCAATGGCCAGCTCGAAGGACGGCGTTTGTTCCATGAAGATACCTTGCGGCAATGGCTCACACCCCGAGCCGTTATATTGGGCAAAGACTCGGCTGAACAACCTCTGCGAGGTTGGCGAGCGTATGGTTGGGACGTCGACACCCCATACTCGACACCACGCGGCGAACTTTTCCCGAAAGATCGCAGCTTCGGCCACACCGGCTTCACGGGTACCAGTCTGTGGTTGGATCCCGCCACACGCACAGCCGTGATCATCCTGACTAATCGACTACATCCTGACGAGAAGGGGAACGTGACTCCACTGCGTCGCCAGGTTGGTACACTGGCCGCTCAGGCTGTTGGTTATGGCCGCATGACGGTTCCCTCCAATCCTCGGAAGTAGGGCCAACAGCACACAAAATCATCAAAATAATCGCAATTTCCCGCGGCTGAAGTGGTAAGGTCAGTTAGTCATCGCCCTTTCTGCTATTGAGGCGGCCAGGCCTTTCGGCACAGCGATAGTGCGATGAGGGCCTGAGCCGTGGCCACCAGTGGCTCGTTTTCACGGACCAGTTCGCATGGATTTTCCCAGTGACCGTCGGGGTGTTGGCGAGCAAGCAGGGCAAGAGCTATTTCCCTGTACCAGTTTTGTCTTTCTCCCCTTCCCAACCGCATTTGACTAAAGGTCCGAGCGACCGAAGCTATGTAGTAGTAATAGACAGCGTTGCGATTAGGCTCATGAGCGGATACGTATGCCCCCGGGTGTTGATCAGCCTGAAAATGTTTGTGCAACCAGGTGGCTGCTGCCTTTAATCGTTGGTCGTCCTGACCCTTCGGGTCAAACGCACCGGCCTGTTGGCACAGCACCAAAGCGCGATAGCCATCTGCCGTCATGCTCCCATAGGAGGGAAAGCCGACATCAGCCGGACGCTCCTGATCAAGGGGTTTCTGATCGGCTGGCGGGGGGATCACCACTTTCCCCGCTTTGTTGCGAACTGGATCAGCATCGATAAAGCGGAATCCACCATCACGCACGGGCATCGGCACCTGATCGCCCCAGTTTTGCATGCGTCGGATAAAGATCATGGCTGTACGGGCCGTTTCTGCATCCAGGGCGTCCGCTGCTGCCAGGCCTTGCAACGCGTAAACGGTGGCCGACAAGTTCGATTCCGTGAACGCAGGAGCAAACCTGCCCGGCTGAGGTTTGTAGGGAATCAAGCGGCAGTAACCCCAGCCACCGTAGTGTACGTCATCAGGGGACCAACCTAGCGCTTCAGTAAGTTGACGCTCCTTCAAATAACGGACCCAAGCTGGTCGCCGTGCTGCCTGGACTTTCGCACTCGGATGAGAAAATACTTCCAGGATTAACGCTGCGGTATAAACGGGATACTCTAATTGATCCTCTGTGAGATGAAGCTTGCCCGCTGCGTCGTGCCATTGATCTAGAAAACTGTAACCCCGCTGTAATCTTGGCTGCAACTCGTTCTGCAGTGAAAGGCCTGCGTCACAGGCATGCTGCAGAGCTAGCAAAACGAGCGGCGTTAATGCTGTACCGTCTTTGAACGCGGCATACAGATCCGACCGCCAGGCACCATCCTTGTCGTCTTGGTTCCGACGGAGAAATTCCACGGCGTTGCGGAGAGCAACATCTAGTTGCGATAATTCGACACGGTCTGCCGCCTTTGATTCCGTTTTTCCTTCGGATATCCCCGCCTTTCCTCCTTGAGGATCAGTAGGAGGAGTAGGCGTTTTTTCGCCGGGCGAACATCCCGCCACAAGACCGCTTAACAGTAATACCACCCACCAAAAACGAACAGAGGTCATGGTGATCGGACCTCAACAGAAATCAGTATTCATCGAGCACTATGGTGCTACTAGAGAAACACAATCCCTTTCCGGCAGCGGAGTAAGGTTTCTGCATGTGTAGATGCCTAAAGAAGAAGGGTACGGCGAAGGTGGCCATACCCTTGTGTCTGGGATAGAGGCTAGGGATTACTTGCTGACTAATCAGGGTCCGTTAACTGCTAAAGCATTGGATGTCTGACCCCCTCTTGCGATCCGGGAATTACTTGTCGGCAGGTGCCGCATTCTTTTTCTCACGCGCTGCGGCGATCACTTCAACGGGGAATGGGGTACGGTCTGCCATTAGCACTAGTAAGGCAGCCGCTGTGCAGAAGGTTCGTCCCGTGATGCAGTGGTGACCTTGCCAGGAACCATCGCGGTCTTGAGCGGCTTCTAGTCCCCTGGTCATGCGTGCGTCCCACTCCTCCCATTCCTTGCCACCCTGCAAAACGAGGGTTTCACTGATGTTGAGGTAGCTGAGGAACTCTTCGCCCCCGTTGCTACCAAAGCCAGCAACGAACCGCTGATCACGAGCATTACGCAGCAACTCGGCTTGCAAAGCCGCGTTCTGTTCTTCCAACTGTCTCAATTCAGCCAATTTGCGTTCCGCTTCCCTTTTTTGCTCCGTGGTAGCGGACCGGCTCTTCAACACCTCTTTGGCTTTAGCGGCGTCCAGACGGATGTTATTGACCACATCCTGGAAATTGCTGGCCCCTTGGCTGGCGCTATAGAGGGCGATGCCGGCATCTCCTGCTGCTGCGGGTATGGTTCGTGCTCCACCGGGGCGCCCCGGTCCCTCTACACCAGGGACCGCTGTGGAAGTGACACCACCCGTGCGGCCGGCGGATTGCGCAGCTGTTTTGGCTTGGGCGACAATCCGCTTCAGTACAATCTCGTCCACTTGAGCACCCCGTTCGCGTGCCCGTGCCACACTTTTATTGGCAATACCCACGGACAAGGTGGGTGCCCACGCATTGTTGCCTGCAAAGTTGCCATCAGCACCCTGATGCCGGACAATCTTGGTCATGGTTTTTTCCAAGGCGGTTACCACACGCGGTTCGAGGTTGCCACAGCGGCCCCGCAGCTCGGCTAACACCAGGTTGGCCATGAAAGTGTCCACATATGGACCGATTTTGCTCTGCAATTGCGTGCCGCGAATGTCGCTGACATACAAGGAATCGTTGTCGGCTTTCTCAACATGTTTGAGGAGGAATTCCAGGCCTTTGCGGACGGCGTCTTTGTATTCTCCTTCCACGGGTGTGTTCCCTGCCCGGATGAGGGCCAGCATAGCAAAGGCGGTATTACCCACGTCTGAAGGGTCGGCTACGTTCGGACCATCAATACGTCCGCCGCCACTCAAGTTAGTCCGCCAACCGCCCCCTTGGTTCCATCCCCCATCAGGCTGTTGATGTTCGACCAGATATTTCAGCCCCTTTTTCACGGCCTCACTCAAGGGTTTGGGCTCAACGGCAAAGGCGGTTTTGGCGACCTGGTCGGTAACCTTGACGGGCGGAACGGATTTATCTGGTTTGGATTCAGCACCGGCGGGGGAGTACGTTGCGGGTCGACCCGGTATTTCAATGGCCGGAGTGGGTACACCGAACCCGGGGCCTGACGGCGGTGGAGGGGGCGGTTCAGCCTTACCTGCACCTGGAGGGGCGATAACCCCCGGACGTCCTTTGAATATGGGCGGCTCAAAAGGCTTTTCCTGAGCTAGCAGCCAGTAAGTGCCAAGAGCTGTTACTCCTCCTCCCAGACCCAGTCCCAGCAACAAATGGCGTGCAATGCGTGTCATTGGACTACCTCCCCTTGTGCAATCGTCATACCGTGATACTAAACCGCGATACTAGAACCGTTTGAGCACAGGCCGATGTCCCGTGGAGCCCAATCGACCAGATGTCAACCCTCAAGCTCCACTCTGACAACCTTGGCCAGTCAGAATTTTCTGACTTGCTGGCCTTCTGATGATACGACGTGTCACTCCCTGTGAGCGTTTGCTCCAGTTTGTAGCCAATCAGCAAAAACTTTATTGCTTAGCCTCGCGGCACTGAACCAACATGTAGGTATGTTCTCCTAAAGAAAAAATTTGTTCTGACCCGATGTTGTGTGGAAACATAACTATCTTTGCGCGACGCTCAACGTGTTCCGATGCGATACGATCGAGACAAGCACTATCTGATGTTTTTTGCATTAGACTAGCGGAATACTTGCAGACTTGATTGTTGTTATCATGTGGTAATAACGGGTGCCCTTGTTTTTAATGCGGGCATTGGCTAAATTGATTAGTAAACAGGTGCCAATAGTGGGCTTTGTCGTTCGCTGACGCTTACGCGTCGGGAACGTAGGCAGGAAGTTGTATATAACCGATTGACGGCCTCAAAATTTCGTCCCGGTGATGGGGTGTTGCCCATGGTAGTAGAGACGGGATTCCGGACGCAGGTTTACGACGACATCACGCAAACGATTGGTCACACGCCACTAGTGCGCTTGCGACGGGTGGTTGGCAATAGCAAGGCAACGGTCTTGGGGAAGCTGGAAAATTTCAATCCCCTTTGGTCGGTCAAGGATCGGATTGGGGTGGCAATGATAGATGCGGCTGAGAAAGCCGGGAAGGTCACGCCGGAGACTATGATTGTCGAGCCGACCAGCGGCAACACAGGAATTGGTCTGGCGTTCACCTGTGCGGCGCGGGGGTACAAATTGACGGTGACGATGCCCGAAAGCATGTCGCTCGAGCGGCAACGCTTGCTGAAGGCGTTTGGAGCCCGGGTTGTCTTGACGCCGCGGGAACTGGGGATGCGGGGGGCCGTGGCCGAGGCTAATCGGATCTTCGAAGAGCTAGGAGGGGAACCACGGGCCTTTATGCCGCAACAATTCAAAAACCCGGCAAACCCGGAAATTCATCGCCGTACCACCGCGGAGGAAATCTGGCGGGCTACCAACGGACAGATCGACATTCTAATTTCTGGTGTAGGGACAGGGGGTACGATTACCGGTTGTGGCGAAGTGCTGAAGGCCCGCAAACCCAGCGTGCGATGCATTGCTGTCGAGCCGGCGGCCAGTCCCGTCATCACTCAGCATCTTGTGCACGGGATACCGAAGGATCAGGTCAAGCCAGGCCCGCACAAGATACAAGGAATAGGTGCGGGTTTCATTCCAGACGTGCTCAATCTTTCCATCATTGATGAAGTGCTCACCGTGACGGACGAGGAAGCCTTTGAGATGGCACGCCGACTAGCCCGTGAGGAGGGGATGCTCTGCGGTATTTCCTGCGGGGCGGCGGCCGCTGTAGCAGTCAAGGTGGCCCAACGTCCCGAAAATGCCGGCAAAGTAATTGTCGTCATCCTGCCCGATTTGGGCGAACGCTACTTGTCTACCGCCCTTTTCCCTCAGGATTAAGTATGCACTGTGTATTACAAAACAAGCTGCTGGATATTAACGAGCGACGATTACTCTAAAACTTGGGCATTCTACACGGATCGGAACCTTCCTGAAGAAATCGGAAAACCTACAGCTAAACGACGTTTGGGTACGCATTGCCCCCTGAACAGAAAAAGTGAAGTCACTCCTTTTTGCTGAACCGGGGTATGAGTCGGGGTTGCCCCCAAATTGGATGCTGGATGTCACCTCCCAATTCAAAGACCACATCAAATCGTTGCCGCCGCTGTGAGGGACCTTCCCACTCAATGGCCAAGACCTGACGGGTTACAGCCTCTGTTACCTTCCACCGTGCTTCAATTTGTCGTGAGGCTCCTTGAGGAGGTTTCAAGATCAGTATCACTTGACCGTCGGGTTGATACGTAAGTGTTATCGGGTAAGGCAGATCTGTATGCCAGGTTCCGATGAGCTGAGCTCGCTTTTCCGCCATGACTGTCTGCGCTACTTCGGGATCCAAAGAAGGTAACTTCGGTGGAGGGGGTATCGCAGGTATTGGCGGAAGGACATCCTTTTTACCTGCTCCGCCATCTTCCTTCGACAGCGCCGTTTCCTTGCCATGCTGGCCCGTTGACGCTGGATTGCCATCACCTTTTGCTTGTTGCCCCTCGCCAATCGGGATATTGGGTTGTGTACCTAATAGTAGAAAAATTACATACGTAACTGTGACTACAGCGATAACCGTAACTGATGCAAGGATAATCAGAGCATATACCCGCTTAGATGATCGCGTGGGCTGTGAATCAGGCGGTGCTGACGGTAACCCCTGTCCGGCCATGTCAGACTTATCATCTGCCAACTCGGCCTCGTAGACAATGGAATGATCATGACTACCCTCTCCGGCAGCTGGGATGGGTGCGTCACATCGAGGACAGCGGAGTGCATTGTCGAACAGCGGTGTCCGGCTCATTGTTATCGTCGTCTGGCATTTAGGGCAGACCACCACCGGTTGAAAAGACATGCTGTTTCCCCTGGGACTATGTTGTTCAGGGCAGGCTTATACTCTAGTCATTATGTTGATGTGCTTGATCGTATACCAGCAGGATTCGCCCGTCAAATAAGTTGATTTCGCTCACCTGGAGAATGACATCATTAACGATAATGGGCACGATAGGAACATCTTTATACAAATCTGAGTCTTAAATCTAAGTTGCTCTGATTGATGCAATAACGTCTCTATTTATAGGCTAAACTCAGGATTTTACAGAGCCTGCGTACGCCTCTTTAACTGCGTAGCAGGATCGCCCCTTCACCGTTGCGGAGGGTAATGGAACTGATGAGGGGACCAAGAGTACCATCGGCCTGCAGACGCCGATAGGTACCCCCGAGGGCATGGATAGTAGCCGTGTTGTCTGCCGTGGTACCTGTGCCAACACCCAACGCGTATGAAAGTGGCTTGTATAACACTAAGGCTTTAGTGTAATCACGAGCGTAAACCCGGTATACCAGACGAGGATCCGTAGGATCTGTCCCTGTAGCAAATACTCGTAAGGAACCAACGGGCTGTCCGACGTCGATTGCCGCAGCAGGTGACCAGTGCTCCGTCCAGGAAGACGAGGGGTTGTGACCACCGAAGAACATCAAAAAGGTGCGTTGTGGATCGGCTAACAGATAGTAGTAGGCCAAAGCAGCTAACTGAGTGCGAGGATCGGTGGGGCGGAATGAGCCGGGATGGGTGTCCAGAACTAGATAGGCCGAGCGGCCGGGGGCCAACCGGCTAGCGACCAGATCAACGACGTCCAGCACTTGGGCCCAATTAGCTTGCATGGGTCGCAACAGAAATTCTTCAAAGCTGGCTGCTGCAGCAGAGGTGAGGGGGATGGCATCGTTTCCGCCGCCGGCAGTATTGAGCATTATCCATTTGGGAGCAATCGCCCGGCTGACAGTCGCAACTAAAGCGGCAGAGTCAATGGAGAAAGCAGCAGTAGCCTCCTGGACACTGATACCGGCAAAGGGGATACGGCCGGTGGCATTATCCAGGAATAGACCATCGGCCTGTGGATAACTCAGCAGCAAGCGGCGGTAATAGTCCGCCGCCCAGCGTCGCACGTTGACGTCGGCGGGATTAGTAACAAAACGCATTTGACCGTAATAAGGGTAAAACAGTCGGGACTCGTACACAAACCGGGCGTCGTAGCCGGGTCGTCGGCGAGCATATTCGGCATCGTTGAGATAACCGTCGCCATCGCGGTCAGCGGTAGCGTCGAAAGCGGGAATGACGCCACTGGTTCCGCCGTTGGCCTGTACGTAATCCCGCCCCAAGGCGCTTTGCCAAATGGCCTGCTGCTCGTTGGTACCTCCGGTGACACGGAAACGAACGTAATACAGACGCGCGCTGCCGCTTAAGGATGCTGGCACCCAATCGCGGGGCGGGTCAAAAGTCAGGCGGCCACTCTGCCGCTGCCCATTGGTATCATCTTGCAACAAGGGTAAGGGCTTCCATAGGATCGGATTGCCTTGATTATCGATCGCAGCCACATACTCCCACACACCGTTCCATCCCGTTGCGGCTGCTTTTAGCAGTCGGATATTGACTTCCCGGAATGGCTCGGGGTAGCCGATGGCAGTCGTAGTACCGACGGCTCCCAAAGGCACGCCATTCCCCCCACCCCGGACAGCCGTCGTAACTGCAGTCGATGTCCCGTTAGGAACGGTCTGGACAGCCCACCAAAACCAGGTCACGGGCTGTGAAGAAGGGCTCGATCCTTGGAAAGGTGTGGCCCGTGTCACATGGTAAAATGCTAACTCCCGGGATACACCGATCCGATCTGCATAACTCAACCAGTCCGTCAACAAGTCCTGATACAGGTTGGAAACATTGCCGTAGATCAGTTGGGGTGTTTGAGGAGCGATGCTATCGATGAGACTTAAATACCGTACATTGGGAACAACCAGATCCACCGCTGTCTGCAAAAGTTGTCGTTCGAAACTGCCCATGGGATTACCGCTGTAAGCGAGTTGGGCAATACGGATATGAGAAAAGTGACGAGGAATGTCGGGGACGAATAGGGGATCCTGTCCGGTATTTCGCGTGGTAAAGGTATACTCCGCCACTCCCAAGTTGCCTTCACTATCGTAGGCACGCACCTGAAGTAAATGTGTCCCATTGGTCAGGGTAGTAGTGTCGAGTGTCCAACGTGCAGGGGAAGTAGTAGCCACAGCCCGCAGTAATCCATCCAGACGAAACTCCAGCCGAACGATGGAACCAGTAGCGATAGCTTGAAAGGTAACGTCTCCCGAAAACGGACTATTCCCACCTAAGGGAGCCACCGTCACAGTGGGTCCAGTATTGTTATCGATGGCGTGAGCGCGAAAATCATCAAAAAAAATAGTACCCGCATAGGAGGGGGAACGCGCTAATGCCACACGGCCACCTTGCATCAATGTGCCATCACGCACCTCCAAGGCAAAATCGGGGGTGTCTGACCACGAACCATCGGCCGACAACCATTGCTGGGTGTCATTGCGAACGACGGCCAACCGCAAGCGGTCCCCCACAGCCGTCAGTTGCAACCGCACCCACTGATTACTTAACCATTGTTGCGAACGCACACTTCCTAGAGTGGTTTCCACGCCGTTGACGACGCGGATCAGTGCTACCTCCACCCCTCGACGAAGCTGGGCGGCATAGTAACTAGGGGTGGCACCTTCGAGATCCGTCCCACGGACCACCACGCGGGCAGGGATAAGACTGTCTGCGTAGATCGTGGCAGCCACAGCTACGTCAGCTGGCAAGTTTAATTCCGGCCCAGCCAGACCACCGGTAGTCGAACCCCCTAGGCTCGCTAAAGAACCCGGCAAACTGACGGCTCGTGTATGACTGATAGACCAATTTCCCGGCGCACCACTATTTGTGCTGAACCAATTTTCGGGAAAGCTGCCTTCGTTCCGACTATCGAAGCTTTCCGATATACCAACTGGCTCGGGTGTTTGATAGACAAAATCGTCCAGGATGACTTCTCCTGTGTAACGGGGCAATCGGCCTGTTCCTACCCGTCCCGCCACTGGCAGCCAACTAGTCGTCACCGTCATGGCTGTTGTTTCCGCATTGGACCAGGTGCCACTACTGTTCAGATACTCTCCACTATCCAGGCGAATAACCTGGACAACCACCTGATTTCCTTGGGGACGCAACCACACCTGCACCCAACGATTTGATAGATAGGCGGTGGGAGGACTATCCAGCCGACCTAACACCTTTGTCTGACCGTCGACAACCTCTTGCACCTCTAAGGATAGTCCGCGGGTAATGACAACCGCCAGATAGCTGGGGGTTGGTGTGTTCAGGTTGACCCCACGGGTAAACAAGTAAACGGGTACCAAACTGTTAATGAAAAAGGAAGCAGCCACAGCCGTATCGGCAGGTAATAACGGTTGCGGAGCTGCCCAGCCACTGCTGCGGCTGCTATTTGCCCAATTGATCAGGGCGACACTTCCTCGCATACCGATACCGGCCGTCGTAGCGAAGTTGGCCATGGTGGTATTAGGGTTAGTCCCCGATTCCCAACCGGGCGGCAGGAGCGGTGGGGTGACGGCGTTGAAACTTTCCACCACTACTGCAGGCACTTCGCGACTTTCCAGACTTTCCAACCGTAGTAGGACGAACCGAAGGTGCCTCATGGCCGGCCGGCTCCTCCATGGTGCTATGCTGTGTGGGAGCATTTTCGGCCAGCAAATAACGATAACCGTCATGAGAATCGGCTATGGTTTATCACGAGTCAATACTGGCCCCCAAAAGAAGCTCAGAAAGTTCATAACACGCGGAACCCTCACGGTTCATGGAAATGATGAAATTGTGGTTCTACGCGCAGATGCCACCGCCATTATGTGGCTGAATTGCAGTATGCCCTATGAGTTATGACGACATCTGTAGCAATGGGCACGCCCGAGGTGTTGCCAACCAACAAGAATGCCGTTGTTGTGGCGATGGTCAACGATAGCTCGTGCGATAAAGACAATAAATTTCATGGCTCAGTGGGTTGCCCATTTTCACCGATGCGTAACAGACGCAAAGTAGGGTAGCGAGGACCACCCTCGATCGGATGACCTGCCAAGGCGACCACTTTTTCGCCGGTGTTGACGGCACCTGCCTGAAAGGCACTGCGGATCGAAGCGGCAATGCGATCCTCACCTGGCGGCACTGGTGCCATGAGCACTCCCGTTACACCCCATAGCATTGACAACTCCTGCAAAACCTGTGCACGGCTAGCTACCGCAATAATGCGTGTCCAAGGTCGATATCGGGCGACCAGACGAGCAGTCCGCCCCGACACAGTTGGAATAACAAGGGCTGCCGCTTGCTCCTGCTTTGCCAGTTGACAGGCCGTTGCTGTGAGAGGTTCTTCCAGGTTCTCCAGGGAACATACAGGGATATCTGTTCCGATGGGTAACGCATGGTCGCGCAAGTGCCGTTCGGTTTCCTCAGCGATACGAACCATACATTGCACCGCCTCGACCGGGTAACGTCCCACCGCTGTTTCGCCGGAGAGCATGATGGCATCAGTCCCATCACAGATGGCATTAGCGACATCACTGGCTTCGGCCCGAGTGGGCCGCGGATTGTGCCGCATGGAGTCGAGCATGTCTGTGGCGGTAACTACGGGTCGGGCCATCCGGCGTGCCATGTTGATCAGGCGTTTCTGCACCATCGGCACTCGTTCCAACGGTATTTCCACCCCCAAATCACCCCGAGCGATCATGATGCCATCGAAGCTGCCTAGGATTGCTTCAATCCGCTCAACGGCTTCCGGACGCTCGATTTTAGCCAGCACAGGCACATGTAGACCAACGTCCGCACAGGCCATCCGCGCCTCCGCTGCTGCCTGTGGATCACGCACAAACGATAATGCGATCCAATCTACGCCTGCCGCCGCCGCTACGGTTAGGGCCGCACGATCACGATCCGTAACGGCAGGCAACGACAGGCAAGTATCGGGCAAATTTAATCCTTTGTTAGGACTAACCTCCCCGCCCACCATAATCCGGATGGCCAGCCATCGGCCCGCTCTACCTGCTGCTTCACCTTGAATGCGTCCATCATCGAACAAGATCCGCTGGCCGGGTCGTATCTCATCCAGTACCCGCGGCTCGGTCAATCCTGCTACACCACTGAGACGTTGCCAATCATCGCTTCCCGTCAGGTACAGCCAATCGCCAGGCCTCAAGGAAAGGGGACCTGTTAGTAAGACCCGCAATTTCGGTCCTGGCAGATCGGCCAGGAGTCCGGTGATTCGTCCCAGGCGAGCGGATGCCTCCCGCCACATACGTATCCGTCGGAGCTGCTCTTCCGCAGAGCCATGCGAGAAATTGATGCGGGCTATGTCTGCTCCAGCTCTTAGCAATCCCTCTATACACTCCGGTGTGTCCGTTGCAGGACCCAGCGTCACGATGATGCGCGTCCGTCTGATGTTCTGCGGCATCACTTTCAGGATTCTCCTACCCTCTCCTTGGACTGTCACCCATGAACTTTTTTATGAATGTCCAGCAAGGAGCCAGCGGTTCTTAACCGGCCGAACGCTCAGTCGAAACAAAATAGTACCCTCCTCGAAGTAAGCGGACCGATCGGCAAAATTAAGGGTATTGTTAAAGATAGTTGCCATCCAAATGGATGCACCATGCCGCCAATTTGCTATGCAAACTGGTCCACGGCAGTAGACGTGAGTAATACACAAAAATGGTGGAAGCAATCAGTTTCCAGACGCGACAGGTGGAGCTGGCGTGTATTCCTCGTTAGGACCCAGAGTGCATAATGCCCTACATAATATTATCTGGTCCAAATTGGGGAAACATGTCGGATGCGATCTGACCAAGTCTGAACAAGCTGCCGAGAACCAATGTGACCGTTCCTACTCGCCAACGTAGGGAAGCAGTCCCATGAACCGGGCCCGCTTGACGGCCTCAGCCATGGCCCGTTGGTAAGTGGCACACAACCCGCTACGCTTGCGCCCAAATAACTTAGCATTGCTTGTCATCATTTTCTTCAGATTTGCCACATCCTTGTAATCCACAAACGCAGGGCGCGGACATCCTTGTTTGGTGCAATAGCGACATTCCAAGTGACGGTGCCGACGCAGTTTTTTGGGCTGCATAGGTTCCTCTTAACTTCATACTCCCAAATCCATGTGACTGTAAAACCTGTCACCAATGGCACTTTACCGCTGGACTAGTAATTGTTTTGTAACGCCAGCGTAAGTGTCTGAGATATTAGCTTATATAAGCTCCGCTCGGTCAGGAAAGGGGCCTGCGCATTTTCAAGAAACCACCATACGTCGAATCGAGTGTGCTAGTTGTAAAGTAGAACTCGCGTCATCTTAGTTTTTGCTAGCCCTCGTCGTGTTGCAGCTTGGTTCTCTTGACATAACCTTTTAGCCGGACATGGCTTTGGGGATCCCACATGCGGTTTTGCTCCAGACCCGATGCATCCTAAAGGGTTAGTTCCCTGAGGGGTCGCACTTCATATCATCGTATCGTTCCGACACCTAACGTAGCTATCTACAGCTTATAGTTCGTATTCGCCCTTGGGTTCCGTTTTGCGGACGTCCGTGATGTCCGCCACCATGATAACAGGCAAATAGCGGTCTTGATTAGGCACTTTGACGAATTGGATTTGTCCCTTAACCTCAACCCAATCGAAGTCATTGAAGCCACTAAGTGCCTGGGGTACGACGATCCGGACACGCAGGGGCACGGTGTCCGCCGCACAGCAGGTCATTTTCAGCCGGAATAGCGTAAATTCCTTATCGCCTAAGCGGCGAAAGCGGCCCTCCAAAATGGCAATTTGTCCTTGCAGGCTTTCGCGTTTGGCCTGGTCATAGGCAGCGTCGTTCAGATCGTTAAAACGCATACGCCGTCCTTCACCACTAAGCACCTCCAATACGGGCTGACTACCGTCGGGCTTGCGGATTTCTCGGAGACGCAATCCAGTCTTTGTCTTGAGGATGCGTTGGATGCTGCCATCGTCCAACTTCTTTTCTTCGACGACCTCGGCCTCCTTGGCAAAGTCTTGGAGTAATTGTGATCCCATGGCCGATTCCTGGCCGAGCATGCGTAATTGCCGTTCTTTACTATAGGTGGCGTTGGGCAACCCAAGGAAGTACAGCGATACGGGAAAAATCAGCACAAGCATTCGAGCAACGACCCAGGACAGGTCGTGACTGTGGCCATGGTTGGCCACTTCGTCTTCGTCCTCATCGGTGTCGAGAGCGGCTGCCGATCCAGATGCTCCAGTTGGTGATTGACTAGCGGGGTCGGCCGAGGCAGGATCAACGACCATTGGCACTGCGTGCTGACCTGGTGATTTCGCTTCAGTTATCAAGCGGTGACTACTATGCTGACAAGAATCATCATGGCGATGATGGTGGTGGCTGAAACCCGAGGCCCGATGAGTGTGACCTGGGTCAGAATCAGAGTGACAGCAGGTATCATGGGCATGGATATGCAAATGTCCGCCATGAACGTGGACGTGGCCGTGTTCCCCCAAAGCTCGAATTTCACCTGCCTCACGCCAAATAGCAATCGCTCGTAACAAGACGAGCGCAACAATGGCAATCCCTCCTCCGAATACCCAGGTATGAAACTGGGGAGCCAATAGATTGTTCAGCATTCCGCCACGGTACATCTGAATGGCGACAAAACCAAACAGACCCGCTACTAGTATAGTTAACAGCTGTTCTGTAAAATATGCACTAACATCATCTCCATGATGATGGTGATGATCATGGAAGTGAGTCGCCGCGTGATCCTGAGCTAGTTTGTGTTCGGAAGTCATGTTTCAACGCTCAGTCGTGCTGATAAAGGTTAATACGAACCATCTTCTGGTTCATTTTATCCGGGCAAACCGGTCCAGCCGTTGATTCGGTAAACCAAATGGACCAATCCCGTGTATACAAAAACTTGGACGGTAACTGCCGTGAGTATGGTCACTATGAGTCGTGGCCGGAAAATCCGCGTGTACATCATCATTAATTTGATGTCAACCATCGGACCGTAGACCAGGAACGCCAGTTTACCTGAAATATGTAGGTTGGTAAAACTAGCAGCGACGAAGGCATCTGCCTCGCTGCATAAGCACATCAGAGCTGCCAATAACATCATCCCCCCGATCACCAGCAGAGGAGTTTCCCGGGAAATCCGCTCAACCTCGTCCGGGGCAACGTACTGCTTGGCCACTGCAGCCAACACTGCCCCTAATATCAGGAAAACAGTGATGTCAACAAAGTCATGAAGGGCAGTTGCAGAAATGTTACTGAGACAGCGGAACAAAGACCGGCGTGGCAGGCCAGCCGAGTGGGTATTATCGCCGGTGGGGGGCGTCGACAGTTCTGTGGACCGACCCGGGTACGCCAACGGGGTCAAAAGGCTATTTCCATATTTGCGGTACTGCCGATGGACAATCAGGGCGGTGATTACCGCCGTCAGGAAACCTAGTCCACACCGGAGTCCGACCATCTCCGGGCCAATTTTATGATCACGGAAGGCAAACCAGGTGCTGAAGATAACAACTAGGTTGATGATGGGTCCAGCAAGCAGATAGGCCACACAACAGGCCAGCGGCAACCCCTTGCGGAGCAACCGTCGCATGACAACAACGATGCCACATTCGCACATAGGGAAAATGAGGCCCAATACCGCTCCCATCATGACTGATGGTAACAACTGCGACGGAAGTACCCGCGTTATAAACTGCTGTGGTAAAAATTCTTCCAGCACTCCGGCTACAAGGGCGCCGATTACGATGAAGGGCATCGCTTCCCACAAAATAGCACTAAACGTCAGCAGGAAATCAAGGAGGGTCGGATCCACGGAACTTCCTCGAATGACGGAACCAAGCCACTCACTACGGCCTGATGTTTTTCCAGGGGGCACAATCTGTACGCCCGTTGTATGTGGATTGATCGGCCAGGGGCAATTCATCCGTTGCAACCGGCGTCTTCGCCACCAGCGTGCGCACAATAGTTTGTCCGAATAACGATGTTGTAGGCCTCCCCCAATCCATTTGCATTAGCTGGCAACCCGTAAATTTCGATTTTTCTGGCCCATAGATGATGCTTGACCACGGCAGCTAGGGATGAAATCCTGAAAAACATGGGGTGTTTGTGCTGCTTCGCTCAGAAAAACAGCAGAAGTGAATGATGAATTGATGTATATGGGCGCATCATTAATAACGAACAGAATCGGAATCATTTATTGCATGAGGGTGCCCAGGGGTGCCACATTGGTGGGTGTTGTGCATCTGACCATGCTGGGGGGCTCGGCCTAGCACATAATTCAAACGATTCCAGATGGCGCGGAACAACATTGTGACAAAGAAAAAGACGACGGTCAGAACGACGATCAGCCCGCTGGGACCAAAGGGGATAGGCTCCCCCCCTCCTAAGCGAAGCTCCACGCTATTGCGTAGAGCAAACCCAAGCAGTCCGGCTCCCAAACACAGTGTGACTGTTAACCAGAACATCTGTCTCAGGTTGCGTGCCAGGTTGGCCGCTGCTGCTGCCGGCACGACAAGTAGGGCATTGATCAGCAACGCTCCCACCGCTTTGATGGACAAATTGACCACTAGAGCCAAAAGCACGATGAATAGATAGTCGTTGAACCGGGTTGGTAAACCGCGGGTACGGGCCAGAGTCGCATTAAAACTGGCAAATACAATCTGGTTGTAGCGCCAGGCAAACAGCGGAGCCACCAAAAATAGTACCATCAACAAAAGTAACAAATCCTCATCAGGAATCAGAACTAGATTGCCGAACAGGAAATACTCCGGATTAAACGTACTTTTGACGGCAAGAATTTGGAAAAGCATGGCGCCAAAGCCAATGGCAAACGCGAAGAAGACACCGATGACGGTATCATGGGCCAGTCCGGTCCGCTCGCGAACATAGACGATACCAGCCCCAGCCACGATACCAAAGACGACCATCACCAGTGGCACAACCCAAGTGGCCACGGACCGGTCGGCCTGAGCCAGGACCACTCCCAAATATCCCAGCGACACACCCGCGAAGGCACAGTGTGCCATAGCGTCCGAGAAAAAAGCCATCCGGTTGCCGACCACCAGGGAGCCGAGCATTCCACAAAGGGTACACACACAGATGATTGCGAGTACCCCTTTGACCACGAACAGTTCCGTCCCGAACTGCCCGGCCAGGAAATCAACCAGCCATCCTAGTTTGTCGACGAGCATGGCTAATTATGCCCATTGCAGAAGTTGAGCGGCAGCCTGGTGGAGAATGGCTAGGGCGTCTTGGGCCTGTTCTTCTGTAATGACCAGTGGTGGAGCGATCCGAATGACTTTGCGAGCCAATGGTCCGAGTAGATGCACACCGGCCCCTTGGGGGCCACGACCCCGATAGGCGGCTAGCACAAAAGCATTAGCCCATTCCGCGGCTGAGCGGCCAGCATGGTCCCGCATTTCCACGCCCCAGACCATCCCACCCTGTTCGCCTCGCACATGCGCCACATATGGATATTGCTTCAGTGCCACTAAACCAGCTTCAATGAGCCCCGACACCGGTCGCATCGCCGTCAATATATCCCGGCTTCGATACTCAGTGATCGTGGCCACAACGGCAGCGCAACCCAAAGGGTGGGCGCTGTAAGTATCAGAGGCATCTCCATAATTAAGGGTGGCAAAGATGTCTGCTCGTCCCACCGCGGCTGCCACCGGCACCCCATTTCCCAATCCCTTACCCAATACGACAATATCAGGCTCCAGTCCATATGTCTCAAAGGCAAACAAACATCCGGTCCTTCCGAAATTCGATTGCACTTCATCCAAAATGAAGATGAGGTCATGTTCTCGACAGAACCGTTGTAGCAACTGCAAGTACGCCTTGGGCGGATGAAACGAGCCCCCGCCCCCCAGGTAGGGTTCGGTGATTAGCGTACCAATTTTGCGACCATACTGAGAAATTAATTGTTCCAGCTCTTTTTCGTAGGGCGTTGGATCGAATGACTGACCGCGTAAACTCACATCCCGGCATTCTTCCATGGGGAAAGAGATGAATCGGACCCGGGGGTCGCGCTCCGGATCCGTTTCGCAACCGGTAACGGCGTAGGCCAAGCCTTTTTTCCCATGAAAACCGAAGCGGGTGGCCACAATCATCGGCCGGTCACGCTGGAATGCCAGCGCGGCCCACAGGGCTTTCTGGATGGCTTCCGACCCTGAGGCCGCCCATAAAACTTGTTCCAGCCGCTGCCCACCCGCACGCGACTGCAATAAACGGACCAGTTCCTCAACGGCCTGAGCCTCAACGGCGGTCATGGCGTTATACACGTTCAGTGGCACGGCCTGGGCAAACAAATCACCTCCCCTGCCCTGCACCAAAGTAGTAACCGCCTGTCCCGACCAACTCATAAGACTAAACCATCTATCCACCCAGGATCGTGGATAATGACCCAGGTTGGTGACGAGCACCCCGGAAGTGAAGTCGTACAACGGGCGATTATCCGCGGTCCACAGCCAGACACCACTAGCTCGCGCCACCACCGCTTGGGTAGGAGTATAAGTCCGCAACGCCTTGGGTTCCCCGTAGTGGAGCGTGCTCCGGTAACGGTTGCCAAGGGGTTCCTGCGGGTGTTCAATGCGCGGTGGTAACAATTTGTTGAGGGACATGCAAGCAGCCCCTAACTCCGCCGACTCATACCACGTTGCCGTTTTGTCCACAACGCCTTGGGTATCTGCCGATTGGGCAGTTCCGGCGATAGTGGATGCGATGTCCCCACTTGGCTCGGCTGAAGTTGTGTCAACCGGTGTCATAGACGACCTCTGGTTTACCAGTTACCGTCTGCTCAGTTGTGTAACTGCAACCCTTATGACCAGTCCCGTCGTCAACTCGGCAGAATTTGTCCACCTCCAGGAGGCATTGACGGATCGCTTAATGGCATTCGGAATCTTCGGGGGACATCGAATCCCATGCCGAATACATTTTCAGGTATCGTTATCCATGCTTCTGTTCACTGAAAGCTGAGGGTCCCTAGACAGTCGGGCCATAGAGGATAGTGGCCTCGGGTCGCCCTGGTTCATACAGAACCAAGCCACCCATTGGCCCATTGACGCGGACTAGGCATCCTGAACGGCCTTGGGCCCCATGTTCCAGGATGGCCTCTAAGGCCTGGACAATCGCTACACACCGCCGGTCGGCAGCAAGGTCGTTATACTCCAACTGTTGCATGGCGCGTAGTCGCTGGGGACGCTCATGCCGAGGACCCCCGTACTCGACATAAGCGACTTCCCGAAAAAACCGTTCGATGACCTCAATGCCGTAACCGCGGCGTCGCCGCTGCCCCCAAGGTTCCAGAAACTCCGCATTGTAATGGTGATTAGGTGTTGTCTTGTACTCCCCGGGGGTACGCCCCTCAATCGTCACTTCCACACCCCGTTTTCTTTGGTGGGCATTCCAAACGCCGTTATCGAACCGAAACTGGACCTCCTGTTCAACGTATCCCGGAAAGTTGTCGGGGTTTACCCAGCTGGTATGGATGTCGAAGGCCGCCTCCCGCTGATCCGGATAGCGGTAAACCACTTGCATTTGCACGGAGTCCCATGTCGGACCATCGGCAGGACCAACCAAGCCGCGCTGGCCCGTAGCTGTAATTCTATCCAGAAACCAATTGGGACCAAAGGTGAAATCGATCAGTTTCCAATAGTGAATGGCGACGTAGGTGGCCGGGTTGCGTCCGGTGATCCACTCGGCAAATTGGCTACCGCTAATGGACTTGGGCTCAAGCAGCGAACAGTAGCCATTATTGACGTGCCGCAGGACCCCATCGTGCACAAGGGTACGTAGCCGCTTGTGATCGGGGTCGAGCAGTTTGTGGTAGACCACTTTAGCCAGAACACCCTGTTGGCGGGCTAACTGGACCAACTCGTCCAGTTCATTTAGATTTAGAACAGACGGTTTTTCAATCAGAACATGCTTACCGGCGGCCAAGGCGGCCCGCGCCGGTTCAAAATGACGGTGGTCCGGTGTCGCGATGCAAACAACGTCCACAGGCATTTGTATTAGCGCTCGTAGTGCATCGGAACCCGACAGGTTCCGGCATGTTGTGAACAAGGATGCTTGACGCTCCAGATAACGGGCAGCCCGCTGCCCTGTCCGCGAGACAAGTGCTGTCAAGTGCACTTGGACAGGACCGGTGGTTGAATCATAGAGGGGTTCCCGTGCGGTCTGCTCAAAAAATGGAGCATATGTTTCCTCAAAAATCATTCCGACCCCCACCATCCCGACTCGCAGCTGCGGCGTTGATGGCTGCATCGTTTCCATGAGTCCTTGCCACCCGGATTGCACAACCATGACCAGAACCAGTTCAATTTATCCGTCCGGCCGTGGTTTATCAGGAGCGTCAACTGACTTTGTCCATGCCGTCACGCTACAAGACTAGCGCCAACCGGAAAAGAGGGAGAGGGTCCTTGTGCCCAAGCGAGGAATTGACACAGCGTCTCCAGGTCAAGTACAGTGCTAAGGCAAATCATAAGGCCGACTCTAGTCGACCGGGAAACGGAAAAATCACCCAGACGACTTACGGACACATTAGACTAAGGACTCTGCCGGTGAAGGTTGGAGATCCAGGGAAAAGATGTTAGGATTTGTCCCCTCGTTGCGTCTTTGCCAGTAGATCGCTCTCGCAGCCGAGAGCTGTCTGATATCATTATTTGTGTATTTAAAACAGTTAGAAAATAGTCCGTAACATAATGGCCGGGGCCACTTGCGTGGAATCACCCTTATTTGACCAATTTTGATCAAAGCTTGGCGATTCTCGTGATCGTCCCCCTCCTTATGAGGTGAGGAATAAACCGACGGTGGGTGTAGAATCTTCAAAACAAGGACTTGAGGCAACATTCCAGACAAGTGGCAGGACAACAACGATGGCTGGAAATACCCGTTCATGGTCTGGAATTGGCAGTTATTTCGTGTCTGTGTGGTACAGGCGAGGGGGTGGTGCCGCTTTACTCATCGCCGCGATCGCCTTGCTAATAGGCTGGATTGATCGGTGGAGTGGCGCGCGAGCACGCGGTCAGGTTCAGGTAGTGCCTCTTCAGCCTCCGCCGATTAACCGTCAGCCCGAGCCAACTGACAAGAAAGATAAGGACGCCACAGAAGATCGGCCGGAAGACGAAGAAAATATACCCTTTACCTTTCCTTACGATCGCAACGTACGCAATTATCTGCAGGGTGCCCGCGAATATTTGGCAGGATCCAAGCAGCCCCCGTGGCAAACCGTAACCGCTCTGCTGCAGAACATCTTGGAAGCGAAAAGCGATTCTTTTTTCAGCACCTACTACACCGTCGGTGGTAAGAAAAAGCTCCATCGCGTCAGCGTCCGGACCGAAGCAAATCGGATCATCGCTTCTTTTCCCAAAGAGGGTTTGGAGTTCTACCAACAGGCCTATGGCCAAACAGCGTCCGCGCAGTTGGACGAGGCCATCCGCCAGAATTATGATGTGGCCCGGCTCACTGAAGTATCCCAGAAGTATTTCCACACGCGGGCCGGTGGCGAAGCCACGGTGTTACTGGGCTCGTTGCATTTGGAACGGGGCAACTACCTGGAAGCCGCCTATGCCTTCGAGCGGCTCTGGCAACGACCCAACAGCGAAGAGCTGAAAACCCCCCTGACCCTATTCAAAGCGACCTTGGCATTTCGCCGCAGTGGCGATCCACGTCATGCCGAACTGCTCAAAGAGGTGTTACCCGCACTCCAGCGGGCAATATCACGCGAGGGCTTGCGGATCGGCCAGCGTCAGTACACCTATGAACAGGTTCTAGCCGAAATCGAAAGGCCTGTGGAAGGTCTCCGCATCGTCAACACGTTAACGGAATGGCCGGTACGCGGGGGTACACCCGCCCGTAACGGACTTAGTGCCGCTGGCCCGCCCTTTTTGGTGCCGTTGTTTCAATTCCGACTGTTACCGTACACCAATCAGCCCGGGGCGCAACAGGCCAGCGAGTGGATCAAGCAGGAGTTGGAAGGGTTGTATGCTCAAAGAGGCCGTTCGCAACAGCGGCCGGATGCTCGCCTGCCCGGGTTTTTCCCCATCACGACAAACGAAATGGTCATTTTCCGCACTTACGACGGCATCTACGCCGTGGCCACCCGAGATCACGTTGTACATGACCGTGTAGTTCGTGCAGGCGAGTTGCTATGGGCCTCACGCACCGAAGCCGGTTTGTATCAGCTTTTGACCACCGAGGAACACGATGCCCGAGCCACGGTGCAACAGTGGTGGAGTCAAATCAAATCCTCGCCCTTGGCTAGCATGCTTTATGAAAATGTCCTTGTGGGTGGCTTGTCCCACGATGGCGTTTACGCCTACTACGTCGACGATGTGTGGCTGACCCCACCTCCTAGCCCCAATAATCCCGACTTCGGCATCATCACCGTGCCTAATTACCGGCGGGAATCGGTCTTGGGTAAGTATGTGCATGCGGGGCAACTCGTTGCCGTGCACCTCAAAACGGGAAATCGCGTTTGGCAATTGGGACGGATGATCGAGCGCCGCTTCCCCGGCGACCCATTGCCGCCGCCTCTACCTCCGCCGTTGAACGAGGAGGAAGCTGACCAGGCCTCCAGTGCGTTTCATCTTTGCCTCGATGCCATTTTTCTCGGCCCCCCCTTGCCACTCAACGGCAAACTATACGTACTGATCGAGCAAGCCGGAGTCATTCGCTTGTTGTGTCTGGATCCGTACAATCTGGAAGCCGTCCCCGGCCGACCGCACATCCGCACCCCCGTCTTGCTCTGGAGCCAACGGCTGGGTCAGCCGGCCCAATCCTTACCCCAAGATGCCGTCCGTCGATTTCAGGGTTGCCAACTGGCAGCTAGCGACGGCATCATGATTTGCCCAACCAATTCGGGTGCGGTCGTTGCTGTGGATCTGATGTCACGCAGCCTGCTATGGGCATACGGCTATAACCGTCTGCCGAAGACCGTCACTCCTAACCCAGGAGGAGTGATTATCCGTCCCGGGATGCCCATCACTTACGACAGTCTGCTCAAAGTGGATCGCTGGCATGCGACAGGACCGATCATTGCTTCGGGTCGGGTGCTACTGACCGCTTACGACTCCGATCGCCTGGACTGCCTGGAATTACGCACCGGGCGATTACTCTGGTCCGTCCCTCGTGACGTCAACGATCTGTACGTGGGCGGTGTGATCAATGACAAGGTCATCATTGTGGGACGAAATCAGGTACGGGCTTACCATCTTTTTGGTGAAGACACGGAGCAGCAACGACCTCGCCTGGCTTTTGAAGGTCTGGTTATCCCTCATCCCACGGGTCATGGCGCCGCTGGCAAGGGTGTCTACTACATTCCTGTGCGACCGGAGAATGCCGGGCGGGGCGATACTGCTGCTGCGGAAATCTGGGCCATCGACGTCGAAACGGGCACTGTCCGGTCCAAAACGGCCGCACGCTTACTCAATAACAACGCCGAACTGGCTCGCTTTGGTTTGGGGAACCTGGTGTATCAGGACCACGTGGTCCTGGCCCAGTCTGCCTGGGAGATTACCGCCTTTCCCCATCTGGAGCAGAAGCGTCAGGAGATGGACCGTCTGCTTGCCGCCAATCCCAACGATCCTCTCGGGCTGTTTACGCGGGGTGAACTGCATCTGGACGAAGGCAAAATTGCTGAAGCACTTCGCGATTTCGATGCAGCCATGCGGAACAAATTGCCCGAGGACAAACTGCCTCTGTTGCGCGAGAAACGCTACATTGCACTCACGGAGTTACTCAGCAAAGACTTTGCTGCGGCGGAAGCATACCTGAGTGAATATAAGGCCCTTTGCGAAGTGCCAGCCACGCCGGGGGAGCTGCCGGAGGACAAAATCCGTCGTCAGGAAGAAACAGAGCGTCGCCTGCGGAATTTTGAGTATCTGATGGCCCGCGGTCGGGAAAAGCAAGGCCGGCTTGTAGAAGCTTTTGAGCATTACATGAACCTGGCCGGATTGGGAGATGCCCGGAAACTGATCGATATGCCTGATGAACCGAATGTGCGGGTACGGGCGGATGTCTGGGCCCGGGGGCGGATCGAGGCACTTCTGCAGGGGTCGGCGACCGCTGCAGCGCGACGCGCATTGGAAGAGCGGGTGGTGCGCGAATGGCAGGAGATCCGTCAGAGCAACGACCTGTCACGCTTGCGCCGTTTTGTGACCATTTTCGGCCCGCATCTGCCCGTGGGCGCTGAAGCCCAGTTCCACCTGGTGGATCGACTTCAGGAAAGTCGCAATGCCGCGGACCTGCTCGAGGCCCAACAGCTATTACTGCAACTACGTCTGGCCGCCGTCGACCGCACCCAGCAGGCCCGTGCCATCGAACGGCTGGCCAGCATCCTCATTCAGCAGCGTCACCTGGAAGACGCTGTAGCCCTCTACCTCCAACTGGAACGGGATTACCCCGACGTGGTTATCCGCAACAACACCACGGGAGCCGACTTTGCCATCCGCCTGCTGACGGATAAACGCCTGTTACCCTATCTGGAGCCGCAACGCTACCCCTTGCCCAGCCGCTATAAAGCGGAGTTCCGGCAGGAACCGCAACCTGTACAACCCCAATTCGAGCTGGAGCCCAGGGGCGAGCTGTTCCCCATGTACCGCCGCTATCGCTTTGTGTTGGATCAGGCCGTCGCCGGCAATGGTAGCTGGTCGTTACGCGTGTTCGACAAAGTGACGGGCAAGGAGGAAATGCGGTTCAGTGGCATTCCCCCGCAGGCCACCTTCTACCTGCCCAACGGCAGTGGTATCGCCCGCAGTCTGCAGGCGCATGGCCACCTGCTGCTGCTGCATTTTGGCTATCTGGTCTATTGCTACGACCTCAGCCAAGGACGCGACAATCGCACGGAATTGTGGAAGATCAATCTTCTGGGTGAAGGAAATGGTCCAAATCCGAATCGAGGCATCCAGACACAGGTGACAGCAGACGGCGATGTCATGATCCGGTATGACGCCAACTTCACCATCACAGTGGGGAAAGCTGCCGTGTTGCAGCCCAGCTATGTGGCAGTGCTCACGGCCAACGGTCTGGAGGTTTTCGAGCCGCGGTCTCTCAGCCGCCGTTTGTGGATCCGTCAGGATATCAAGGATCGCACCCAGCTCTACGGTGACGATCGTCATCTGGTGTTAGTGGAAGTCAATGCTCAAGGACGACCACAGGCGACTCGCGTTTTGCGGGCGGTTGATGGTGCAGCAGTGCCTCAAGCCCCTGATCTAGGAGCAACCCTGGCTGGTGCACGCAGCAGTACGATAGTTGGTACCCACGCCTTGCTAACGGAAGGGGGAGGCGAACGACCGCTGGTGTTACGTCGCTTGGATTTGACGTCCGGCAAAGAACTATGGCGCAGCGAGCATCCCGCGCAAGGACTACCGATTCGTTCGCTGACCGCCGATTGGACGGGCGTTTTGGATACTACCTCGGGCGAGGCTACACTGATCGACGCCCTCACCGGTCAGGTACGGGCCCGCCTCCGCATTGATGCCGAAAATCTGGACTCCCACGTCAAAGCGTGCACTCAAGTGCATCTGCTAACAGATCCACTCCGCTACTATCTGATACTGGATCAAAATCCGAACAAGCCGGCACCCAACGGTCGACGACGTGCCAACTTAGGTGGCGGCCAAAGCCTCAATCTGCTCAACATTAATGGCCCGATCTACGCCTTTGATCGGGCCAACGGCCAGCGACTGTGGTACCACGGCGAAGGTATCCTTGAACAGCATCAGCTGGTCATTGACCGCTTCGAGGAACTGCCTGTGCTCATCGCGGCTGCTCCCTGCAATAATCGACAAGGGACAATTGTCTATCAGACAACGATCATCGAGAAGGACCGGGGCCGACTGCTGTTTGACCGCACTCTACCTTGGCAGGGTTTCTTCCAAAAGCTGGATGTCAACCTCAAGACTGGCGAGATTGTCGTGGGAACCTACAATCAACGCTTACGTCTGATCCCTGACGATAATCCAACGGCCTCATCCTCACCGCAGTGATCCAAATGCAGTAATTGTTGGTCGCAAAGACAGATGCTGGTTCAGATTATCCCCTCTGCTAGTCCCTGTTTTTCTTGAAAGGCCAGTACGCTTGCTGTACTAATTGTTCAGCAGACGCGGCTGGTGCCCAGAACAAGATTCAGACGACTATCGCGTCAACGCCTGCTAGACGTTGAGCAGGTCCGAAGGCAATAACCGTACAGGTATCGACAGGATACAGATCCAGACAGGTACGGATGTCGTCCAATTGAACGGCATCATACAAACGCAGTTCAGTATCGACGTCGTGGTAGCTGCCCGTTGTCAGCCATTGACGGGCCAGAGAACTCATGCGGCCCATGGGTCGCTCCGAGGCCCGCACAATGCGTGAGGCGATTTTGTTTTTGGCGACACGTAGTTCTTCATCGGTGATGCCGTGTTGCTGCACTTCGGCAAGGATGCGTTGGACTCTCTCCAGGTTGGCCTCGGCTACTTCTGCTTCGCACGAAAAGGAAGTATGAATGCAACCACTGCCGTCGTGTTCGTAATAGTTGCAATCGGCTGACTCCGCGTGGCCGGGATCAACTAGTTCCCAGTACAGTCGGCTTCCGCGGTCGTCGCCGATGGCCATAGCCAGAATGTCCCCGGCAAAGCGATGCGGTGATCCGGCAGGGGGGCCAGCGGTGAGAAGCATCACATGTTCCTGCAGAACTCGTTCGCGGGTGAGCACGAAGGTTCCAGGATCACGTCGCCATTCACGCCGGTCAGTCCGACCACTGCTTCCGCGGAACCATTGGCCACAATGTTGCCGGGCTAACGACGTTACCAGCTCCGCATCGATTGGTCCGGCCACACTGACAACGATGTTGGCTGCCCCGTAGCGTCGCTCGAAATACGCCAACATCTGCTCACGGGTCAGCGCTTGAATACTGCTTTGAGTCCCAAGGATACTGTGCCCGAGGGGATGACCATTGTAGTACAGTTTACGAGCATGTTCCCACGCCACCGACTCGGGCACGTCTTCGTACATGCGGATCTCTTCGAGGATGACCTTTTTTTCCGTTTCGAAGTCCTCAGGCCGCAGGCTAGGACGCAAAATGTCGGCCAGGATGTCAAATGCAACTGGCAGATATTCGGGCAGTACAGCGGCATAGAAGACGGTATTTTCCTCGCTGGTATACGCGTTGTAGGCCGCACCAATGCGGTCGAAGTCCCGGTTGACGTCCCAAGCACTACGCCGGGCTGTCCCTTTGAAAGTCATGTGCTCCAGGAAATGCGACACACCGGCCTCAGCCTCGGTTTCATCTCGTGCACCGGTGTTGACAAAAAACCCTACCGCTACGGAGCGGGCCGTGGGCACCGTTTCCACTAGTACTGTCAGACCGTTCTCCAACCTCGTATGGAAAAAGGGCATTGGTTACCTCATCGCATTAACTGAGTGCTTCGCTGTCTGATCTTCGCCTGAATGTGAACTGTGCCGATACGGCTTCAGGATGAAGTCACTTTCTAAAGTGTGTCCTCGCCTTCAAGGATAGCCGCGGTACCAGAATATCCACGCTAACACCCCGACCAGCCATGCAATCACCAACCAGATATACGCAATCACAAAGGGTGCAGCGATTTCGTCCCGTTCCTTGATGAATCCTGAATACTCACTTTTTTCCACCTTATGACCCGTTGCGTCCATCACGTCCTACTCCTCTAAGGTTTACTGCTGCTCCGTGGCGTTGGTGGCCCTTAAGGAACCTCGAGAGTTTGAACCATTAGAGCCTAGCGAGGTTGCTTCTCGTAAGGTACGCAACTAGATGGTAACTGTAAGGGTCGTGGACCTAGTGTCACAACGGTAACTGGTTCGCATGGGTAAGCACGGGCGTGTTCGAGGACGATTTGGGGGGTAAGACTGTCGATGATTTGTTGCATTTCCTCAAAAGTGCGAACACGGCCGAGGAAGAACCAATCGGAGGCCATGATGGCGGCTCGGGCTCCAGTCGATTCCTGTTGCATGATCAAGCCCGATTTCAAGCCGGCTTTGATTCGTTCCACCTCGTCCGTATCGACACCTTCCTGAATTCTATGCAACTCGCGGATGGTCACCTCCAGCGTTTGCTGGGCACGATCGGCACCGGTCCCGGCATAGCCGACGATGGCCGCCACATGACGGAAGGTCTTGTGTTGCAACGAGATGGCATAGCATAATCCCCGCTTCTCACGGACTTCGGTGAAAAGTCGGGAGCTCATACCCCCGCATAAAATCATTTCGGCGGCTCGCGCTGCGTAATACTGCGGGTGGTTGACCGGCACACTGGGGTAGGCAAAGGCAATGTGGGTCTGATGGGTGTCTTTATGCAGATGCCGCGATTGTGGTTGGTGAGCGGTTATCTGCAGCTCGGGCAATGATCCAGGGGGCCAATCCCCGAATAGCCGCTCGACGGTTTCCCTCAGTTGCATCCAATTAATGTCGCCGGCCACGGCCAATATGATGCCATTAGGTTTGAAACACCGTTCATAGTGGGCCCGTAGGGAACTAGCCGTGACGGCACGAATCCCCTCTGCTGTGCCATAGGAATCCTGATTCAAAGGTGGAGGAAAATAAACCTGATGCAACTCAATCCGCACTTTGCTAGCGGGGTTGTCCTCGAGCGAGTCGAGGTCCTGCAGAGCTAGTGATTGTACTGCAGGTAATTCTTCTTCGGGCAGATGTGGACGACGCAGAATGTCCGCATAAACTTCCAGGATAGCGGGCAGGTGCCGTCCTAGGGAAGAACAGCCGAGATGGAGGGCCAGCCGCCCCGCCGTTTCCGATCGATCGGCTCCGAATGCATCCAGCACACTTGCTAGCTCCCGGTGGGAGCGGCTTCCCGCCCCCCGAACAATCATTTCCGCCAGCAAGCTACTGATGCCACGCTGGTCGGGTGGATCATAGGCAGATCCTCCTGGAATCAGAAAATTAAATGCCGCGGAGCGGACGTGTTCCATCCGTTCCGCAATCAGCACCATACCATTGGTCAGAGTGTGATGGTAAATGGTCGAGGTCGCCACAGATCAAATCCCATCTGTTTGTGGATGATCCCCCTTGTCGCTAGGGGATGGAGCTCATCACTGTGCCCGCCTCCTCAACTCCTCAACGGGCATGAGATTCGTTTATTCGCAAATTAGTCAAAGCTGATTCATCCCTGCCGCTGCGAGCAGCTAGCACTATTGGCCATTTCGCGGTAAAGTGTTTTGTAGCAACGAAAGCCAGAGCGGCGATAGAGCTGCACTGCCGTTTGATTGCTTGCCGTCACTTCAAGATACACGCGTCGGGCCCCGGCTCGGTGTAAGCCTTTGAGCGTCTGTTTCAACAAGGCATTCCCCAACCCTCGCCCCCGATGGTTAGGCACCACAGCCACATTAACGATGACCCCACAGCCAGTCGCATCCAGACTTGACTGAATGCATCCGACGTCGCGTCCCTCCTCCTCTGAAACCACCAACCAGTTAGCCGCGGGACAAAAACCACGCCAACTTGCTAATCGCTGAACTAGTTCTCGGCAACCACCGAGGCTGCCCAAAGCTACCACGATCTGTGCGTCGATCGTTCCCAAAAAACTCTCGTACAATACGATGGCGTGTCGCTCAATCAAACCCTCCGTCCACGTTACCCAAGTGTAGCCAGGCGGCAAAAGGACCTCCTCTTCCGTCTCCTCGTCCAAAGCCCGCTCCATTAAATATCGTTTGTAATATCGCACCTCTCATCCCCGCTGTTCCCATGAACCCGTATGCTGAAATAACTTCATCACACACACATCGTAATGTATCGCGCAGTCGTTTTAACTTTAATCTTTAACAAGTTACTAAGCTGATAGCGTCGACGCATGTTAACAAAACAGTACAGGCCAGACCGGCACCTCGAAATTGCTAGATACGGCAAATAGCTCATAGCTACAAGAAATTAATCGCTTATGTCATGATTGAAGCCAATCGCTGCAGCAAAAATCAGTCATTTACGGCCATGAGTCTAAAACTGTTTCAACTATACTTAGACTTTCGTTAGGGTAACGAAGGACAGGGTCTCTGAATTTAACGGTGAACACATGAGGGAGTTGTTTTTAATCGTAAACGGACCAAATGCTACTGTAGCTAAGCATCGACGCAAGTGCAGCCCCCAGGAGTGGCCTTATTTATTGACAAGGCTAGCAAAAGGTCATTGATATATACACACGATCATGCCAAGTCGCGATCTTCAAACAACAACAGCCCCACGACAAGAGCAATAGCTGTGTACAGGCAGGAGTAACCGAACACAGTCAGCACATAAATAGCAAATTGCCACAGATCGAGCGGTGCTTCGCGGATGATAGCGGGACCCATGTTGAAAAATTCCAGAGCCGGCAGCAGTACGTCGAAGAGGCGGCCGAGAAATGCGGCCAGTCCTGCCCCGACGGCCGTTCCGGAAGCTGTCTCAGTAACTCTCACCACAACTGGAGCAAGATGGCCAAGGAAGTAGACTAGTAAACACAAAACGATGTTCACTACAAAGCTCAAACGAGTAGCTAAGGCTGCGGCAATAGCGACCAGGATCATAACCTTGCCAAAGCCAAGCATCTGACCGAGCGTATGGGCGACCACGTCAGAAAACCACAGGCCAGCTCCTCGTGCCACCGCTTTACCCGGATTGGATGGAACCGGGCCTTCAAAGACTGGCACCACAGAACGCTGTGCCTGAAATGTCATTGGATCCACTACCTTGCTCAGAGGCGCGTAGGGATCCACAGGATCGGGATCGTTATTGATCTGATCGAATTCCCGCACCGCCCGCAAAGCGTACGTCAGATTCCAGCCCAGAAATAAGGTCATGATTAAACATGCCAGCACAATACCTGCATACTTGCCGAGCAGAAACTGACGCCGATTGACAGGTTTGCTCATCAAGGTCACGGCCGTTCGGCCTTCAATCTCTTCGCTAATTGACATGCTCGCTGCCAAAACCCCGAACAAAATAGCCGCCAGCATGGAGATGTCAAAACCGATCTGTTTCATCATCTTGTAATCATCACCAAAGGTGAAATAGGGAATGCAGACCGACAGCCAGGTGAGCAGCATGGCCCCCAGAGTAATCAGCCAGAACATCGGCTGCCGGCAGGCTTCGCGATAGGCCGCATAGGCCACGGCCCCACCCCGGAAACCGATCACTGTGTAAGGTAACAGGATGAATAAATCAATCAGTAATTGCAAATGGAGCAGTCCGCCGTAGATGTATCGGCCATTCCACGATAGGCTTCGGGAGTCGGAGTTATATCCCATGTAAACAGCCAATGCCAAGCCAGCAGCCAATAAACCCAAACCGACAGACGCCATGGCCGAGGGAGTTGTCACGGTACGTCGGAAACCCTGGGGGTCGACAACGTAAAGCCAGGGCAAGGCCGCTAAAAGTTGCACCAAAGCCAGAAAAATACCCGCCAGGACAATACTCGGCTCAGTCAACCAAGCCCCCATGCGTTTCACCCCTCCAGCGTCCCAATGGTCGCACACTTGGACGCTTCAGCTCAGTTATAATACGTCTTGTCTGCCCAAAGCGTTCGTGCCACTATCGGCGACTCCCTATATCTTACCAGACATTAAACAGCTCCAGAGTAAGACAAATCTTCTTTTGAACTTCCGGGAAAATTTCTTCCTGCCAGCATTGCATAGGTCATGTTTGCAGGTTAGAATCCATGGGAGCTGCAATTAGACCGGTATGGTATAGGTATACAGTTATAGATTTATCAGTTGTTCAATGATACTCGGTTTAGGGCAATTGACGACTTCTATTGTCCCAGCTACCTGCAACTGCAGGCTAAGGCCCGACGGAACTCATAGACTTAGTCAGGTTTCGGGAGTTGGATGGAGGGAGGTTTCATGGCCGAAGTCCAATGGTACTGCCCCCGCTGTCAACAGTCGGTGAGCATCGCCCAATTAGGCGAAAAAAAATGCCCGACCTGTGGAGTAATGTTGATTTGTGCTATGGGTAAGGATGAGAAAGAGCTTCCGACTCCGCCAGGAACAAGTCCATCGTCTTCTACAGTTTTTGCGACTGCTCCTCCTGCAAATCCAAATACATCAAATATACCACCTATACCACCTATACCACCTATACCACCTATACCACCTATACCGTCCTTCCCCCCACCGCCAATGTCTCCGCCTCGCCCTCAGGAAGTTCCAGGGGAAGGAAATGTGGTTGCCGCCGTTCCAAGCGTTTCACCGCCTCCCTTACCACCGCCTGTAGGAAAACCCTCAGCACAACTGGCAGATGTACGGTTACAGGAAGGCCCAGCTCTTCCTCCGCCATTGCCTCCCCGGCCCCCCCGTACACCTCCTCCTCAGAAGTCCACTCCAACTAGCCCGTTCGTACTGATTGGTGGCGCCTTGGTGCTTGTTGCCGCTATCGGAGGGATCCTGTATTACCTCGCCATAGCTCGCACGAGTGATTCTTCTAGCCCTCCTGATTATGCAAAAACCGATACTAGTTCATCTACATCTAGCGCGGCTGAGAGTAACTCCAGAACTAATAACGGTACCGGAACAGATAAAAACGTGGGTTATGACCTTACACCGGGGAACAACAAAGTAGTTCCACAACCCGGCAAAAACAACGACAAGGCGGAAAAAGGACAGAAGGAAAAAGCAGAACTTCACGAGAAGGTCGACGCGACCCCGAAACGCCCTTCTTTACCAAAGCGCCGCGATGATGTACCTCAGCTTATCAAGGTTCTACAGGAGGGCGAGGAAAACGATCGGCTAGAAGCAGCCCGATTGCTAGCTAGTACCGGTGTACAGGCACGCTGGGCCATCCCCTATATGATTCAAATTGTCGAAACTGCTCCGCCAGCTCTAGGCCAAGAGGTATACAACGCCCTTGTTGCTATAGGCCCTCCTGAGCCCGCGCAAGAGCACCTGCTAAAACAGTGTTTGCAATCACCCAACCATCTGTTGCGCAACTATGCGATTACCATGTATGCCGCTGGTACTCCTATCTTGCCACGGGATTTGTTGCCGACGGTGGTTCGGATGTTGGAACAGGATCAGGCGAAAGAGGCACGTCTCAAATTTCTGTCAGCTATAGCACATTTAGGAAATTTTGCCCTACCCCTGGCTGTTGGAGCAGTTATCGAATGTCTGGCTGATGCAGATGAGGAAGTGCGTCTCGCTGCCAAACAACTAATGCGGGACAACTGGAAAATCTACCATAAGCCTCCTCAATCTATCAAACCAATATTGATCAGTAAGTTGAAGCATCAGGAGCTCTCAGTACGAGAAGAGGTAGTGAGCATAATTGTGCGG
>JANWVV010000060.1 GCA_025055795.1 Gemmataceae bacterium
ACATCTCATCGTAAAACGGATTGACGGGGGGGCGGAAGTGCTCAACGCCTTTCGGCATCACTGCATTCAACACGAGGAGAGAGGGCACTCTTTCCGGGGTATTTTTAGCTTTTGTGCTCAACGCCTTTCGGCATCACTGCATTCAACACGCCACGGTGAAGGACATGCGCATTGTTGTTGAGGGTGCTCAACGCCTTTCGGCATCACTGCATTCAACACGGGCCAGAGTGGCAGAGCATGTACATCCATTACCAGCTAACGTGCTCAACGCCTTTCGGCATCACTGCATTCAACACACCTCACCAGCCCACCAATCACCGCAGATGGGACGTGCTCAACGCCTTTCGGCATCACTGCATTCAACACCGGGACGCCTCACCGCGAGGCGCCCGGCGGGTCCAAGTGCTCAACGCCTTTCGGCATCACTGCATTCAACACAGCATAGGCCATAACACCTCTAATGACAGCATAATATGAGCATGCCTTTCAAGCACCTCTTAGTCATGGCCATTTTGGTATTGTCAGGTGCCAGGAAATTGGCACCATTGCACACATAACTCGTTATATATCAACTACTTGCGCCGCATTCAAGCATCGAACGCCTTGTCAAATTACCGTAATTACTTGGCGGCATTATAGTTGAGTTGCGAACGCTGAGCTATCACAGAAGCGACGTGGTGATGCTTGAAAATGCCCGGCTACACAATCAGGTGGGTGGGTGGTTTGTCTATCCAATCCTTGGGCCGGCCTTGATTATGAATGCCCATTACTCCCTCAAGACAATTACCACAAAGGGGGAAAAACAGAACACTGTCCTGGGGATCAAGCAAAACGGTCAGTTCCCAGCGTAAACGTTGAACATCAGTAGGCGTTAGCCAACAGCGGAAAACGGATTTTTGCAGACGGATACCATAACCTTCCATGTGTTTTGCACATTTGCGAAGTCGCTTGGGATCCCTGACGTCGTAACAGATGATCCACCATTTGGCCTGGGCCATAGCTAGCCTCTGTGTAGCCAAGCACAGGTTAACGGAGTCGAAGCTGTGCGAAGAGTCCCGGCTCCCCTGACCACTCTTTTTCAAGAAGTCGCACTTCTAACTCGATGGTGCGGGCGTAGCTGAGGGAGTACTGGAGCACTGGGTGTTTCCAATGTTCTTGTAATCGCTGTTCGAAAAGTTCGATGGCTTTGCGGCGTCCTTGAACCGATAACCAGACTTTGAGCGGAGTGACTTGGAAGTCAGCGTCTGGGTGCCAGTAGTTGCGGTTGAGGGAACCAATCAGAGGAATGTCCCACAGGATGAGGCGGAATAGCTCCATGAGATCCAGAACAAGCGGGTAAGCGGCGGAACGAGGGGTGTGAAAAAAGCCAAAGGCCGGTTCCAGTCCGACAGCCAGGACGGCCCGCATGACAGCGGTGTGCAGAAGGCCATAGCCGTAGCTGAGCAGTGCATTGAAGCGATCAAGAGGCGGGCGACGGTTACGGTTGTGAGTGCGGAAGACCTCGGGGACGTGGGGTGCCAGGAGGAGTCGGAGAGCCTGGAAGTAGTGGACAGCAGCGGTTCCTTCCAGGCCCCGCAGGGAATCAGCAGAATCGGTATGGGGGACCTGCTGAGCAAGTGCAAAGAGTGCCTGAAGGTGATCGTGGATCTGTTGGCGAAGTTCCTCATCCTGGCGGGAAGCGCGCAGCAGGTAACGATATTGGTTTTCGATTTTGGCACGTGTCAGGGATTGGGCTAAACGCAACCGCGTAGCGTTGTCGGAAAGTGCCTGGTATTGACGGATGCGCCGCTGGACTTGCCCGGCGTGGGGAGTCAGGCTGGCTAGATGGAAGCCGGAGGCGGTTAGCCAGTGGACGACGATCGCTTGCTCTGCACACTTGCGCAGGGCATGGACGGTCAGGTGAGAGAAACCATGGAGGAGGATGGCATCAACAGTATGAATAGGGTGTCGTTGTTCTTGGCCGTCAGGCTGGCGGACGACAAAAGCATCTCCGGAAACACCAACGGTGGCACCCGGTGTGAGGACATGAAGAGTGGTGCCATGGGGCTCTGGTGGAAACAGGCGAAGGGGCTGATGATCATCGTTCTGCTGCAGGCGTACCTCTTCCGGGAGGCAAACTGGTGCCAGGGAACACTTTTCGCACAGTTTGGGGTTATCGGCCACGGGCGGGCGATGGGGTAATTGCTGGAGACGGTGGGCCAGATCGAGTGCTGTCTGAAAATCGGCTCGTGCCGCCTCATCAATGGGAATCCGCACGGTTACATTGGCCCCATGGTAGCGAATGCGTGCCTCCGGAACTGGTTGGCCAGTGACTTCTTCAAGTAAAAGGGCATAGGCGATGACCTGAAGCCGGTCGCCCGGCCAGGGCATCGGCTGGTTCTGGTCGTTGTAATAGGGGCGACCGCGTTTGAGCTCATAAGGGATGAGAGAACCGTCGTGCCGCTGTAGGCAGTCAGCACGTCCGACCAATCCCAGACGTTCACTGGCAAGTTCCAGAGTGGTTGTCGGGCCCTCTTCATCGACGGGAAAGTGGGTGGCATGGAGTTCGCGTCCTTCAAGAACTTCAAGATTGGCGACGTGGATCCGTTCGACTTCTTCCAGGTAGAAAAGACGATGGCAGTAGCCCAAGGCGCGAAGCGCCATGACGCGCATGGGCCGTTGGGCCGTTTCGAGAAGGGGCAGTGGGATCATGGTAGCGCGGCCTGAGGCGGTTACCCAAGGGGATCACTCACAGCATCCATGCTGACCAGGTCATCCATGCAAACCAGCAGCAACCCTTGCCCTGCCTGCCGAGCAGTAGCAGTACTTAACAGGAAATTCGTCTACCGACATCTAAACCACAGGTGGCGTTCCCGCAGAAAAAGGTAGAGCAAGCTGCAGACCGATGGGCTGCCGCTAGTGATGCCAGTCGCGACAGTGGACGGGAACGACCGGGAACAGATGGATTTGGCGTTCCTCGCTCATGGCTTGCTCCTGCGCACAGGCACAAAGAAGCCACAACCTAGACGTGTGCGTCCGCCTAAGCCGTGTTCCTGGAGGCGGAGGGAATCGGCGTCGGGAAGTCCCGAAACGACCAGGGTATATCCGACAATGGTACGGCCTTTGATGCGGATGACCCGTCGCTGGGGCTGACCGCGGTAGCGACCGGTCGTGTGAACGGGGACTTGTGGTTCGCCCTGAACTCCGAGCTGCTGCAGTTGCTCGGCGGCCGTAGCCAGGAAATGATCGAGTGTCAGATTGTTGCGGAAAGTGACAAGCCAAGCCCGCAGCTCCGGGGCAGGGCGGAGACAGCCGATACGGGGAGTGCCCAAACGGATCAGATGCCCAGCCACATCCAGAGTCTGACCAGCTAAGGGCAGAACGTGGCGAATATCGGTTTCGGGCAGACGAACACGCAGAACAGACAAGCGGTTGAGCCGAAGGCGGCCGTGACCGACCGCTTCACCCGTAATCGGGGCGAAGCGCCAACCGGTTCGCGGGTCATGGAATTGGGGTAACCGCCGAGACAAGGCGGCATACAATGGATAAGCATGATCGGTAGGCAGCAATTCTCCTTGCACCTTGAAGACCAGATCGAAGTACATGGCCTCCGTCGTCACGGTCTACCCCCCCCTTGGCCCCCTGATGGACTTGGAGATTTCCAACAGGTCGCAATTAGATGGTCACACCAAATACACAGACCATTTATATCATACGATGATGCCATTGTGCGTATACTTCACGCCCTTGTCAATCAGGGTTGAATAAATAAAATCTGGTTACATACAAATTTTTTACATACATGGTCGATGCTCCAGTTGTAAGGCGATACTCTGTCAGTACGACACCACTGTGCGAATAATAGGAATGCCCTTGCGTGATGGCACAAACCTCCGGATCCTAGGGGCTGATCGCTGCTGAGTCGGGTGTAACACACCTGAACTCAGTTTACCAACCAAACAGTACCCGTAGGGACACTCTTTGTAACCCAGATGCTGCCAAGCCGTCATCGAGAGTATTTCGATGACGGCGGGGTTTTATTCGGATTTTTTCATCAAACCGGCATAAATAACGGAACTATCAACCAGGGATGCGACTGACAGTCGACAGGCCATCAGAAATCGTCAATGGCAAGATTATCTGTTGCTGAACTTCTGTTTCCTACAAAACGTCTTTGAGTTCAAAACCTTTGCGATACTCGCGGAACAGCATAGTGTTGGCAGCATCGTTACCGATGAAACGTTCTGTCTTGGGATCGATGGTCAGGAGCGGGCCAAAGCGGCCAACGGTTTTGGTCACGTCAACCTTGTTTTCTTTGAGGTGTTCGAGCATTGCGGCGGCAAACTCCTGGACGATTTTATGATTACCAAGAGAACGTGGGCTGCCGATGGGGGCTTCTTCGCCCAGGCGGTAGCTGATGTTGGCCAGATGGCAGAGGGCGGCCGAGAGGTGGCCCTCGTGAATGTCCGCCGTCAGATCGCCAGCCTTGCGGCTACGGACCGCCCGGATAAAGTTGTCGAAATGGAGCTGGTCGTTGCCTCCAGTGAACTTGGCAACCACCTTACCGTCCTTATCGTAAGCGACACCACCAGAGTAGTTGGGGCAAACGACGTAGCCCTCAGTTCCCACCCAGATATTGCCGACTTTGGCGCCTTTGTAATCTTTCGTGGGCAGGCCGCGGACCTCAAAGACCAGCAGTTGCGGACCGTAATCGAACACGCACAGTTGGGTATTGGCTGTCTCGCCGTCGTCGATGTAGCCGAAACGGCCCCCCAGACTGAACACACTGCGGGGCAGCGTGCTCTGGTTAAGTCCCCAACGGGCTTTGTCCATTTCGTGCACGCCCTGGTTCCCCAGATCTCCGTTGCCATAGTCCCAGAACCAGTGCCAGTCGTAGTGGACGGTGCCGTTTTTGGTGTTACGCCGAGGCAGTTTGTACGGGGCGGGTCCGCACCACAAGTCGTAGTCCATTGTGGGTGGGGGCTTTTGTTCGCCCTCCCGGCGACCGACATCGCCAATACTGGGTCGTAGCTTGTAGCACAGGCCAATGGCCAGTTCCACTTTGCCAATCTTGCCGCTGTGGACGTAGGCGATGGCTTCACGCATGCCCGGATTACTGCGACTTTGTGTGCCTACCTGACAGATGCGACCGGTGCGGCGGGCCACCGCCGTCATGATGGCACCTTCGCGCACATTGTGGGAAGCCGGCTTTTCGACGTAGACGTCCTTACCGTTTTCCATGGCCCACACCGCCATAAGCGCGTGCCAGTGATTCGGCGTAGCAATGGCCACAATATCGATGTCTTTGTCCACGACGACGCGGCGGATATCCTTTTCAAAACGTGGAGGCTTGCCTTGGGCCTTTTCCACGGTGCGCATGGCATTGCTGATGACCCCTTCGTCACAATCACAGATGACTGTGACGTCCGTTTCGGGATTTTTGAGGAAACCAAAAACATGACTCATGCCCCGGCCACGGACACCTACCACTGCGACCCGGAGCTTGTCGGCCCGCGATACGGTGCGACTGACCGCTGCTGATGCCATGGATGTCGCTTCACCGCCCAGCACCGCCGCGGCTCCAGCCAGTAGAGCAGACCGCTGCAGGAACTCTCGACGTTCAAACAGCCGCATACTTGTTCCTCCCCTTCGGCCTCATCATGTGGGATAACGACCACTCGAGACGGACGCAACCGCTGTTAGCGACTGCTTCTGCTAATCTACCCCGCCCGGAAGACGAATGCAATCATCCACCCGTGTGTTAGAGACAAGGTTTAAGTAATGAACCTTACGGCAATCAAACTCATCCTCAGGGTGACGGGCTTCCGTTAAATTATGATGGCCTTTCTAAGATATAACAGAGATCCCGGAACACATCCCAGTAAGAACCAACAGGCAAAAGATTGCTCACATAGCCGAACGACAATGCACTATAAATAGTTGGTTCAAAAGTGTCATAAATTAGTTATACAGCGTTAATTAGCTGCAATCTAGACTGATGATGAATGCTGTCGGAACCATTCAAGGGTCCGGCGCATTCCTTCCTGAAAGGAGGTGGCAGGGTCATAACCGAGCACCTGGCGAGCCTTGGCGATAGAAAAATCGAGATTCAGACCAGCAAATTTGAGCTGGGCTTGAGTTAAGCGGGGAGGGTAGGGGCGGTTTTCACGCCGGAACTTGCTTTCCCGCCAATGAGCCAGGATACGGGCTAACCACAGAGGCACCGAAGGAAAAGAACGGGGCCGGGGCAGACCTAGACCGTCGGCTACCGTCTCGAAGAAGACACGCTTACTGACGAATTCACCGTCGGTGATGTTAAAGATTTCGCCCACCACACGCTCAGCCGGGGCCTCCATCGCCAAGACAATCGCCTGCACCAGATTGCCTACATAGGTGGTATTCAGGGCGTACCGACCGCCTGCTATGTACAACACGCTGCCTTCGCGTAAGCGAGCCACCAGGCGAGGTAACAACGTGCGATCACGCGGACCATAAACAAAGCCAGGGCGCAAAACCACCACCGGTACCTGTTGCTTACGGTGATACTGCAAAGCCAGTCGCTCGGCCTCAACCTTGGACTGGGTATAGCCGTCGATGTGCTGGTCCGGAAGTGGCTCGCTTTCGTCCGTACCGAAGTGATGCTGGGCGGCGTACACTCCTAACGTACTCAGATGCACCAGGCGGTGCAGGGGCTTTCCTAACACAGCGTCGCACAGGGCTCGCAACCCCTCGACGTTAACGCGGCGATACTCCTCCACTGGGCCCCAATCGCCTACCTTCGCAGCACAGTGGACAACGACCTCCACACCATCGACCGCTGAAGCTAATGAAGCCGGATCGGTCAGGTCACCGCGGACAACCGTGGCTCCCCATGATTCAAGCAGGTTTGCATCCGCTCCGGGACGTACCAATGCGCGTACCTGATCCCCTCGACGACAAAGCTCCTCCACCACATGGGAACCGACAAACCCGGTCGCCCCTGTTACCAGAACTTTATACGGTCGCCGCCCTTGCCCCTGCTTTTGTGACTCCGTCTCCTCCATCATCGCAACGTCTCCACGAACCGGTGGTTTGTCCCAGTTAACCTATGAGTCAGGTTTGGATTCGTGCCCCGCGTTTCGGGGTAAGTTGCCAAGGTTTAAAAACCCGTATTTTTTTGCGTAGGGCATTGCTCGTCGGCTGATTCAAGATAATCACCCCTAGTATTAGTTCGATGACGATAGATTCCGGATGCCGCAATCCTCACGTTCGGAGTAGACTTAATATTGTGATACGCTGTTACCTTGAGACCGAAATACTCAGAAAGATTAGTTTAATTGTGGCCAATAGTTTGACCATATGCCGCTGCTGTTTGTTTATGGCTCGCTACGTCGGGGTCAGGAAAACCACGCTTTGTTGGCCGATCAGCGGTTCGTCGCAGACGCGGTCACCCAGCGTCGTTACTGCCTGGCTCGGTGCGGTGACTATCTAGCACTCGTGCCGGTTCAGGACGAGCAACTCGCTATCGCCGTTCCAGGAGAGGTATGGGACGTTACACCTGCCCGCCTAGCCACACTGGATGCATTCGAAGAAGTACCAGACGTATACGTCCGACAACCTGTTCTGTTAGAGGGAAACTGGCCTGCTGAGGTGCACGCCTACTTCCAAGCAACCGATCAAAGCATGACTTAACGCGACACGACAACCGAGTGCGATGCTTACTCCCTGAAACTTCTAGACAAAACCTAAAAAACAGCAGCAATATGATGAATTTTCTGCCGCGGTATATTTTTCTTTCAAACAGACCCGTAGGAAGAGCGTATAACATGTTATACTCAGCGACCTTAAATCTGGACAAAGTATCCCTTACCCGCCTCCGGCACCAGATATTGCTGCTGTTCTTTTAAAGAATCCTCTTTACCTAACGAATAACCTGGATGAGAGCGTGTATAGTCCATTGGTCACTATTCCACACTTCCAACGAGTACAACGAACTGGTCCACGTGCCGGATTAGTCTGGCTAAGAGCATTAGGGAGGTGAAACACATGTTCAAGAAACTGGTCATAGTCGGGTTGGCCAGCGTTGTCACCGTAATGGCGTTGCAGGGAACGCGGCTAGGTTCTTTCTTACTCTCGGAAGCACGATCCCTGCGAGAGCGAGCAGAGGCGGCGATACCTCCGGAACGGGAAATCGCCCGTTTGCGCCAGGAAATCCGCAAGCTCGATAAGGATATGTATGAAATAGTTGATCAGCTTGCTAAGGAAAACGTGCAAACAACCCAATTACAGGAGCGGATCAAGGAATTGCAGGTGAGTCAGGGGCGTGCTAAGGAACTGCTGGAAGCTCGGGCCGAGGCCATCAAAAAAGCGGACCAGTATGTAGTATTCGACAACCGTAAGCTGACGCTAGCCCAGGCCCGTCAAATGCTCGAAGAAGGGGTACGACGGTATACCCTGCAGCAGAAGACCTTGGAATCGATGGAGCAGGCGTTAGCAGCCCGTTTGCGCATCCGCGACGCCCTGATGCAGCAACTGGAGACGATGAAAAACCAGAAGTTGGAGTTGGCTGCTGCCGTGGACACCTTGGAGGCCGAACTAACAGTGCTCAAGCTCCAACAAATGGAAAGTAAATATCAAACCGACGACAGCCGATTGGCCCACATCAAGGAAAGCATCCGTAACCTGCAGACGCAAATTCAGGTGGAGCGAGAGAAACTACGTCTCCTGCCCACTGCGTTGGAAGGTTTACCCGCCCCAGGGACTGACAAAAGCGTGGACGAGATCATGGCCCCGCTCCGGCAGTCTTCCAATCCGCTTGTCTCTGACCGAACTACCGGCAACGCCAATCAGTAACTGAGCAATCAAAAAGTCCAACTCCGAAAACTGCGGCGAGAGATCCCTGTGTAAGCAGGAATCTCTCTAAGTTCGTTTTTGTCACCCAGACAAATAAACCTGACACGCCTCAGCCTCAGATGGGGCTAGTATGATCCCAAGAGAACCATCACCCGGTCAACGGGTTTTGCACCATTCCCTCCCTGATGAGTACTTGTGAGTGTCAGAGAATACGTGCCAATTGCCACGCAAGAACGGACCGAAACTATGTGGGGTATCAGATGTTATTATGATCCCATCGAGCGGAGTAACGAGACTTGGGCGTCTGATTATTTACATACAAACAATAAGAAGAGGTGCCGCGTCACAGTTACCGGCTTCAGCATGAAAAATATCACGGTACGCGGGAATCGTTTGTGGGACACCCGCGTATCGCGGACGAAGGATGTCGGTCGATATGTATTAGATGTCTAGTGCCTGAAAAAAATGGATCAACGGTGCCGTGGACGCTTGGTCATTTTCAATTCACCATGATAATGCAGGGTTAATCGTCCGGTCGCTCGTTTCGTCATGGCGAAAAAACGTGACAAATAGAGTCTATCGGTCTCCACTTAACGTGGTGCGATGGCAGCCGGCCACTAATGCTGCAAGTGACATCACAGGTTCAATTACGGCGTCAGGAATGAATACAGTGGAGGTCACACCGCTCCAGACAAAACCCTGTACAACTAAATCTAGCAGGTTAGAAGCGATTGATCAGCAGATCGGCATGACCCAAGTGCGGACCGGCAAGACGGTTAACTGGTGCTAAGGACGGTAAGAAGTGAGGGGGATCATCTGATGAGTGCAGTTCGGGGGCGCGTGCTGGTAGGACCGGCACTGCTACGGCAGATTGAAGACGTTTTCGGCCCCATCTTGCAGCAAGCCGGATTGCAGGTTGTGTACCCTCCGCGGCGGCAGTTCCTGGAAGAAGTGCAGATGACCGAAGAGGAATTGTTAGAGCAGTTACCGGGTTGCGTCGCGGCCTTGGCAGGAAGCGAGCCTTATACACGGCGGGTGCTGGAGCGAGCCGCAGCAGCTGGTTTGCTGGTGGTTGCGCGAGCGGGTGTGGGGTATGATGGAGTGGACGTGGCCACGGCCACCGAACTGGGTATTGCTGTCTGCTACGCTCCAGGAACCAACCATGAAGCGGTCGCTGAGCATACCTTCGCTCTGATGCTCGCGTTACTGCGCAACTTGCGCGGACAGGATGCGGCCATCCGCCGGGGAGAATGGCCGCGACGGGTTGTCGAACCATTGCGAGATCAGGTCTTGGGTATCGTCGGGTTAGGCCGCATTGGCAAAGCCGTCGCCATGCGGGCACGGGCCTTTGCCCTGGACGTATGGGCTTATGATATTGCTCCGGACACGGACTTTGCCCACACTTACGGCGTTCGCCTTGTCCCTTCCCTGGAAATATTGCTCCGACAGGCGGACATCGTTACCCTGCACGTACCAAAAACGCCACAGACCATTGATTTGATTAACCGACACACGCTCGGTTGGATGAAGCCGACGGCCATATTGATCAACACGGCTCGGGGCGGGATAGTAAATGAAAAAGATCTGTACGATGCACTGCAAGCCGGGCGACTGGCAGGAGCAGGTCTGGACGTGTTTGCCGCAGAACCGCCTGTGGGCAGCCCGCTGCTGCAATTGGACAACGTGATAATGACGGCCCATACGGCCGGAATCGATCGCCGGTCCCGTCAGGAGATGGCCCGGGTATCGGCGCTGGCGATTGCCCAACTGCTGGCGGGAGACTGGCCCACGCAATGGCTCGTCAATCCCGCGGTACAGCCCATGTTCCGACGGCGGTGGCAGCAGTGGCACCAACTCGATCGCTCACAGCCCTAACCACCCGGCTGCCAGTGCTATAGGGGAGCACGCGATCACCTGATCGATACTGTTCATCGAGGAACGTCTATGCCGGCTGAGGATGTGATTGTGCTGGAACGGGTTGTGGTCCGTTACCGGCAGCGGCTGGTTCTGAATCAACTGGACCTGCGTGTGCCACGCGGAGCCTTTTTCGCCTTTCTGGGGGACAACGGTGCCGGCAAGACCACCACTATGAAGCTGCTGACGGGCCTACTGCCTCCGGACTCCGGTCAGGCACGTATTTTGGGTCTGGACTGCTGGGTACGTGCCCGCGAGCTACGCCATCAGATCGGTTACATGCCTGAACGGCCCCGCTTCTACGATTGGATGACCGTCGGCGAAATCGGCTGGTTCACCGCGGCTTTTCACCGTCCCGGTTTTCTACCTCGTTACCGCGAATGGATTGGCCGACTGGGTCTGGATCCGGCTACGCCGCTGAAAAATCTGTCCAAAGGGGGATACGCCCGAGTGGGCATGGCCCTTGCTCTGGCACCGGACCCGCAGATCCTGCTCATGGATGAGCCGACCTCCGGTCTGGATCTGCTGACCCGCCGCGAACTACTGGCGCACCTGCGGCAACTGGCCGCCGAGGGACGGACTATCCTTATCTCCAGCCATTCGATTGCCGAACTGGAAAGCGTTTGTACCCATGTGGGGTTGTTGCGGGACGGTCGGATGCTGCTATCCGCCCCCTTGGAACAACTGCGTCAGAAGGTACGCCGGGTCAGTTTACGCTATGCCGAGACAGCACCGGATCCCAGTGGCTTGGGGACTATCCTGCTGCGCAATGGGACAGGACGGTTCTGGCAAGTGATCGTCCATGAGCCCAATCCGCAAGCGGTAGCCGCTCTGCAAGCTCAGCCCGGCATTACGGACTTTGAAGACGCCCCGGTGCCGTTGGAAGAAATCTACGCCCTGTTTATGTGCCGTCGCAGCAACGGGCTGGATAGAGAGGAGATTCCCTGGGTCCAACGGCTAGAGACGTAAGGGATGAACCAAGGAGATGGACCGTTGAGGCTGCTGCAGGTTGTTGTGTGGAAGGAGTGGCGGGAACATGGGCTGGTGATCACTGTGCTAGCAGTGTTTGGTCTAGCGACACTGATCGCTACAGCGTTGCTGGCCCAGCCGGGCAATCCTTCGGCCCCCGCTACGGACATTGTGCGGTTCCTGGGACTGGGCCGCCTGGCGGCGGTCATGCTGGTGATGACCGCCGGCATGGTATGTGGCAGTGCCCTGTTCGCCAACGAACGTGAAAATGGGACCTTCACCTATCTGGAGACTCTCCCTATCAGCCGGGCATGGCTTTGGTTAGCCAAACTAGTTGCCGGCCTGGTCCTTACTCTATTGTTGCTACTGGTCAATCTTGTGACCGCTGTGCTAGCCGGTGTTGTACCGTTCGGCTCGCCACTGCTGGCCCTGAGCGTTTACGCCGCTATGGCTTTCGCTTGGGGAGTGCTCGGGTCGACCTGGACACGGTCCACCTTGGCAGCGGTCGGTGTGGGCGTTTTGGCTGCCGTCGTTACAGCGATAATCCTTTTGGTTCCCATGCTGATGGTCTGGTCAGTCCCTGGTCAGCCGTGGTTACGGCCCCGTGGGCTGTATTTGTTTGTTAGCTTAATGGTGGCTGTGCCTTTGGGACTGTCATGGTGGCACTTTACCGGGCCGGACCGGCGGCGTGCCGCCGAGGATCGTCAAGCCTCCCTGTTCCCCTGGAGGCGGGTGCACTACCCGTTGCTGGCTTGTTTGTGGCTAGTGCGTCGACAATGGCGCTGGCCTGTCCTGATCCTGGCCGGGATTGCCCTTACTGGGGGCCTGTTCCTGACGTTACCCCTGGTAACCGCCTGGCTATTCTGGCTTCCCTTAGCCCTGTTCCTGGGGGCTTTGATCGCGGTCCTGAGCCTGAGCGACGAGCAGATCCATGCCACGCACCGTTACTGGGGGGAACAACGTCTTCCCGTAGTCGCGCTGGGGCTGACGAAGCTGATTGGTGCTGCGATAGTGCTGGGGCTGCTATTGCTTATCCTGACCATTCCGCTGCTGGTCCGTGCTCAAGTGGGCAACTACCTGGAAAAGGGCCGTGGCTACACCCTGCTGGCCACACTGTTCCGTTCACCTCTGTTTGATGAACTTGGGGGACACGGCTGGCGACTGCTCCTGCTACCAGCCTTTTATGGTTTTGCTGCCGGGTGGTTGTGTTCTTTGTTGATTCGCAAGCGGGTACCGGCCATGGGAGTGGCAGTGATTGTAGGAGGCATGGCCGCTCTGTTGTGGATGCCGTCGTTACTGGCAGGCGGTACCCATGCTTGGCAATTGTGGACGCCACCACTGATCTGGTTACTCACCGGCTTGGTTCTTCTGCCTGCTTGGGCCAAGGAACGCCTGGGGTACCAGAGGGGATGGCTAACGCTGCTAGGAGGTCTGGGGATTTCTGCTGTTATACTGGCGGGGAGTTTGTTCGGACGAATCTGGGAAATTCCCGCCAATCCCGAAGCAGAGGCTGACATCGCCTACGTCTCCAGCCTGCCTTCCCTGGACGCCAACCCCGCCGGTCGGGACATGCGAACTGCTGCAGAGGTATGCGCCCGGCAAGCGTCGGCCTTACTGGCTCGCTACGATGAACCAGGGCGTGCCCTCTCTGACAGCACCGGTCGGCCCGTACGCCTGGAAGAACGGTTGGACAATGCCTTCCGCATGGGCTGGCCCGAGGAGGGGCGGGATCCGTTTCTCAACCAGTGGCTGGACGCCCTCTACAACGAGCAAGCTGTGGCGGCAATTCCAGCAAACCCTACCAGTGCGACACCCCTGCAGCCTTGGTTCACCCTGGCCCAAAACGCTGCCCACGACTGGACTGGCTTGTATGAACACCCGCAGCTGCTGGGAGGTGTCAACAACTGGACGACCTACGATAACGCGCGCCGCCTTGCTTTAGCTGTTCTGGCTCGGGGCTTACAATTGCAACGGCGTGGCCAACCCGACCGTTTTCCCGAATTTTTGCATGTTACCCTGGGTCTTATTCAGCACTTGCGTCACGGCGCCCCGCTGCAGGGCTTTTACACCGCTTTGGAGGTCGAACGCCTGACGCTTAGTGCCTTGGAACGCTGGCTGGAAGCCCCGCATCCGCCCGCCTGGCTGCCTCTCTACCACGCGGCGCAACTTCTGGAACGCCATGACAATGCAGCGGCTCCCACACACAGCTTCGACCCGACACCCTACTTCCTGACCGAACGGTATCTGCTCCGCGAAGCTTTCAACGCCCCTTCCCAATGGCTACCCACTTACCTGGGACTGTCCAAACATTTCCTGGATCGCGATCCGCCTGAGGTCGAAATGATTCTCCTGGCCTGGAACGTTCCCTGGGAACGGGAACGGAACCGCCGCTTGTTAGGCCTGGGTCTGGAAAGCGGTCTTCCCAGCGATCCCACCTTCCTGATAGGACGCCCAGGCTTCGGCCTGATCCTTGGACATATGCGTAATCCCGCGGAAGTGGTGGAACATGAACGCTATCTACGCACCGTCCGCCGGGTGACCATTCTGCGTTTGGCCTTACATTGCTATTTTCAGCAGTTTCAGGAATATCCACCGGCTCTGGAACTACTGGTCCGGCAGGGCTTGCTCGCCGCTGTGCCAGTCGATCCGTATGCTCCCACTCCCGAACCTATTCACTATCGCCTGACTCGCCCTGAGGTTACCAATGCTGAAGGACGCCAAGGCGAACTGCTCCGCAATCCCCCTCTGACCCTCCATGAACGCCGGTTACTGCTCCAGGCACCTGCCACCCCCCCAATTGAAGTATTTATCCCAGCCCAGGAGCCACTGGTGTGGAGCATCGGTCCAGACCAGATCGATCAGGGAGGACGAAATGCCCCCTTAGGCTTGATCTTCAATCTTAGCCGTCCGCCGGACTTGGTTTTTCTGGCGCGGCCACAGAACCCCCGCTGAAATTTTGCAACTCCTGTCCCTGTATACCCCCTCTTCACTAAAAAACATTTATTTGTGAATTCAAGATGGTCATAGCTCAATAGTGGTCCGAGTATTCTCTTTTCACTCATTGGTTTATGACCGCGGTCTCTCCGGACGTTAATTCATGTCTTGTATAGTTACCCGTTACCCACATCTTACGCCAGAGTTGCATGCCTAAAATGGCAGTCGATGTCGAGTGGCCCATTAAGCTAGATGCTTGAAGTACGATTTAAAAGGACCAAAAACAGCGTAGTTTTTACCATAGATACAGAAAAAGTTTTAGTGGGATTCAGGCACAAGTTCGATGGCAAACGAATAAAGGTTGACTTGGCCTGGGCGTATGTCGCGAAGCAGACCGGAAAGATCCGGTCGGGTCAAAGACAGTGGAAAAGGGGCAGCCCCTTGAGCAAAACGCCAATGGGGAGGCGGTGCTAAAGCAACGCGATAGGTGCCGGGTCTGAGCGGCCGTTCAACCGAGTCAACTATCGCGTAGGAACCATCGGCAGCAATCTCGGCCATCAAGGGCGGTCCGTGTCCTGCCCGCTCGGGATCCGGCGTGAATACAATAACACCGCCAGCCATCGGCTGACCCTGAAAGGTGACTACTCCGCGGATGCTGGTCGGTTCATTGCCGGAACAGACCGTTGGAACACTTCCTTCAGAACAGCCCGTCAGCGTCAGCCATAGCCACCAGGTTCCTAAGCCGTGTATCACCTTGTACGAACGTGGCATGTCTGCCGGTCCGCTACATGGTTTCTCCTGGTCCTCTCCGAAGTCAGTCCCACTTATCGGCTATTCGTGCATCACATTAACACGAAAAAAGCGAAAGTGAAGAAATAGTGATCAAGACATGAAGATTTCTTTATATGAAGAAATAGTGTGTTGTACGAGAAAACTTGAGAAGTGAACTAGTAATTGCAAGGTGTGACACCTAGAACTGAGATTGCAATAGATAGGGTGGCTCTATTCTGAGGGACCATTGCGGTAAATCTGGTGTTCCACAAGGGAGAGTCCAGGATGAAGCGACAGCGGCAAGGCTTTACACTCATCGAGTTACTTGTGGTGATTGCTATTATTGCCATCTTGATTGGCCTTCTGTTGCCAGCCGTACAAAAAGTTCGCGAGGCGGCCGCCCGCATGAGCTGCCAGAATAATCTGAAACAGATCGGACTGGCTCTGCACAATTACGCATCGGCTAATGACAGCAAGTTCCCACCCACCCGTGTGAACGTACCAAGCAATAAGTTCCGGGCTTGGACACCGATTGTCGTCTCCTATGTGGAACAGGACAACGTCGCCCGACAGTGGGACATGAACACCCGTTGGGATCAAGGATCCAATCTTGTACTAGCTCAAGTGAAGATGAAAGTGTTTATGTGCCCTTCGGCACCGGATGATCGGCCAGCACCTCAGCAACCACCATTAGGGCCATGTGATTACCTGGTGTTTCATCGCATCCGTCCCCGTTTCTACGCTGCCAACAATCTGCCGAACAACCCTGGTGTCGAGCTGGATGGGGCCATGCACATCACCAACCATACCAAAATAACCGACATCACAGACGGTACCTCGCAGACTATCCTGGTGACCGAAGATGCAGGTCAACCAGCCTCATACATTCTAGGTCGGGCAACGGGTAACGTTTTGCCTGAGGGCCGGGGCTGGGCAGACCCGGATGGAACATCGGGAAGCCTCGATGGCTCACATCCCCAGACAGGGGCAATTAACGGTGCCTCAATCACAGCGGCTGCCGGTGCCACCTGTATCATGAACTGCAACAACTACAGTGAGCCGTATAGCTTCCATCCCGGTGGTATCAACGTTTGCATGGCCGACGGCTCGGTCCGCTTCATCTCCAGCAGTGTATCGGCAGCCACCTACGCGGCCCTGTCCACCCGAAGCTATGGCGACATTCCCGGCAACGACTGGTAATCCATCACTTGCCACTTGAAACAATCTGTTGCGCCCCGTCTGCCTTCTGCGTGGGGTCGAATCCGTCCCCACCTCCCAAGCAGCGGGATCTTTTTTCGTCTACGGTTAGCGGCGGGATAGCCTTGTTACACCGGAGCTGCGTCCATGACGAGACATTGGAGGTGCAGTTGGCGGCTAGTATGGGCCGCAATACCGCTGTTTACATGTCAACTGGTGGGGCGGGCCGAAATCCAATTGGTGGGAGTAGCCACGCAACCCGGTACGGAGACTGACCTTTCAGCTCTGCAAGGGAAAGCGACCGACGGTACGCCGTTGAACCGCTTAGGTGGTCACGGCTCAGCGATTGCGTACACGGGCCGGGGTAATGAATATCTGCTATTGTCCGATCGGGGCCCCAAGGATGGAGCGGTCGACTTTCCCTGCCGTATCCACCGCGTCGAGATTCGCGTAACCGCCAACGAGCGGCAGCTAGTCCAGTTACGCCTGCTGGAAACGGTGCTGTTGACCGACGAGGGCGGACGTCGGCTGACGGGAGCCTTGGAAGCCATTGAATCGGACCGTCCCGAGAAGAACCGCCGTTACGACCCCGAAGGCCTCCGCGTAGGCCCCGATGGCACTGTGTATGTCGCCGAGGAATACGGTCCCCTCGTCGATGCCTTCGACACCAAGGGGCGGCGTCTGCGTTGCCTGCCTGTGCCGGAGGCGTTCCGTCCGTCGCGGCTCAGCCGTAACGTGGCCGAAGAGCTACCGCCGCACAATCACCGCGGCCGCCAGCCCAACCGCGGTTTCGAAGGCCTGGCCATCACTCCGGATGGACAGAAATTGTATGCCATAACCCAAGGACCCTTGCTGCAAGACGCGGCTCTTGATGCCGCTGGCAAGCGAATCGGCCGAAACTGTCGGATTCTGGAAATCGATCTGAAAAATGGCCACAACCGCCAGTTCGTTTATCCCCTGGACGATCCACGCCATGGCGTCAGCGAGATTGTGGCCATTAACGATCAGGAATTTCTTGTCCTGGAACGGGATGGTCAGGCTGGTACGGCCAGTCGCTGCAAAAAGATCTTCCACATCGATTTAAGTCAGGCCAGTGATGTGTCGAATGCGGAGCAATTGCCAGCGGGGGAGCTACCGCCAAACATCCGTCCTGTTCGGAAAAAGCTATTTCTGGATCTGCTTGATCCCCGTTTCGGCATTGCAGGTGAAGGGTGCCCGGAGAAGTTTGAAGGTCTGGCCTTTGGACCTGATCTACCGGACGGCCGTCACCTGTTGCTGGTGACCGTCGACAATGATTTTCTTCCCAACCAACCATTCCGCGTCTACGCCTTTGCCATCGACCGCAAGGATCTGCCCGGTTACCAGCCACAGAAATTCATACCTCCACCCGAGAAATAGACGATCCCTAAGAGGGTAGACACGTTCTCCACATCTTTACGGGAAGTCAACCCTACACTGCAGGTAACCCGAAAGGGCACAGGCACAAGCAGAGCCTAGCCATCCGACTACCCTTGCGCACCCCGGACTAGTCGTGGCTCATCAAGACGTTAGCCATTTTAGCCATTCATTCATCTGGTTAACGCGTGCATTATCCACTGTCACGCAAAGGGGTTGTTCCTGCCCCGACCAAAACCCTCTTAATCTGCGTAGGCAGCGAACGGCCTGTCGTTGTTTGACTAGGAAAAACAGGGGAAAGACGATAGGGCAAACCATTAGCCACATGCACTAAGAATTGTTACCCAAGAACGATCGGATTGTCGGCTTACTTTTTGGCGGCCAGGATGGATAATATGTTTTGGAGGGGTTGCTCGAACGCGTACGGATCAAAAGTGTGATCCGGATGAACGTCCCAGCTGGCGGGTGGGGGAAGGAGGAAAACATGCCTGGGCGATGGCTGAGGGTGTTTGGCTCCGTGCCTTGGTTGCTGACAACCGCCACGGCCATTCAGGCCCAAAGCCCCGTCTCGCCTCCTACCCCTACCAGCGGAGCGACACAGACACCAGCACCACCTGCTGGTAACCCGCTCCTCGGAATGCTGATCATCGCCGGCATCATCCTGATTGCTGTTGGCATCATCTGGCTGATCAGCCGGGCGGAGGATACCAGCCCAAGTTGAAGGTGGCTAAACGCAAGACCAGATGGTCTGCGACGAGGGACCGGCGGAACAACCATCGTTTTAATATTGCGAGCAATGGTAAAATTGCTCTACACCCAATACTGGTCCAGTTAGGATACAAGGGATTTGCCTGTAACTCTCGGCGGTTCATCCGTCAACACTCGCTTTTTGTGACCTCTCTTGGAGCATCTGATAACCAGGCCGCCACGGGTCCCAATAAATAACCAACTGATGCTGACTCATTAAGAGAGTCAGGCCGGAGGGCTGCTTGGCCCGCCTCTGTGGTCGATCGGTTTGCTGGAAGTTGTCCCTCGTAGCCTACGGCGGATCAGAGGATTGGTCGGCTTGACCGCCAAAAGAGGATTTGTTGTCGGGAACGAGAGTGTGTCAGAAGGTCAGGCCACGGAGCAAAAGGGTATCCTTGTCACCGAAGCGTTGCCCCAGGGAAAGCGGCACGGTTGTCGTCACCACCACTTGTTCTCCTTTTTCCGAGGTAAGGAGCCAGAAGCGTTGGATCATTTTCTCCTGGCCAATTTGACCTTCCTGAATGATGCGGAACGCTCGGAAAGCCAGGCCAGGGATTTCTTTTTCTTCGTGGGTCTTTTCCGCCTTCCAGCCGGGGGTAGCTGCCACGGCTTTGCGGAACTCGGCGAGTTGATTATCTCGATCGGTGCTTGCTTTGCGCCAATTAGTGAGGGTCACCTGGGCTAGCACCGTGCCCTGTTCCACATAGCGTAGTACCAGGTGACTATCCGTTTGCCCGACGACATACCAGTGGCGATCGTATAGCAGGCGGTAGCGACCTGCAGGCCCTTCGGCCTGCAGAGCCAGCATGGTCGGTTCGGGTCGGCTCCATACCTGGGGTTTATCCACTAGGGCTTGACATAGCGGAGGTAGTGGCTCTGCTGCCCGACAACGCACCTGCACGCGGATACGCAGCTGCGCGGCGGGGTTCCACCAGCCCGCTTCCCGCTCGTCGTTCTGTTCCCACTGGTAGTCGATCAGCCGCTGGTCTTTCAGATCGAAGCGACCTCGCCCTTCCACCACTAGACGAACACTCGCCCCCTTGTCAATCCCATCGACTTTACCCCGAACGATAAACTCGGCGATCCCGTCCTTGATTGCCTGCAGCTCGCCTTCAGTCTGATTACTTGTGACCGCATCCAGCAAACAGAGTTCACTGACGAGTGGATCGCTGATTTTCCATTTGTCTCCCACACGCACTACCTTGCCGGGGAGCAAACTAGTCAACACGGCCGGCGGTAGATGCTCCGAAACTGTTTCCAGTTCATCGCGAGTCAACGGGCCGTGGGGGGAAAAACCGCGGCTGCCATCAGCCAAGCGCCCGAAGACGATGCAACGCCGCTCGGCCCGTAACACCTTAGGCAACTTCTCTCCCCCCACCCGTACTTCGACGACCACTGCTTTGTAATGACGCAAAGTGTGCAACGGCAGACCACCTTCGGAAGCCAGAATCCGTTCGGTCAGTTCATGTTGGCCTTGCCCTTCCACGGGAAGGGTTCTCCGCTGCCCCTCGGCTTGACTGAACAGCACACCCGTTACCGTAGTGACTATGCTATAGCCTCGTTCTGTTACGGTTTGCGGTTCCTCGCGTAAAAGGACGGCTTGCGGTTCCCCTGGTGTGTCCGCTCGGAGCCATCGGCCGCTGGGGAAGCTGCCGAGTAGCACCGCCAGCAATACTCCAAGCCGTTTTCCGTCCCCCCCGATCGACATGATCGCTGTTCCTCGTCTGTATCGGCAGCCGGGAAGGGGCCTTTCGGTTCCCCATCGGCATTCGTCCGGGACTTTAAGGGTCGATCGATCCACCGACACCGTCGAGCGTCACCGCTGACCGGGGCATAAAACCAAAGAGCATGACGACGTCAAGAGCTTTCGGCATTTTTGAGCATGTTGTGAGGTGGCGTTACTCTGTCGAATCCAACCAATTACAGTCATGAAAACTGGAGCGATAACGGCTTCCTGTAGGACGGCTATAAGCATGTTAACAGGCAGGGGTGGCTCAACCGTGGGGGGCAGTCGACGGTGGGTTATAGGCTCCGGTATATCGAATTCCGCTCATGGAAACGGTCCTTGTACAAGTGCTCGGTGCCATTCCGATGGTTGCCGTTACTAGCCGTCGCATGTAATGCCAGCCCTTTGCTCCATCATATTGTGAACTTGTCAAGAATCTGGGGTGTGGAGCGATAGAACAGTACGGCAGAGCGACTACTCAATCGGACGTCGCGGTTGATACAGAGGTCACGAAATTGAGGCGGGAGTTAAGAACGAAATCCGCTGCCTGGTTGACATGAGGGGGTTCCACTTCGGCTGCCTCGTGCAGATCGGCCACCGTACGGGCGACCCGGGCCAGGCGGTCCGCTAGACGGGTGGAAACGTT
>JANWVV010000061.1 GCA_025055795.1 Gemmataceae bacterium
CAATCCATCACTGGGGTAACCTCAAATTTGTGCAATAATTTCCGAAGTCAGCACGGATGAGCTGAAAATCGCCCCAAATAATCACAACAAATAATGGGACTGATGATTTTCTGGATGCTGAGACAATTTCAGGGACCGTCTGAAGAGTAAGGATAGGAATCGCAGGGCTGGGGCGGGGATGGAGAAGGGTGGGGGTCAACAGGAGCCAAAGACGACGCCATGGGAGGGGTAGGCACAGTCAAGCTCGGGGCAGGCAACGGCGTGGCGACGTCGGTGGAGCAGAAGGTGATGGTTTGCGTGTCGGTAGTAGCAGGTGAGGGTACGGGTGGCGGAGCTGCCGGTGATGTAGAAAGCATGGCTTCCGGGGCGAAGCGACTCAGCCAGGCATCGATGCGTTCGCGGAGTTCGGCATGGGCATGGCAGCGAGCCTGAAGCAAGGCGGTAATGGCCGCCGGTCCGATACTGCGTAGGGTTGTCGCTGCTACGGCACGCGTGCGCATGTCCGGATCGGCAATCAGCGCCACCAGGGAAGCAGCTGCCGGAGCTGCTAATGCTCCGAAGCGTTGCAATGCGCCAGCGGCGTCCCGACGGACGCTGCCATCCACGTCGCGCAGAGCAGCGATCAAAGGACCCAGTGCCGGCCAGGCCAGTGGTCCGAATTCGCCCAAGGCCCGGGCGGCGCGACGACGCACGCGGGCCGAGTCATCTTGCAAGGCCCGTACCAGAGCCGCTACACGCTTGGATGTCGTATAGGGTAGCTCAGCCAGGGCAACCACTGCCAGTTCCCGCACATAAGCTAGCGGATGTCGCAAAGCGTGAACCAGGACCTCAAAGGCGGTTCCCAACTGGGCATCCGGAATACCGTGGACCATCACGGCCATTACCAGACGCTGCATCAAAGCGGGCGGTAAGGGGGGCGAGGCGGCTTCCATACTTCCACCGGGCGACTCAAGCTTTATAACGATTCCAGCCAGATCGTCTGGCGATACTCATAGTGATCCAATTCACGCTTGTTTTGGTTCGACACCTCCACTCTAGATCAAGTTTCCTTACCACAGCGGCTTTGCCCACAGATCGCCGGGCAATCGAGCCTCTTTCTGGCACTCACGGCTGAGTTTTGTGCCCTGGCCAAACAACCATCGCTTATCCGACCTCAACCCGCCAAGCTCATTACAAAAGCTGGTGGGCATACGTGGCAAAATTCCGGCAGAAGATAAATCCTAGGCTGGTAATGCAGAATATCGGCCCGGTGTCTCTTGTCCGACACAGACGTGCTGATCGCCCTATTGCGTCGGGTAGCAGTGTTACTTGCAAGAAGAAAAGACAAGCCCCGACGCTACCGGTAGCCTTGTCTATTATGCTCCCTTGCTGTTCAGCAGGATGTATAAGTCGCCAAGAAAGCGGATCCAGCACTGGAGTGACTGAGCTCATGCGGACAGAACAACGGAGCAATCATAAGCCATTGACAAAGCGGGTGACGGAGTTGGGGGGATTTTATGAGTGCTGGTAGCACACCGCGTTATTACGTAGGTTTGGATGTGGGTGGGACAACGATGAAGGCCGCCGTGGTCAGCGACGCCGGTCGTCCACTGACCCCGCCGGTTGCCCTGGCGACCCGGCCGGAACGCGGTCAGGAAGCGGGCTTGCAGACCATGGCCGAGACGATACGTCAGGCAGTGACCGCTGCCGGTCTATCTCTGGAAGCCATCACCGCCATCGGGGTGGCCACGCCCGGACTGATGGACATTCGTGCCGGCCTGATCCTGGACCCGCCTAACCTCAAGCCGTGGAAGAACGTGCCCGTGCGGGATTATATCCGCAACACGTTCGGCAAACCGACGGCGTATCAGAACGATGCCAATGCGGCCGCTTTTGGCGAGTTTTGGGTGGGTGCCGCACGCGACTGCCGCAGTATGGTCTTGTTCACCTTGGGAACCGGAGTCGGAGGAGGCATCATCATCGATGACCGTATTATCGAAGGGGAACACAGTCACGGGGGCGAACTGGGACACTTGCGGATCGCTCTGCCGGAGCAGGGACGGTTGTGCGGCTGTGGCGCCCGCGGCTGCTTGGAGGCGTATGCTAGTGCCACGGCTGTGGTCCGGCGTACTCGGGAGGCCTTGGCCGCTTGGCGCGGCCCCACACGCCTGCGGGACTACTTTACCGCTACCGATGCTGAGCTGACCACCCGCCTGATTTTCGATCTGGCTGACAACGGCGACGAGCTAGCCCTGCACATCGTCGATGAAACCGCTTATTACCTGGCCTTGGGGGCCGCAGCGGTAATCGCAGTGGTTGATCCGGAAATGATCGTCTTCGGCGGTGGTATGGCCGAGGCGGGCGAAAGTTTCCGTGCCCGTATCGATACTTATGTGCGGCGTTTCGGCCTCCCCTATCCGAGCAAACAAGTCCGGATCGCTTTAGCCCAATTGGGGCCCGATGCCGGGGTTATCGGTGCGGCCGGCTGTGCCCGCCAATTGGTTCTGAGTCACTCTCCGTCACATTGATTTGTCGCTGTTATCAGCAACCGTTCGGGGCAAATCATTACGGCGACAACCACAGGTACCACCTTTGTTCCTTTGCGTCTGAGCTGGCCCGCCTTTGCCAGCGTACCGGCTGACGAACTTACCGGTGGTTCCTACCATATTTCCCCATGCCTGCAAGCAAGTATCGATACACCGCCCGCCAAACTTGCCCAGACCAGGTAGCCGCTTGGCGTTTGGTGCGGTGGGCGTGAGCAGTGTGAATCTGTCCGCCACGGAAACTCTCCATGCGTGTGCCATTATCCTGGTTACGCGAATACGTTTCTCTGCCAGCCGATTGGCCCGTACTGGTCGAACGTTTGAGTCGAGCCGGCCTGGAAGTTACGGCAGTGTATGCTTATGGCTTGCCTTTGCCTCCTGGTTTACCGGCTCCTCAGGCTCCCTTGGTATGGGAACGTGACCAGATTGTCATTGCTCGCATTCTTCGCATCGCTCGGCATCCCAACGCCGACAAACTGAAGCTGGTCACTGTTGATTATGGGGCAGCGGAGCCGAAAACGGTGGTGACAGGGGCTCCCAACATTGAGGTAGGCCAGTCTGGCCAGACGGTGGTCCTGGGCTTGCAGGGGTGTCGTTACTTCAGCATGGACAAGGAAGGGCGGAAAAGTATCACCACGTTGGAACCTCGCTCGCTCCGCGGCATCATGAATGATGCCATGTGTATGTCGGAATTCGAGCTAGGTCTTTCTGACGATCATGAAGGGATCATCCTTCTGGATGGTGAGGACGTACCACCCCCTGGCACCCCCGCAGCCGACGTTTTGGCAGACATCGTGCTGGAAATTGATGTGCTGCCCAACATGGCCCGTTGCCTGGGCTTGCTCGGCCTGGCGCGGGAAGTGGCCGCCCTGACGGGAGCACCCTTGCGGCTACCTGAACCGTCGTATCAGGTCAGTTCGCAGCCGCTTAGCCGCCATGTCCGAGTGACCATTGAGGATCCAGCTCTATGCTCGCGCTATCTGGCCGCAGTGATCCGTGATGTGGCGATCGGTCCTTCCCCTTATTGGATGCAGCACCGCCTCCGTCTGGCAGGAATGCGCCCCATCAACAATGTGGTCGACATAACCAACTATGTCATGCTGGAATACGGTCAGCCGCTGCACGCCTTCGACTATGATGTGCTGTGTCAGCGGGCGGCTGACCAGATACCCTCCATCGTGATCCGTTCGGCCCGCCCCGGTGAAATGCTGACTACACTCGATGGCCAGCACCGGCAACTTACCGCCGAGACCCTGGTGATTGCCGATACCGCTGGTCCGATTGCCCTGGCAGGCGTGATGGGCGGTCAGCAGACCGAAGTATCGCCCCAGACCCGCAACTTGCTTCTGGAAGCCGCTGCCTTCGATCTGACCAGCATCCGCAGAACAGCCCGGCATTTCAACCTGTTCAGTGAGGCCAGCACGCGGTTTAGTCGTGGTGTATCGCCTGTTCAGGTGTTGCCGGCTGCGCAGCGGGCTTTGGAACTGTTCCAACGTCTGGCCCGGGGACGCGTTGTGGCAGAACTGGTAGACGTTTTCCCTCATCCTCCGGAACCGCAACTGGTCAATCTGCCCCGCCGCGAGATTGGCCGCCTGCTGGGTTGTACCCTGCCGGATGAGTCTGTCGAACGCATTCTCCGCGCTCTGGACTTTGGCGTGCAGGCAACGCCGGACGGCTGGCAGGTGCTGGTGCCGCCCTCGCGGCTGGACATCCAATGCGGTGAGGCCGACCTGATCGAAGAAATCGCCCGGATTTATGGCTATGACCGCTTGCCCGAGCGTCTATTACCACTGGAGCTGCCCCCACCACACCCGCAGCGCGATCTGGATCTGGAAGAACAGGTCCGTGACCTGCTGGTGGCCATGGGCTTGCAGGAAGTAATCACCTATGCTCTGACCAGTCCGGAAGCCGAAGCCCGCTTGTATCCTTCGCCCCGGTACGCCCCCGCGCTCGATTACGTCCGCCTGCTCAACCCGATGTCCCCGGAACGTGCCGTGTTGCGGCAAACGCTGCTGCCGGGCCTGTTTGCGGTCCTGCAACACAACCGCGAGCACGCGGATAGCTTGGCTCTGTTTGAACTTGGCTTTGTGTATCTGCCGCAAGCCGGAGCGGAGCTGCCGGCCGAACCACGACGTTTGGCAATTGTTCTGGCCGGTCGCCGCCGGCCCCCCGCCTGGGACGATCCGCCACATGCCCCCATTCCCGCCCACGATTTCTTCGATCTGAAAGGGATTCTGGAAACTTTACTAGCCGAATTGCATCTGCCCACGGTGCGGTTCGAGGCTACTTCCGAGGTCCCTTGGCTGCACCCCAAACGTGCCGCTCGAATCGAATCGGGCTCCGCTTGCTTGGGGACCTGTGGGGAGCTACATCCCCGCGTTGCCGAACACTGGCAGCTCCCCCGCGGCGTATGGGTGGCCGAACTGGACCTGGAAACCATGCTGGCGATGGTCCCGGAACGCTTTGCCTATCGCCCTATTTCTCCCTTCCCGCCGGCCAAACGGGACATCGCCGTCGTTGTTCCTGCTGACCTGCCGGCCGAACGGGTTGCCCAGGAAATCCGCACGGCAGGCACCCCTCTGCTGGTACGCCTGGAATTGTTCGACCTCTACACCGGTCCGGGGTTGCCGCCAGGAACCAAAAGTCTGGCCTTTGCCCTGACTTACCAGGCTGTGGACCGTACCTTGTCTGACAAGGAAGTAACCCGATGGCACGAGAAAATCGAAGGACGTCTCCGCCATGTCCTCGGTGCCAAGATCCGCGGTAAAGACCTGGCCTGAACAACTCCGCCCATTCGTCTTACGTTAGTCCATGCCGCAAAGGAGGCGGCAGGCACTCGCAGCAGTGCCTGCCGCGTAAGCGAGCGAATTCTAAGCCAATGCCCACGTTTATCAATTGTCCTGACGATAGTTGTCTGGACAATCAATGGCGTAACAGCTACTATGAATGTTATGAGTGAGCCTGGTGTTACCAGTCGCCGAGCAAGTGGCCGCCGCTTCGATTCGCTGGAGCAGGAGGCGTATTTGTCACTGTGGCGGACGTATGATCGGCTCAAAATGCTGGAGGACGAATTGTTTGCTGCGTATGATCTGACGGCCCAACAATACAATGTGCTACGATTACTGCGCGCAGCGCGGGAACCGCTAGCGACACTGGCGTTGGCCGAGCGGCTCATTTCCCGGGCACCCGATATCACCCGCATGTTGGATAAGCTGGAGCAGCGGGGTCTGATCAGCCGGACCCGCTCCACCACGGACCGCCGCACGGTGCGAGTGAGCATTACTGCCGCCGGCCGCTGGCTGCTGGATCAGCTGGCGGAACCGCTGCGTCGTTGCCATCAACAGCAACTGGGCCATCTGAGCTCCAAGCAACTCCAGCAACTGATCGCTTTGCTCCGTCTGGTCCGACAGCCCCATGAACCACCGGACAGCCATTGGCGTTAAGTGCAGCAGCGTCTGTACCCGTTCACACCAGGTAGTGTGTTGACAGCAAGTATGAACGCAGATCAGTACAGACAACGGCCGGTTGTGAGGAGGAATGTACCATGGTCCGAAAAGTGGAGCAGGTAGACGTCGTGGTCGTCGGTGGTGGGCCCTCTGGCTCAACGGCGGCGACTATTCTGGCTCAGAACGGCCTGAAAGTCGCACTGTTTGAACGCGAGCACTTCCCGCGTTTCCACATTGGCGAATCGATGATTCCCAATACGTTCTTCCCGATGCAGCGCACCGGCCTGCTTAAAAAGATGAAAGACAGTTGGTTTGTGAAAAAATACAGTGTCCAGTTCATTGATCAGTACGGACGCTTGTCGGAGCCGTTTTACTTTCTGGATCATCGACCCCACGAATCGTCCCAGACCTGGCAGGTGTTGCGGAGCGAGTTTGACAAGCTGGCCTTGGATCATGCCCGGGAAAATGGTGTGGCGGTACGCGAGGGGACGCGGGTGCTGGAGGTGCTTTTCGAGGGCACGCAGGCTGTCGGGGTGCGAGTCCAGCCAGAGGGTGAACCGGAACAGGAGGTCCGGTGCAACGTGGTGGTTGATGCCAGTGGCCAAAGCACTTTGATCATTGATCGTTTCGGTTTACGCGTGTGGGACCCGCAACTGAAAAAGGCGGCTTTGTGGACCTACTGGAAAGGAGCTTACCGTGATACCGGCAAGGATGAAGGGGCAACCATTGTCATTCAAACGGAGGGGAAAAAAGGCTGGTTCTGGTACATTCCTTTGCACAACGACATTGTGTCGGTGGGTGTAGTGGCCGATGGCGACTATCTGCTCAAGCGTAGTGGTAAGGACCCCGAAACGATCTATTTCGAGGAAGTGGCCAAGGCCCCTGGTCTGCAGCCACGGATCCGCAACGCCACACGCTGTGACATCTTCCGGATCCAGAAGGAATACTCTTACCGGTCGCGCAAAGCGGCCGGCAACGGCTGGTGCCTCATTGGCGATGCCTTCGGCTTTTTGGATCCGCTGTACTCTTCCGGCCTGTTGATGGCGATGACCTCAGCGAGCATGGCGGCCGACGCCATTTTGGAAGCGTTCGCCCGAAAAGACTTTTCGGAAGCTCAGTTGCGCAAATGGGAGCAGCCGTATGTGCAGGGAATGGACCGCGTCCGGCGGCTGGTCTGCGAATATTACGATGGTTTGAGCTTTGGCCGCTTCGTCCGCAAGTATCCTCATCTGAAAGGAGCCGTGACCGACGTCCTGATTGGAGACGTCTTCAAGGACGACGTCGATGTGTTGTGGGGGCCGATGGATGAAATGCGGCGGGAACAAGGACTGCCCCCCTACGAGCCATTTGTAGCCTCAGCCGCCTGAGCCTTGGTGCGTGTTATCCGGGCCGTAAAGCCGTTGATACTCCGCTTGCATGACGTGCCATAACCGCTGGGCCAATTGCGGCGGCAATGGCAATTGCTTGGGAAGTTGACGAACAGCCAGCAGCGTGTACCGATAACTGATTAGTTGAGTACGGCAGTGCTCACAGGTGGAAACGTGCAGTTCCACGACCTGCTGTTGTTCGTAGAAAAGCTGGCCGGTCAGATAGTCGTCGAGCAATTGAAGTAATTCGGCACAGGTCATGACGGCGGCCCTCCGTCGAAGACTGCAGGTGGTGTGCCGGACGCCGATACGGAGTCCTCCTGCTGAAAGTAGCGGGCCAATGCCTCACGCATCTTCAAACGGGCCCGATGCAAGCGGCTTTTGACGGCCGCTACTGATAAACCGAGCCGTTCGGCAATCTCGGCGTTAGGCAGTTGTTCCACATCGGCCAACACATATACGTCCCGATACGGTTCGGGCAGTTGAGCAATAGCGTTTTCGATGATGGCAGCTTGCTCAGCGGTCAGTACCGGTTCCTCGGGCGTGGCGTGCCAGCGTTTGACGGGTGAAGTAAGCACGGCTGCATCGAGGGCCGTTTCTTCCACCTCGCTGGTTTCGTGTTTTTGCCGACTGGCTCGCCGGGAACGATGGGCCAAAGCGGCATTGACAGTGACGCGATGCAGCCAAGTGCCCAGTTGGCTTTCACCCCGAAAGGTGTGCAGCTTACGGACCACTTGCAGCAACACGTCCTGAGTGACGTCCTCGGCATCGGCGTCGTTGCCTAGCATGCGTCGTGCCAAAGCGTAGATGCGCGGCGCATACTCGCGGAAGACCAGCTCCGGTGTGAGGGGACGCTCGGTGACCGGTGCCAGGGCCGTCGGTGCAGGAGCAGCCGTCCGGACTAGTGCGGTGCTCGGTTGTTCCCGTACTCGGACTAGCGCTCCGCGAGAGACCGCCTTGGCAGAGTGATCGACAACAGGCCTCTCATCCGTTTCGGAGGCCGACACATCAGCGGACGCAACAACAGACTCTTTTCGGCTGGCCGGGGCTGAGGAGGCTGGAACAGCCGAAGATTCTGAGGGAATGGGTGATGGCACCGCGCTCATGACCATTGGTACCGGCTGCGATGTCGGTCTTCCTTCCCTACGATATGAGCAGGGACACAGCGAGGAAACCCGCCCTAGCCGGCGTGAAGTTGCAGTGCCAGAGCACCGAGCCGGCCACGCAGTGAGGGAAGGGATGAACGTGAGTAGCGCAGGTCCGTTGCTTCGGGCCGTTCTGTTCGACTTTGACGGAACTTTAGCAGATAGTTTTGCGGCCATCACGGCTAGCACCAATCACGTGCGTGCCGCCTATGGTTTACCCCCTCTGAGCGAGGCTGAGGTTCGTCGGCACGTGGGGTGGGGTTTGAACCACTTGTTACAACGGCTGGTGCCCGGAGCAGCCTTGGAGGATGCCGTGGCCCGCTACCGCGCCCATCACGACGCGATCCTGCTCGAGCAGACCTACTGGCTGCCGGGGGTGGTTAATACCCTCGCCGAGCTGGCCCGCCGCGGCTATCGCCTGGGAGTGTGCAGCAATAAACGTGCTGAGTTCACCCGCCGTCTGGTCCAATCTCTGGGCTTGGGCAAAGCTATTGGCTGCATCCTCGGACCGGAGGATGTTGCCGGTCGTACTAAACCGGACCCAGCCATGCTCTTAGAGGGCCTGCGACGCTTGGAAGTTTCGCCGGCCCAGGCGGTATACGTGGGCGACATGAGCATTGACGTGCAAACGGGGCACGCCGCCGGCGTGCCTGTATGGATCATCCGCGGTGGTCCGGAGCCGGAAGAAACCATCCGTCAAAGTCACCCCGAACGTCTCCTGGATCGTTTTGCCGACCTCCTTTTATGGCTTCCACCGGTCCAGCCGGCAGGAACTGTGGCCTGCCCGGACGAACAGCCTGGTGCATCGACCAGCGGAGATCGCGTGGGTCCAGTCCATCCAGCAACAGGGTGAGCGGTTATGATGATCGCTGTGCCAGGAATTGTACGCGGAGTGGTTCTGAGTTGGTTATGGGTCGAGGCAGCGTTAGCCTGCCCGCGTGTGAGCGTGGTCCGGGGGCCAACCGGCACGGGGGTGGTTATTGCCGTTGAGGAGAATGTTGGCTGGTTGCTCACCGCAGCTCACGTTGCCCTGCACGAACGAGTCGAGGTCGCCTTCATCACTCTGCAAAGCTATCCGGAAGTCGCCTGGTACGGCCGGCAAGCGACGGTAGTGGCCCGATGGCCCGACCAGGACCTGGCTTTGGTTCGCTTCCAGACAGGGGGACGTACGCCGCCGGTGTTAACACTTGCGCCGGCCTGGCAGCGGCCGCGACGCTTCCCGGCCATGGCCTGGAGCATCGGCTTGGGACCTCAGGGCACCCCCCAACTGTTGCCCGAACAGATCCTGGCTCGCGAATACGTCGAACGCGAGGGCAAAAGGGGCGTTTTTTTCTGGCAAACGGCTACAGCCCCCGTTGCCGGTCGTTCGGGAGGCCCTTTGCTGGATGCCCAACGGCGGGTTATCGGCATTGCCGTCGCGGCCCGCGGTGCCCGCGGCTACTACGCGCACCATGACGAAATTCTGGCAGCCCTCTATCAGGCGGGCTACGGTCGCCTCATCCCTTCCCGTTGAAAAAGAATGCCTTCGCTTGCTCCGTCAGCCATTTTTTGCTTACACAGATCAACCTCGCCATTCAACGCCAGGACATCGCCACCACCTGCCTCATCTGCAGTCGGAGGGGTGCCAACCACGCTGTCTTCAGACTGCCTTGTACGCTAAGGGTACATCTTCGGCCTCCTCACAAATTCTGAACAAATATATCTTACATCGGCAAAGCCGCACGGACAAGGCATACCTATGCCTTGACTTTACAAATTTTATGGAATATTTTTACAGTAAAGTGTTCATAAATATAGATAAGGTGCGAGGAGCTCTGATCGATAGAAAAATTTCAGCATTAGCTAAATTATCTGGCATATATACTAATAAATTATCAAAAGTAAATACTTGCCAAGTTGCCAGACAAGCGGTCGTCTTGGTGCACAAAAAAAGTAACTATCCTGGCCACAACCATAGAGGGTAGAACGCTGCGTTGACATGGCCACGCTCGAGCTGTGTATCGTGGTTGGTGGCCGAGGGAAAAGCAGCAGTTAAATCGGTCTTCCCCTGGATTGGATTTTTTGGCATGGTGCGGCAGCCATGCTTGTACGCCCTGTCAGGACCGGTTTATTCAGGAAGTGGATAGGAACGATGCAGGGAGGGAGAAGCCTCGTTACGCGTCGCCGGCTGTTGCAACTGATCGGCGGTGGGGTCGTGGCTGCAGTGGGGTATGAGGCCGGACGGGTGCTCATCGGTACGAATGTTCACACAGTCATTCCTGGACGGGTGTATCGTTCGGCCCAGTTGTCGCAAGGGCAACTGGAGCAATTGATTGCGGAGAGGGGAATCCGGACGGTGGTCAACTTGCGGGGCTGCTGTCCGGAGATGGAATGGTACATGGGGGACGCACGGGCCACCTGCCGCCTGGGCATTAATCAGGAAGATCTGACATTTTCGGCCAAACGTTATCCCCATCCGGGTGAGGTGTACCGTCTGGTGCAGGTACTCGAGCAGGCGGAATATCCGCTCCTGTTGCACTGTGCGCGGGGGGCCGACCGCACAGGTCTTGCCAGCACGCTGGCTGTGTTGCTCCTGACCGGGTGCGATCTGACCCAGGCCCGATGGCAACTATCAGTGCGATATGGGCATCTGGCCGTTGGCCGGACAGCCGCGATGGATCGTTTTTTCGACTACTACGAGGCCTGGTTACAGCAGGAAGGTAAGCGTCACAGCCCCGAACGATTACGGCAGTGGATCGAGCAGCATTATTGCCCCGGGCCGTTCCGGGCTGAGCTCCGTCTGCTCGAGACGCAGCCGCTGCAATGGCCGGCAGGTCAGGGGCGTGTGCTGCGGCTGCTGGCCGTTAATCGAGCTATCGAGCCGTGGCAATTTGTGCCGGGTGGCAGTGGTGGGGTGCAGCTCCGCTATTCGCTGCTCGTTCATGGGAGTGGTCGTCTGGTGTTCCGAGAACGTGCGGGTCGATTCCGACGCCAGGTGCTCCCGGGGCAGGCGGTGGAGTTGCGCCTGGGGTTTCCCCCGTTGCCCTCTGGTCGCTACCTTCTGCATGCGGACCTGGTCGACATGCAACCGATCGACTTGCTGGACAGCGACTTTGCCCAATACGGTTCCGAACCGCTGCAAACGACCGTACGAATCACGTGAGAGAATGCATCGTGTCAGCGACACATGCCGGACAGCCATTAGCCGAAAGACCCGTTGGGTAGACCCGGTCCGAGCCGGCAAGCACAAAGCAGCCCCATACATGCCAAACAGCAGATAGCGCCAGGGAATTGCGGAGACGATCAGACATGACGCTGCTATCGATAGTTGTGCCCTTAAAGGATGAAGAAGCGAACGTCCGGCCACTTTATGAGCGTGTTTGTGCAGCTTTGGGCGGGGAGGGACCGTGGGAGTTGGTCCTGGTTGACGATGGCAGCACCGATGGTACGTTTGCCGAGCTGGAGCGGCTAGCGGCGGCGGACAGCCGCGTCAAAGTGATACGGTTACGGCGGAACTACGGTCAGAGCGCAGCCATGCAGGCCGGTCTGGATGCCGCTACAGGCAGGATTGTGGCGACGATGGACGGCGATCTGCAAAACGATCCGGCCGACATTCCCCACATGCTCCGCAAGCTGGAAGAGGGGTACGATGTAGTGTTGGGCCAGCGTGTGCACCGTCAGGATGGTCTGGTGGTCCGGAAACTGCCGAGTTGGGTTGCCAACTGGCTGATCCGGCGGGTACTGCGGGTTCCTTTCCGGGACTTTGGCTGTACCTTGCGATTGATGCGGCGCGAGGCACTCGAGGGCATCACCCTGTACGGCGAAATGCATCGGTTTCTGACCGCCCTGCTGGTTTTGCAAGGGGGAAACGTAACGCAGATGCCGGTGCAACATCATCCCCGGACTGCCGGCCGCTCCAAATACACCCTGTCCCGCACCTTTCGCGTGCTTCTGGACCTGCTGACAGTCAAATTCCAGGGAAGTTTTCAGACGCGTCCGATGCATCTGTTCGGTACTTTGGGACTGATCTGTCTGCTGCTGGGAACGACGGGGATTGGTGTTGCCGCAGTGATGAAATATACCACGGGACCAGGCATGACCGCTAACCCCCTGTTCCTGCTTGGAGCAGTGACGGATTTGATCGGCATCCAGTTTTTGTCGTTGGGGCTGATGGGCGAAGTTCTGACCCGTGTTTATTACGAAAGTCAGGGGAAACGGCCGTATCTTGTGCGGGAAAGTCGCAATCTCTCTGCAGCCCCCCGCAACGACAACGGACTGCACCGTCAAGCCGCTTAAATAGCTCGATGCATCCAGGCCGACCAGATATATCGTACTGTACCGTAGCCCAAGAGTTAGAGTGTGCTTCAGCCAGACCTTGGAGACAATCACCGCCTGCACGACGAGATGGCAGACTGATGGCGGGACTATGAGTTCAGTGAGTGGTACCAGGCCGATGGCACCCCCAGCAGCTTTTTCACGATTGGTGTTGGCAAGCCGCAATGCCAAAAAGCTGCGGGAACTAGCGGAGTTGCTTGCAGATCTGCCCGTGGAAGTAGTGGATTTGTCATCTTATCCCCAGGCACCACTGGTGGAGGAAACGGCCGGGACATTCGTGGGCAACGCTACGTTGAAGGCCGTACAGACGGCCCGGGCCATTGGAGAATGGTGCCTGGGTGAGGACAGCGGACTGGTCGTTCCGGCATTGGGTGGTGCCCCAGGTGTAGATTCGGCGATATATGCCGGTGTGCACGGCGACGATGCGGCCAATAACGCCAAACTACTGCGTCAGATGCAGGGACTGCAGGGGGAACAACGCACAGCTTACTATGTGTGTGTGGCAGTGGTGGCTGATCCTACAGGCCGGGTCGTAGCCCAGGCCGAAGGACGATGCTACGGGCGCATCGCTGAGCAACCCCGGGGCCAAGGCGGCTTCGGCTACGATCCGCTATTCTGGGTACCGCAGTATGGACGCACTTTTGGGGAGCTACCACCGCAGGTCAAACAGCAACATAGCCACCGGGCAGCGGCTTTGGCCCAGCTCCGCCCCCTGTTGCAGCAATGGTGTCAGGCGGCACAGGCTGTGCCATCGCCCGAGTCAGCACATTCTGACGAAAAGCAGGCTTGATGTACCAGAGACGGGACCCCACCGCCATGTCCCTGAATGAACTCCAGGCCGACTTGAATGCATTCCGACATTACTTGCAGGCGGAGCGGGGTATGGCGGCTAATACCGTTGCTGCTTATGGGCGGGATTTGCAGCGGTTTGCCCGGTGGTACGCCACGGTTGCAGGGCAGGTCGACTACACGGCCCCTACGCTGACCGATCTGAGCCGCTACGTCACGTTTCTGCACGAGGAGCAATTGGCACCGCCGAGCATTGCCCGGCACCTGGCCGCGTTGCGGATGTTTTATCGCTATCTGCGGCTGGAGGAGCGGGCTGCGGCGGGTACCGTCGACCTTTTAGGCTCGCCCAAGCTCTGGGAGCGTATTCCCCAGGTATTGTCCCCCGAGCAGGTAGAGGCTCTGCTGGCGGCCCCTCGGCCGGAGGATCGTTTCTACTATCGTGATCGGGCGATCCTGGAAACGCTGTACGCTACGGGTTGCCGAGCGTCGGAAGTAGTCGGTCTCCGGCTGGAGCAGGTCTATCTCGACGCGGCGTTTTGTCGCTGCCTAGGCAAGGGGAACAAGGAACGGGTGGTGCCCTTGGGTCGAGCGGCGATCGCTGCCTTGCGGGACTATCTGACCTGGCGTGGACAGCACCCGCGTCTGGCTGGTTCCCCCTACCTGTTTGTGACGCGGAGCGGCCGACGCATGAGCCGCATCGACTTGTGGGCCGTGGTCAAAAAATATTGCCGTCGGGCTGGTTTACCCCTTAAGGTCAGTCCGCATACGTTGCGGCACAGTTTCGCAACACACCTTCTGGCTGGGGGTGCCGATCTGCGGGCCGTGCAGGAAATGCTCGGACACGCCTCCATCCGTACCACACAACACTACACTCAAGTGGACCGTAAACGTCTACGCGAACTGCATCGGCGGTATCATCCTTTAGGGGGTGATTGTGTCTTTGGCCTCGACGCACACGCCAGCCAGGCGGGGCCGTCTGCGAGCGGCCCGGCTTCCCTAACTCCAGGGACTTCCGCACCACCCGACGAGGCCCGTCCGCCCATGCCACCGCCCGCGTCGAGGGGACCGGGTCGTCAGGGTAGGACCTCGTAATGGAAAGCCTCGAAAAAGCGACGCACTTCACCGCGTTCCGGCGTTATCTGGCGACCGATCAGGCCGAGAAAATAGGCCCGGGGCTCACGCCCACGCGGGACAACAACGATGCGCCCCAGTCCCAGACGGTCGTCACTGCTCCACTTGATTTCCACTACCAGCGGATCAGCAAACTGCAGAGTGGCTGTCCGCCCATCGCCGCCGAAACGTTGCCGCCAGCGGTCCAGTTCTGCCTGAATCAGACGATCCAGTTTCTGTCGGGCATCCGGCAGACGAGCTAGCTCCGCTTGCTGCTCGGTCAACGGCTGCCAACCGACAAAGGCCACCACGCCCGAGTACCACCCCTGCGACCAGTAGCGAATACCCCCATCGGGGTCAGTCTCTTCCCGGGGGCTACCCAGAAGCAGCGCCTGAACACTGCCATCCGCAGACGAAAAGGAACGCCATTCGGTCGCCAATCCGTAGCCGCGGTGATAACGGAGCAATCCCAACGTGCCTGTGGTGATGACAAACAGCAGCACCAGAGCGGCTGTTACTTGCCGGCGAGACCATGGTGGGGCCGCCAGCTCGTTTTTGACGTCTTGAGACGGATGCTGAGGAAATGTTGCTTCAGTTGCAGACGTGGCTGCAACGGGCAGCGTGGGAGGAGGGGGGACTGCCGCGCATTCCGCCGGAGCCTGGGATTTTTTCCCCGGTGGCAACAGAGATACCGATGGGCCTTCACCCCCTTCCGAGGCCAGGCTGGTCAGGGATCCTGAGGGGGCGGTGGCCTCAGCCGGAGTCTCGGATGGTGTGGTCACGCCGGAAACGCCCGACGCCACAGCTGCCGGGGCAATCGGCAATGCTGCTGTGGACGCCTGACACCATGGGCACTGCGTTGTCTGACCGACCAGCTCCGCAGGGGCTTGAAACGGTCGACCACACGCCACGCACGCAACCGGAACAAAACGCACTGCTGCTGACCCCATCACACAAACGACTTTGCAACCATCATGCAAGGCGTGCTAACATTGCAGGCGGTATGTCAAGCCAATTCCGCTCATATGACGAACAATTTCCATTCTAGCCGGATTGGGGCCAGGTGCTGGCCCCTGGAGTCGTCGAACTAATCGATTGACCAGGCACTAGCTAACAGTCCACTGGAGCGACAAGGCAGAAAGTGAAGGAAGGTTCAGAGGATAATTTTGTTGATGGGGAACTCGACGATACCGCAGGCTCCGGCAGCCTTGAGACGAGGGATCAGGTGACGCACGACATCTTCGTCGATGATGGTCATGACATCAACCCACTCGGGATCGGACAGGGCGGAGATGGTCGGCTTTTGCAGAGCGGGCAGCACTTGCAACACTTTGTCCACGTCGGACTTGCGAACGTTCATCATCAGTCCGACCTTGCCTTCTGCGGCCATGGCGCCTTGGAGCATCAAGATCAGGTCGTTCATTTTCTGTCGCTTCCAGGGATCGGCGGCGGCAGCCGGATGCGCAATGAACCGTGTCGTACTGGTCAGGATTTCGGCCACGATGCGTAGATTGTTGGCACGCAAACTGCTCCCGGTTTCGGTAACCTCGACAATGGCGTCCGCTAGCCGGGGGGGTTTGACCTCGGTGGCCCCCCAACTGAATTCCACTTGGGCACTGATCCCTTGCTCGGCTAGCCAGCGTCGCGTGATGTTCACTACTTCGGTTGCAATCCGTTTGCCTTGCAGGTCGCGGACCTCGCGAATGGGCGAATCGTTGGGCACAGCCAATACCCAGCGCACGGGCCGGCGACTCACCTTGCTGAAAACCAGCTCGGCAAGTTCTACTACCGCGTGCTGGGCATCGTTTTCCACGATCCAGTCGTAGCCGGTCAGACCGCAATCCAGCGAGCCATCGCGCACATAGCGGGCCATTTCCTGGGCCCGAATCAAGGTGCAATGGATCTCCGGGTCGTCGATGCTCGGATAGTAGCTGCGATTGGCAAACGTTAGCTTGTAGCCGGCCCGGCGGAACAGCTCGGCGGTCGCTTCCTGCAACGAACCCGCAGGCAGGCCGAGTTTGAGTACTTGCGTCATTACCGCTCCCTTGTTTACACCCCGCCCGATCACCCGGGCATAAAGGCTCAACTTGCACTGTTTGTTCAACATCTCAGAAGCGGCGGTGTCCAGTCAATTAGCATCTCCCGGGCCATTCAGGACATCGTTCTGCCCGGATGTTCCGTTTGCTAAGACAAAGACAGGGCTGGGAGAATGGAAATAAATTCAGTCAGTCGAAAACGCAACTTGTGTTGTGTGCACGGAGCAATCCGCCAGGAACGAGCAATGGTGGCGAGATAAGCAGGTTTCGTCCGACATGGCAGCGTGATGTGTTATTCCAACACCTTCGACGTTGCCGGATGCTCCTCGGGCTGGGGTGTATCAGTCTGCACTGTAATAGTCTGTATGTTGGTGGAGGGGGGGACTGGTTGGTTGGTCGATGTGACGGAGGGATCTTCCACGATCTGTAGCAGATGATTGGGCCGCCGCGTGCGGTAATACTTGTAGGTGGAACCATAGGGAGAGTCATCAACGGCGTGTAAAAAAATCCCCAGGTTTCCCCACTTGCCTTCAACCAGCACTGGCTGACCGGGTGTGACATAGCGGACAATGGCCGTGTGGCTGACGCTATAGTCTTGTGTCAGGTATACGACGACATCGTTGGGCCGGGGGTCGGTGACCTCTTCATAACCGTTGTCTTCGAGGATTTTGAGTACGTCCTGGCCGCTGAGCAGGTAGCGTCCGGCCGTGAACACCCAGCCGTGGCAGTTGCTACGATCGTCACCATAGCCTCGAATGATCACCTGCTGGAGCCTTCGGGTGGATTGCAAATAGTGGTATTCGGCAGCTTGAACGGTTTGGCGATCCCGGATTTCGATAGGTTCTCCTAGTTGAAGGCGGCGGCCGCGATCCGTCAGGGCTACGGCGTGGCGGACCTGAACGTTGCCAGCCACACCGTGTACAAGCATCATTTCGTCTAGAACTTGATCAGCGATCTTATCCTCGGTCCACTCGTAGTGGGCGATGCCACCAATGGTCAGGCACGGCCCCGCTGTCAACAGGACAACGGCTCGTCCGGTTGGCCGGTGGACATGGTCGATGAACCACGTTGTTGCCCGTGTCCATAATGAACTGGCCAGCGTCCAATAACCCGCCATCGCGGCCAACAGGGAGGTACCTACCAGCGGCAGACAATGCCAGCAGTCTACCAGTGCCAGGACACCGACACCAGGTGTCGTCGCGACCGCCATTATGCCCAATCGAGCCGCCCAGTGCCAGCGACGACTCAACCAGGCCCACAGGCCGAGGGACATCAAGCCTACGCCCACAGCAACGCTTACAAACAACTGATCAAAGTGACTTTCGGACATAGGTGACCTCGAACCAGTGGCGGACCAAGGATTGATAGCCCCGACGGGGCGGCTAGCTGACTCACTCACGTAACAAGGCGGGTTACTGTGTTGGATTCACCCCTACTTTTAGCACGGCTATGGTTAGAAACCGCTGAGTGATTGATGAGTTTCGCCTTGGAAAATCAGGCAAAAGTGAAAAAGCAATGAGAGGACCCCGCTAAGGGGATCGCAACTCGCTTGGCACGCATGATCCTTGATTGAGAGGGGTTCTTTGGCGGCTCAGCCGCTCATCAAGGAGGGCTGGGATTAGCCACTCAGCGTTGGCACGGTCCGTTGATGAATGGCGAAAAGACGTTACAGACCGCCGCGGTTGTGCTCTTGCGCTTCTTCAGAGCGGAAGCGTTGCTCCTGCCAGGGGTCGCCGCGCATGTGGTAGCCGCCGTGCTCCCAACTTTCCCAAAAGCCAGGACGATCCTCCCGCAAAAACTCCACACCGCGGACCCACTTGGCACTTTTCCAGGCATACAGCCGCGGAACCACCAGACGCACCGGGTAGCCATGCTCCGGTGTCAGGTCGGTGCCGTTGTGCTTGAGGGCAAACAGAGCGTCCTCTGCGAAGAAGTCCTCGATGGGTAGATTGGTCGTGAAGCCGTATTCGCAGTGGATCATGACAAAACGCGCTTCGGGAGCTACACGGACGTGACGGAGCAGTTCACGGGTGGCCACGCCTTCCCAAAGGTTATCCAGCAGGCTCCAGCGGGTGACGCAGTGCATGTCGGCCCGGACTTTTACCCGTGGCAGTGCCTGAAACTGCTCCCAGGTGAAACGGACCACGCGGTCCACTAGCGGTACGGGAAAAATGGTGAAATCCCAGCGTTGCGGATCAAACGAAGGTACCGGACCGGCATGCAACACCGGCCATTTTCGCGTGCGTACCTGTCCGGGAGGCAAGCGTTGCGACCGTAATACGTCCGGACTGATAATCACCCCTTCTTCCGGTGCGTGTTCCATGAGTATCCCTTTCGTTTACAAAGACCTTGTTAATACTTCGCCTGCACCGCACATTTTACCGTGTAGAGGAATTCGTCAGAGACGGACGGCTCGGCTGCGAATATCCGCGTATGAAACCTGGAAACTTCACACTTTCTACGCCATTTTTGCTCTGCTCCTGTTCTGCTGTTTGGCTAATTATTAGCCCTGTGCGGTAATGATTTGACCAGCCTGGGCGGTAGGGGGAACATCGCTAGGGCACTGTTGCTGAGAAATTTTCACTCGCCTGATAGGATCAAAGGCGAATTTCATGTGAGTGGTATGCAAATTGCTCACTGTCGCTCCCCGCTACCTGGCAATTGCCCGTTAGGCACGGTTGTGTGT
>JANWVV010000062.1 GCA_025055795.1 Gemmataceae bacterium
AGATGTATCAAGAGAATAGACTAAATGCCGAGGAACTGTCGTATTGGGCGCTTCTGCTTCTATCTCTAGACTGTTACATCAGCCCAGACAGTTGCATTAAAGACGAATCCAGTGAAGAAGTTGATACTAATAATACCGATTATTATGAGCCCATGTGGTATGTGCTTCAACAATTGTCCACCTCTGAAATAGACGGTCCTATTACTCACTAAAGAGTCCAGGAGCACATAAAAGTTCTTGCTCAGCTAACAAATCAAAATCGGTCTCAATCAGTAAACTCATAGCAGTGATCCAAGGGGGAATTGTCCTGCCAGTTGAAGCGTAGCTACGATCCACTTTGATGTAGATATATCTACACTTCGACACATCCTGCCACGTCGTACAGGATTGGGCATCTTTAGCTGTAGTTGCCACACGTCATAGTTGTTAAGTTCCCTCCAAAAGTGCTACTGGACAACGCCCCACGCGCGCTCTGGGCCAGACGATTGCGGGAGCCAGTGGAGGTCCACCAGGCTGGGCATTTCAACGGATAAGACCCGCTAGCCATGACCAGAGGTGTTTCCATTCAAGATGGTTAGGTGGTTTGCAGCGTTTGCTGGATGGATAAGGTCGGCCGGTTGTGAGGTGATGTTTCCCTCCTCACTGTCGCGGCTAGGCGGTGAGAGTGCAGTTCCGAGGAGGTACTTCTTAAAATGACGGCAATGTGAAGGGATTGTGCCCTTTCGTTTCGTACAATAACCATGGAAAAAGGTAATGACAGGTTCTTTCCTGACGTGCCGATAGCGGTAGACCGAGGGCCGGTTGGCTTTCGACGCCCCCTTTATGTTGAGCGGTGACCTTGGCGTTAGCATCCATGGGTGCCCTCAAAATCGCTGGGAAGAAGTGGCGGCGTAAGCCCGCAAGACGAGGTGCTGCTTGAAAAACATAGGTTGAAACCGGACAAAGGAACCCAACATATGTCTGGAATGACGCTTACGGAAAAGATCCTGGCCCGGGCGGCGGACAAACCACGGGTAAGCCCGGGGGAAAACGTCTGGGTCAACGTCGATGTGCTCATGACGCACGATGTATGTGGTCCGGGCACCATTGGCGTATTTAAGAAGCATTTCGGGCCTCACGCCAAGGTATGGGATCGTCACAAGGTGGTGATTATTCCGGATCACTACATTTTCACTCAGGATGCCATGGCCCACCGCAATGTGGACATCTTGCGGGAATTCGCCCGGGAACAGGACTTGCCATATTTCTACGATGTGGGAAGTCCGCGGTACAAGGGGGTCTGTCACATTGCTTTGCCGGAGGAAGGGCATACACGTCCTGGTGAGGTGTTATTAGGCACCGACAGTCACACCTGCACGGCAGGGGCCTTCGGCGAGTTTGCCACGGGCATCGGCAACACGGAAGCCGGCTTTGTCATGGGTACGGGTAAGTTGTGGCTGAAGGTTCCCCCGACGCTGCGGTTTGTCTTCCACGGCCAGTTGCCCCCTTATTTGATGGCCAAAGATCTGATCCTGGCCGTCATCGGCGACATCGGTTGCGATGGGGCTACCTATAAGGCCATGGAATTCGATGGTGAAGCGGTTTACAACCTGAACATCGAAGAACGCATGACCTTGTGCAATATGGTCATCGAGGCAGGAGGCAAAAACGGCGTGATCGCTCCTGATCAGGTAACGCTTGACTATGTGAATGCCCGGAACAAAAGTGGCCGGAGCTACACGCCCGTGTATTCCGACACCGATGCGCGCTACGCAGCAGAGTATGTTTACGATGTCCGGCGGCTGGAACCGATTGTGGCCCAACCTCATTCACCGGATAACAAGGCCCCTGTCAGCCAGGTGAAGGGAACCCGTCTGGATCGGGCTTATATCGGTAGCTGCACTGGCGGCAAACTGACCGATTTCCGGGCGGCTGCCCAGTTGCTTCAGGGGCGGAGCGTCCGGATCGACACCTTTGTGGTGCCTGCGACCACGGAAGTGACCCGTGGCTTGGACAGCGAACGGATCAACGGTCAGACCTTACGGGAAATCTTCGTTAAGGCCGGGGCCAAGATTGGTGAACCCAGTTGTGCTGCTTGCCTGGGTGGGCCTGCAGACACCTTTGGCCGCCTCAACGCTCCCTTGGCCTGCATCAGCACCACCAATCGGAACTTCCCTGGTCGGATGGGACACAAAGAAGCACGGGTCTTCCTTGCCTCGCCGCTGACCGTGGCCGCCAGCGCTCTGGCCGGGGCCATTGCGGATCCCCGCGATTGGCTCACCTGACCCACGGAGGCCGGCCTTGTTGCCATCAGAGGTTCCGAGCAAAGGACCCGCCGAGAAAGGGGAGTGGGTATGCTCCGTCATTGGCTTATTCCCCTGGCAGTTGCCGGAGCCGCATTCCCGAACACTGTCTTCAGCGGAACACCATATCTTCCAGCTCCAGATTCAGGCCAAGAATACGGTTCAGCGACCCTTTCTACCTTCCGGGTCGATGAGACGGGCGAACCGCTCACTCCTGCTGTGCTTCAGCGTTTGGTGACCGTGGAGCCGGGGACACTACCAGTTGTCTTTTCGGTCCCGCACGGAGGAAGCCAGGTTATCCCCCATACTTCGCCACGACGGGGCCTAGGACTGGCCGACTTTCAGACGGTCCGTGACGGCTGGACCATCGAGCTGGCTACCGCCTGCGCGGCCGAAATGGAAGGCCTGCTGAAGGGACGCCCCTGGTTGATCATCGCCCAGGCGGATCGCCAATATGTAGACGTGAATCGACCGCCCGAGCGGGCCTACGAATCGCCCAACGCCCAAGCCGTGTACCGACGCTATCATCAGTCGGTGGCTGCTGCCTGCCAGCAGGTGCGACAACGGTGGGGTAGCGGACTACTGCTGGATCTGCATGGTCAGGGGGAATTTCCCGAAGCCATTTGTCGCGGCACCCTCAATGGACAAACCGTCCGACTGCTGCTGGACCGCCACGGCTGGGCTGCTCTGACAGGCAAACGGGGACTACTGGGCTATCTCCAGCGGCAGGGTTACAAAACCCTGCCCGACTGCTCGGCAACCACCCAGAACCGGGAGGTTCCCCATTACCGGGGCGGATACATTGTGACCACCTACGGCAGCCATACGGACCAAGGATTGGATGCCGTCCAGTTGGAGATCGGTATCCGCTTACGCGAGCAAGGACGCTGGAAAGAAACGGCCCGAGATCTAGCCAACGCTATTGCCCTTTGGTTGGAGGAATTTCTCCCTACCAACCGTCATTAAGATTCAACACCACTTCCTGATCGCCAAGCTAGTGTTAACGCTTCCAGTACTTTTTCGCTGCAACGGAAATGAGCCGACTGCCGTTAAACGGTCACGATCTTGTTAGGCGGGGCCCATCAAGAGAGAGCTATTGCGTGAAGAGTATTATTGGAGCATTTTGTTGATTTTTGTCTAGATTTGGCTAATTTAGTAACATGATGTTGCATTTCGGTTAGCCGGTGTCGAGCCGAGTCCCCCACTAAGTGTACAAAATATCGCATCAACCTAATTTTGGTAAATGTTTACGCCTGACTAAATCCCGGCGGAACCAATAAACAGGTACGGAGGCGTCAGAAGTCAGGAAGGTCGGGACAACGCAGAGAAAAAGGGTAGGGTGCCAATGTGCCCATTAGGCACGGGGAGGATATGTCGTTATTTCCGGACCGGTTCCACGATCTGAAGGTCGTGAGGATCGGTTACTTCCAGTTGCGGGCTATCCCGGTTCAGGCGAACCGTACCAGTGGCCCGGATGATTTTGTTCATGAAGGTCTCCGCCGTGGTTTTGGCCCATGGACCTGCTTGAGCTTTAGGAGTCAGAACCACGGCAAAGTTGTCGGCGCTGCGGAAGTTCTCGGTGGAGTTGAGATAGATGTTGGTTTTGCCGCCCACGGAACGAACAACGAACTGGACAGTGACGCGTTGGCCGACGTGTTTTCCAGCCTCCTGAGGGGTGAGGACGCCGGGCGGGGCCGGTCCCGCCTCAGCTACGTTCTGTAACATGCTGCGCCGCAGCTTGATACCAGCCAGGGCATCGCCGTCGACGTCACGCAGTTGGATCAGGATTTGCGGATCGGGGGATTGCCAGTCGATGGTGATCCAGCCGAAGTGGTCTCCAAAGGGAACGGCAGCGACCCGCTTGCTGTTAGGCTCGGGGGCCCGCCACCGCTTGGACGCCTGATTGAAACCGCTGGCAGTAATGTCATACAGCGGGTAGCCGAGCACTTTCGGATCCAGACTGATCTCGCCATGGTGTCGGTCGCCGCTGAGAATGATCAGGCCTTCAGCTTTGGTCCGGCGAAGCAGCTCATAGAGTCGTTCTCGTTCTCGCGGAAAATTGGCCCATTTCTCAAAGGGATGTTCATCGGCGAGCACCTGAATACTGGATACCAGTAGACGGAGGTCGGCGGGTTGCCTGAGTTGTTCCTCCAGCCAACGCCACTGGTCGCTTCCCAGAATGGTAGCATCCGGGTCCGTATTCGGCAGATAGGGCACCAGACGCAGTTTGGGATCCAAGGGTCCCTTTTTGAGTGGACTGCGGTGATAGCGAGTATCCAGTAGGATAATCTGCAGGCGTTGGCCGGGGGGGCCAAACGTCTCAGCGTGATAGACTCCCTGTCGGTGACGCCGGGGATCGTCCTTGGGCACCTCGAAAAAGTCGAGCAAAGCCTGCTGTGCTTCCGCTTTGTATTTCCATTCTGCGCCCGCGTCGTTGATGCCATAGTCGTGGTCGTCCCAAATGCCTAAGAAACGGGGACAGGCCGCCCGCAGCTTGCGGAAGCTGGGAACTTCTGCCAACTGAGCGTATTTCTTCCGGATCACCTCCGGGGTTACTTCCACGCTGCGGTCCAGATCTGCATACATGGTATCGCCTAGAAAGAGCATCAATTCTGGTCGGGCCGCGGCGATCGTTTCGAAAATCGGTAAGGGCTTGTCCTGGTCCGAACACGAGCCGAAGGCAATCCGACTGATCGGCGGGGGCTCAGCCTTGAGCCCCCCTGTACCCAGCATGATCACTGCCAGCGTGCACACGGACAGGGCGTTGGCGGACACCCGTTCTAATAGACACAACATAACGCACGCTCCCTCTGAATCTGCGGTTTCAACCCCTCACGACTTTAATGGGTGGATTTCCCCTCTTTCCTCACCTGCATTCTGGACCATCGGCGAACCATTTCCAGGCGATGGTCCTTCTGCTCATCTAAGCAGTGTAGAGGTTCGCTTTTGTCTCAACTAGCAAGCGGACTCAATCTTCCCGACTTTTTCATCGCTCTAACATCGGTTGCTTGCTGTCCGTAGAGGGAGACTTTCCCTAGGTCGGTGAATAGTGAGGAGTTGTAAACGGGTTCGGCCAAGGTGGAAAATGGCCCTTTCTCGATGCCGTAGTTCATGAGAAACGCAAAAGTAGACCCGACTCGATTATGGAAATCGGAGATGCCAAAAAAGACGTCGGCCCTCGTATCCGCGACCGAGGGTCATTGAAAAAGGGGAAAGGGGGACAAGAAAAACGTGTTGGGCTCTTGAAGTGCCACGCAGAAGACGTCATCCTAGATATTGAACGGCTAGTGCGTGCCTTCGGTGCTCAGAGAGTGGTACGGTTAATCTGATGGCTTCCCCTGCGGGGAGGGCTGCTGCAATAGCAGGCCCCGGACTGCGCCTCCTGCAGGGGGACGTGCATGCTTGTTTCCCTGTCCTTTGTACTCTCCGAACCCTCCCCATCATTCAGGCAGAAGGAGTAGCGACACCATGAGCAAAACCCGCGGCGATTTCGCTGACGTTCTGCTTCGCAAGAAAATCATCAGTCCCGAGCAACTGGCCGAGGCCGAAAGCACCGCCAGCGCGCAGGGGCTCAAACTGCAAGACGCCCTGGTCAAGCTGAACTATGCTACCGCGGCGGAAGTGATGCAAGCCATCGCTGAACATCACGGATTGCAATTTGTGGATCTGAACCAGATCGAAATTCCTAAAGCGGTCATCGAACTGGTGCCTGAATCGGTAGCTCGTGAGAACGTAGTGATCCCCCTGGCCCTGGAGGGGAATACCCTCAAGATCGTTACTGCCGATCCGACCAACTACGACAGCATCCAGAAACTGCAGTTCATTCTGAACAAGGACATCATACCCGTCCTGGCCGTACCCGAGCAGATTACCGAGGCGATCAACCGTAACTATGGTCAGACCGAAACCGAGTCGGTCGACTCAATGCTAGTCGAGTTCACCGACACCGCCATTGAGTTTACCCAGACCGAATCGGTCAGTTCGCTGGCAGCCGCCGAGGATTCGGACGCACCGGTGGTTCGCCTGTGCAACCTGCTGATCCAGGAAGCCATCAACTTGCGGGCTTCTGACATCCACATCGAGCCATTCGCTGACCGTGTCCGCATCCGTTACCGCATCGACGGTGTACTCGTCGAACGCGACGCCGTTCCCCGCCGTCTCCTTGCCCCATTACTATCCCGTATCAAAATTATGGGAAATATCGATATATCAGAAAAACGGCGTCCTCAAGACGGTCGTATCAAAATGACCGTTAACGGCCGCCACTTCGACCTGCGAGTGAGCATTCTGCCGACCGTCCACGGCCAATCGGCTGTGATGCGTATCCTTGACCGTGGAAACATACAAATCAATATTCGTGAACTAGGCTTTAGCGAAGAAGATTACATCAAATTTCAACAGATTATTAAGAGGCCCAATGGCATCTTTCTGGTTACCGGACCGACAGGGTCGGGAAAGACAACGACTCTATATGCTGCTTTGAACGAATTGAATCGACCGGACCGGAAAATCATCACTGCGGAAGATCCTGTTGAATATTACCTGCCCGGTGTTAATCAGGTGGAGGTCAAGCACAGCATCGGACTGGACTTTGCGCGGATCATCCGGGCCATGTTGCGGCAAGCGCCGAATATTATCTTGGTGGGCGAAATACGAGACAAAGAAACTGCAGAAATCGCCGTGCAGGCCTCATTGACTGGACACCTTGTTTTTTCGACACTACACACGAACGATGCGCCCTCGGCGATTACCCGGCTGGTGGATATCGGTGTCCCCGCCTTCCTCATCGCCAGCTCCCTGATTGCGGTCATGGCTCAGCGTCTGGTACGGGTTAATTGTCCCAAGTGCAAGGAGCCGTACACGCCATCGGCTTCCGAGTTGCGGGCAGCCGCCATCACTCAGGACATGATCCAAAAGGCCAACTTCATGAAAGGGCGAGGGTGTAACCACTGCCGCCAGACCGGTTATCGTGGACGTACCGGTATTTTCGAATTGATGAAGATGAATTCTTTGCTTCGAGAACTGACCTTTGCTCAGGCACCGACCCAGGAACTGCGGCGTAAGGCCCGGGCCGGCGGCATGAAAACGCTCTTGGACGATGGTGTTCAGAAAGTGCTCAAGGGGATCACCACCCTGGACGAAGTGCTTAGCATTTGCCATGCCGAGGTGCTGCAATTGGTAGAGATGGCCCGCTGAGGGTGTCTGCGAGTTTGAGAATAAGACATTCCTGCAAGACGCAGTAATGAGGGTAAAAAAGTTTTGGCATCCGGTTCGCGGCAGGGCATAATGCTAACGTCGGGGCCATAGCAACGGCGTGGTGGGGGTATTTTGTCTCAACCGTGTGGTACGCCTAACTATGGGGAAATCTAACCCGCGGACGGGGCGGCACTGCGGCGAACGCAGTGGTATCGAGGTGAGGGGGTTTTTCCGTGGCAAAAGTAACTATGGAGAAGCTGCTGGCCACGGTCATCCAGCTTAAGGCCAGCGACCTTCACATCAGCGTGGGACAGCCGCCCGTGGTCCGGCACCACGGACGCATGCGCAAACTCGATATCGGCGGGGGAGTGCTGGATCCCGACGACACCACGGCCCTGATGAAGTCGATCACACCCGACCGTTGCCAACAGGAGCTGCAACAGCGGGGTGGTTCCGACTTTGCCATCGAGTATGTCGACGGCGTCCGCTTCCGTGTCGCTGTTTTCAAGCAGAAGGGGACCATCGGCATGGTCCTCCGCCGCATCCCCAGTCAGTTCATGACCTTTGAACAGCTCCGGACACCGGACGCCATCCGCTCCTTGATTGTCCGGCCCCGCGGCCTGCTGCTGGTCACCGGGCCTACCGGCTCCGGCAAAACCACCAGCTTGGCCTCCATGATCAACTTCATCAATGAAAATTACGACCGCCACATCATTACCCTGGAAGACCCCATCGAGTACTATCACAAACACAAACGCTCCACCGTTAATCAGCGGGAAATCGGGATCGACGTTCCGGACTTCAAGGAAGGACTGCGTCGGGCCCTGCGTATGGACCCGGACGTCATTCTGGTCGGCGAAATGCGCGACCTGGAAACGATCCGGGCTGCCCTGGAAGCCGCTGAAACCGGACACCTCGTTTTCGGCACGTTGCACACCTCTGGAGCTGCTTCCACCATCGACCGCATCATCACTGTCTTCCCCGAAAACGAACAGGATCAAATACGCACCCAATTGGCCGGTTCGCTGATCGGTGTTCTCTCCCAAGCTCTGTTGCCCCGCAAGCCCGAAGGACTGGTGGCCGCCTATGAAATGATGGTGGTCACGCCGGCCATTCGCAACCTGATCCGCGAAAACAAAACCTACCGTATCGACTCGGCGATCCAGACCGGTCGCAAACACGGCATGTTCCTGCTGGATGAATCCCTGTTCCGCCTCTGGAAGGAGGGACTGTGCGATAAGGAAGAAGTGTTGCTCAAATCCAGTCGTCCCAATGAGTTGGCTGCCAAAATCGAAGCGGCGGAACGTGGCATGGAGGAGGATGAGGACGAATACGAGGACGAAGATTACGAAGACGAAGACTACGAAGAGGAAGACGAGGAAGAGGACGAGGACGAGCGGCCCCGGCGTCGCCGCTGAGCATGCGGCACGTTGCGGTCTACGCTGACCTCGATTCAGGCAAGTAAGTACCGTTGTAAAAGGAATTCCAGCGGCAAGATAATGATGTAGGATAACCCTGTGTCGTTTCGTCGTCTGAGGCGTGATCCGTTCGAGGAATTCTCGCGACTTGCATTAGGAAGCCCGGTCTATGCCAGCACCTACCCCTGCCGATGACAAAACGCCCGTGAAAAAGCCGGCTGCTGCGGGCAGCAATCCGGGTGCAGCCGCCCGGCCTGCCACGACTCCCGTCAGTAGCGGTGCGACGGCCAAAAGTCCTCCCCGTCCAGCGGCGGCCCCAGCAACTGCTCGACCAGCGTCTGCCGCCACGGCACCCCGTCCGGCCACGGCCCGTCCCGCCCCCGCTGCTCGACCGGCCGCCGCCCGGGCCAACCGCTTCGCCCACATCGACTCGACCACCCGCCAGCTTGGCCAGAAACTCCTCGACCTCGGTTTCCTCGACGATGCCCAATTGGAATCCCTCTACGAGGAGATGCGCACTACCGAGCGACGCCTCGGAGAACTGGCCCTGGAACGGGGATTGATCAATGAGGAACAACTCCTTCAGGCAACTGCCGAAGTCCACGGCCTGAAAATCCTCAACCCGGAAGAGAACGTCAAACCGCAACCGGAGGCCCTCAAACTGGTGCAGAAAAACATGGCCGAGTTGTATAAACTCGTGCCCCTCAGTTACGAAAATGATACCCTAACCGTCGTCATGGCCGATCCGAACAACTTGCAGGCCATGGACGACCTGAAAAATCTCCTGGGCATCCGCAACGTCCAGCCCGTCCTGGCATCGCCCAAGCAGATCGACGAATTGATCAAAAAGGCCTACTCCGAGGAAAAAGAGGAATCGATCGCTTCGCTCATCGCCCAGCTCGAAGCCAGTAACATCGGGGTGGAAGTCACAGGACGTGAAAACTCGATTGACCTGGACGACGCCCTGGAGCTGGCCAACTCGCAGCCGGTCCGCAAGTTGATCAACATGGTCCTGCTGATGGCCATCCGCGACCATGCCTCGGACATCCACTTCGAGCCGTTTGAAGACGAATACAAAATGCGTTACCGCTGCGACGGGGTGCTTTACGAGATGGTTCCGCCCCCCCGGCACCTGGCCAGTGCCATTGCCAGTCGCATCAAGGTCATGGCTAACCTGGACATTGCCGAGCGTCGCCTGCCTCAGGATGGCCGGATCGAACTGAACGTCGGGGGGAACCCCGTCGACATGCGGGTGTCCGTTCTGCCGACTATGTTCGGCGAAAGTGTGGTCATCCGTGTTCTCGACCGCACCAACGTCGGCCTGCGCCTGGACAACCTGGGCATGCCGCCCGACCTGCTGGCCCAGTTCCGCGCGGTGATCCGTAAACCCAATGGCATCATCCTGGTGACCGGACCCACCGGGGCGGGCAAAACCACTACCCTCTACTCCGCCCTGGCCGAACTCAACGACATCGAGGTCAAAATCATCACCACCGAGGACCCCGTCGAATACGAAATCGACGGCATCGTCCAGTGTCCCATCAACCCGGACATCGACCTGACTTTTGCCAACGCCCTGCGGGCTATCCTGCGTCAGGATCCGGATATCATTCTGGTAGGTGAGATCCGTGACTTGGAGACCGCCCAGATCGCCATTCAGGCCTCGCTTACGGGTCACCTGGTCTTCAGTACGCTGCACACCAACGACGCCCCCAGCTCGATCACCCGCCTGCGCGACATGGGTATCGAGCCTTACCTGATCACCGCCACCGTCGAAGCCATTCAGGCGCAGCGGTTGGTCCGCAAAATCTGTACGTCCTGTCGCACCCCCTATCAGCCGACTCGGGAACAACTGATGGAACTGAACCTGCGCCCCGAGGACCTGCGGGGGCGACCCTTCTACTACGGCGAAGGCTGCGATAAATGCAATAACCTCGGCTTCAAGGGCCGAACCGGCCTGTTCGAACTGATGATCATGAATGACGACCTGCGGGACATGGTCAGCCGGGGAGCTAGCACCGACGCTCTGCGGCAATATACCCGCAAAATGGGGACCCTCAGCCTCCGGGACGCCGGTTTACGAGCCCTGTTCGCCGGGGTCACCACCATCGACGAAGTGGTGCGCGAAACCGTGCTGGAAGACGAAGGCTAAACCTGGCCACCGGTCGCCAAAACACCGAATCCCTTGGCTGCCGGCAAACCACCGGTGTGAATATCCCCAACTCAGGCCTGAACTACGCGGACGAGGACTGGATCCATGCCGACCTACAAGTTCGAAGCGCTCGATGCTTCCGGAAACGAAATCAAAGACTCGATTGAAGCGGCCAACGAAGAAGAGGCCCAGGCGAAGGTCAAAAGCCGTGGCTACTTCGTGACCAAGCTGGCGGTGGTCACGACGGGCACCAAGGCGGCCAAGGGGAAAAAGAAAAAGGTCGGCAAAAGCCGCAAGACCTTCACCATTGGCCGCGTCAAGCAGAAGATGCTGGTGACTTTCACTCGGCAGTTTTCCACTCTCATCGATGCCGGCCTGCCAGTACTGCGCTCCCTGCGCATCCTGGAGCGGCAGATGAAGCCCAGCGTCCTGAAGAATGCCCTGATCGACATTGTGGACGACGTGGAGTCCGGCTCCTCTCTCTCCGATGCCATGGCCAAGCAGCCTAAATGCTTCAGCAAGCTGTACGTCAACATGGTCAAGGCCGGAGAGGCGGGCGGTGCCCTGGAAGTGATCCTGCAACGCTTGGCCGACTTCCTGGAAAAGGCCCAAAGCCTCAAGGGCAAGATCATCGGGGCCATGGTCTACCCGGCCGTGGTCATCGCCGTAGCCATTGGCATCCTCACCTTCATCATGGTGGCCATCATTCCCAAGTTCAAAAAGATTTTCGATGAATTCGGCATGACCCTCCCTTGGGCCACCCAGAAACTGATCGCCATTTCCAACTGGATGTCCGAGTACTGGTGGACCATTCCGCTGTTCCCGATGGGGCTGTACTTGTTTGCCAAACTATTGCGTCTGACGCGTTGGGGGAATTACGCCTTAGACCGGGCCTTACTCTGGATCCCGATTGTGGGGGAGTTGGTGGAAAAAACCATTGTGGCCCGTACCATGCGTACACTCGGGACGCTGGTCAGTTCCGGGGTACCGATCCTTGAGGCCTTGACCATAGTTAAGGAGACCTCAAACAATGCAGTCTTCGAACGGATGTTCCAGAGAGTTTTTGAGTCCGTACGCGAGGGGGATACAATAGCTGACCCGATGCGGGAGTCCCGTCTGGTTGACGACATGGTGGTCAACATGATCGAAGTCGGCGAGGAGACGGGCGACCTGGATACGATGTTGTATAAAATCGCCGACTTCTACGACGAGTGGGTAGACAACCTGGTCAAGTCCCTCTTGTCGTTGCTGGAACCGTTGATGATCGTGTTTTTGGGGTTTACCATCGGGGCGATCGTGATCTCGTTGTTCCTGCCATTGATCAAGCTGCTGGAGGGTCTCAGCAAAAGCGGCTGATCGACAAATATCGAAAAGGGTTGCACGGGGGCATACTAAAACAAAAGCAAGTGAAACTGAATATGGTAAGAACAGAAGCTTCGCCTGTGTTAATCCATACTTGGTGGGACGCGGTTAACACTGGAAAGACAGGTTCCGTCTCCTTTTACCCTGTGTTTCGAAGGAGTTTTTCTATGAGACGGATATCGACGCACCGTCCAGCCTTTTCGCTGATCGAATTGCTCGTCGTTATCGCAATTATTGCCATCTTAGCGGGTCTGTTGCTCTCAGCGGTGCAGAATGTACGCATGACATTGGCTCGAGCGGAGACGTTGGATCGTATCGCTCAGATCCAAGCTGCTGTCAGCTTGGCCAAAAGTAATGGTGGTATGGATTATGTCTGGCCCTATGATGTTTTTCACCTGAAGAAATCTTACGCGCCAACAGATCCGGAACTGGACTTGCTCAAACGTATGTTTCCTCACATCAATTTGAATGATAATGGCCTTCCTGCAGCTTACCACGAAACATTATTAGACCGAAATCAGACACTGTTGTTTCTTCTAACCGGTGGAGCTCCCTTGAACTTCTCGGGATTTTCCATGAATCCATCCCAACCGTTCACTCCGCCTGCTACGCCGGGGGAAAGGCGCAAGGGGCCTTGGCTGCAACTTCGGCCAGAAATGATTTGGTCTACAGGAAATAGCCCGCATCCATATTTAGTTGATGCCTATCGCCGACAGAATACTGGAAGTGGCACTCCCTACATCATTTTTGCTGAGAATCGCAACGTCCGTTACAGTAGTCAGAGCGTTAGTCCTGGCAACTTTCCAGTAGCCGGAGCAATAATCGGTCTGGTTCCCCCTTACCAAACCGGGGGCAAGTACATCAACGAAAATGGATTTCAGATCATTTCTGCCGGCAAGGACGGCATTTTTGGTAATAGTGGACAGGTTCCCTTACCCCCGGGAGACCGTTTTGGACAGGATGATCTAACCAATTTTAGCCGCGGACCACTCGGAGCTAGCTACTAGACGTCGATCGTATCGACAAAGGCGGGCGGTTCTGTCGTCAAACTCCCTTTCGAGAGGTAACCTAGTACTTCACCTGGAACTTTGGGGGAGATGGCCGTGGCAACCAGTATACGCCATAGTCGGACTGCGTTCAGCGTCGTCGAATTGCTCGTGGTGATTGCGATTGTTGCCATCCTGGCAGGTCTGACCATGAGCGGTGTGGGGTATGTTCGTATCCGGCAACAACACAGGACCACAGAACAGATTGTTTATAAACTGCAGGAAGCGGTAGATCAATTGGTCAAGGCTACCGTAGAGCAAACACGAAAAGATCGCCTGAGCCGGGCCCGGGTTTTCGAGGACCTGGTCAGTTATTGTGACAACGACGAAGATCGAGCCGAAGCTCTGCTTTTATACTGCCGGTTAAGATACACCTTTCCTCAGACGTTCAATGAAGCCCGCAGTGGTTTAACCATAGCAACCATTAACTGGCCACCGCATACGGCTTACGCTGATCTACCTAGTGGTAATGGGCCAGCCGAGCTGGAAGCCGCTGTGCTATTGCGCAAGGCTGTATCGCGTTTAGGAACAGGGGGAGCTACCTTTGCTAGTGACGATTTTATGGGAAGTGCCCAGATCGATGTTGCGTGGCCTGGCGGCGGTACAGTACCTATCTTTGCTGATGCTTGGAAACTGTACGGTTCTGGTGGGAATGTAGTACCGATTACATTCCGCCGCTTCTACGAGTCGCCGGAACTAAACGCACCGCCTTATGTCAATCCGAGATCGGTTTCTCGCGATCCATTTGACACCCTTGGCAAGCTAGCTATGAACTGGACCAACAAATCCGATGCCCAAAACCGGTTGGGAGTCATTTTTGACAGTAACAATAAAACCATTACTGTACTATCGGCAGGCGCCGATCGGAGTTTCGGCACAAACGATGACATTTGGGGATATCGCTTGCGGCAGATTGGGGGCCGGGGCAATCGATAGACAACGAGAGCTGAACCGGTTCATTCATCTCCAGTCTAATGATCATCATACAAAAAACGGAAACACAATAAAATTTAGTGGAAATTCATATAAACCGTCCATTTTTCGTCAGACTGAATCTATAAAAGGACAGGTTAACCATGAAAGCGAAACCGCGTTCAGTCTGGGTTAATACTAGTGAACCAGTCGGTAGGTACAAGGCATTTACCCTTATTGAACTGCTTGTAGTGATGGGTTTGATTGCGGCAGCAGCCGCAGTAGCCATGATGGTGGTGCCTGCCGCTTTGGAACGAGATCGAGTGGTCGAAGCAGTCAACCAAGTACAGAACATGCTGGACATCGCTCGGGCTCGGGCTTTACGAGATGGTCATCCCCACGGTGTCCGCGTAATTATCGACGCCTCCCGCTCTGCACCTCCTTCCTTGATTTTAGCCTCAGAGGTGCAGTATATTGAAATGCCGCCTGTCTTTGTGCCCAGCCGTACCATCGAAACTCCTAATGATAATCCAGCCAATTATCCCTATTTACGCTTTCTCTATAGCTACGATGGCAGTGGCCAAATCACCAATCGCCGATGCCAACTGGTCAATATTCCTGCGGATATGTTGCCCCCTGGGCCGGTTGCAGTGACCCAACGATTAATTCTTGTTATACCCGTCTTTAATGGCTGGTACGTTATTCGGCATGTCACGCCTATCGCTAATGGTCTGGAATTGACTCTAGACACCTATCCGGATGATCGATTGGGAGCTGCAGGAACGCCGACCGGACCTGCCACCGATTATCCAGTTGTAGTTTTGCACTCTTACCTAGGTCTTCCTTCTCACCGATCATTACCGCAGTTTGGGATTTATCGTGCTCCCCAGCCACTATTAGGTGAGGCGGTCGTTCGGTTACCCGACCGAACATGCATCGATTTGTCCCCTGGTCTGTCCCAGCCTGATGGGTCATCCGACTGGGCCGCCGGACATGACTACGATTTGTTGTTTATTCCCAGTGGGCAATTATCCCCGTATGGCTCTAACCGTGGCGCAGGCCAAGTCTTTTTGTGGTTCCGGGACCCAGACAAGCCTGAAGGGGCGGGCCGAATGGATCCCGGTTACTACGGCGGTATTACTACTCTACCATTTCAGGAGGCTTTACGTCGTGGCGGCGAGCAGATGCTGATAGCTATCAAAGCCCACACAGGGGCCGTCATCACTACGCCAATCCATTGGCCAGACGGTACCAACAATGATCTTTACTGGTTTGCTCGTCGAGCTCTAGTTGGCCAGTAGTGACCTCTGGAAGAAAAAACAATTCGGCTATCGAAAAATCTCGGGAAATACGCGGTAGAAGTGCGTTCGCCGCAACATTTGGTGAATCTCACTGCGCGACGAACAATATAACGGCAGTTGGTTCCGTGAGTTTGTGTTATCCCTCGCGAGAAATAAGGAACTGGCCTCAAGAAGGGACAGTCATGAAACACCGCACGGGTTTAACGTTGATCGAAGTCCTGACTGCGATTTTCATCGTGGGGCTTGGGGTCATCGCCATTTTGACTTTGTTTCCATTGGGCGCGATGCGGATGGCTCAAGCCTTCCGAGATGAACGAAGTGCCTTGGCTGCCTTCAATGCAGACAAGTTTATGCGTAGTTACTGGAAACTGCATGTTGTCGAGGCCGCTAATCCTGACCCTTTCTTCAACGACTTTGACGATCCCGATGGTTCCAATTCTTTGTCCCCGGCTGCTCCATATGAACCCAGCTACCCTGTGTTTGTGGACCCTATGGGTTATGTGGCTCGGTCTGGTTCGCCGACCCAGTTCTGGGTCGGCGAACCTTCTAGCCACATTCCGCGCCGAACACTCCAAAGTATCGGGAATAATCCGGGAGCAGCACTTGCATTTTGCAGCTTGCGTGACAGCATCAATGCCAACGAAGAAGGTACTCCTCTTTCTGAGCGGGAACTCCGTTACAACTACCTCTGGGTATTACAGCGTCCTGTTAATGCTAATCGGTATGTTGCCCAAATGACAGTAGTGGTATTCGACCGTCGGGCCCCCCTGTACGCCCCACCCGGTAGCGAACAGACTTACTCTAATATACTCTTCACGCCCGGTTCGACTCAAGTTGATATCCCCGGCGTCAGTCGGAGCCAATTAGAACTTCGGCCAGGCGATTGGGTCGTCGATGGAACCATCTATGATAACACCCAAGGTCGTCCTGGAATACGACATGCGGTGTTTTACCGTATAACCGCTCTTGCTGACACTCCAGGAGGCGTACGTTTGGAGTTGCAAACACCCATCCGAACCCCTGCCGATGGGCGTGGTCCGTACACAGGTACGTTGATTATCTTGCGGGGAGTTTCTGGAGTATTTGTTCGCCCACTTCTTACCAATCAATAACGAACGACAGACCTTAAGCAGCCAAGTTTGGAGAGAGAACAGAAGGGTGGTTATCCACGATTAAGGAGCTTCAATTTGAACCAGTCGACAGTAATGAACAAGGGGCCCAAGGTATGACAACCCGTTCTTTGCATAAGCGTCCCGGATATACCCTGGTGGAAGTGATGGTGGCTCTGGGCTTGTCCGTGCTAACCATGTGGATTCTGGCAGAGGCGTTTCGCATCGGCCTGGAAATGATCGGTCAGGCACGGGCTCAGGCCAACCTGATGACGCAATTGGCTGCAGTCGGTGCGATCCTGCAACGGGATCTCGTGTATGCCCATCCGTTTCTACCCGATGACAGCCGTCCTAACCGCGGCTTACGCCTCAGCGACCAGCGCGTGGATCTATTACCTAGTGGCAGGTGGACGCCGCCACTTGGAGGTTTTTTCCGTATCGTTGCTCCTCCTCCTGGCTTAACGGTCACGGACACTGAAGGATTGAACATTTACACAGTGAACAATCACGCTCTCCATTTCACGGCTATTCTTCCCGAACGAGAGACCAATCTTTTTCGTGTTACTGTCCCAGCGGATTCATTCAGTCCTGGGGGTACATACGAGAGTCGAGCGGCCGAGATCGCCTATTTTCTTGTTGACACAAATACCCGAACATCGGGAGGTACCAATCCACTATACAACCTTGTCCGGCGACAGCGACTCGTGGCGGTCAACGACGCAGAACGTACGCGTCTGGATACTTCCCAAGCGGGTATGTTTTTCAACGATCTGATAGCTAGCCAAATAGTTCCTCCTGGAAGCCCAACTACTGCTTACACGCTGCAGGGGATTCGCGTACCTAGTAACCGGTTTCCTATCGATGTCTTGCCTATTAGTGAACCAGTAGGCACGACTACTCTCCCTCGTCTTGTTTTTCCGCCGGTGTCCAACCCTAATCTTTCCGGCGAGGAAATCTTGCTCCCTAACGTTCTATCATTTGAGGTCATGGTTCACTGGCAACCACATCCACCTAATGGCACAGCAGCCCCTACTGATAACCCTTACGCTTTCTTGCCGCCACCGCATGTGTTTGACACTGGCCATGATTTGACAACCGTACCTTTACATATACGAGTACTAGGTATTCAAGTAACCATACGTGCCTACGATCCGAAAACCCGTGCAGTACGGCAAAATACTTGGCGATTTGCCCTTTGAACTCTGAGTTTTCGGTCTTAGGAAACATATTTGGTCTTTAGGAAACATAAGGCCGTAAGCGAATAGTGTGGGAGTTCACAATCATGTTGGTTGAATTCAATGTCGGACCTGCTACGATACGTCGCCGTGGCGTGCTTTTGATTGTTGTGCTTGCCTTACTTAGTCTGTTTGCCATCGTTGGCATTACTTTTGTTTTCTTCGCAGGTCAGAAAGCAGAGTTTGCACGGATCGCCGCAGATGCTCAGAATCAGAGCCGTGATCTCCCTGACGATGGTATGATGGCGTTCAATCAATTCCTAGGGCAGTTGATTTATCCGGGGATTGTACCGACAGACGGGGCGCCGGCCAACGCGTTTTTCAACGCCCTGCGGGGCCACGATCTGACCTCGTCGATGTATGGCGGCATGCCCGGTAGTACCTCCGCCTGGTCCGGCTTAGGCCTGTTCGACGAAGCGGTCACGGCTACTGAATACGCTGGGCTCAATCGCCGACAGATCGTCAATTTCAGCCTCTTCCCGGGTATGACCACGCTGCTGGATCCGGAGTACTCCAATCCGGCTGGCCGAAATCCTACTGCGGGGCTCAGCGGTGCGTACATCCCCAAAAACGCTCCCTATACTTATCCGGATATTAACAATTACTTTCTAGCCTGGGTGTGCCCGGCGACAGGTGAGGTGATATTGCCCTCGTTCCACCGCCCTTGGTTGTTTGGTTCACTCGATCCGAGTAACCCGAACTGGACCAACCCGCAGGGCCGGTTCCTGACTTTGCGGCCTCGGCCGGCAGAGCACCCGAATTTCCCTCGTGTGCCGCCGAACGCCGATGGCAGTTACACCGGTGACGTCTGCAACCTGCGGGGCGGCGTCGGTCCCTGGAAAAACGATAGCCTGTGGATGGACATCGGCCTGCCCGTGATCAGTGCACCGGACGGCAAACGCTACAAGCCGCTAGTAGCACCGCTCATCGTGGATCTGGATGGCTTGCTTAACCTGAGTGTGCACGGCAACATACTAGGTCCCAGCGGAGCCCATCTTTCGGGAAGTGGCTTCGGTCCGTGGGAGGTCAGCCTGGAACGGGCCTTTGCTTCTTATAGTGCGAACCCTGCTGTCAGCCAGCAGGAAGCCCGTAATCTGATTGGTGTCCGTAACGCCACGTTGCAGAATCGAGCCGGAACTAATCAACGGGCGTTTGCTCC
>JANWVV010000063.1 GCA_025055795.1 Gemmataceae bacterium
TGACGAGGAACAGGTACTCGACGGAGATCACACCAGCCTCGTCCTTCCACAGCTTGGCAAACATGAACGAACCTCCCGTATTTGATCTGGCTAGAGGAGGGAAGATTCGCCCAGACTAGTTCCCAGCTAGTCACGACCGGTGGGCGAAATTCCCGGCCTGCCGTGGATGGTGTTAGTTGTTGGAGGTATGGGCCTCGGGATGGGCGTTTCCCGAAGCCCAATTCTAACATCAGATTTGGTTTAACTAATGGTCTTTCGTAGATCTAACTTCGGCTTATGCCTTATCAGGGAGCAGGGACGGCGGAGGCACAGTAGGTGACACTGATGGTCGGGGGTGTGGGAACTGCAGATCCGAACGAAGCAGTCCCTGCGGCATCGCTGACGCTGCTTCCGGTCTTGGCACCTTTGCACCCGCTTTGGCTAGCGACGCTGTAGCCTTGGTTGAGGGCCAGGATGGCACGAGCCAGTTCGGTGTACTCGACGTTGATGGCCCCTTCGAGGGTCGAGAAGCCGATGACCAGGCCCAGGCCGACGATGGTGACGAGGAACAGGTACTCGACGGAGATCACACCAGCCTCGTCCTTCCACAGCTTGGCAAACATGAACGAACCTCCCATGCATTTGGGGTGTTGAGGGCGATCCGCCCCGACCGGCCACACGCCGGTCTGGACCGATGGGCGAAGCCCCCATACCACACCCACCTTCTACTCCCGTTCCCATGCAGTAAGAACCGGGAGAGTTTTGGGGCGGCTCAACCAGTTCAGACCGATTCCTGACGGGAGCCGCTGTATACGCATCCGCCCGCGGCACAAAATTTTTTACTTTCTGCTTGACCGCAGGCTGATCGTGGGCTAGGTTTTGATAACTTTCAGGTTGTTTGGGCGAGTGGAGGGTGCATCCGGGCTACTCCGAACTCGCGGCCGTACTTCGTTGTGCGTCCGTGTCGTTGTTACCCGTCACCCCAAAGGGAGGTGACTTGGGCGATTTAAGGGTTCCGTACGTCATGCTCTCCTTAAGATCAGATTGACGAAACCCTGCCGAGGTTTCACTCTGGCGATTTTGCATCCGTCGGTGAGTATCATTCTCCTGACGGAACGATTGCTTTTTTCAGCCTCGCCATTGAGTTTTTCCCAACCGGCAATCGTAATCTACCCAGCTCGCAAAAAGTACGCAAGAGGAAAAATGGCAAAAAATGGAAATTTTTGTCTGGCCTGAATTTCTGGACCTAGTTCAAAGCAAAATTAGATTATTGCCTATTTCGTAAATTGAGCAATTTCAGATCTTTGTGATGATTTTTTGATCCCAGCGAAACAGGATCGTTCAGTCGTACATTAGACTGCAGCCAACCGGAATTTCTTACTACTGACAGTTGATTGTCAGTAATCATCGAGGCAATTTGCCGTTACGCCCCCTTCGATCGTCCCAAGCGATCCCTAAATCTTCATCAAAGCAATGGCGGCCTACTGACTGAACAGTTGTCTTTTTCCAAATTTGCCAATTGCTCTCGATTATGCTGCTTAAGCAGAAAATGCCGTTAGATAGGCTTTTAGTTGGTAGTGCCAAAAAGAGCTGATTGGACACTTGGTCTGGTCGTAGCGAAAAATTCGAATCAGCAAAATGAAAATCTTTTATCTGTGCTAATGATTCTGTCGATGATAGGGGCACGAAGAAATCGAAGATTCCGCCCCGTGGGGGAATTCTGGTTAAGTTGCCGGAGCGGGGGACCTTCCTCGAGGGAGGGGGTGAAAAGCGGCACCGATACGGCGGGGCGGCGATATAGGAACAAACCGTACGCGGGGTTGCTCAGGCCCTGAGGCGGGAGGTGCAGGTCATGCGCAGGGAGCGGCAGGAGGCGACCGCGTCAGCACAGCGAAGTCATCGGATGCGGCACAGTTTGGGTGCAGCTCTTGGATGCCTGCTGTGTGTGGGGATATTACAAGTGGCCGCCCAACAGCCGTCGGGGGGAACGCCGACTGCAGGCCCTGGCCTGACGGTCATTAGCGGTACGCTGCCCTCTGCTAGTGGGGGTGGTCCGGGTCTGCCTTCTGCTATGGGCGGCGTACCAGCCGGAAGTGCTTCCACCTTACCGGTGCTAACGCCGCTGATGATCGGTCCGGATGGCAGCTTGACACCGGTGGCTATTCAGCCAGGGGCAAGCCAACCCCCCGCCGGGACACCTCCAGCCGGCGGCGGACAGCCCGCGGGAACAATGGGACCACCCACCGGTGCACTGCCGCAGCCCCGACCCTTCCCCCAGCTATTCGGTGAAGACAAGCTCCGCCTGCCCCGCCTGGCCGGTAGCGGGATCCTGGGAACCACCCCCGTGCCCACCGAGAAGGACCTGGAACAGTTCCGCCAGTTCGTCGAAGGGGTGATCGATCCGCGCAACACATTGGACCTGGTGGAAGGTCGCTCCCGGATCATTCTGTTGAAAACAACCCCGAAACGGACGCAAATCGTTGACGAGACCGTGGCCAACTTCCGCATCTTGGAGCCCGATGGCCGGCAGATGACCATCATCGGCCTGAAAGCGGGCATCACCGTCTTGAACCTGTGGTTTCCCGATCCCAAACAGAAAGACCAGGACGTAATCCTGAGCTATCTGGTGCGGGTCTTTCCCGATCCGGAAGCCAAGGAACGCTTGGAAGCGGTCTACAAGGCCCTGGAACAGGAGATCAACCGGGCCTATCCACGCAGCCGGGTCCGCTTGACTCTCATCGGCGATAAGATCATGGTCTCCGGCCAGGCCCACGACATTGTCGAGGCTTACCAGATCATTCGGATCGTCGGGGCGAATGCTCCTGGTCAACAGCAACAGCAGCAACAAGGTCAGCAACAGCGGCCGAATGTCCCCACTTCAGCCCTGACACCCATGGGCAACCCCTTCGACCCGCTACGCCCCGGGCAAACGCCAGGAGTGGAGGATTTCCTGACTGCCGGGGGGCCCAACGTCATCAACAATCTGCGGATTCCCGGAGAACAACAGGTGATGTTGCGGGTCATGGTGGCGGAGGTCAACCGGGCCGCTGCCCGTAGCATTGGGGTCAACTTCAATCTCATTAACAATCAGGGCACCCTGGTGTTCGGTCAACATACGGGTAATCTGATCGCCGGGCTGAACCAGAATCAGCAGCCAGGGGTGGGCAACGCCGCGGGCCTGGTCAATCTGCCTGTCAATCTGGACAACGGGCAGATCCCGATCGCTATCCAGGCGTTGCGGACGCTCAACTACGCCAAGTCGCTGGCCGAACCGACCCTGACGGCCCGCAACGGAGCAACTGCCTTTTTCCTGGCGGGCGGGCAATTTCCCGTGCCTGTCATCACCGGCCTGGGAGCCTTCGGACAGTTCGGCGGCGGCTTGCAAGGGGTCCAGTTTGTCCCCTACGGCGTGCAACTGTTCTTCACGCCCATTATCACCGATCGAGACCGGATTCGCCTTACAGTAACGGCCACGGTGAGCACGCGTGATAATTCGGCGGCTGCCACGATCGCGGGGGCATTCATTCCGGGGCTGAATACCCGGACGTTCTCTACGACGGTGGAATTACGCGAAGGGCAGACCATGGCAGTGGCAGGTCTGATCCAGACCAATAGCGGGGCCACGGCGGAGCGGGTGCCATTCTTTGGCGATCTGCCCTTTATCGGCCGGCTGGCTTCCTTCCAGCGGGCCAGTGCAGGCGAACAGGAACTGGTGATCCTGGTCACGCCCGAGCTGGTCCATCCCCTGGAACCGCATGAGCTACCCAAGCTACCGGGAGCCGATGTTTTCGAGCCGGGGGACCTGGAATTTTACCTGCTGGGTCGACTGGAAAGCCGACGGGCTTACGACTATCGCAGCCCCGTCATGACAGACCTGCACCGCATGCTCAGCTATCGCCGGTGCGAGCGACGCTACATCCTGGGTCCGTCCGGACATAGTGAAGAACCGGAAGCTGCCCTATTACTGTACCAGCCACCTTCAGCGCAGGGGACAGATAACACTAGCGGTGGTAGTAATAGCCCAACCAATCGCGCCCCTGCTGGACAGGGCAAAAGCGGGTCCCAGGGGACAGGAGCGACGCCGTCGGCATCCGCAGGAGGGACCGCCACCGCTCCGCCCACTGTCCTTGAAGCAACCGTCGGCAGTAGCAACCGGAGCAGTTCCCCGACGGAAACCCCGCCGGCGTTAACGGCTCGGCCTGCGACCCTGCCGCCGATGGGCCCCCCAAAGGGTCAATAACTACCGACGTGACGGCAGGATCCGGAAGAACCACTCGCAAACAACGTTAAGCAAGGGGAGTTGATACAAACTGCGACAGGCGATTCTGGACGGTGCAACGGTCCATATACAGGTTTAATTGTTTAGGATTGTAGAGGTGCTACGGGATCAATCCTGCAGGGACGCACACCAACTCGGTATGGAGTTCAACGGAATTAGTTTCATACCGCTGGCGGAAGAGGATCGGGGTGCCAGGGGTGTTCCAAAGCAGGGGTGGTCGGCAAGCGATGCAGGGGCAGCGACCCGCTGCCCCGACCCATGGAGAGGGACGCAAGCATGGAACGCGGCTTACGCTACGCCCAATGGCTCCTGGTGCGAGCCATCGCCGTGTTGGGAGTGGCGGCAGTGGTGCTGGGCTGCCATCACGCTGTCCACCAGGAAGCGGCGTTGAGCAAAAAAGAAAAGTGGCAACAATGCTGGTTTAATGCGCACATAGACAATTGTGCCGATATTCCCAAAGGGGCGATTCCCGCGCCGCCGGGGACGTTTGCCACCGAGTGGTACGCCCGCCATGCCGGCAAGGCCGAAGCTGACGACTTTGTGTTCTACTACAACGAATGGCTGGACGATCAGGCTGTGCTGGGACCCTACGGGGGTGAGCATCTCGACCGAATCATTCCGCGGCTACCATACGTGCCATTCCAGATTATTCTGCAGCCAGAGCCGGATAAACCGGCCTTGAATGCCAAGCGGCACCAGGCCATGATCGACGCCCTGACCGCCGCCGGTGTCCCGGACGCCGCTCGCCGGGTGGTCCTGGCCCGACCTGGTGCCGAACCCCTATTAGGGGACGAAGCCGATCTGCTCTATCCGCGTTTGGTCTTCAACGCCCTCAATCCGTTTGCCTTCTTCGGCTTTGGTGGAGGGTTCTTAGGGTTTGGCGGACTTGGCTTCAATGCTTTCGGTGGCTTTGGAGGTTTCTTCGGCTTTGGCGGCGGTCTTGGTTTTGGTGGCGGTTTTGGCGGTTTCTACGGCTTCTTCCGCTAATCCTGCATCCCAGCATGCCATCGCCAACGCAACGACAAACCAAAGCTAGAAAAATGGCTGAACAGGGAATGAACTCATTCGCGTTTTGCATAAAACACACGAACTGGCGCTATCTCCAGGTAGTGGACGTGTTTCTACCCCCATTCCGATACCTGGGTTGCGTGCTTTAGCCTGGAGGAAACCGTGATCATGGCCGGTTACACCTTTGCCAGGTTGTCCAGCAAGATCGGTGTGGCTTTGGGCCTGTTACTGACCGGCTGTCACGGAGCGGGGGCAAACGGACTATTTACCAACAATACTTCGGGTGGCTTGCTCACTAATGCACGGTTGTGGAAGGAAAACCCACCGACGCTTCTGATTGGACCAGAGGCGGCAGCGCAGGCACCGCCCCCTCCGGAATTGCCCCCTGCAGAGGTCGCGCGCCTGGCGTTGCGTACCGCTCAGGAATTCGAAAAAAACGGTCGTATCCCCGAGGCGATCCAGTTTTATGAGAAGGCTCGAGCCCACGACCCCGGCTTGCGACTGGTAGCCGGCCGCCGCCTGGCGGTGCTATACGACTTATCGGGTCAATTCGCGCAGGCGGATGCACAGTACGGCGAACTACTCCGTGCTTTCCCCAAGGATGCCGATCTGCTCAACGACATCGGTTATAGCCATTACTGTCGCGGGCAGTGGAGCACCGCTGAGCAACATCTGTTACGGGCCGTGCAGTTACAGCCGCAGCACAAGAAAGCTTGGGTTAACCTGGGCATGGCCCGTGCCCAGCAAGGTCGGATTGAGGAAAGTTTGCAGGCGTTCCAACAGGCGGTGTCTACGGCCGAGGCCCACTGCAACGTAGCCTTTGTATTGGCTGCTCAAGGCAAACACACCGAAGCCTTGCGCCATTACCAACAAGCGTTGCAATTGAACCCCGGCCTCACACTCGCCCAGGCTGCCCTGAGCCGTTTATCATCAGCCCCTGGTGAAAAATTATCTTTCCCTCCTACCGGTCCAACCGAGCCTAATCAGCAACCTTTGACACCTGAATCTCCAGGAGTGTTTCCTCACCTACCTTCATCGCCTTCGGACCCGGATGTGCCAAAACCCCGCCAGTTATGAAACATTTCAATCATGTCGTTACAAGCATAATCTACATACATAAGTCCATAGCTCATGCGCCTTTCGACTGCATGTTTATTCACGCCTACGGAGTGTATGGTTCATCCACTTAGGGTTCAGATACCTGCTTAGCCCAGGAATGCGTTCTATGTTGTTGACATGGGACGCTGGATCATGCTTGTGGCAGCGGGTGGCGCGGCCATCATTTTGCTAGTTGTTCAGGTGGGATATGTGCTGCAACATCCCGAGGTGTGGCCACCTGATGACAGCATCGAATACTGGGCAGCAGCACGGCTGGTCCGGTTGGGGCAAAACCCCTATGCGGCAGAGTTATTACTACCCTTGCAACAAGCGGGCGGACGGTCCACGGCGGAAGCCGTTATGATGTGGAATCCGCCCTGGACGCTAGCCCTGGTGCTACCGTTGGGCTGGCTGCCCGCACGGCTTGCTCAGCTTGTCTGGCTGGCACTGCATCTGGCTGTGCTGGTGTACTGTGGCAACCGGTTGGGCCAGATTTACGGCGGTTCGACCCTCCAGCGAGGCTGGTGCTGGCTGCTGACCTTGGCAGCGATGCCCAGTTTGTTCGCTCTGCAGGCGGGGCAGATTACCCCTTTGGTTCTGCTGGGTGCCGTGTTATGGCTCGAAGCCCAGACCCGTCGCCACGCCTTGCAGGCCGGTCTGGCCCTGTTACTGCTGGCAATCAAACCGCATCTGGTCGTCCTATTGGGTTTGACCCTGCTGGTGGTGATTATCCGCCAGCGGCAATGGGCCATTGTGCTTAGCGGCGGCGGTTGGTTGCTTGGTGCCGTTGGGGTCGTGATGCTGTTTCGTCCCGAAGTGGTAAGTGACTACCTGCGGGCTCTTTTGCATCATCCGCCAGTCCAGTGGCATTCCCCGACCTTGGGAGCGTGGTTGCGGTGGTGGTGGGGGGCGGAACATTTCTGGATCCAGTTTGTGCCTTTGTTAATCGGGTTACTTGTCTTGGGCGGAATGCTAATAGGAGGTTGGCCCCGTGCCAGACAGGGGCACAAACTGATACCGCCGTTATTGCTAGTGTCATTACTGGTGGCTCCGTATGGAGCCTGGCCGTTTGATCTAGTCCTTTTGCTGCCCGCCGTGTTTGCCGTTGTGATGCCTTCGGTGGCACGGCAGGAACGCCTTGGCTTGTGGATCTGGGGCAGTAGCTTACTCCTGATTAACTTGGGCTGCCTAGCGTTGAACCTAGCTGGGGAGCCTTCTTCCCGATTCGTGTGGGTAACGCCAGCTGTGGGGTTGGTGTACGCCGGTGCCGTCTTCTGGGGGCATCCTAGACGGGACCAGCAGAGGCAACAGTGGCAAACGCAATTGGCATGACTGGTCAGCGATGGTGGCACCCGGTACCCTGGACATTCTTGGCCCTGTGGTTACTCCTGATGATTGTTGGGCCAAGCCGTCTGTTTCGTGATCCGGGCACTTTCTGGCATACCCGAGTGGGCCAGTTGCTCTGGCAGCACGGTTTTTTCCGGCACGACCCGTTTACTTTCACTTTTGCGGATCAACCGTGGATTCCCCATCAATGGCTCGGCGAACTAATCATGGCCGGCCTGTATGGCTTGGGCGGGTTCGATTTGCAATTGTGGGTCACGGCTACACTCCTGGCCGGTTTGTTTGCCCACTTTGCTCGTCGGTTGCTCGAGGTGGGTTGGCATCCGCTGGCGATGGCCATGTTACTGACCTTGAGTGTAGCCGCAGCCGGTACTCATTTTCACGTCCGACCTCACTTGCTAACCATTGTCGGTATGGCGTGGGTGACACAATGGCTGATGGACGTCGAGACAGGACGGATCCCCCTCCACCGCTTGGGTTGGTTGATCCCTTTGTTACTACTGTGGGCTAATGGACATGGTGGTGCCTTGGGCGGATGGGGCACAGTGTTGCTGGTTTCTGGCGGTTGGATTGGTATGCAATTACTCGGCGGGGCAACCCCTCTTCGTCACCGTTACGATGGGGTCATTTTGTTGTTAGTGTTGCTAGTGCCGGTAGGATTGATTGGCATCAACCCGTATGGGTGGGACCTGGTACAGGCCTGGCTAACCATTCTGGATGAGCCTCTGCTCCGTAGTTTCATTGAGGAGCATCGTCCGCTCGCCTGGGATGATCCGGGCGCCTGGCCCGTTTTCCTTTTGATGGCAGGATATTTAGCATTACTGGTTGGCTTGCCCGTGTCCGCATGGCGGGTCAGTTGGTTTATCCCTCTCGTCTGGGCGATACAGGCTGTGGAGCGTTGCCGGCACGCTGCCCTATTCGTCGTCGTGCTGTTGCCAGTTGTTAGCGCCGTGTGGCCGCGAACCCGTTGGGCAGGCTGGCTCCAGCATCGTCGGCCGGATTGGTTCTGTCAGGGGAGGGCAGTGCCACCCTGTTCGTTACACGCCTGGGCTGTCCCTATCGGGGTCGTCCTGCTGTCACTTGGCTTGCAACTGGCCCAGGTATCGCTGCCGCCGTTGGGAACAGCAGGAACTATCCCGCCAGCGCACGAATGGCCGGTGGGTTTGTTACCGCTGCTGCAGGAACATCAGTCGATCGGGTCATTGATAATGACCGATACATCGGAAGAGTGTTCCGGTTCCACCATAATGGATCGTCCCCGGCGATTATTTAATGATTATCGGGACGGTGGCTTTGTTATCTTTTTTGCCCCTGGATATCGGGTGTTTGTGGACGATCGTTGTGAACTGTTTGGCGGCGCGTGGCTGCAGGAGTTTGTTCAAGCCGCTAGTACGGACGAAGCCGCTATGGCAGCCATTCCTGCCTGGGAAAAACGCTATGGCCCGTTTGAGTATGCCTTAGTTCGACAACAAACGCCCTGGGCTAATTATTTTGCGACCCATCGGCAGGATTGGCAGGAATTGGGCCGGGATGCGGTGGCCATTTTGTATCGCCGTCGTCCGTGAAGCCTACGGGACGACGATCACTTCAGCCTTTTAGCAGCTTGATGAGTGCGTGAGAAAGATCAGATTCCCTTGACAGACTGATTTTCGCAACTTTTTGGTTGCAGCGCCAACGGATCTTGTTGGAAGTGGATACAGACCATGGTATCTTGATTTTAATCTGTGATTGTCGAACGAATTCCTGTATCCATAGAGGCCGTTGTAGGTAAAAATGTCGACCATTATTGCCCACTGTCCTTATTGCGGAGCGGGGAAAGTGCGGGCACCGGCAAGCGCCATCGGTGCGAGTGCCACGTGTCCGCGTTGTAAATGCAATTTCACGCTGATCCCTACGGAAGGATTGCCCGGTTGGTCGACGCAAGACAAGGGACAGGGAAGATCGGCGCAGTCGGGCAATCAATCCATTATGTCCAACGACTACCGGACCAGCAACAAGGATCAGACACAAACGCCGCCGCGCAGGGGTCTCGATGCAGCCGACAACGATACTCACCCCGCGTTGTCATTAGGTCAGACGTTACCACACAAGGATGTTACGGGTCGGGAGCCTGCCGAACGTGCGTGCGGTTCAGATGCAACAAAACAGAAGCATCACCAGTTCGCGGCGACAGGTCCCCACACCCTGGCCCCGTCATCTTCTGTTACTAGGGGGTCGATGGCTGTTGCTGAAGGATCGCCTGATGATAGCGATGAGTCGCATTCCGAACCGGACGTGCCTTTGGTGTTGGCTCTGATCGCAATGATCCTGGTGGGAGTAGCAGCCCTGGCCACGCAATTTCCCTACGGTCGGTACGTGGGGCTAGGAGTATCCATATGTGGGGCGTTGGTGGGCCTGATCACGCTGGGGGCCGAGGGGCGTGCCCGCTGGTATGCTGCCGTGGCGGCCGTTGGTCATGCCATACTTCTTGTCCTGTTGCTGTTCGTGCCGGAGTGGCTCAGACTGGAACCCGCGGCAGTAACAGAGGAGGTCAGCTTCAGCGGGCCAGTGGCCTGGGAACATGGTACGCAACGACGTACCCCTTTACTAACCCCAGACCAGTGGGTGGACGCTTCGTATGCCTCCTGGGAGTACCGTGGCATCCGAGTAACGGTTGCCAACGTAGTGATAGGGCCACTCGAGTTCCATGGATCCCAGCACAAAACGCGAACTCCTGGCCGAGAACAGTACTTACAACTAACGCTACAGGTAACCCACACCGGTATGGAACAACTGGTGGAATTATCGCAGTGGGCCCTGGGAGAACCGCAAGGGATCACCCTTCGGGATTCTTCGGGGAAAACCATCCCACTGGCGCGTTTGCCAGAAGGCTGGTCGGTGGATCGTGGTCAACCCCTACGCACGCTGATGCCGGGGTTAATCTCCAAGGTGCGTTTCATTTTCACCGCACCGCCACAAACGACCGGTAATCTGCAGCTGGAGCTGAATGGGAAGGCAGTCGGGTTACCTGAGCAGACCATACGCTTTCGCTTGACGCCATCGAGTGGTCGACTAGGAGCAACGTTAGGGCCTGCAGGACCGCTGCCACAGCCGCCGGGTGGGGGTTTTGCCGGGCCGGGTATCGCTCCATAAACGATAGATTGATCATTTCCCCACAACAGCGTTGTGGTTGGTCACTGTCCAGCAGGTATGGCGTGATCGTGCCGTACCGTAAGCGTTGTTCATGTTCACCAGAAGTTAGATGTCATGAACAATGCTGAAGCCTTACAGATTCTTGGTGAAGAGTTGGCCCGATTTGTAGCCCGCAGCTATGCAGAACTGGCTCGTCTGGCTGAACTGGATCACGTTGAGACTTACGAGGTACGCGGTCCCAGCGGTATAATATATCAGATAGAAATTCAAACGTTTTGGGATGATCCACGTGAGAAGCGTGTGATCCGTGTTCTCGGATGTATCGATGATGGAGGTATCCGTGCCTGTTTTCCTTTAGGCCAGGATGTGTTGGTGGAGCCCTCAAATCATCAAAAATGAGCCACAAAGCAGCCCAAAGCTGATAGTACCATTTTCCAGACCGACAAAACCGGATGGCCGATCGGTTCAAAAGCAAAAAGCAGCATCAAACCGTCCAAGGGACCGCTATTGATGCGTTGGTCCCGTGAGAAAATATCCCTTTTGTTAGCCAACCCCAAGGTTCAAAGAAGGAAATCGGCGCCGGCATAACGGCCATCGGATGTCAACCAACGTCGTTTGGTTCAAAAACGTTGATACTCATACGAGTATCTCGGAGTATCAAGTCTGGGGCACCCTGAGGTGGTACTTCATACAGGGGATCTATTGGGTTACAAATGATTTCCTAATAAGAGGAACGCGGTTTGAATTGCGACTTTGATGGCAAGATCGAGGCTAAGCGTGAAGAACATCAAACTATGATAAAATGCCGAGAGCAGGAGGTTTTCCATGTCATGTCGACGTTGTCGTGGGCGGAAGGTGGGACGAGCTTTCACCTTGATTGAGTTGCTGGTGGTAATTGCAATCATTTCAGTATTGATGGGAATGCTCCTGCCGGCGGTACAAAAGGCTCGTGAGGCAGCTGCTCGGATCGCATGTGCGAACAATCTGAAGCAGATTGGTTTGGCCATGCACATGTATCACAATGATCATGGGCGGTTGCCTCCCTCGCGTTTGGGGCCGGCCCAAGCCACATGGGCAGTGCTTATTCTCCCCTACATCGAACAGGACAATCTGTATCGAGCTTGGGATTTTCGTCCACAGGCGGGGGGAGGCCTGTACGTGGTGCAAAGTCCGGTGGCTCGGCAGACCGCGGTTAAACTCTATTTTTGCCCTTCCCGTCGCTCGCCGGGAGAATTGAGTGTCTGGGGCGACTTTGCCCAATACGACCCCTCTGCCTCACCCCAATCCTTGGTTCACGTTCCCGGTGCCTTGGGTGACTATGCAGTGGTGGTTGACCGTAGCGGCTACGATAGTCCCGACGCTTGCAATCCCGTGTTGACCGGCTCTTTCGAAATGCCACGGGGCGTTAGCTTTAGTGCGTTCATCGACGGCTTGAGCAACACGTTACTGGTGGGAGAAAAACACGTTCCTGTTACTCGGCATGGCTATGGCTGGTGGGATTGCTCTATTTATGATGGTACGCCCAGTCCAATCACCTCATTGTGCTCTAGCCGTGCCGCTTCGGCTGTGTTACTGCCGACGACCAACCCCCACGACATGGGGTGGAAGTTCGGCAGCCGTCACATTACGATCGTGCCTTTTTGCCTGGGCGATGGAAGTGTGCGGCCGGTCCCAATTACCATCAACCCCATCACTTACGAGTTGTTGGGAATGCGTAATGATGGTCAGGTCATCGGGGATTGGTAAACCAATCATACTCGAGCGTAGCAAAGATACGCGTTGAGAAGCTCTTCTGTATGTCGGTCCGTTCCCCCACTGCTTTTAAGCATTAAGGGCATTATCGAGCATCAGCGGAAAGAGAACCTGAATTTGACAGTTCGACAGATTTGTTGCCTGGCAAGTGTATTCCGGGCAGGCAGCTGTTACAGCATGGGCAATCCCCGAGGGGAATTTTCAGGTTCGAGGGCGTGCCAATTGAACGATGAAGCGTTCCAGCTGAACCCGTTCGGGCAAGGGGTCACCGCCTTTGAGACCGGCGTTCAGTTCGGCCAGCCACTCGCTCAGTTTGTCTAGCCGTCGGCGGCCCAGATGCCGTAGTTGCTGTTCGGCGTTCTGGCGGGCCTTGGGCCAGGCGGGAATGCCGGCAGCATCCATTGCTTCTTTAAGGTTTTTGCCTTGTCGGAGATAGCGGGAGACCGCGGCCAGTTTACGTAACTGGGCCGATAGAGGTGCCAGGATGGCCAGTGGATCTTCTCCCTCGCTGAATAATTCCTGCAAAATGCTTAAGGCCTCGGTCGGCTGTCCTGCACCAATGGCTTCCAGGATGCGGAATACGTCGGCGGCCCGGCTGCGGCTGACGTAACGCTGCACGTCCGACGCCTGAATGCTCTCTGCCGACCCGACAGCCACAGCCAGCTTGCCCAGCTCCTGATCCAACACTCCTAGACTGGTGCCGGCCAGTTCTACCAGCAAGGCGGCTGCCTCGGCGCTTAGTTGTTTGCCATAGTGGCTGGCGCACCAATCGACACACCAGTCAGCCAGACGGTGTGACGCAGGAGCCTTACACGCAATGCGAGCCGAGTCGGGCAGGGCCTTGGCTAGACGGGTGGTTTCCTGAAACGTTCGGGCTTCCAGGATGAGGATGCCCACTTGAGGAGGATGATTGGCCAGCTCTTCCAGGGCACTGCGATGTGCCGTAATGAACGGGTCGGCGTTTTCGATGACTACTACCCGGCAAGGGGCCAGAAAAGGGAGCGTGTCCAGTTCGTGGCGGATGGTCGGAAACTCGACCTGATCACCCGCGTAAACAACCACTGCAAACTCCTGATCGGACGGTGGTACCCAGGTGTTCAACAACCGTTGACGCACCTGCCGTTTCAGGAAGTCGTCATCGCCACTAAGCACGTAGAAATTATGTTTGGGCACTGTTTTGCGTTGCAAAAAAGCCAGGGCGTCCATGGCACAGATGGCCTCCTATAAGGATTCCGGCGAAGCCGACTCGTCAGCTCTACCTGAGCAAAACTGTTCGATAAGTCGTCGTGGAGCACCGATGTCGATGACGCGAACTTGGCCAGTCCAGGCAGTTGCCTCAGGATGCCTGAAGCCGCGTTTTAGGGCGACAAACGTGGCGGTATAGTGGGCACGGATGGTTGGACCCAAAGGCAAGCCGCTATCGCAGTCCAATCCCGAAGGGATGTCTACGGCAAAAACAGGATTGCCTGAGGCATTAACGGAGGAAACGAGAGCATCATAGGGCGGTCCCAAAGGGCGGGTCAGCCCCGTGCCGAAAAGAGCATCGACAATCCACCCGCGGAAGTTTACCGGTGGTGGAGCCAGCAGGCCGCATCGTTGCGCAATGGCGAAATTGACCGCGGCCTCAGGCGGTAACCGGCTTGCATCTCCGTATAACCAGGCCGTTACGGGCCAGCCGTGATTGTCCAGATGTCGAGCGATGACAAAACCATCGCCGCCATTGTTTCCTGGACCGCACAGAATCACCGTGGGCTGCCGCTGGGGGTTCAGCTCCATCAGCCACTCGGCACAACCACGTCCGGCGTTCTCCATCAACACAACGGCGGGTATACCGTATTCCTCGATGGCTCGGCGATCGAGTTGGCGGACTTGCTCTCGGCTTAATGACCACTCCGGCTTCATTTTCCCTACTCACCTCTGGAGTGACCTTGACCGCTTAAGTGTTCCAATCGGCTGGGCGTCTACTCTAAACGGGAACCATCCACTTCGATCTCAGAATCGTCTTTTGTACGATTAGTAATCGCCCTTATGGTTCCTCCAGCGGCTGGGCAAGTACCCAAGCAAAGCACTTGTTGGGTGGATTGATTGAAGAAGGTGGAACATCCGGACAGCAGTAGTTTACCGGCGGATGTTGAGATTATCTCCGCGGATGGTAGCCTCGACCTCCTCAGGGTTGATCCAAGGGAGATCGCCAGCAATAGTGTGCTTGAGGGCAGCCAGGGCTGCCCCGTATTGTACGGCTTTTTGCAAATCACCGGTCAGCAGACCATGAATGACTCCCGCGGCCATGGCGTCACCGGCCCCCAGACGGTCGACAATTTCTACTTCGTACCAAGGTGATTCTTCTACCTGTTCGGCATTAGCTCCAATTACGGCCAGGCGGTTCCGCCACACAAGTTCTGACTCCCGACGAGTGGCGATGACTGTAAACACGCCAAATCGTTGCCGCCACTGCGCGGCTATGTCGACAAAACTTTCGCCTTGGATGCCGAAGAGATACTCAGCGTCCGCTTCGCTGGCAAACAGTACCTGGCAGTAGGGTATAAGGGGGCTGAGAACCTGGCGGGCTTTATCGCGGTCCCACAATCGGGCCCGATAGTTCAGGTCGAGACTGATAGTGAGTTGTGCTCGGCGAGCGGCCTGCAACGCCTCCATGACTGCCCCGGCTGTACCGTCGCTCAAAGCGGGGGTAATACCACTGACATGGAACCAGCGGGCTCCCTCGAAAATGCGGTCCCAGTCGAATTGGCCAGGGGTCAACCGGGCCATGGCCGAATCCTGGCGATCGTACCATAAAGCAGTGGGACGAGGGGCAGCACCAAACTCCAAGAAATACAAGCCGCAACGCCCCTGCTGGCTGAAGCGGACCCAACGGTCATCCACCCCCGTTTCCCGTACCCGATTGGCGATCAGTCGTCCCAAAGGATGAGCTGGTAGTACCGAGACCCACGCCACCGCATGCCCTAACCGGGCCAGACCGACCGCTGTGTTCAGTTCGGCCCCGCCGATCTCCACTTCCAAACAGCGGGCCTGCTCCAGACGCTGAAAACGCGGAGGCGATAGCCGTATCATTGCCTCCCCAAAGGTAACTATTTCTGCCATCTGCTCTCCCCGGTCAGCAAAGCTGAAAGTGCCATCCCCATTCCAAAAAAGTTCATCTATTTCCCCAAGTGATCGGGTACGTTCAGGTTTGACCTATGCATAGGTCGTGCCATAATCGCACGCTTTGGCTTACTCAATAGGTGTCTCGATCCAAAGATGATCCATGCGGCCCGTATGATTATGTGGCTCACAAAGTGTTCTGCCAAAGGCGCTTACCCATCAAGGGAAATGCCGATTATCGCGGCATTCAGGACAGAAACTCCACGAATGGTTGCTTATGTTCAGAACAACCTCGTGAGTTTTACTGATGGATACTCTTAAATAATGATGTCACAAGGCACCAATAAAGGTCTTCATTCTTGATTCGTTACGATTTTGGCAGTCGTTGTCGGGCTGTATTAACGGCGTGAACGTAGTAACGAGCTAGTTCCGTCAGGCGATCCCATTGCCTGTTGGTGACAGCATTAGGTTCGACTAGTTGGCTGCCGACGCCGACACAGGCTGCTCCGGCGGCCAGATACTGAGACAGATTGTTCAGATCGATACCACCGGTGGGCATCAGGCGTATGTGGGGGAGCGGTCCCCGGAGCGCGCGGACGAATTCCGGACCCACTACGTTGGCAGGAAAGAGTTTGACGATGTCGGCTCCCGCCTCCCAGGCCGTCAGGATTTCGGTGGGGGTGAAGGCTCCAGGGATGACCACTTTATCGTAGCGATGGCACAGACGGATGACCTCGGTGTTGACAGTGGGGGCAACGATGAATTCGGCACCGGCGAGTAAGGCCGCTGCAGCGGCTTCCGCGTCGAGCACCGTTCCGGCCCCCAACAAGACACGCTCACCGAGTCGCTGCCGGGCTACACGGATTACCTCCAGCGCCTGAGGCACGGTTAGCGTGACTTCCGCCACGGTGATCCCACCGGTAGCTAAAGCGTTCAGTGTGTCTACTAGCGGCTCAGGATCATGAAAACGCACAACAGCCACTATGCCACTAGTAAGTATCCGTTGCAGATCTTTATCGCGACTCATAGGATCCTTGGTTTGTGAAAGTTACACGCAGCTCCGACTAGCCAAAAGATAGTTAGAGTCGAAAGGGGTTGACCATGCCTGACCTTCTACTTCACAGATCGAGTTACAGAGGATCCGTTCTGCGGTCAGTTTAGCCAGAGAGTAGTTTCAGGTATCCTAGGTCTATGTGGGCGAGGTTATGCAATGACGCAGTGACTGTCTATTTCCATAGCCAAAGAGCGCCGAGGGCCTTTTTCTGTTCCGCCGTGATGGCGCGGATACCGCTTTCGCCCAGCTTGATGAGTTTATCCAACTGTTCGCGGCTGAAGGTGGCTTCTTCGCCGCTGCCTTGGACCTCGACAAACTGTCCGGTGCCGGTCATCACCAGGTTGAAATCCACTTCGGCACCACTGTCTTCTTCGTAGTCCAGGTCCAGCCGTTCTTCACCATCGACAATGCCGACGCTGACAGCGGCGACGCTATCTTTCACGATGCGGTCGAGCGTATGGGGTAACTCTTTGCGTAAAGCATGTAGGGCATCGATAACGGCAATGAAGGCTCCGTTGATGGAGGCGGTGCGCGTGCCGCCATCGGCTTCCAGGACGTCGCAGTCGATCCATAAGGTGCGTGGCCCAAGTGCTTCCAGATCCAGTACTGCGCGTAGGGAACGGCCAATCAGACGCTGGATTTCCATGGTGCGGCCATCAGTCTTACTACGGTCCCTTGGTTTGCGTGTGGCTGTCGAACTTGGGAGCATCCCATACTCGGCTGTCAGCCAGCCTTTGTTCTGTCCTTCCAGAAATTCCGGGACCCGACTATCCACACAGCACGTACACAACACCGTGGTACGCCCCATTTGGACCAAGACGGAACCGGGGGCGTTACGCGTGAACTTCCGCCTGAAGGAAAGGGGTCGGATCTGATTGGTCTTCCGTTCGTCCGCACGCATGGTACCCCTCAGGGTGAGTCGCTGTTTGGTGAGTTTTGCCTACCAAGGCGACCGTTAGTAGTGTTGCGACCGGTATTTGTAACGCGACCGTCGTTTGCCTAGGCTTACTAAACAGTCGAGGCACCGACCAGATCGATGCAGGAGGTGGTGACATCCTAACAACTAAAGCCCTTAAGGAAAACGGTCATGTGGTCACAGCCCAGCGATGAAGAGCTCAGCTACCGGGGCGAAGCGATTCCGCTAGGTGGCTGGATTATTCCACCTGTGGTCGAAGTCCCGGGCAGTTTCAGGCAGTGACGGAGATGAGTG
>JANWVV010000064.1 GCA_025055795.1 Gemmataceae bacterium
GAAAAGCTAGTTGGCACGAGATCTGCACGATACAGACCGGAGCTGAATCCTTTTGAAGGCGGTGGCTATCGAAGGGATTGACAGCCGATCACGGAGGCCCGCAGTCAGACCCCGGTAAAGTGGGTATCTGCGATTTGGCAAGCATAAAAAGGCCCGAGGTTTAACTTGCTTGATGGCCTGCATGTGAAGTTCCCAGCGACTTAAAACAACGGAGCATTCACCCATGGCAGAAGAGAAAATCATCGGTATCGACCTAGGAACTACTAACTCGGTGGTAGCCGTGATGGAGGGGAGCGAAGTCAAAGTGATCCCGAACCAGGAAGGGAACCGGCTGACACCGAGTGTTGTTGCCTTTACTGATAAGGGGGAACGCCTGGTAGGCGATCCTGCCAAGCGGCAAGCGATCACCAACCCGAAACGAACTATTTATTCAATCAAGCGCTTCATGGGTCGCCGCCTCTATGAGGTGGAAGACGAAATCAAACGAGTACCTTACAAGGTAGTGGCAGACGGACCCAACGATCTGGTAAAAGTCGAAGTCGATGGCAAACGCTATACGCCGCCGGAGATTTCCGCCATGGTGCTGCGGAAATTGAAAGAAGCGGCAGAGGCCTACCTGGGTCATACGGTCCGTAAGGCGGTTATTACGGTACCTGCCTACTTTAATGATGCTCAGCGGCAGGCCACCATCGATGCCGCGGCAATTGCCGGCTTTGATACCGAATACGAGATTCGCGGTAAGGACGGCAAAATCATCAAGCAACGCATGCGGATTATCAACGAGCCAACGGCCGCCTGCATTGCCTACGCCTTCGACAAACGCAAAGATCAAAAGATCGCCGTTTTTGACCTGGGTGGCGGTACGTTTGACATATCCATTCTGGACGTCGGGGAGGATGGCGTTTTCCAGGTTCTGTCTACCAATGGCGATACCCACTTGGGGGGCGACGATTTCGACCAGGCCCTGATGGATTATGTGGCCACTGAGTTCCAAAAGGAGCATGGGATCGATCTGCGGAAAGATCCTATGGCCATGCAGCGGCTTAAGGAGGCCTGCGAGCGTGCCAAAAAGGACCTCAGCCAGCAGGTGCAAACGGACATCAACCTGCCGTTTATCACAGCCGATGCCAGTGGTCCGAAGCATCTAATGATGACCATCACCCGCAGCCAATTTGAGCGGATGGTGGAACATCTGATCGAACGTTGCAAAAAGCCCGTGATGCAAGCTTTGGCGGACGCCAAGTTGCGGCCGGACCAGATCGATGAAGTGGTGCTGGTAGGTGGCATGACCCGCATGCCCCGCGTCCAACAGCTAGTAAAGGAAATCTTCGGCAAGGAAGGTCACAAGGGGGTTAACCCGGACGAGGTGGTCGCCGTCGGTGCGGCCATCCAAGGAGCCCAACTCCTGTTGGGAGCAGCTGCAGACATCCAACTGCTCGATGTGACCCCCTTGACACTGGGGATCAAGACCCTGGGTGGCGTCATGACGCCGATGATTCCGCGTAACACAACCATACCAACCCGTAAAAGCGAAATCTTTACCACAGCGGCAGACAACCAGACGTCGGTAGAGGTCGAGGTGTATCAGGGCGAACGGCCCATGGCCGACGATAACAAGAAAATAGGTAGCTTCCATCTGGACGGAATTCCGCCAGCACCGGCCCGGGTGCCTAAGATCGAGGTCACCTTCGAATTGGATGCCAATGGTGTGCTGAGTGTGACTGCCAAAGATCTGGCCACCGGCAAGCAGCAATCCATTCGCATCGAGGGCTCCTCCGGCCTGAGTAAGGAGGAAGTGGAACGGATGCGACGAGAAGCGGAGCTGCATGCCGAGGAGGACAAACGCAAGCGGGAGTTTGCTGAGACAAAAAATCTGGCTGAGACACGCATCTACGACCTTGAACGCACCCTGCGAGAGGTAGGGGACAAACTAGCCGACAGTGACAAGGCAGCCGTGAATGCGGCCATTCAGAAGGTACGCGAGGCTATCAACCGCCACGACCTGGCAGCGCTGAAAACGGCCGTCCATGAGCTGGAGCAAGCGTCCAGTGCCATGGCGCAACACCTGTATGCCTCAGCAGGAGCCCGCCCCAGCAGCGCGCCCACTAGCGGACCAACCACTTCGGGCAAAAAGGACGGCGGTGACGACGTCGTCGATGCGGAATACGAGGTCAAGAAGTAAATACCGTGCCTTACGGAAGGTTGAACCTGTCGCCAGGTTGCATGACCTGTATGTTCCTTTGATCGCCAGTCTCGCTTCGAAAGCCAGGTACGTCACCTTTTGTTTTGTAATCAGGAACGTTTAGGCCTTGACTCTCCCCCGCAGATTAAAGCGGGGGATATATTTTTGTCCTTATCTGAAGATTGCATTTTTGGAAACGACCAGGAAGTGTACAAATAATACGGAATAAACAAGATTGTGGCTTCTACAGCGAATAACCTAAAATGAAACGGACCAATAGATGGGTGTAGGTAGTAGACATCCATGGTAGTGGAATATAAGTACCGTTCGGGCCATCGTCCACTGCAGGGATACACCATCAAACGCGCGCTCGGCCGTGGCGGCTTCGGCGAGGTGTATTACGCCATCAGTGATAGCGGTAAGGAAGTGGCCTTGAAGATTATCTGTCGCTCCAGTGAGAGCGAACAGCGGGGCATCCGGCATTGCCTCAATTTTAAACACCCAAATTTAGTGCAAATTTACGATCTGCGGACCACGACGGATGGTCAGTTGTGTATCATCATGGAATTCGTGGCAGGTGAGTCGTTGGCTCAGCTGATCCGTAAAAATCCGCAAGGATTGTCCCCCCTGCTCGTTCGGGAATGGTTTGCGGCATTAGCGCGTGCGGTGCATTATCTGCATGACAAGGGGGTGGTCCATCGCGACTTGAAACCGGGGAACATTTTCATCGAGGAGGGGCATTTAAAACTGGGTGATTATGGGCTGGTGCGTGGCTTTTCCAGCTTCGACCAGGAGCGTATGACCTGTGGAGTGGGTACACCGCACTACATGGCCCCGGAGATCTACAATGGAGTGTATGGTCCATCGGTGGACATATACGCCTGTGGCGTCATTCTTTACGAGATGCTAACGGGGCGTCTGCCCTTTGAAGGGGAAGCCCCGGTGGAGCAGTTCCATCGGCACCTGTTCGACTCGCCCAATTTGTCACCCCTGCCTGAAGCCTGGCAACCAATCATTGCCAAAGCATTAGCCAAAGATCCGCAACAGCGTTATCAGAAAATTCTGGAATTCGCCCACCAGGTGGAGAAGGTGTTTCAAGAAGGGGCAGTTCCCCTTCGGACACCTTTGCCGCCGCCTTACAAGTCGATGACTATGGCACCAGCTCCCGCTACCCAGGCAGCAACCCAGATGACCTCACAGACTGTTCCCGGAGCTACTAGTGTTACTGCCACCCCCCCTCCTTTGAGCGTTCCCCGAATGCCTCCACCCTTGGTTCCTTCTTCTCACAGGAGTGTCGCGAACCATCGTCAAACCCCAACTGTGGTACCGCTACGGTCCCTGCGTCAAAAGATCCGGGACTTTACCTGGAGCATGCTGAAAGCGGCCTTTATCTGTGCTGTATTGGGAGCGTTGTTGTTTCTTGTGCCGGCTGCTGACTCGTGGATGCTGGCAGCGAAAGTGACCATTCTAGCCGTATGCATCAGCTGGAGCGTGTTTGTGCTGGCTTTATTGGCCCCACCGCAACCGCGGTCTACCTGGTTCCGGCGATTAGGGCAACTTCTGATAGGTGTAGCCATCGGTCTGTTTGCAGCCTGGCTGGATGGCTGGGGCTTACCGCAGATTTCCACAGCAGAGGGGGTAGGTACCTACCAGTTGGTGCTAGCTGGCTACTGTATCGATCCGGCACTTCTTGGCGTGGGGTTGCGGTACTCCTTATACTTCGGTTTGACGATGGCCGCTATCCCTTGGTGGCATATCGCGCAGCTGCAGCGACAAGGCGGAATTTGGCGAAAGTTCTTCCTTGGGGGCATTAGTCTGATGTGCACGGCGATTTTCTTACTATTGTCTCTAGGGGAGTCGGTGCGAGTCTGGTTATTTGCTAGTCCAATGGTGTTCGCCACTGCTGCAGTTCTGATGAGTGTCCCCAAGTGGAACCCACCTTCGGCTAGCCCATCGACGGGTTCCGCAGCGATAAATTCGCACCAGGGTAATAGCAACTATACAAAGCAGGGCGTGATAGGTAGCAGCGTATGAGGAGTTGTGCTGACTTGCGAACAAGCAATTCCGGAGCGGGGGTGATCAAAGGGTCTGAAATGAGCTGACCCTCTGATAGTAAGGTACATCACTAAGCCATGAAGAGCACAATCAATGCGGATGGTAGTTTACATCTGCAGCAGTTTGTATGGTCGCGACGCCTGCGGCAATGCCTTTGGCTGTTAGGGCTGCTGGTCGCGGTTATGAGTCTGATAGGCTGCCAGAAACAGCCTCCGGCGGGCGGGGCCAATCATCGAACTGCAGAAAAAGCACGCCGCCAGGCCGAACAACTGGCGGAGGCCGCGTTGACCGGTGCATTGCAGGCGTATGCTCGTACTCAGCCGTCGGCCGTGCCGCAGAGCCGCTGGCAACGATGGTGGACGCAGGTTCGTCAAAGCGTTGGACTGACACCAGCAGTCAGTACCAAACTCACGTCCGAGACCTTGCCGTTGCCCGTGGAGCCACCAGTGGTCATCCAGCCCGTGTCGTATCCTTCTGCGGAATTGCGGCCCAAATCACCGCCTCGGCCAGGGCCGCCTCCCGTTATCCGAGAACGCGTTGTCAATCGTGTCCCACGTCCCAGCGAAGAAGACGCCGAAGAAGACGCCCTAGCGGTGGCTGCCGAACTTCTGACCCAACGTTTTGCTGCCCTGAACCCACCTTTGGAACATCGACCGACGATTGAAGAGGTCCGATTGAACTATCTGCGAGCCAGCAGCCGGGAAGTGATTCCCTTCCGGCAGCGATCTCTTCAGCAGGACCCCCGCGCTCAACAATTAATCCCTGTGCTCGAAAAACTCTTTTCATCAGACGAGATAGCTCGGCTAGTTGACGTCGAATTTGATATCGAGGTGACCGGTGAACAAATCCGTGTGTTGCGTAGCCGACAGCGTGTCGAAACCGTCATCCGCGTGATGGGAATTTTTGTTTTAGTGCTTTTGGCAACATTTCTTCTCCTGAACCTGTATGCTTGGACCAAAGGGTACATGACCCGCTTCTTGTGGCTTATCCTGATTATCGTCGTTGTGTGTATCGGGGGCATGTGGTGGTTTTTCGTGGAGCACTTCTAGCGTTCGAGACACGTCTGCGGTAGCATGAGATAATGGCGCTGGTCTCCAGTATCCCGCGCCCATTGGGTGACCGGCGTCCAGGACAGCGGTGTTGCCTCATGAGGCGGTCGTTGTCCGTTAAGCCGCCTGCTTGAATTGAAAAGGCAAAGGGGGCGAACTTGTTGAGGCTCGCAGACAATGGCGAAAGAAAATGATCTCCACCTGATCCAGCGGCTTCGTAACAACGATTACACGGCTTGGGTAGAACTGGACCGCCACTACCGCCCACGTCTGAAAGCGTTTATCGTTCAGCGAATCGGCAGCAGTTCGAACGATGTCGAGGATATCATCCAAAACACCCTCATGGGCTTCATGCATAGTCTCCCAAATTACGACGAGCGTAGAAGTCTGGAAACCTGGCTTTTCACGATAGCGGACCATAAAGTCAAAGATTACTTGCGAGCCAGGGGCAGGCGATCACGCTACTATCTGCCATGGGATCCGGACGATGATACGGCCCACGATATTACGGATCATCGGCAACGCAGGCCTTCAAGCGTGGCCCGTAGCGCGGAGCAACGTCAATTGGAGGAACAGGTTCTCAGCCGAGCCTTGCAGGAGTACGTCCAAGATTTGTTACGCCGCGGCGAGTACAAACGGCTCCAGGTCCTTGAACTAATTATCGTCAAAGGATGGCGTAATCAGGATGTGGCTCGGTATCTCGGACTGAGCGAACAGGAAGTGGCTAACTGGCGACACCAGTTCAAAACCCGCCTCAATAAACAGCTGGCGTCGAGCCGGCTTTCGCCGGATGTTTTTCCTGAGTTGTATGAAGAAGGTTGAAAACAACTTCAGGCCCACTGCAAAACCGACGAGGTGCGGAGGTAGAGTTGGCTGTCAAAGGGAGAGCTCTGGCCTAGTCATCAGAGATGCATGCGACGCGACTATACCAGGTGATCAGCCGGGCCAGCTCGCTGCCGCGACGCAACAGGCGGAGTACCTGCCGTTGTCGCCAACGATGAAGCAAAGGATTGAAGCCGAAGTTGTCATCGACGATGCGGATAGCCTGGATGAGGGCCTCGGTCAGGGGCTGACCGTGTCCGTTTAATAGGCGGCCGAGCCAGAGGGCCGCGGTAAAGGCCACGGCCAGCGATTCTATCCCTTCCCAGACGTCTAATCCGAAATTGCCTGGACCGCAGAATTGGCCGGACGCGATTTTGACTCGGCTCCAGCGTTGCAGAAGGGCGGTGGCCGAGGCGTTCCACTGAGGCCAAGCCGACTCCGCCGCGGCAAAGCGGGCGTCTGCAGGAATAGCTCCGTGCAATCGGGGCACACGCCCGCGTCCCCGTGCGAAACGCCAGGCTGCCCATAATCGTCCCCAAACAGTTCGTTGGGCCGAGCCTTGCTGCGGACCGGTGTCCTTGCGGACGTATACGGCCAGCAAGGAGCGGAACAACACGCGGGCCTTGCGGCTAGGGGGCGGGACGTTCATAGCAACGGGTACTTCGTCCCGGGCCGCTTGGCTCAATATTTCCAGCAATTGGCTCAGACGCCGGCCGACCACCGCCTTGCGGGGATCCCCTCCGCCATCGAAGCGGGCAGTGCGGAGCAGGTCGACGACAAACAGAATCTGTCGCCAACGTTGCTCCAGGGGGATAGCAGGTTGAGCCAGTAACTGGTCGAGGGCGGTCACGATACGTTCAAAATCGGTCCAGTCGAGGCTCTGCTCAGCGGGCAGAGGCGGAGGGGGGATGGCTGCTGCGTTGCTCCGTTGTTCCAGGATCCGAGCCAGTGCCCGCGTTTCGTCGGCGTAGTCACTGAGGGGCCGTCCATCGTTGCGGGTCGCCGAGGGACAGGAAAAACGGAGTCCCAGGCTCCAGCGGTCGCCCCATGGTATCAGAATGAAGGGGTACAGGCGGCAGGCAAACGGTTTGGCCTCCAGGCCGAAACGGGCATGAATGCGACAGCGATTGTCCGCGTCCAGAAAGACACAACCGCCATCCGGTCGGTGACGCAACCGCCAGTTTCCCTCGCGGTGGCCCACCCGTTCAAATAATTCGACCCCTTGCAGGTCCGGTTCCTTGTCCCAGCCTTGGGCCAAGATGCGATTCCGTTCGTCCTCGGTGACATAAACGGCATACTGCCGACAACATTCGGTACAACCGCCACCACAATCCCAATTCTGCATCACCGGTAAAGAACGGATCACCCGGCTCATGGATTAGCTCGGCAAACAAAGGAGTGGTTTCCGTGGGCTAAAGCAGATTTTGTTTAACCCTCGGGATTGGCCTGGGGGATGAAAAATGAACGAAAGAACCGTTCGACATCCTGATGATGGGCGTTGATCTGATCGCCTTCGACCGAGAGATAGTAGACCTTGCCTCGACCTACGTATATGCGTATCACGCGCATTTTGCCATTTTCCGGCAGTTCGATTTCCCATTGACGACCTTTCAGAAAGCCATTGGGTACCACAAAATGCTGACGTAACTGGCCACCATCGGACAGGATTGTTTTCTGAGCGGCGTCAAACCATCCGTCGCTGCCCGGTAGTTCCGGATGCTGCTTGGGCTCACCCGCCCCCATCACATACATGTGCCAACCGAAAAGGTCCTGGGGCACACGCAGGTGGTAGCAATGCAACTCAGCAAGGGGTAAAGGCTGTGCCGGCGTCGGTTCAGGTCTTGCGAATGCGGGTACCTTGACGCGATACACGGGACCACGGTCTGGCTGGAATTCCCGCCATTCCACATCCTTCCCCAAGCGGTACAGCCGCTCCAACGTTGCCTTGTCGGTAAAATACAATGTCATGCCGCCAAAATAGGCTAGAACGATCAGGATGACGACACCTTTCAGACGCGTTTCTGCCGTCCAGTCGATGGTGTAGATGATCGATAAGCACAAGATCGAGGCTGAAACGGCTAGGGCCACAGCGGTGACCAGCGAGACCGGGGGACTTGTCCCCGTCAACACAGGCCCGATCAGCCAGAATAATGGGATGCCGAACGGTAGCAGAGCCAGACCGATGATCACCGTAGCGGGCAGGCCAGCAGCCGATGGCGCATCGCCACTTTCCTCCCATGAACCCACCGTTGCTTCCGTAGTGGGTGGGAGGCTGAAAGTTCGGCCCCTTGTTCCCGTGTATGTCACCTCTTGTCTGCGTCGGAGGGAGACCTGTTCATCAGTCAAATGACTGCCACACCACGGACAGTGGAAACGTTGTCTAAGCAAGCCAGGCTGCCAATCGACCGTTTCTCCGCAAACAGGGCAATGAAATCGATACCGACTCATATGCATGCCCGCTTGAGATCTATTGTATAACTACGCCGCTTCTATCAATTTACGAACGGTTTTATCTCCGTGTGAATCAATCTTTTTGTGACTGTTGGGAGCGTTCTGGCATAAAGAGCCAATAGGGAGTGAAAGCGGATCCTATTAGCGGATTTTTTGTAGCCATACGGTGAGCACGTCGCTGACTTCTTTCATTTGAGCTGGTGAGACCTTATCGGGCGTATCCGACAAGCGGTGCCAATGGGGGTAGTCGAAATCAATGATGTCTATGGTGGGAATGCCCGCCCGGATCAGGGCGATATGGTCGTCCAGGACTTCATACCCTTTCTGGAAAACGAATGAACGGGCGCCCAAACTGCGGGCGGTCCCCCAGATCTGCTCGACCAGGGGTCGGGCGGCTTCCCATGAATACAGCTCGATTTTCAATTGAGCGTCTTTGCCCGCGAACAAATCGAGCAACACTCCCGCCTCATACCGATATTTGCGTGTGGCTCGGCTCTTGACGTATTCGGAAGCGAAATGTTCCGAGCCGAAAAAGTACTTATCGCCACCACCGAAGGGGGACGTTTCAAAGACATATTCCTCGCCGTCAAAAAAGACAAAGTCGATACCGAAGGCGCATTGCAGGTCTTTCATGTGGTGACCCAATTCCATGAGCCAAGCCACGCCACTGGTGCCATCATTGGCACTCAGAAAGGGCTTGGACCAGTTGGCCCGGTCCGGTTCCTGGTCGGCTATGGGTCGGGTGTCGTAATGTGTAGCCAGCAGGATGCGTCGTTGCCGCTCCGGATGCCAGGTAACGATCAGGTTAACCATGGGAGTTTCGTCCTTGCGGCTGTATTGGCGGACCTTAAACTCCTGGCGATGCACCGTGGCACCTAACTGCCGGAAGTGGGCCTCCAGCAGCTCCTGTTGCTTTTTCATGGCCGCGGAGCCGCTCAGCCGGGGACCCAGGTCACACAACTGCTGCAAGTATTTCTGAGCACGTTGGGCATCGAAAGGCACGGGACGTATCGATTCTCCCTCCGGACGGGCAGTCGCAAAGTCTGTTTTTCCGGCAGCTCCCCCCTGTTCAGCAGTAGTCAAGGTCAAAGCATCGCCTGCCCAGGGGGCTGATGAAGTCGATTCGTGGTTGCCACAGGCCAGCCCTGTTGCTGTGGCCAGTGGTACCAGCAGGATCCACCATTGCCGACCGCACATGACCGACTTGCCGTTCCTCACGGCCGTGTCCTCCTTTTTCCACATCTTACCGCCTCGATGGTGCGACAGGCAGTTGCCAACCTGAAAAAACGCCAAATTGTAAATGTTGCCCTTTGCGCCGTTGTGGCAACACGGCATATACGCCGCAACAAAGCATCCCGCAACGGCAGCGTTCTACAAGCATCATCCCTGTGGGGAATCAAGGGAGTCGATGGGGAACTGCCGAATGGGGGGATTGTGTGGGGGTCGGTCCGGATCGCGAAACTAAATTGGCTGATAACAGGCCACGATCCGTGCCGATAGGAGCATAGACGTGCTGGTGGCATCCCAGCCAACACGGCGGGGGACAGGAGCAGACAGGAGGTAGTTCGCTTACCGGACCAGGACACGCTGCCGCCTCATGGGACCATCAGCCCAGGTCCATGCCGGCAGTCCAAACAGATGTCCGTGGATGTCCGTTGGTGTCGCTTCTTCCTTTTGGATGCAGAGTTACTGTGCTGGGACGCAACGGCTCCACACCGGTAACACACCTTGTGCCTGCCCACCAATCAGGGAGGATGGATCGTGACTGACGTGGACGTCGACATCCAAGCGCTGTGGAAGGAATATCGTGCCAGCCGCAGCGTGGAACTTCGCAATAAGCTGATCGAACATTACCTCCCGTTGGTTAAGTACAACGCTGAGCGTATCTGGTCCCGCTTGCCCGAGGGGGTGGAATTGGATGACCTGATCAGTGCCGGTATTTTCGGACTGATGGACGCTATCGAGGCCTTCGACCTGGACCGGGGCGTTAAATTCGAAACGTATTGCGTTCCTCGCATCCGCGGTGCGATGTTAGACGAATTACGCACCATGGATTGGGTCCCCCGTCTGGTCCGCAGCAAAGCCAGCAAGTTGCAAACGGCCCGTAAAGAGTTGGAGGCCGAACTAGGACGACCACCCCGGCCCGAAGAATTGGCCGCCAAGTTAGGGATTCCCCTAGAAGAACTCGACGCCTACCTCGGCGAAGCCACCGCCGTTAACCTCGTCTCCCTCAACAAAAAATGGTATGAAACGGATGGCTACAAAGACGTTCGCGAAATCGACATACTGGAGGACAAAAAAGCGGAGGATCCCACAGGACGATTGCAAAATCGCGATCTGATGAAACTAGTAACACGGGGCCTCAATCGCAATGAGCGACTCATTATTATCCTGTACTACTACGAGGAAATGACCATGAAAGAGATCGGGGCGACGCTTAATCTGAGTGAATCACGCGTCAGCCAAATGCATTCCAGCATCGTCGCCCGACTTCAAGCGCAATTAGCAAAGCGTAAAGGCGAGTTCAACAATTAACGAGTGTCAGCAATCGGCGGCTAGTGCGGCGTATGCTCAGGGGATTCGTCACAATAGTCGTCGTTAGTCTTTGCGAGTAGAGTGAACCAGATGTTTCATATCCGAAGCTAGGATTAAGACAACCTGTTCCCATTTGCCTGTTGCTTGCTGGTAGTTCAAGCATAAAGTTTGCCTTTCGAAAAGGTGGGATCCCTCTTTACAGCTCGATTGTCATTTCTTTACACTAGGTCGCCTTAAAGCCATCGGTTGAGGGTGAACACGGCGGCCATTGATTTTCTCTGTTCTCTGTTGTGGGACCGTGTAGGGATCGGGATACAATCCATGGCCCCTACGGGTTTTATGGAGGTAGACACCCTGCAGCCACAGAGGATTGATACCTGATGCAAGCTGTTCCCCAAATGGATCGGAACAGAGTCAGTTGCGGGGAGCAAGCTGGGCGGCAAGGACTACCTTGGCCGGTGTAAGAGGGGGTAAACCAGTGACGGAAGGTGGAAGGGATGGCGAAAAAATGGTCGTGGTGCACTTGACGGCCAGTACGTTTTACGGGGGTCCGGAGCGACAAATGCTGGGTTTGGCCCACGCCTGGCGTCGCTCGGTAGAGTGCCGTTTTTTGAGTTTTCCGGAACACGACCGCTGCTGGGCGTTCATCGAGCAAGCGCGGCAGCAGGGCTTCCAGGCTGCTGCTCTATCGCATGATTTTCCATATGTGCATTGGGTTATCCGGGACCTGACGGAGCGTTTGCGGCGATGGCAAGCTCAGGTGCTGTTTTGTCACGGGTACAAGGCTAACCTGTTGGGTCGGCTGGCTGCTCGTCGCCTGGGGTTGCCGGCTGTGGCCGTGGCCAGGGGATGGACGTGGGAATCCTGGCGGGTACGCCTCTACGAATGGCTCGATCGACGGCATCTTGCCTGTATGGATCACGTCGTGTGTGTATCCCACAGTCAAGCCGAACGGGTACGACGCTGGTGTGGCGTGCCGGCTCACCGGATCAGCGTCATCTACAATAGTGCTCGCCCTGAGGCTTTCGCCACGGTGGATCGGCAGACTGCCCGTGAGCGACTGATGCAACTGGTTCCAACACATGGTCGCTGGTCTCATCTGGTGGTAGGAGCGGGACGCCTGAGCCCGGAAAAAGGTTTCAGAGTTCTGATCGAAGCGGCGGCACGATTGCAACGGTCCGGTGCAAATAGTATCGGCTGGCTGATCTTCGGCGAAGGACGCCTCCGGAGCGTGCTCGAGGCTCAAATCGATCGCTACGGCTTACGGGATTGCGTGTTCTTGCCCGGTTTTCGTCACGATCTGGATCAATTACTGCCCGGGGCCGATCTGGTAGTTGTGCCCTCTTACACCGAGGGGATGCCAAATGTCGCACTGGAGGCTAGCGCCGCTGGGGTGGCTGTCGTCGCCACTGCTGTTGGTGGAACACCCGAAGTCGTAATCGATGGACAAACGGGATATTTAGTACCTGCTGGAGATGTGCTGGCACTGGCTAGCCGTATTCGGGAATTACTTGACAATCCCGCTTTGCGGAGTCGCTTAGGCAGTATGGGACGGCTACGTATGGATCAACAGTTCAGCTTCAATGCTCAGGCAGCTGCGTATCAAGCGTTAACTGAAAAATTGCTATCATCCCACCGCGTTACTAATGCAGTCCGGAATCATGTCTATCAGGTGTCTGGCGGTTGTTTCTCCTCGGGGCTGGTTGAGCAGGGTCACCAGGTTGCCTCTGTCGGGTGACTTGCCACAAGTTGTGTCGCAAAAGCATAAGAGAGGTAAGGGACACATTCCGCTAACGAACGAGGTCGAAACCGAGTCAGGGCACTCTTACTGTAATTTGTTGAGGATGCCAAATATCGATAAGGGGATGGATGGTTTGAGAAAAACCTACAGCACCGGTTGTGCCCATGTTGGGGGACAACCAGGCAGCGGGGTTATATAGCTAACTGACATCTAGCCGGAAGCAGGAGATCTGCAAAAGTGATCTAATCGAACGTCGAGGCCACAGGGAAGCGTTTTTTCAGGACCGTTATTCACCCACGGAGGGCAGGGATGTCCCGGGATGCTGGGTCGGAGAATTGGCAGTGTCACTTCCGCCTAACTGAAGGATCACGTCGAGATCAGGCGACACGAACCGAAGCTGTGCGGGTTTGTTACATGATTGATCGCCTCAGTCGGGCGGGTACGGAGATGCAGTTGCTAGCGTTGATCCGCGGGCTGGATCGAGGTCGGGTGCAGCCGTCCCTGGTACTGTTGGATGGCGAAGATGACTTGTCCCGGGCCCTGGAGCCGGACGATTGCCCAGTATTGCGTTTAGGGGTGCGGCGGTTGTGCAGCCGTCAGGCGTTGGAAGCGGCAGCCCGTTTACGGGCTTTCTGGCGACAGCAGCGGCCGGAAGTGCTGCAGGTCTACTTTTTAGATGCGGCCTGGTTTGGTGTTCCGTTGGCACGTTGCTGGGGCATTCCGCGGATCGTGCGGGTGCAAAACAACCTGGGATATTGGAAAAAGCAGCGTCTGGGCTGGCGTCAACGCTGCTGGGAGCGGTTAGTGCGTCAAGCCATCGATAACGTCATCACCAATTCGCAGGCAGGTCGTGAAGCCCTGATAACCAGTGGATACCGTCCTGATCGGATAGTGGTGCTAGAGAATGGTGTGGAGACGGAACGCTTTCGCGGTTTTTTACTACCAGATACCACAAAAAAGCGGGTCCGGGTGGGTTGTGTAGCCAATCTACGACCGGTTAAAAACATCAAAGGACTAATGCAGGCAGCCGCCCAATTGCTCCCGCGTTATCCGCACCTGGTCTTTGAGGTCGCCGGCGAGGGCGAACAGCGTCCAGAGTTGGAACAAACACTACAAGAGCTTAACATACGTGAGCGTTTCATTTTGCATGGACCTATTGAGGACGTGCCGGCGTTTCTCCGCCGTGTTGAAATAGCGGTTCTCCCCTCCTTATCTGAGGGCATGTCCAATGCTTTGCTGGAATATATGGCTGCCGGCCGAGCCATTGTGGCCACCGACGTGGGTGCCAATGCGACGGTACTACGGCATCGCCGGGATGGCCTGATCGTGCCGCCTGGAGACATAGATGCACTGGCAGCCGGCATCGAGGAGCTATTGCAGCAACCACTTAAGGCAGCGGCCTATGGTTCTTCGGCCCGACGGCGTGTCGAGCAGGAGTACAGCCGGCAAGCTATGTTGCGACGCTTCGAAGACTTTTACGACCACCTATGCGGTCGCACAGCCGCCAAGCTAGCGACGGCGTCCATAGCTGCACAAACATCGGCGGTGTCTCGGGTAGCTGCTTGATCGCCGCTACCAGCACCCGAAGTTGATTCGTCTCAGCGCGGAAAACTTACTTAAATCATCAGCCTTGTTTTGATCGATGTAGATGGACCAGTCGATTGTCCTATCAAAATTTCTTTTGCGCTTGCCTTAGTATGATATGATACGATTTCGGTCATCATCATGAAAACAAAGGCAGGGTATGACGGCGGGACTGGGTCGATTGCGCGGTTGGCGGCGAGTGAGACGTGGTTGTGTCGCTAGAGGGTCGAGGCCCAGGTGGGAAAAACCCGGCTTCCCCCTCATAAACTTTCAGGTAGCGCTGAAGGATGTCGCGGAAACGGTAGTAATGATCGGCTGTCCAGTCAAAATGCTTAAGGAGTTGTCGAGCACGGGGCCCCGTATCAGCTCCGAAGCAGCCGTGGGACTCCTCGAAATCCTGAACCACGACGACCTCAGGTCCGAAGGCTGCAATCAGACGAGCGAATGCCTCCGGATCACGCAGAGGCAACGTCGGAGTAATGCACAAAGTGATAGATATACCGGCTTGACGCAGCGAACGAGCTGCCGCCCAACGTTCCTCGAGAGGCGGGGCTTTGGGCTCAAAACAGCGACGGATCTCTTCACAATCGGTGGTGATCGACAGATTGACCCCGACGTAACGGAACTGACGGAGCAGGTCGATGTCCCGCACCACCAGCGGACTGCGTGTTTGCACCGTCAGCCGCGGCTGATACGGAATCAATGCTTCCAGAATACCGCGGCTTAAGCGAAGTGTCCGCTCTGCGGGCAGATATGGATCGGTAACGCTTGCCATGTAAATGGCCTGGCCGGCTACCTTCGGAGCAAAACGTTGAGCCAAAGCAACCGCATTAGCCTTGGCAACCAGCCAACGGCCCCACTCACTCAAGGGACGCCGGTTCTGCGGCAAAAACATCGCATAACAATACGAACAAGCATAAGTACAACCAATGTACGGGTTGCACGTCCAGTCATAGCCGCCACGCCGGATGAAACCAGTTGCGGCCGAAAAGATCGAGCGAGCCGGCCGAATCTCCATAATCGGGCCCCAATTAAAGGTTTGTAATTTTTGGCAATGAGTGAGCTCATCCGCCAGGGTTCTGCCACCTTACTGGTGCATCAATCCAATAAAGACATAATGACTGCCTCGACGACGCTGCCCGGAATCGTACAGCCCTGTGTTCCGATGCCATTATCGTTGCTAGAGTAGGAACTTAATCTTCTCTTAGCCTAATCGATAGTCGCTCCTCAGTACAAACGCCACCGGCAAGGTTGTCCCATGCAGTAAACTACACTGCCCGCTCCGCGACGAGTGCTTACTTGTACGTGCGAATACTTAGTGATGTTAGTCTATTAGTGATGTTAGTCTAATAGAAATGATATGTAAACCAAATCTGTTTTGGGCAGAAGTCACATAAGTGCAGATTTCCAGATACTTAGCGAAGGTTTCCGCACAAACTAGACTCGTTTTTTGTTGTTTGTTGTGCTGGATTATTGCTGTCGAGGATTCCTTTGCAGAGCGCAAAAGTGGTTGTAACCGGAATTAAGCTACGGCACGATCTAACCGCGTGTCTACAGATCCTGTATCAGTCTCGTTTCCGACCGCGGAAATGGTTATGACAAGCCACACAACTAATCGTCATGTCCACATAAGCAACGGTGGCTCCGTCAATGTTTTTCTCTTTAGCTTTGGCGGCGAGTGTCTCCGCGGCCTTTTGGAAGACCAAAGCCTGGAATTCGTACTCTTCCGTCTTATAGGCTCGTAAAAACTCAGTGGCCCTACTGATACGTACTAGGGATTCGGCATTTTCCTGCAGGGTTTTGTAATCTTCCATCGTCAGGGCTTGCAGGATGAGCTGAGCACGTTGCAGTTTGACCCGCATTACCTGAGCCTCGTTGGGCAGTTGCGGTGGCTGTTGACCGGCGGGGGCTATTCGCAACGGTGCGGGCTCATCTGCTACAGACCAATACATGCAAGCTAGAGATAGTACAGTGATGATACCAGCTGATCTCAGCCCACGATGGGACAAATGCACGCGGATCATGGACAATCCCCTTTCTTTGTCCAAAGAAACTGGCGGTTTAGGACGCATTGAGACAACACGAAAGGCAATAGCCAGCAAAACCTGTGCCTGAAATGCAAGGAAGCTCCTTCATCACTAGAACATTGTGACATAACCACCTAAAGACTTGAATATAAGCAAAGCAAGTGTGCAGCACTTGCACAACGTGGCTGTGCTTAGGGTGTAGCGATGTGCGTCTAGGAAGTAATGTGGTGAGCTGAATATTAAAAGAAAAACTCGGAATACCCTTCCAGGGAGTGAACGAGCGTCTACCGCACATCGTATCAGACCACGAAGTGAGCTGAATTATCTAAATATGATTAGGCTATCTAAGAATACAGACATACTAATAATGTTTTCATATCAAGCAATTGTTCATCGGACAAATAGCACATCAGGGAATGGTAGAAAAATACTAACAAGGACGCTATGTAGTGGTTTGGGATGGTGCCGGATTTGGAGCGTTCGTCAGGAGTTGCACCTCCAAATCATGGCGGCGAGCGAGTTCTCGATCGCGTTTGCCAGGAGACAATTCGTATATCCCCGGTTTGGCCAACGTTTCCCCATGGGCCAATCGGCACAACGTTTGTTTGCGACATGCCTGCTCAAACCAGTAGGGCAGACATGATGGACACGTCAACGCGTATGTTTTCAACTCGTCCGTCACTCCGTCACTCCAGGCGGCAGCTACCTTGTAAACGGCCAAAGCTCCACAAGCGGGGGTCTGGCATCGAATGACGTAACGCCAATCACTTGGTAGCATAAACAACCTCTCCCTTGTTCAAAAACGTTTGACACAGCATACTGGTTCGCCCTTAGACTCAACGAAGGCACAAATGGGATAAATGTATATATATGAACTAAATCGTCTCATTTCGCTAACTGATTTTGTCAGAGTCGATGCGTCTGAATGACTACGGGAAATAATATCGTTAGTGGCTGGTCCTAGCTGCATACGATGCCGTTTTGCCTAGCAAACTAAGGGACTGGACAATTGCCCTGAAGAACCATAAACTTATGTAAGAAATTAGTTACTGGAGGCTGGTCCCTCTTCGAGAGTGGAAGGAAAGAAACAGGAAAACTGACTAATTTGAGGGCAGGTGGCAGAGCGGTCAATTGCACCAGACTGTAAATCTGGCGGCCTATGGCCTTCGGGGGTTCGAATCCCTCCCTGCCCACTGTCGATACTTCGATCATACGCTTTCTAGGCTTTTCAAGCCTATCCGATTGACTCTCAAGTTGTTCTGGCTAATTGTGCTGTAACGTGTCCCGTTGTGGGCAAACTTGCCACGTGGGATTTTGTGCCGAGTGTTCTACCAAGCGGAAAATCCTATGTAAATTAACAAAAGATCAGTATTGCAGGGACAGTTTTTTGTCAAAAATGTACTGACGCTATCAAGGTTCAAGCGGTACTATCGCTGGTTTGTTGTCGGGGCCGCAAGAGGCTGAGGAACCT
>JANWVV010000065.1 GCA_025055795.1 Gemmataceae bacterium
ACCTGCTAAGACAACCCGCATTCTGAAGTACCTCTAGCCCTTAATAACTAGGCTACCTCGTCACTTGTCGTTCTCGCTTCACCGAGATTCTACCAGTTTAAGAGTTAGTTCGGAATGTAAGTTGTCACTTGCCTGCCCCACCGCTTTTTTTCATTGCATGGTTTGGCTTGTGTTGACAACTCCAGAATGGAAAAATCATATTTTTAGCATTTTATGCATTTGAAAACGGATATTCTATATCAAATTTATATATGGATATTTAAGAAAAAATTCGCCTTCTAAAATATTTTAGATATATTAAGGTACTAATATTCAAATGATGAATAATGACAATGCGATTGATCGAACAGCCTTGAGAAAAGGGGCAAGCATCAGTGGGTGGCGGACGGCGGGTGGCGGTATTCGTTATAAAGTTCCTGTAAGGGGGCGTTACTGCCGGTGCGGGCAGCTCGGAGAATGCAACGATGCAGGATGGATTGTTCGATTTGCAAGGCGAAGTGGCCGTGGTTATCGGCGGCACTGGCGTGTTGGGCGGGGCGATGGCCATGGCGTTGGCCGGAGCGGGGGCCGCGGTAGCTGTCGTCGGACGCCACGAAGAACGCGGTCGCGAACGGGTGGAAACCATTCGTTTGCAAGGCGGTCGGGCGGTTTTTGTCTATGCCGATGCCCTGGAGCGAGACAGCCTACAGCTGGCCCGCGACAAGATCCTAGCAGACCTGGGCAGTCCCACCGTGCTGGTCAACGCGGCCGGCGGCAACCGTCCGGAAGCGACCATTCCCCCCGGCGGTGACTTCTGCAAACTATCGCTGGAGGCCTGGCGGACGGTATTCGACTTGAACCTGGTCGGAGGCGTTTTGCTACCCACCCAGGTGTTCGGGGAGCTACTGCTGGCCCAAGGCCGTGGTTGCGTGATCAACATCGCCTCGCTGGCCGGTATGACTCCCCTGTCGCGGGTACCGGCCTATTCTGCGGCCAAAGCGGCTGTGCTGAACCTGACCCAATGGCTGGCCCGCGAATGGGCCAGTCGCGGCGTCCGTGTTAATGCCATCAGCCCGGGTTTTTTCCCGGCGGAGCAGAACCGTCGGCTACTCTACGATGAGCAAGGGGGATACACCGAACGGGGCCGGGCCATCATCGGTCATACGCCCATGCAACGCTTCGGACAACCCACAGAACTGGCCGGTGCCGTCATCTGGCTGGCCTCCGAAAAAGCCAGCGGTTTTGTCACAGGTCAAAACATCGTGGTTGACGGCGGCTTTTCCGCCATGACGATTTGACTTTGTTCCCCGGCCGGTCCGAACTACCTCGTCCAGGCCGATCTGCTGCCTGACCAGGCTATCATAACGTTCCGGCACAACGGTGGGACGAACAAGACCGTGGCCAGCCATGATCCCGATAGCAAAGGAATTGCCTGCCCGAGGGTTTCGATCCGGGCACTGATCGAATGCGGAGACAGCAATGATGGGAACTACCATGACCCGATGGCAAGCGGACGAACGGTTGCGATCGCTGCTAGCCGATTACGACCCGGAACGCCCTTTGAGCCGCGCATGGACCCTGCCCAAGGAGTGGTACCTGGACCCCGCGGTGGCCGAATTGGAACGCGAGGTGATCTTTGCCCGTACCTGGCAGGCGGTGGGCCGACGGGAACTGGTCCAGGACACTGGACAGTATCTGACCTTCGACGTGGCCGGTGAGCCGGTGGTCGTGGTGCGAGGTGAGGACGGCCAGTTACGGGCGTTCATCAACGTCTGCCGGCATAAGGCAGCCCGGGTGTGTACCGCTGAACACGGTCAGAGCAGCAAGTTACGGTGCCACTATCATGGCTGGACCTACGACCTGCAAGGTCGGCTGCGGGGATTGCCCGAATTTGCCGGCGTCGAGGATTTCGACCGTGAAACTCAGGGTCTGCCGCCTGTGGCCGTAGCGGAATGGGGCCCGTACGTATGGGTCCATCTGGAGCCACCGCGGCAAAGCCTGGAAGAGTTTCTCACGCCGCTGCCACAGTGGGTCCAGCAACGCGGCGATCCGTTCCGCCAGCAGGTCTGGCACGAACGCCGCAGCTACGACGTGGCCTGTAACTGGAAGGTATACGTCGACAATTACCTCGACGGCGGCTACCACGTCAACACGGTGCACCCCGATCTGGCCGGCGTGCTGGACTATAAAGACTACACCACCACCTGCGCTGGAAACACGGTGTTGCAATCCAGCCCGCTCAAGGCGGGCGAGGGAGCGGCGGGGCGAACCCGGGTGGGCGACCTGGCCGCCTACTGGTGGGTCTATCCCAACGTCATGTTCAACCTCTACCCGGGCGTTATGGATTGCAACATTGTGGTACCGCTGGAGGTGGACCGCTGCCGGGTTATTTTCGACCTGTATTTCGCCCCGGGAACACCGGCCGACTTCATCCGGGAAAGTCTGGCCGTGACCGAACAAGTACAACGGGAAGACATGGCGGTGTGCGAGGAGGTGCAACGGAATCTGCGCAGCCGCAGCTACCGGGCCGGTCGCTTCAGCGTGCAACGGGAAAACGGCAATTACTACTTCCACCAGTTGACCGCCCGGGCCCTGCAGGGTGCCCTAGGAGTAACGCCCCACCCAGCCGTACCAGCCAGGGGAACCCAGCCGTGAGCCCGACCACCCAACTCCGCAGCGGCCTGCTGTGGGGCTTTCTGGCCTACAGCTGGTGGGGGCTGGTACCGCTCTACTTTGCCGTGCTGAAACGTTATGGTTTGTCGGCCGGCGAAATCCTGGCCCAACGCATCACCTGGTCGCTACCCCTATTGCTGTTGCTGATTGGAGGAATGCGCGGCCGGCAGCAGTTACGCCGGGCGGTAGGCGATCCCTCCTTACTGTTGACCCTGGCTGTTTCTGCCACCCTGCTGGCCGGCAACTGGTTGCTATACATCTACGCCACGGTTACCGATCGGGTCACCGAAGCCAGCCTCGGGTACTTCATGATGCCGCTGGTCAACGCCGCCTTGGCCACCGCGGTATTGCGGGAACGCCTAAGGCCGGCCCATTACCCGGCCTTAGCCCTTATCGCGGTGGCAGTCCTGATCCCCGTGGTCGCTACCGGCCGCTTCAGTTGGCTGGCGATTGCCCTGCCGCTGACCTTTGGCTTGTACAGTCTGGTCCGCAAGCAGGCCCCTGTCGACAGTGCGGTCGGACTGACCGTGGAAACCTTCTTACTTCTCCCCTTCTCCAGCGGTTATCTGCTCTGGCTGGCCAGTCGCGGGGAAAATCACCTGACCACCAGCCTGACGGCAGCAGCCTGGATCCTGTTCAGCGGCGTGGTCACGGTGGCTCCTCTGTTGGCCTTCATTTTGTCCTTGCGCCGCTTGCCCCTGCTGACCGTTAGCTTCCTGCAGTTCATCTCCCCTACGGTGCAGATGCTCATAGCCGTCTTTGTGCTTGGGGAAGTCCTCGATGCTGCCCGGCTGGCATCCTTTGGGTGCGTCTGGCTGGCTGTAGCCATTTTCTTGACCGATGCCGTAGTGGCCGGCCGATTCGCCAGGCGTCGGCCCCCGTCGTTCAGTCCCCCGGTCTGCGGCTCGGCGTCGCAGCGAGCGGGCCTCTCCTCCGCAATTGACTCAGTTCACCTCGGAGCGGACTCTCCCAAGGCCTCCTCTGCCCGATCCGTTGCGGCTTCGCCCCTTGCCTCACCAACTCCAGGTACGCCTGTACGCCCGTCACATTGACTCTCTCGAAGGCCCAGGCTCGTCCATCCCATCTGCAAGGCTGGCTTGTTGCTTTTTTGCAAGGAATGATCCCCCGGGCGGCCTTATTCCCTGTTTCCTGGTGGGTGAGAGGGTGCAAGTGTCACATCTTTGGAGTGTGGCAGGTGACCCCTTGCTGCTACGATCAAAGCGGGCACGCTGCCCCCGGCTTGGGCGTACTGGTACAACTGCCGCCAGGCCGCGGTGATCCGCTCCTGTTCACTTCGCACAAAATCGGGGTCCAGGTGCTCTTTGGCAAATGCCCCTTTGCAGACGACCGGTGGAAACAGGGGATCCACGATGTATTGAGCCACGGCGGGCAGGCAACGAATGTGGCACTCGGGATGACGGAGCAATTCCTCCGGCGGCACCTCCCCCAACAACAATTGCAGATACAGAGCCGATTGGCTCAGGTCCTCCACCTCCTGGCCACACACCGCACACACGTAGCCTTGCTCACAACGTGTCATAGACACCCCTTTGGCTGGATCAATCAGCTGGTCCTGCGGCTCTCTTCCGTGCATGGTAGAAAGATCCGGGCTAACAACGCAACGTGCGATGGCTGCTCAACGCCCCTGGCCACTGCTAGAGTGTACAATAATTGCATCCTGCTGCAGAGGACCAAGAGGGATCCTGCCATGTCCAGCGGCGCTGCCCAACTGCCGGTAGTGGCGATTGTCGGTCGGCCGAACGTCGGCAAGTCGTCGCTGTTTAATTATCTGGCCGGTCGGCGCATCAGTATAGTTGATCCGACCGCCGGGGTTACCCGCGACCGCGTGGCCACCGTGGTCGAGGCCGAGGGACGCTACTTCGAACTAGTCGATACGGGCGGCGTGGGTATCGTCGATCGCGACGATCTGAGTGCCGACGTCGAGCGACAGATCAATTATGCTTTGGCCGAGGCTGCGGTGGTGGTGTTCGTCGTCGACGTGCGCAGTGGTCTGGCCCCTCTGGACTGGGAGGTAGCCGAACGCCTGCGGCCCTGGAGCAAACCTGTTATTCTGGTGGCCAACAAGGCCGATACCGAGGCCCTGGCGGCTCAGGTGGGCGAATTCTACCGCCTGGGCTTTGGCGACCCGTTAGCAGTATCGGCCGAACAACGGCGGGGCAAAGACGAGCTGCTGGCAGCCATCCTCGCTCGCCTGCCTGCCGAGGCTGGCAGCACCGCTCCGGAAGACGTAGCCCTCAAGCTGGCCATCGTCGGCCGACGCAACGTCGGCAAAAGCACCTTTATCAACAGTCTGGCACAGACCGAACGTGTCATCGTTTCCGAAGTCCCCGGCACCACACGGGACAGCATCGACGTCCGCTTCCAGCGCGACGGCAAAACCTTCCTGGCGATCGATACCGCGGGCGTCCGCAAGCGTTCGGCCATCGCCGACGACATCGAGTTTTACAGTCTGCACCGGGCCCAGCGTTCCATCCGCCGGGCCGATGTGGTCCTGCACTTTTTCGATGCCCGTCACCGCATCGGGCGGGTCGACAAACAACTGGCCGACTACATCTTGCAGGAACACAAGCCTGCCATTTTTGTCATCAACAAATGGGACCTGGTTAAAAACGTGCTGACCACGGAACGCATGGCCGACTATGTCCGCCGGGTCTTCCCCATGCTCGAGTATGTGCCCATTGCTTTCATCACGGCCCGCAACGGCAAAAACGTTCTGCGTGTCTTGCAACTAGCTCAGCAGCTCCACAAGCAGGCGGGGGTGCGGGTCAGCACGGGTGACCTTAACCGCGTCCTGCGACAGGCTCTCGAGGCCTACAGCCCGCCCCTCCGCTTCAACCGCGTTCCCAAGATCTACTATGCGACGCAGGTCGGTGTCCATCCACCTACGTTCGTGCTATTTACCAATGGTCCGGAACTATTTGAAGAGTCGTACCTGCGTTATCTCAGTCGGACCCTGCGGCAACATTTTCCATTCCCCGAGGTGGCCCTGAAGCTGGTGCTGCGAGCCCGCGAAGGGCTCGGTGGGCGTCGCGAGGAACCTGTTGCCGAATCGATCGACACCTCAGCCAGCGACGAGGAGGCCGCCACGATTGTCCGCTGGGACCAAACCACCCCAGAGGAGCCTCGGCAAGACAGCCATCGTCCCGATGGCCCCACCTGGCCTCGTCTCCGGAGCAGAAAGAAACCAGAAACCCCGGATACCTGGCAACTTTGATCAGCCCGCATCCGCCCCCACTTCGTTATTCTGGCTCATTTCTCGCCTGTGCCGACAAACGCTACTTGGCCTTGTTTCCCATGGTTCGCTGACTGAACACGGGCTAACAAAACAGGTGATTCCCTATTGGCAAAAAGTAGCGTAGAGCGGTGCATGCCACTTTTTTACCAATAGGGTGCCGAATATCCGCATCGGTAGATTTTCAGGTCAACCCGAGGCGAACCGAGCGGAGCGTGGTATTATTTCTGGACGGTCAAGAGAATAGGGGCGCTGGAGTAGCCGATTTTGACCACGAAGTTAATGGGGACGAAGGCCAGTACCGAGACCGGGACGTCGGTGCATTCCGGGGCATCGGGAGCTACCCGCAGGGTAATGGTGCCACGATCGCCCGCACCAAGGAGGGTTTTGCTTTTGCCCTCGACCAGAGTTACTCCCGGTGGCAAAGGACTGCCATACACGGCCCCCAGGTGACGGAGCATGACATCGAGGGTGACCGGTTTACCGGCGTAGCGGGGCGCCCGTTGGACGACCACCTCCAAGGTGACCTCCTGCCCCGGCTTGAGGACCAGGCGCGGGGGCTGAACCTCCACCCGCAGGATGTCGGTCGTCTGCGTGACGGCCACGGCCAGCATGCGGGCGTCGCAGCGTCCGCGGCCGCCGCCGGGCAGGTAAATCTCCTCGTAGGCGGTCGCCTCGCGATGCAACGTTTCCGGTTTTCCATCGGCAGCCGCAAGCGTGGCACTGCCGACCACGCGGACGATGCCGCCCCCCACAGGCGCCTTGTCGGCCGCCGACAATACCAGCAGGCCTTGGGTCATGTTAGGCGGAATGGTCAGGGGATTGACCGTGACGCCGGAGGGCAGCCCCTCCACCGTCACTGTCACCGGTCCGTTGAAACCGTTGCGGCGGGTAAGGTGCACGTACCAGGCGGTCCGGGCCCCGGGACCGATCATGGCGATCGGCGGGTCGACCTTCAGTGCAAAATCGGGACGAGCCAGATCCACCTGCAGGAAATACACGAATTCCTCGCCGCCTTTGTTGTTCAAGTCGCGTAAACGTAACAGATAGTCCCCGTCGGCGGGTGCCGTGAAGGAAAGAGCGCTGTCCTTCATAGCCGACGACTGATCGTCGTTGCTGACCAGTACGTTTTTGCCATCAGGTGAGAGCAATTCGAGCTGGGCGTCGAGTCGGCTGGTCAGCTCGGTGCCGAAGCGGCGGGCAAAGACTTCCGCAGTGATGGTTTGCCCTTTTTTCAGCGGGATCCGGAAGTAATCGAGGTCACGACGCTGGCCGATACGGCCGTTGACTCCGCCGGGAACGGGCAGGGGCTGGGCCTGCGCCGGTGCGTCGTTGGGCTCCTGCTCCAGCACCAGCGGCAGCGTGGTTACCACCAAAGGAACCGGATTGGTGTCGTAGGGGGTACCGGGGGGACGCAGTGACACGGTGTGCAGTCCCGGGCGAGCCGGTGTCGTCACCGTCCAGCGGGGCCGGTCCTTACCCGCCAGGACCGGTTCGAAGGTGACCGCGGTATTGGGCGGTACACCCAGCGGGAATATCTGGGTGACGTAGGGACGATCGGTAATGGTCAGGGCGTAGCTCCAGCGGGAATCGCCGTCGTATTTCGCATCGCGGATGGCTAGACGGTACAGGCCATCGGCCGGCGGTGTGAAGGTGAGCAACGGATCGGCAAAGCGGCCGTCGTCACTAGCGGCCAGTTCCCGACCGGACGGATCGTAGACGACCACCAGCGGGTCGATATGCTTTTGCAGGTCGTGGATCTTGTCCTGCAGTCGGGCGGCATGCACCTCGATGGTGAGCGTCTGCCCGGCCCGGGCCGGGAAGGCATAATAGTCAACGTTTTCCGCACGGTCGATCCGGCCACAGACCACGGCCGGTACCGGTACCGTCTGCGCCTTGTCCAGGGCGGTATTATTGCCGCTTTCCGTGATAACGGGTGCGTCGACGATCAGGAGCTGCCCCAGGGTGGAAACGCCGTGGGCCGTCCGCAGGCGGAACTCCCGGACACCCAAGGGGGCATCCGGAGCGACCTGGAAGCGAACGGTCAGTTGGCGGACATTGGGAAGCGGGGCGTTGGGATCAGTTTTGGGGGCGTCTTTGGGAGGGACAATTTCGGCCGTCACCCCGGCCCCTTCGATGAGCACAGCCAGGGGATCAACCAGGGAGCCGCCGTTGCAATACAGGGTCACTTCCTGGCTGGTGCCGCGGGCAGCCGCGGTCGGATGGGCATGACTGAGCATCGGGAAGGAGGTCTGCGCAGCCAGCGGCGGCGAGAGCACCACGAACAGGCCGGTGCAACTCAGTGCAAGCCATCGCGCCCCTGTCGCATGCCATGGTTGCATGATAGGTACTCCCCTGCCCGGCGACGGCCTGGCCGACCCTTTCCCCTGCGGCCGGCTGCCGCTAGCCGCGGTTCGTCGCCGGTTCGTACTTTTCCAGTTCCAGGGTCGACTCGGTGTCGGCTATCTTGTAGGTCAGCTTGACCAGACCGATCCCTTTGACAAACCACAGTCGCACCGTGGTTTTGGTCCCGGCCACGTCCATGTCCACGCCTTCGACCACCACGGCTTCGTACTCGCCCGCAGGCACTTTGATCTTTTCCTTGTCGTTAACGATCTGGAACTTGCCCCTGACCAATTGGCCCGCCTGGGCCCCAACCTTGCTGTTGACGTCCCAGACGTACCCCTTCTGGATGGGCAAGGCCAGCACCCGCACCGGCGGACTGATCTCGTCGTCTTTCACCTTGACGCGGTACAGCCCGTCGCTCCGCACGCAATACAGTTCCGAAGCCACCACCTTGCCGCTAACCAGAGTATCCACCTTGGTACAGGTTTCTTCCTTGAACTTTTCGTTTTTGTCGACCAGTACCTCCACAGTCTGATCCTGTACTTTGTAGATCCACTTGGTTTTCGGTGTCAGGGGAAAGTATCCATCGGCATCCGGGGAAGCCGCTTTGGGCGGTTGCGACGCCTGGGGGGCTTGCGCAGCGGCTGCCCCCTTAGGATCTTGAGCCGTCAAGGTTCCGGCTACACCTAGCAGCAAGACGAAAGTACCCAGACGCAACGTCCACTCCTTCATGAATTCGCTCTCCTTGTGCACAAGCAGGTCATCGATCTCGTGGCGGCGTTCCCTTGCCGGTTATCTCCGGCAGGTGCACCGCCACTGCTGTCGTTATACGAGTGCATACGTTGCCGTCTGGCAGGCCGTTCGGTCAAGGGGAAAGACCCAAGACTCCTCTTGAGGTCCTTTGGGCTGGCGGAGGTTTTATTTCCAGGTGGGGGGCGTTACTTTGCCGCCCCGGGCTGCCTGACGCAGGGCCTCGCTGTTCCACAGCGGTTGCAGCATCTGGCGGTCCGTGAGCGGACGCCCCCCGGCTTGCCACTGCGCCCGCTGCCCCAGCGATTCGGCCGCCACCCAGTAGCCTTCCGGAGCAAGGGCCAGCCATTGGTCGTCCCGGCCGCTCCACAAAATCAGCAGCGGACGCAGATCGGCGGCCTGCCACAACCGGACCAGACCATCCGAACTGCCCGTGGCGACTCGCTCTCCTTTGGCATCCACGGCCACGGCGAAAACCACGTCGGCCACCCGGGTCGAGCGGAGCAGGCCCCCATTGCTGCCGTTGTACAGCCGCAGCGTACCATCTCCACCAGCGACAACACACAGATTGCCGGAGGCATCGAAGGCGATTTCGTGCACGGCCTGGCCCGGACCCGCCGTGCGGTTTTTCCGCTCCGCCGTCTGAGCGTCCCACCAGTGCAACTGCGGCTCCAGACCGCTGGTCACCACCAGTTTGCCGCCAGGATGAACGGCCACGGCCAGCACCTCATCGTTCATGCCGCTGAAGGTCAACTGGCTCTGGCCAGTATCGACACGGACCAGCCGGCCGGTCCGGTCCTTGCTGGCCGTGGCGTACCACTGGCCTGCAGGGTCAAACGCCACGCCGTATACAAAGTCGGAATGGCCAGTAAAGACGTGGCGCACCTGGCCACTGGCAAGTTCCCACAGGCGTACCGTTTTGTCGAAGCTGGCAGAGGCCAGGAGACGACCGTCCGGACTGAAGGCAACAGCCGCTACTGCATCGCGGTGGCCGCCCAAGGTGCGGAGCAACCGGCCCGTGTCCGTCGCCAGCAGCCGCACCTCGCCCCGGACCGAGGGTTGACCCCCGGCCACGGCCAGCGTCTGGCCGTCAGGAGAAAACTTGACGTCATGCACCATCCCAAGCACATGCGTATTCATCCACACGGGGCGTACCGTGTTCAGATCCCATAGGGTAACCCGGCCGTAGCTCCCCGTGGCCAGCCGCTGACCGTCCGGACTGAACGCCACGGCGGTCACCGGCGGTAGCGGTCCGATCGGCACCAGCAGTTCCAAGGTGCCCGACAGCTTCAGCACTGGTGGCGGGCTGGCCCGCGTGGGCAGGACCACGGGTAAGGCCCGCACGGCCCGGATCGACCCCGCCGTGGCCGAAGCCTCCGCTGCTGGCTCCGGTCGCGACCCCTCCGGCAGGCCTGCCGCTATCCAGCGGCGAATCACGGCGATTTCCCCTGCCGACAACGGATCAGCGTCCAGCGGCATCCGCTTGCGAACGTCTGTGGTAACCAGACTCTGATACAGCAGTGACCGCTCCGGTTGACCGGGCACCACCACGGCCTGACCCTGCCGCTGTGCCTGGCGGATCCGCTGCGGCTGATCCAGAGCGATGCCAGCAGAGATGGCTGGATCATCCAGTCGTCGTTCGTTATGGCAGACGGTACAGTGTTTACGGAGAATCGGGCGGACGTCGTGCCAGTAAGTGGGTGCTGCCTCCGAGGAGCCCGCAGCCACCGGCGGCGTCGACGACGCCTGTCCGCAGCCTTCTCCCGCACTGACGCAGACCAGGCTACCGGCCAGCACTGCGGCCACCAGGCCGCCCAGCCAGCCGCTCCGCCTCCTTTTTCGCCAGTGAGGGTACACCAAGGTTTGGTAAGAGCCTGCCGTCATGGACGTTATCCGCTAAGGCTTCCAAGTGTGTCCGTTGCCTTTTCCCCAGTCTGCTCTGCCGTTTGCGCTGTGCCCGGAACCAGCACTCGACTCCGGCCGGTATCAGCAGTGGTAGCAGCAGATAGCATCAATAGTTGAACAGGAATTCGCGGCTGTTTGCCAGGACCCAGACGAGGTCTTGCAATCCTTCCTTGAGGCTGGGGGCCGAGCGGACCCAGCTTTCGGCCTTTTTCAATTCGTCGGGCGAAGGTCGGCGGGACCAGGCCGCCAGGTACAGTTCTTCAATGGCCTGAGGCAGTGGGATTTTGGCCGCCAGGATTTTTTCGATGCGGCCGTTCGGATCGGCCAGTTTGCGTTGCAGGACGGCCCCATTGAGCAGGTGCATCGCCTGGGCCAGGTTCGGCGTGCTGACCCGCTCGCATTCACACAGCACCTGCCGGGCCGGACGACCAAACGTATCCAGGAAGTAGGAGGGGACTTCGCTATCGGGCAACTGGATGGCGCGAGTCCCTAAGGGCAAGCCCGGATACTTCTCGGGACTTCCTGTCAAAAAGTCGATCGCGTCGGCGAGTTGCTCAGCGGTTAAACGCCGGACTACCCGTCGGGTAAAGTGAACGTTGGTGGCGTCAGCCTGATTACCCGGGGTCACCTGGGCCGACAACTGATACGCCCGGCTCGTGAAGATCAGCCGCAACAGGTGCTTCAGGTTATAGCCGGAGCGGATCAGTTCGTCGGCCAGGGCCTCCAGCAAGGGGGGATTAGTGGGCGGATTGGTAGCCCGCATGTCGTCCAGCGGTTCGACCAGTCCACGGCCCATGGTGTAACCCCAGATGCGATTGGCCAGATTACGGGCGAAGTGCCGGTTGTCGGGAGCGGTCAGCCATTCGGCCAGGCGACTACGCCGGTCCAGGGGATCGTCCCAGGACCGTTGCCGGTCGCCATCTAGCGGACAAGGGGGCACTACCGTTCCTTTGCGGGGATGATGGGCCTCACCATTGGGACGGACAAAAATGATGGTTTCCTGGCCAAACAGCCCGAACTCCTGACTGTTTTTAGTCCCTATCCGGGTGAAAAATGCCGTCAGGCCGTAGTAATCGTCCTGGCTCCACTTTTCAAAAGGATGATGGTGACAGCGGGCACAGCCGATGCGAATGCCCAGAAAGATCTGTGCCGTGCTTTCCGCCCATTGTTCCGGCGAGCGACCGATCCGGTAGAAATTGGCCGGTCCGTCCATGAACGTACTGCCTTCTGCTGTGATGATTTCACGGACGAAGCGGTCGAGGGGCACGTTATCGCGCATCTGGGCGCGTACCCAGTTGTGGAAGCTCCACATGCCTTTTTCCTGCAGGTCGCTGCGGTTGATGCGTAGCAGGTCAGCCCACTTGAGGGCCCACCAGTCGGCAAACTCGCCCCGCTGGAGCACCGCCTCGACCGCGCGTTGCCGCTTGTCTGGCCGCTGATCGGCCAGGAATGCCCGAACCTCGTCGGGCGTGGGCAAGGTCCCGATGGCATCCAGATGCAACCGACGCAAAAACTCCTCATCGCTGCACAGCGGGGAGGGGGTCAGCCCTAGTTCCTTCCAGCGGGCCACCAGCATCTGATCGATAAAGTTGGCTGCGGGGAAATCCGGGAAGGAGCTCAAGCGGGCATATGGCAGGGTGATCTGGGCCACGGCCGCCTGACCACCAAAGCGGATCATGATGTGGGTTTCCCCCTGCCCTTGGGCGGTGACCAGTCCCTGGGGGGTGACTCGGGCCACGCCTTCGTTCAGGCTGTCGAACTGGGTCAGGCGGGTGACGTCCTGGCGTCGGCCATCGGACCACAGGGCCGTTACCGCCAGTTGCTGTTGCTCACCGGGCGTCATGACCCGCCGGGGAGGAAAAACCTCCAACTGGACCACGGCGGGATCCTTACCGGTTGGTCCGGGGGCACCATCGGCCAGCCACTGGAGCAAATGAGCATATTCATGGCTGCTGCGGGGCAGGCGTTCGCCGCCAGCGTGGTCCATCACCAGGGCCGGTTTGGCTAGCAGAATGCTCCGCTCCGGATCGTGGACGACGATCCGCCGGCCCTCGTTGCTACGAACGATCTGGGCATAATCGAAGGCTGGATCGAAGGCCAGCAGCGACAGGCGGAATCCGCCCCGTCCCAAGGCAGCGCCATGGCAAGCCCCGCTGTTACAGCCCGCCTTGGTCAGGATCGGCTCCACTTCCCGCACGAACTCCACCGGCAGGTCCGCCTGGGCCCGTTCCACCACCAGGGGAACGCGTGTAACCAACCCGCCGGCCGACACCACCAACGTCCCTCGGCCATCCTGCCGGGGTCGGATCACGCCCCCGTCAACCACTGCCAGCGTCGCCGGTTCAATTTGCCATTGCGCCGCCCGGCTCAGGTCCTGAACGGAGCCATCCCCCCGCACCCCGAGCACCACCAGGCGTTGTTCGGCCCGGGGACCATCCAGCCGCACCTCCCCGGGATATACTTCCAGCCGCTGCAACCCGCCTGTGCTCGATACCGGAGCCGCAGCAGTCGTCGTTGCAGTACCGTGGACCAATGCGGCTGGCCCTAGCACAGCGGCGATACCGCTGGTGTACCCAGACCTCGTCGGCTGACCGGCATCTCCCACACTGGCTCCGGCAGGAGAAGCCAATGGCCCAAACCCATTGACCAACAGTCCCACCGTTATAGCGGCCATGCTGATCCTCAGGCCGGACCTTTCCCAGCCCAAAGCCTGGCCACGACCAACCAACTTATGCCTCATGGGTACCAGCCTCCCGATCTTCCTGCCTGGCCTTGGCTGTAAAACTGTTATAACTGAACACCAGCGGCCTGCTTAACCCGCTATACTTTCGCCACTGGCTTGGGCAAAATCATGGATATTCTGAGTTCAGGCGGGTGGGGGAGCACAAACGATCAACACCAGGCGGGATCAATGACTTCCAACTCTGGCGGGCTACTGTTATCTTGAGGGATATGATCGTTCAAGTCAAGCAGATTATCTCCATGTGGATCGAGCTGTTCAGGCAAGCCGTTACGAGTAAGTACTTACGAGAGGGCATTGAAGGTAAATGGGACTGGGGGAGCTGGTGCCCGGAGCATGCTGGTTGTCCGCGAAATTGGCACGGGCAGCTGTAGCAGACATCGCCGGGGATAGCCGCTGGGTACTTTGACACAACTTATTATCAGACATAAAGTTACATCGAATAAGAAAAAAACGATCTCTGCCTTGACGCCCCTTCTGGTCGTTCCTAAGAAGCGTCTACCTTGGATGACGGGGGGACGAGGGGTCCCAACGGCGTTTGGCTCGCCGGATGCTATAGCCTGTACCCCCGGTCGTTCGTATAAGGGGATTGTCCGCTCCAAATTGTGGACACAATCTGAAATGGGATCGTGGTTTACAACCGCTCGTCGTTGACCAGGTGGTCACGATGGTGGTTGCCCCCTATATCGAGGAACTGTCCATGAACACACACGCCTTGTTCCGCGCCCTGCTTGCCGCTCCACGGCCAACGCATGCCTCCCCGCTGCTGGCTGGGCTGATGCAAGAGGACGAGTCCTATGATAACTCGCCCGTCCTCTATGCCTCCTATGACGATGACGATGATGATGAAGACGAAGACTTCGATGAAGAAGATGAAGACTACGACGACGAAGATGATGAAGACTTCGATGAAGACTTCGACGAAGATGACCTCGACGACGAAGACTTCGATGAAGACTTCGACGAAGATGACCTCGACGACGAAGACTTCGATGAAGAAGATGAAGACTACGACGACGAAGATGATGAAGACTACGACGACGAAGACTACGACGAAGACGAGGATTGAGCTGTGGACATGTGTCCCTCGCCAACCCGGCTCGGACCGCCTCCGCCGGTCCCGATCGCTTCGTGAGCTTTTTTCCAGATCTTCGTCCGATCTTCCCGAATCCTATCGCCACTGGTGCTACTCTGATAATTAGAAACGATATGATGATCCCGGGGGATAGCCGGCTGGCATCATCCCGACAGACCGGCTAGGATTAGTCACTGCCCTATCTGCCTTGTGGAGGGTAAAGACAACGTTCAGCCCCGGGGGATGCTTCCCAGGCCGTTCTCGAACAGGCTCCGCACGTTGGGAAGCACGGGGCTAGCGTGCCACCCGGCAGTGGGCGATTCGACGTACGGTCCACAGGTAGCTTGCAGCATGAGTAGTTGGCAACCACCGTTGTCCGTCTGGTCGGGGCATCTGGCCCGTTTCGTTGGTCAGACCTGGGCGCGTTGGCATTATGCCCGCCGAATCGAACCCACTTGGCTGGAAGTGAACCGTCACCGTCTGGTTTTGCCCCGCTGGCCGGCCTCCTTAGATGGACTGCGTGTCGTTCATTTGACCGATCTGCACTGCGGCAAACATCTGCCGCTGCACTATCTGGAAGAAGCGCTGGCGCGGGCCCAGGCCGAGCAGCCCGATCTGATTGCCTTGACCGGCGATTACGTCCACAAAGGTTATCGTTACGTCTCCACGGTCGCCCGCCTGCTTGGCCAGTTGCGGGCCCCCTTAGGGGTTTTTGCCGTACTGGGCAACCACGACTTTTCGGTGCGTACCTCGTTAGGTTGGCGTCGCCATCCTCGGCTGCACCAGGTCGTCACCGAGGCCTTACTGGGTGCCGGCATTCAGGTGCTACGCAACCGCACCGTAACACTTCACTACCGTCAGACCGCTTTCCAGGTAGCGGGTATCGATGACCTATGGAGCGGCATGGCCGATCCACAGGCCACTTTCGCTCACTGCTGTCCGCACACCCCTCGTCTGATCCTGGCACATAATCCCCGCACCGCCGAGCTGATCCATCCGCACCGCGGGGACCTTATCCTGGCGGGCCACACCCATGGCGGCCAGGTCAACTGGCCCGGCTGGGGACCCATCACCCTGCCCCGGCAGGCACGCCGCTACGCCGCCGGACTGTTCCACCTTCCAAACGGACACCTCTACGTCAATAAGGGGATCGGCTTCGGCTGGCGACTCCGCTTCAACACACGCCCGGAAATCGCCACCTTCTCGTTGCACGCCCCGCCTGCTTCTCCTTGCGGCTCGCCAGTCCTACACTAGACTTGCATAAGCGGTTTGCCTCGTTCCCCGGGCGGCTGACCCCCCACGGGAATCCTAGTTACATCCACGGATGGATCCGGCATGGACGACGTCATCCTGGTTACGGGCGGCGCGGGCTTCATCGGCTCTCATCTGGTCACTGCTTTACATCAGCAAGGGTATCGCGTTCGGGTTCTGGACGATCTGAGCACAGGCCATCGCGACAATCTGGCTCATTTGCAACCACCACCCGAGCTGATCCTGGCCTCTGTAGCCGATCCCGACGCTTTGCGCTCGGCCCTGCAACGCGTCCGCCTGGTTTTTCATCTGGCCGCTCTGGCCTCGGTTGCCCGTTCTATCGAAAATCCGCCAGCCACTCATCTCGCCTGTGCGACAGGCACCCTGTTACTGCTCGAGCAGGCCCGCCGCCACGGGGTCCGGCGCATCGTCTACGCGGCCAGCTCCAGTGCCTACGGCGGCCAGGAAGGCACCCCCGAAGGACAACACGAACAACTCCCCCTGCAACCCAAATCGCCCTACGCCGCGGCCAAACTCGCCGGCGAACTCTACCTCCATGCCTTTGCCCACGCCTTCGGACTACAAACCGTCGCCCTCCGCTTCTTCAACATCTTCGGACCCCGCCAGCGGGCGGACAGCCCTTACTCCGGCGTCATCCCCCTTTTCATCAAGGCGATGCTCCACCAGCAGCCTCCTACCATCTATGGCGACGGTCACCAGTCCCGCGATTTCACCTACGTGGACAATGCCGTTCAGGCCTTGCTTCGCGCCGGCTTTGCTCCCTCCCTACCCGCTCCGGCCACCACCTACAATGTCGGCACCGGCCGCTCTATCTCGATCCTGCAATTAGTCGACGCCCTCAATCGACTTCTCGATACCCATATTCAGCCTTTTTTTGCACCACCACGCCCCGGCGACGTCCGCTACTCCCGCGCCGACATCCGACGTATCCAACATGACCTCGGCTATCAGCCCACTGTCTCCTTCGAGCAAGGACTGCAACGCACCCTCGATTGGTTCCGTACCCTTGCTCCATCGTCATCTTGAATATTCTATTCCTGGCGATAGTTCGTTTTTTTATACATTTATCAAATTGCATAATATGTTGCAATTTCAACACAGACTACTGATATAACTAAACAAACTATACACATCTAGAAGGCAATTACTTGCCAAACCGAAATCTTGTGCAGCTCGCTAGCTTAAAACCAACCTGATGTGCTTGCCGGACCCCCACCATTGATTGCATTCCCGATTCTCACAACATCAGTCCACTATTAACTGTAGCGACTATACAAATTGAATGCTAATTTCATCTACAATTATATGCCATCCTTATAGCTATCGTCAGACCATAAACGAATACCACTTTGACAGATCGAAATTTTTTGTTCATATTATTATATACCATTTGACACTACAGGCAGTTCACGTAAGGTACTATCGTTCAGTTATTATATCTGATCTTATGAACAAGTGAAAAAAGTTTTCCAAAAACTGCCAGCCGCGTTTGACTTCACCAGAATTATTGTCCATAATTACAGCAAATGACCTGTGAACGCATTTTTACTATAACCACGCGGC
>JANWVV010000066.1 GCA_025055795.1 Gemmataceae bacterium
ATGACCGAAACCCGCACAGGTATCAGACCTGCCTGTACGGGGGCAGCGGCGGCCCATAAGGCCATCAGCACCCCGCCGCCTGTGAGCATGCCGTAACTCAGCCTCTTCATTCCGTTCCTCCCCCACCTTGGAGTTATGTAGGACTTCCTTTGCGGCACGCAGCGTAGCACGAAGCGCAAACCCCGGTCAAGGGGGAATGACTCTGCCCTGTTAGCGGCGTCTGGAAAGTCGGGTGAGTCAATTCATGCAGGATCGGCCGTGGGAGGCGACAGAGCCGGGGTGGAAACGGAGGAAGGAGAGGAGGCCGAGGGACGTTCCGATGGTACCAGTGAAGGGAGACTAGTCGTTGAATCGCCCGCTACAACTGGCGACCATTCTTCCAGCACTTCCGCGTTTCCGCGAGCTGGCCCGGCGATGATCAGCGGTTTGATCTCACCCGTGATAACGTCGACCACGATACAGGTCTTCGGATTGGCTCGAAACAACGCGCCCGGATTGGCAACCAGGGTACGGCCCGTGCGATGCTGCTCGCGGAGATGAGTGTGACCGTAAAATAAATAGTCGAAGTAATCGGCGTGCTCAAGTTGCTTCAGGTGGCGGCGTTCGTGACTGTGTAGCCAGGCTATCCGTTTGTTACAAATTTCGAGAACGCCAAAAGTTTCGTAGTACACGCCACCAATCGCCTTTATGGCTGCTGCTAGTTCTTTACGTCGTCGATCCCAGTTGCCAAACACAAAGTAGGTAGGGGTACCGCGAAACGCCTCTACCGCTTCGACGGATTCGATGTCGCCGCAGTGCAGGATCAGTTCGACCCGCTGTTCCTGGAGCCGGCGCACCGCCTCGGCAATGGCCTCATAGCGGTCATGCGTATCGCTAATTACGCCAATGCGCATACGCGCCCCCTTCCCAGCGCCGGCCACATACCTCCATCATCATCATACGCCACTTTAACCACCTCTGACACGGCTGAGGAGTTCAGTTGCACCTGACGGCTCGCCCACCACCGGCCGCTTTAGTCCCATACAAATCTAGCCTATTCGAGATTTTCATCCTGCCTTAACCAGATCCGAGGGAAAATTCCTCTTGAATTGTCGCAATTTTGCTCCGAACTTGCCCAGCAATGAGGGAACTTGAATTTGGTCTTGAACCAAGCGGGTACTAGCAAGGCATCCTAGCTCAGGCAAACCTGTCGGGACGGATGAGGGTCAACGGGAAATGGTTCGTTGGAAGGCCCGGTGCAGCCGTTGGACGCCTTGGCGAAGTTGTTCGGGGCGGGCCAGTCCAAAACTTAAGCGGCAGGAGTGATGCGGCGGGCGATGCCCTTGGGGCACGACATACGCGAATTCCCCGGGCACGTACAACACTCCCTCAGCCAGGGCCGCCGCCGCGAAGGTCCCCTGAGGACCGGTATCTACACCTTCCAAAGTCAACCAGACATACAACCCGCCAGCTGGTCGACTCCACCAGACGTTAGGGTATTCGCCAAAGGCCCGTTCCAGCTCGGCCAACAACAAGTCACGTTTGTGCTGGTATACCCCTCGCAACGTTTGTATCTGATGGGCATATGCCCCAGCAGTGATCAGCTCGGCTACCACATGCTGCATCAGATGAGCCGAACCGAAATCATGGTTACCCTTCACGTGCAGTAGTGGCTCCCGTATGTCAGGCGGCACAAGGGCAAATCCCGTTTTCAGACCGGGAGCACATGGCTTGGAAAAAGTACCAGCGTACACTACCCAGCTATTGGTCTGATCCCAACTTTTGATGCTGCGCAGGTCGTTGCCGTCGTAACGCAGTTCCCGATAGGCTGCATCTTCGACGATCAGAATACGTTGCCGGCGACTGAACCGTTGCACGAGTTCCAGCAGTCGAGGGCGACGTTTTTCGGAAAGAGTCCAGCCCGTTGGGTTCTGGAAGTAGTCTACTGTATAAATGAGCTTGACCCGCTCGAGTTGTCCGTGGCGTTCGAGGCGTTGCAGCGATTCGCTCAGGGCTTCCAGGTTCATCCCCTCGGCGTCCATGGGGATTCCAACCACTTCGACACCGTGACTTTGAAGGACGCTGTGGAAAACGAAGTAGGAGGGGGCCTCGGTAATGACAATGTCACCAGGATCCAGCAGCACCTCAGCCAACAGATAGAGCAATTGTTGTGAACCGGTGGTAATGACCACGTCGTCTGCACTGCACCCTAATTGCTGCGGGTTGCAACCATCGGCTTGGCAGATCAGATCCAGGACCAGTTGGCGTAGGCGGGGGAGCCCTTGGGTCGAACCATATTGCAAGGCCGTCTGTCCTCGCTCTTTGTCACGCAGGACGGCGACGCAGGCCGCCGCGACTGCTTGGCAGGGCAGACTTTCTTCGTCCACTAGCCCAGCTGCCAAAGAAATCAGCCCAGGGTTGGCCAGAGCAGTCTGAATAAAGTAATTAATGGGCGAATCGGTCGTGCGTAGAGATTTTCGCGACCGTCCAGGAGGCAACCTGTGGATCGAGGCCCCGACCGCCGGGTAGCTATCATCCGGCTGCTCAGGTATCGACGTACTACTTGGGCGATTGCTCCGTGGAGACACCGTCACATCGGAATGCATGAATCGACCTTCCTTTCCAAGCATGCTGGGCTTTGGGGATACTAGTCGCAAGGTTCGCCAGGACTTTGGTCGGCAAAAAGCATCGGCCCCGGAGGGTGAGCTCCGGGGCCGATTGGTGATGGTTGTCCACTTTTAACACCTTATAGTCCCGGAGCCAGCTTCCCTCCTGCTGCTGCGGCAGCAATTTGTGCGTTTGCGGCAACGCTCATGAAACGCGATTGACCAGCTACACCCACATCGAAAACGAAGAAGCTCCGGGAAATCACGGAATTGGAGACACTAGGACGCAATCCGTTCGCGTCCGATAGGATCGGGCTACCATTCGCCTCATGGGTCGCCGGATACGGATGACGTGCCCGTTTGGAAGGAGAAACCTTCATTTCCTGCTCTGTAAATGCCATCTTCTGGCCCGTCAGCCTCCTTCAGTCCAGGTTGGAGGGTATATTTCGCGGGGGCCTACACTGTAGATCGCAGAAAAACTGCCACTGCTAATTGTAGCTTACAAGGTTGCTTGAGGTACGACAAGGGAAAATGAGTACTTTGCTACATCAGCATGCCCCAAAGTTGTAGAAAATGTGTGACAGATGCTCGTATCATTATTCAAAGCAAGTGCATGGTCGTCTTGATACAAAATTTGTACGGATCCTCAAATGACGAGGTAATATACATCTCTTATGGCTCTTGCCGCTCGAGCACTCTGAACATTCATTACCCATGGCCAAAGGTTGTGCTAAAATTTTGAGAGCGGCTGGGTTGCGGAAGTGTCTGGCCAGTTAGAATCGATGGCTGGAGGGGGCATTCAGCCAACCAGGGGGTGAGCTGAGGAAACATTCCATGCCGTGGGAATGTTCATTAGGGCTGGAGTGCCTGGAGGGGCGTGACTGCCCAGCGGTAGCCGTCAATTTCTTTAATGGCATCCTGACCGTACTAGGTACGGAGGGACCGGATACGATTGTGGTGAGCCAGGAGGGCGGGACGGTGCGTGTGGCCGGGCAGTCGTTTGCGGCTGCCGCCGTGCGGCGAATTGTTGTTTCCGCCGGTGCAGGAGATGACCTGGTTCGCAATGATACGGCGTTGCCCGCCACGATTTATGGAGGCTTAGGTAACGATCGGCTATGGGGCGGAAGCGGAAGCGACGTGCTGTTCGGCGGCCACGGCAACGACTACCTTGATGGTCGGCAGGGAATCGATCGGTTAATTGGCGGTGCCGGGACCAATCAACTGGTGGACACCTACGGTGGTGATCAGCGCAACTACGGCAGCCCTGCTCCCAATCGCGGTAACAGTGCCTTCGAAGCGGAGATCATCCGACTGGTCAATCAGGAGCGGGCCCGTGCCGGATTGCCAGCACTTGCCGTCAGCGGACGGCTTAACCAGGCAGCCTACCTCCACACGCTCGACATGGTGACCATTAGTGATCGCTATGGTCCATTCACCGCCCATCAACACACGCTGTTTGGTACAACCCGACCTACAATCATCGATCGCCTGGATGCCGCTGGTTATGACCAGTGGAGCCGTTCTTTCAGCTATGGCGAAAACATCGCTTTCGGATACACCAGTCCCGCTGCGGTGATGGCCGCTTGGATGAGTTCACCTGGACATCGAGCCAACATTCTTAATCCGAACTTCACCGAAATCGGGGTCAGTGCCTTGCAAGATGCTGCAGGCCGGCTCTTCTTTACTCAGAACTTCGGCCGCCGGAGCTGACAATCGAAACTGTCCAGAGTCCAGACAACCGCGGACTTCCGGGATCTGGAGCCTAAATTCACGATTAGAAAGCAGGGCTTTCTCGATTTGTCGAGCTTGTTTTTACCTCTGTGTCAAACTACTTTGAATCGATTGAAGGTCCTTTTCTCGAATCAATGGCTGGTTTATGGAGACAGCCAATGACAGGTCTCCATATGGGGTCGATTCACATTTCGGATCAGTGTTCGATCTGGAACCATTCCGGGCCGCTGGCTTCGTAGCGGGAATAAAGGTCGTCGCGGTCCACGGGGGCAAAGGCCATCCGTTGACGTTGGATCTCCTGAAGTAATTCATCGATGGCATCCAGGGCCACCAGATATTGCCGGGCTAGTCGGTCCGCGTGTTGGTTGAAGGTGACCGCTTCGGCAATTACCTGTTCGTAAAGGTCCGGTCGCTGCCGTAGCACCGCGGTCCACAGTTGGGTCAGGCGGCCCTGGAAAGCCTCTGGGCTTTCGTCCGGCTCGGCTAGGAGGGTCAGGCAGACGTACTCGGTATCGCTCATGGTTCTGGATGGAGGGGGGGATACCTGATTCGGACACTGGTCGTAGCAGGCTAGGCGGAACGACCAGATCAGTGGGGGTATGCTGCTCAAAATAAAATTAGCGAAGGTATGGGAATTCGTCTGCCGGTGACAACTGCGGCTGAAGGGAAGGGACTGTTGGAGGAGGCTTTAGCCCCGATAACTCAGGTCCGACAGCCGCATTACCTAACACCACAATTTCCGTACGGGCTAGCAGATCATAATGACGTGCCAGGCACTGATGAGCGGGCAAATCCCCTTGCTGTAACAGAACTTCCCACACAGATGCGGGCAGGAAAAGGTAAGCAGGGGTGGGAACATCCAGGAACTGGCGGGCAGCCGCCTCGTCCGGCACAACGGTCACCTCCCGACCACTATAGAATACAAGGCTGGGGGCGAACCAGCGGTAACTACCGACTCGCAGGTCCCGGTACGGGTCGGCAATGCCACTGTGCTGTACCAGCAATTTAGGTGCCCGATGGCGATCCAAAGCCAGAGGGATGCCGGCAGCAGTGACTGCCCCAAATGCAACAGCAGCAACTGCTAGTCGATAGGTCATAACTACGCGTTTACCCTGTCGCCAGGCCCGGTAGGCCGTGGCCGCTCCTATCACCAAAAGCAGTCCCGACCACGACCAGAAGGCCAAGCCGGCATACCAACGATGGGCCACGATCAGTCCGACACAGGTGACCAATCCTATCAAAGCAAACAGCGCTAGAGCTGTTCGTACCACCCATGGGGCTACGGTCAACCCGCCCGCCTGCCAGCGGGCAAGCCATCGGCCGGTCAGCAAGGCGAGGGCCGGATACAGCGGAAAAATGTAATTGGGCAATTTGGTGGCCGCTGCGGAAAAAACCACCAACCACGCAGCGATCCAGCACAGTATAAAGCGGTATACAGAGGGATTGTCATCGGTCGGACACGGCGGTTGCGCTCCGGTGGAGGAGCCAACTGGGGACGGGCAGACTACTCCATGGCCTCGGCGAGCCTGTTGGAGGCCATCGACCAGCACGGGCAGCAGCCATACACTCCAAGGAGCGAACATCACAGGCAGCACCAGAAGGTAATAGAAAACTGGGCCATGGTGTCCTTCCATCGGTCGGGCGAACCGTTCGAAGTTTTCCCGAGTGATAAAGGCTTTAACCCATTCGCCTCGGGTTTCGCTGGCAACCAGGGCATACCAAGGGCCAGCCACCAACAGGAATAGGCCCGCCGCTGTCAACAAGCGCTTGTCCCATAGTCGATGTATCTGCTTCTGCCATAGCCAGTACGAGATAATGACCATTGCGGGTAGGCCGATCCCAATCGGTCCCTTGGTCAGCACTGCCAGACCACAGGCCACGGCTGTGGTGTGCCACCACCGCCGGCCGCCGTTTTCTTGACCACGCCAGAAGGCGTAAAACGTCAAAACGGTGCACAAAAGCAAAGAGGCATCGGGAGTGGCTGCCCGGGCCAGGACTATGAACTGGGCCGCACTAGCCAAGATTACCCCTCCCCACAGACCTGCGGTCCGGTCCCATAAACGCCGCCCTAATTCATAAGTCAGAAGCACCGCTAGCCAACCGCACACAGCTGAGGGCAGCCGGGCTGACCACTCCGAAACGCCCAACGCTGCATAACTTAACCGTTGCAGCCAGTACAGCAGTACAGGCTTGGCCGTTCGCAAGGCATAATTGAAGGTTGGAACGATCCAAGTATCGGCCTCGGCCATCTCGCGGGCCGCCTGAGCGTTCACTCCTTCATCGACGTCCCACAAACTGTACCCACCTAAGCCGGGGACCGTCGTTAAAACACTAGCCATCAGCAACAGAGCATAGTCACCGATCCGTTGTCGCATTGACAGCTACTCCGACATGGCCCACCACACTAGCGTCTGGCCACCAGGAACGATTACAGACAGTCTGTCTTGTCCTGGCCGTGTAATGGTTCGTTTCCTTCGCCCGGCTACCCTACCAGCCTCTGACCACGGCGCGAAGCGGAATTGGAGCGCCTGTTCGAGTTTTTGTTCCCTGTACTAATCCAACGGTTGCCGTTGCGGTACAGGAAAGACGCGATATAGAGGGTGGATAACCGTAAGCAACCAGAAGGTCAGGACAAGGAAAACTGTTGGTTAGGGGACGTTAAGGTGTGCTCGGGAGGAGGGCACCAGTGAGGGGTATGCGGCAATGGATAGGCTGCTGGGCTTTTTGCCTCCTGGTGGGTGTCTTGGGGCATGAGGTGATCCGGGAGCTAGGGTGCCACGCCGAGGTAAGCGGGACCGTAAGGGCAAATACTGAGGGGTTTGCGGAGGGGCCGGCCCCCCCTCCGGCAAGTAAGCCAGCGGGCAACATGGTGATGGCCTGGCGTCGAGGCTTGGAGGCTGTGTATCAGGGGGAAGTGCATGAAGAAGTACAGCGGCCCGGACAGCAGTTCCGCCGTCGCCACGGCTTGGAGGTACGGGTAGTAGCTCTCGGTGGTCAGGGCAATTGGATCGATTTGGCTGTGGTTACCCGGCTGTTCCGTCAGGAGGAAGGCAGCATCCGACTGGCCGCTGGCTTGCTAGCGGATTCTACCGCGAGGGATGAAACCCGGCCCTTGGTCCGGTTGGACTGGTTGCGACTATATGCCGACGGCGAGATTCGGCAATTGTTCCCCGAGGGACCACCACCATTACGGTTCCAGCGGGACACGCCTCAAGGGCTACCTCCTTTACCGCCCCTGGACAGTTTTGCTGTTAGTGAATGGGGAATGTTTCCTCCCCCCCTGCCGTCTGGACAAAGGGAGTGGACTCGCACTCCGGTGGGACGCCCAAAGGAACATTGGCAACTATTACCCACCCAGGTACTGCGAGGGGAACGTTGCCTGGTGGCCTGCATGCGGCAGGAAGGAGAACACCAGGCGGAAATCTGGCGTCGGCAAGACCTGCTATGGGTGTCGGCCCAAGACAACATTGTTCGGCGGGTCGAACGACGGATCGAACGCACCAGCGGCCGCCAGGCCTTACCGTGGGCGTGGGTAGAGACGCACTATGAATTATCCACTTTACTACCCGTGGCGGGCCACCGCTGGCAACGACTCCAACGCGACCTGGAAGTGGCCTACTGTGCCTTACGGGACGCCGAGCTGCTGGCTCCCTTGGCAGCCCAATGCGGCTCGCGTCCCTTTGAGCAGCGGTTGTCCCGCGTGGAGGCCTGCCTGGCAGATGGCGACGCCGCTGATCCGTACCGCAGTTTGCTACTGGCCGCTCAACGAGCCCTGGAAGCAGCCCGCCGAGGCGAACGCCCTACGACTGGCCAGCAGCATCTGGCCGCTGGCACGCCCCGCTGGCCGGAAACAGGTCAGCCTGCACCGGATTTGGACCTCGGACAGTACCGCTTGCACTCTTTGCGTGGTCGACCGGTCGTGCTGGTCTTTGTACCAGCAGAAGGCGAGACGACTGAATTGACTTTGGCCATTGTCCATGCCCTGCAGCGACGCTATGCCCCTCAGGTAGTGATCTTGCCACTCGTGGTATGGGGCGAAGGGCACCAGGCCCAGCGACTGCTACAACGCCGGGGTTGGCAGCTGCCCTTGTACGACGGCCGTACGGCCGCACAACGCTATGCCGTGACAACAGCTCCACGCTTTCTGGTGCTAGATCGTGACGCCGTCGTCCGGTGGAGCTTCACGGGAGTGGGAGCAGAAACCGGCTTCCTCCTCAAAGAACAACTAGAACGCCTGTTGTCCGAAACGCGTACCTTGGACAGTCCACCCATCCCCGCAACACCGGGTGATAGAATTAACCCTGAACGGGACACGCCGGCAGAGCACAGCCACTTGCTCCAACTGTCTAGCCCTCGCGTTAAATTTTCCCATCGAATCCAACCCGCTACATCTTGCCTAGAGCGACTGTCTTGTCTGCATGATGCAACTGCTGCAGTTGATATGGTCAGTTCGATCTCGATAATTGGTGCGTTTCTGTCGAGTCCAGATCACGTTGCTTTTGACAGGTAACTCAGCGTAGGATGCGCACAGAACGTGCGACACGGCTAGCAATAGTTAATAATTTGCGTTCGCTGGGATGATCTTGACAATACAGACACACCTTTGGATGGTTCGGCGGTATCAGAAGCGGCGTAACGGGCATCAGACAAACAAGCACTGGCAGATGATGTATTGCAGGAGATCGACGCACGCAACGCCTGTGTGGCAGATCTATTAGGAAAGTAGAAGAGATGGTTCCGCGAGAATGGAACATACCAGGACCGGGCCGCGTTTGTGCGGCAACAGGGTGTCCTTTGGCTCCAGGAACGACCTATCGTAGTGTGCTCTACGAGCAGGCGGGACAGTTGATCCGCCAGGATTATTTACCCGAGGCCTTTCCTGGGCTGCCCGATAACGTGATTGCCCATTGGCAGGGCCGTGTGCCAGTGGCGGAGCCAGCCCGGCGAGCGATGTGTCTGAATGCCGAGCAATGTTTGAAGTTTCTGGTACAGACGTCAGAGGATTCCACCGAACGAACGCAACTTCTACGATACGTCGCCGCTTTGTTTTTGTGGCGTAAGCGTCGCTTGCGGTTGCGTCAGGTCGAGATCGATGACCAAGGGCGGGAACGTCTGCATTTGGCCGACAACAAAAGCGGGCGGGTCTTCGTAGTGACCGATCCACGCCTAACATCTGCGCAGTTGGATTGTTTACAAGACGAGTTGGCCCGCCTCAGTGGAGGGGGGGACGATGATATACAATCGACAGCGACACCTTGATCGCCCCACCGGTTTCCGAGCAAGTCTGGTCCTCTACATAGGATTGTTACTACTGGCCGGCATGATGACCGCCGGTTGTCGGCAATTAGACGACTGGCGGCAACAGTTGCAGCAGCGTCGGGGTGGGCGGTCGGGTGAAGCCATCCCGCAGGTAACGGCCCAACAGTTGGTTAACTATCTCAATCAGCAGGCTAGCCGTCTGCGAACCCTTAGTTATGGCGAAGTACGTCTGACAGCCCGGGAAGGCGACGGACTTAAAGGGGCCGTGTCGTATACCTTGCGTGGTCGCCTGGCCGCAGCTCAGCCCCGCTACTTCCATCTTCATGCCCAAGGGGGATTGGCGGGAGGAAAAGTCGATCTTGGCTCCAACGACGAACGCTTCTGGATCTATGTGGATGCCCCCGGCAGCAAACCCCTTTATGTGTACGCTACGCACACCGACTTTGCCGCTGGCAAAGCCCAGCTTCCCGGCAGCTTGCCGTTTGAGCCTGAGTGGGTGCTGCAAGCGTTGGGCATGTGTACCTACCCTGCCGATGGTCGCTATGAAGCGGTCCAGATCGATGAACGGGCCCGCACCTACAATCTTAGTTGGCCCACTACTACGCCTACGGGTTTGGCTATCCGCAAGGAGGTCGTCTTTGCGGTGGATACCGCCACCGGTAACCGACCGCAGGTGCTTCGTCATACCGTTCGTGATCCGCGGGGTCTACTCATCTGCTCTGCCGAGATTAAGTCTGCTTATACCTTCCCTGCGGGAAGCACAGACCCGCAGACGGGACACCCGCACATCGTCCAGTGCCCCAATCAGGTAACCCTGCGGTGGGAACAACAGAAGGTAGAAATCGACCTGCGTCTGGACGACGCCCGGGTCAATCAACCTTGGACCGCCGAACAGTTACGGGCTGAATTCACACCGCGGATCACGGGGGCCGTACCGATCAACCTGGCTGAAGCCCGCCTGCCCCTTCCTTGATTGGTGCTCTGAAAGAATACTCTTTGCGAACAAGAAAAATAGTTGATGGCGAGTATAACCAGTAGCAAGGCCGCTGGGTTGGGTACACGTGGACAAGCCGTTCTTGCGTTGCGATCGGGGATGGGGTAAAGGCCCATTAGCGCGCGTCCGAGAACATCGAGTGGGGTACGCAACGGCAGAGGAGGTTCGGCGGTAGCCATGGCGTTGCTGGAAGTGCAGGGGCTAGTCAAATTTTTCGGGCGGCGGCAGGTGGTTAAAGGTGTCTCCTTCGAGGTGCATGCTGGGGAAGTCGTCGGGTTATTGGGACCCAACGGTGCTGGTAAGACTACCAGCTTCCGCATGGCCACGGGGCAACTGACACCGAATGCTGGCCGCGTGTTGTTCAATGGCGAGGACGTTACCCATTTGCCGATGTATCAGCGGGCCCGCCGTGGTATGGGCTATTTGTCGCAAGAGCCCAGTGTCTTCCGCAAGCTGACGGTGGAGCAGAATTTACTAGCCATCCTCGAAGCCTTGCCGAAAAGCCGGACTTTGGGCCGGCCATTGACCCGTGCGGAACGCCGACAGCGTACGAATGCCGCTCTGCAACGATTCAAGTTGGAACACGTGCGGCACAATCTGGCCGCTCGTTGTTCCGGCGGCGAAAAGCGTCGGCTGGAAATTGCCCGCTGCCTGGTATGCGAGCCACTATTGATTCTGCTCGATGAACCATTTGCCGCGGTCGATCCGCTGACGACGGAGGACATCCGACACAACATCCGCGAGCTGGCCCGTTCAGGCATCGGCATTCTGATCACCGATCATAATGTCCGGGAAGTGTTTCGCACCGCTGACCGCGTGTATTTGATCACTGATGGTCAAGTAGTTACTCATGGTACTCCGCATCAACTCGTCAACGACGAAATAGCCATTAAAGCGTATCTGGGACGCAGCTTTGAGGAGGATGGTTTTACACGTCAGATGGCGGCGCATGCGGTCCGCAAGGCCGGGGCCGTTCTGGCTCAGGCGTGTGGAGCTGCTTACGAGGCGACAGAGCCGTACAAGGTCGGTTCTGCAACAGCCCAGTCCTCGGAGCAAGTTGGTCAGGATCGCGATGCGGAACAACTTGCGGCAGAGTTGCTAGCGCTCGAACGGTTGCGGGCTGCTGTGGAAGCTCTCCGCGACGATCAGGCGCTATCCACTGCTACCTTGACGTTGATACAAGGTGGGCCGCGAGCTATGCCCTTGTTGCTCGACGCTCTGGAGCGACCGGAGCTGCTGATTCGCCAACGAGCCTTTGAAGTATTGCGCTATCTGGTACGCGTGCATGGTCCCCGTGAGGAGGGCGAACCGATCCTGGTGCCATTTGATCCAGCCGGTCCGCCAGAATTGCGCCGCCGGCAACTGGCTTTCCTACGCCTGCGGTTGTCTGCTTAGCCCAATTCAAGGAGGACCACCATCACCCATATGCTGCCTAATTCATGTTGTAACTCAACAACTGCTATCAGGTTGGGGCGTGGAAAGAGGTGCCGCGGCAGTTCGCGGATCGTGAGGCAATTAAGTGGGCAGCCGGTGGAAGTTCCTCATCTGTAATTTACGGTGTTCTGGTCACTTCTTAGGCAGGAACTGCATGATCCAATTGATGAAACCCGTTGGATTACGCGTCTGGATGAGCACACGGCCAGGACCTCGAAAGCGGCAAACCAGCCCTTCACCCGACGTGATGGATGAGATCCAACCACTTGAGGCCTTCTGGATTTTGTAGTCCATGGTTTCTGGCCAGGCGACGAGATGGCCGTTGTCGATGATGATTTCCTGACCGTCTGCCAGGTCGATGGGGTAGATCGCCCCATACGAACTGACAAACAGGGTGCCCATGCCACTGGCACGCAGTACGAAAAACCCCTCGCCGGAAAACAATCCCTTCAGGAGGTTTTGTACCTTGGTACTAATCTCGACATCGCGGCTAGCGGCAAAGAAGCCATCCTTTTGAAGGATGTAGTTGGTCTGGCCATCGAGGGTCAGGGGATGGATTTCGCCAGGAAGCTCGTGGGCGAGCAGTACCTCGCCAGGGCCCCGCCGGGCAGTCAGAGTCTGAAAAAAGAAAGATTCCCCGGCTAGCATTCGCCCCAACCCTTTTAGCACGCCGCCGTCCACCTTTCCTTCGACGTCGACTGTATCGCTCATGGCGATCATAGCGCCGGCTTCGGCTTTGAGAGACTCGCCGTAATCGAGCTGGACCTTTAGCATCATGGAAGGGCCGGGGCTCACGAGTTCGTAACGCATGGCACACTCCTGATCGAATTACGCGACATATATTTATAATAAAATTTGTGAATAGCCAGTCCGAGCCGGCTTTTTGGTCTAATCTTCCCCTTTACCCAGCCCGTGTGACGCCGTCGACGGAGGTATGATTAACTCTGCGGTCGTTTGCCAGCTAAAGAGTAGCCCCTGCCTGGGGATGACGGCTTGCGCCCCCGGCGCCGGGGCGGCAGAGACTGCTCCGTCTCCTGCTCGAGGATTCGTAGCGCGTCGTCTTGGATTTGCCGGATCCGTTCACGTGTCAAGCCGAGCAGATTGCCGACCTCCTGCAGGGTGCGGGGGCGGACCAATGCCGCTTCTTCCCGACGGTCTTCCAGAACGTAGGCCATCTCCTCTTTCTGCAAAGGGGCACAGCCAGTACGCAATTTCAAAACTGCTCGTTGTCGAGGTTCCAGACGACCCAGACGGTGGATTCCTCCCATGCTCGGTAGTTTCATCCGACGGGCCATACCTGCTCCTGGAAACGAGACCAGAAATGATACTTCGATAACTGCTAGTGTACGGGATAGTACTATTGACAACATTTATCACATCCCTCCCGTTTCTGCAAGTCAAAAAACTATTGACCGATACTCACTAGCCGGTTCCTGAAACGTTACTGCTTTACTTTTTTCTCTGCTCCAACCCAATCCGACGCGTTGCTTTTATTGCAAAAATTGATGCTAACAATAAAAATACTGAAGGGGCGTCCGGATATGCTAACAATAAAATTTCCATGATTCCTCTAATAATTTATTAATACATTGTTGTTGAAATTTTAGCCTTTAAGATCGATTTATCTTATAAGCTATATCACAAAAACTTGTCGTAGTTTCATTATGACCATACCACCGTCGTTCTCTTTCTCAACGTTTGCGGAATAGATAACAAGTTATTAGTATAACTAGGTTTAACTAAGCGATGAGCTTGGTCGCATACTTGAAAGAATACCAAGGCGGTTTGCTGCGAGATGAGATTTGGTTATTTCAGCCATCTGATAATTGTTGATTAGCCTGAGCTATCAAGCGGGGCGTAATTAGGCAATGAAGCAGATGTAGTTGGTTGGCGGAAACAAGGTAGCGATTACCACCCGAAGAGGCAGCAAGGGGCATCGGGGAGGGGACCCGCACTCAGGATGCGGCGTTCCAAGGGCAGTTTGAGGTAGTCGGCCCGGTTGTAAACAATACGGCCCCCCATGATCGTATGAGTGACATGTGTTGCGTGTTCGAAGGGATCGCCGTCATAAAGAACCAGATCGGCGACTTTGCCGACATGCAGTGAACCGTAGTCTTTATCCAGTTCCAACAAGCGGGCTGCATCCAGGGTAATGGCCTGCAGGGCCCGATTGGGTTCCAGGGCACCACAGGCTACCGCCATGGCTGCCTCGTGACGTAACACCCGTACTTTAGGCACATACCCTTCGAAACCCGTCCCGATACTGAAGGGGATGGCGTCTTGGGCTAAGCGAGCAGCCGTCATCGTGGTCGCATGCAATGTCTCCAGATTGCTACCCACACGCTGCATCGGTGGATGCAGCAAAACAGCAGCGCCTGCCTGCTTAATTTCCGGTAAAAGACGGTAGGCCTCGCTAGCCAAGGCAATAACTGGCCGCAGGCGAAATTCACGGGCCAGTCGTAAGGCAGTTTGAATGTCGTCCCGTCGGTGAGCGGCAAAGATCACCGGAACACGGCCCTCCAGGGCGGGTAACAAAGCTTCTGCCTTGGCCTGATAGGGAACGTCCTTGTGGGTAGTGCGGAGTCGTTGATAGTGCTGGGCCTGGGCAAAAGCTTTGCGGACCAGAGCGGCGACGGCCATGCGGGTTTGCGGCGCTTTGTCCTTGTAAGCAGCTTTGGGGATCTCCCCAAGGTTGACCAGCACGGCTGCGTCAGCCCGTATCAACGCCGATTCCACCGTGGCGCCGTCGGTGCGGAAGATGGCAGAGCGGCCTGCTAGGACGTTTTGCCGGCCAGGGGTCACATGAATAATCGTTATACCCTGAGCCTGCAGAAACTCCACCAGAGGCTCCCGGGGATGAAAACCGTCGACAACGCGTAGGTCTGCCTGGTCGGGATGGCTCAGTTCATCCTGATCCTGGTCCGCGAGAGTATTCCAGGCTCCGGACAGTCCGGCCACGCAGAACGGGTCGATCAACCCGGGAGTTACTTCAGCAGCGGTCAGAACGCTTGCTCCTTGGGGAATAGGTACCTGAGACGGGGAGCCCACGGCTTGGATACGACCCTCGGCGATGATCACCAAACCAGGCGAAAGGATCGTGCCATCACCGATGTGCAAACGTCCGGCCAGTACGGCCAATTGACGGGGAGCGGAGCTTTGCGGTAGTGCCACGCCAGCGGGTAACGGTGGTGCCTTCACTTGCGGCAAGGGACGTGGAACGGCCGAAGGGCCTGGAATCTCAGCTCCTTCTTCAGGCAGGGCAAAACCGCCCACCTGGTAATGCCAATCCCTTTTTCGGTTACGATCAAAAACTTTCTGTCCTTCGATCCAGGTTTGTAACACTTGGGTGTAGACCGAAAAGGGAGGGCCGGACAGAACGACGAAGTCGGCATCTTTACCCTTTTCCAGCGATCCCAGGCGATGTTCGAGATGAAGCATCCGGGCCGGGGCCAGCGTCAGAGCATGAAGAGTCTGAGCCTCATTCAATCCGCCCCGCAAGGCGATGGCTGCCGTACGCAGGAAAAAGCGGGACTCGGTCACAGAATCGTCCGTATTGATGGCCACAGGCACACCAGCCCGGACCAGAACGGCTGCGGTTTCCTCGAGTAATCCGATCGTTTCGGCCTTGCCTCCGGGGCTATCCAGTAACGTCAGGGAAACGGGCACCTTTTTGCGAGCCAGTGTTTCCGCTATGCGATATGCCTCGGTGGCGTGATGAAGTACCAGTTCGAAGCCGAATTCTTCCGCCAGGCGAACAGCGGTCAGAATGTCGTCAGCCCGATGACAGTGGAAATGGACTGTCCGACGTCGTTGTAACACTTCGCCTAAGTTCAGATAGTTCCAATCGGACTTGGCCGCTGCTTCTCTAAGTCTGTGGAATTACTAGCACTTACGCATGCATCCTCTTTGCCTCGATCCTCTTGCGTCACTTTTGATAGATCATTGTCACTCCTTGTAGCTCCCTGCGCCGCTGGATTTTGCGTCGCTTGTGTGTCGGGTTGTGCGTCGGTCCGCTCTCGGGTCGCAAGTACGAAATGCTCAACTGTCACCTGCCGATAACACGGATCGA
>JANWVV010000067.1 GCA_025055795.1 Gemmataceae bacterium
AGCCGCACCTGCTCAGACGGTATGATCCAGTCCCCGTTCGATGTGGACACGGCGGTCATGTCTATTGTTCCTCGCTGCCTTTAGCACGGTCCGATATTCCCTTGGTCAACGTAGTTTCGCAGCTCCATTCGCTGTGTAGTTCCCGAACTTGGGAATTAGCTATCGTTAGAAACATAGCTTTAATCATTAAATGTTTGCCATCAGAAAAAACCCGCTTGCAAAGCCAGTTTTTTCCCTGCTCCAACCTCATTTGACCAGGACCCACTCTGGTGAGTGTCCTCTGCAGTTGTCTGCTTCCAGTGGTTGTTCAGCTCTGGAGATACGGCACGCTTCCCCTGTGCAGTCCCATAGACGGATTGATTGATTGTGTCAATGTCCTTTGCCTTGCGATACCAAGGATCCAGCCGTTGGAAGGCGGTAAGAGCTCTTGACAATACTGTCGGAACAACGTTATGGGCTGCCATGAATCACAATACTAGTAAGGCCAGACAGGTTGAGGCCAGCTATGAACGGCATCGGTAGCTGGTGGCAGTTATGGGGACGGGGTGCGGAGCGGGCCGGGGGCTTTTCTGTCGCGGTTGACCCGGGGCGCGACTGGGAAGCCATCCGGCTGGCCAACCGAGAGCTGATCCGACCCGTACAATACACACGGGCCACACCGGGACTGGTTCCTTTCTCCACTGCCTGGTTTGATGAACTGGAGCAGAAACGGTACCAACGTCATGGACGTTGGCTACCCCCGGCATTGGAATTCGACCGTCACCCCGGCGAGCGTATCCTGATTATCGGGGCCGGGTTAGGGAACGATGCGCTCCAATACGCCCGGCATGGAGCCGTGCCCGTCATTCTGGTAGCACCGGACGATCCTCTCCGTAGCCTGCGGCAGAATCTGGCCCGTTATCCCTGGGAAATCGAACTGGTGGAAGTAGACGAGCCCCCTTGGCCTGTGCCGGCAGCCACTGCGGATGTCGTACTGTGGAATGCCCTGTATGAACCGTGGGCCATTACGCCCGAACGGATCCAGGAAGTTCACCGCTTGCTCAAGCCGGGGGGCAAGCTGATCGTCCTGGCACCAGCCTGGTACGATACCGCCTACTGGCAGGACCGCTTTGTGCCCTTGCAACGCATGTACTGGCAGCGACCGGCCGATCCAACCACGGCTCCTAAATACACCGGGCGACAGCTACGCCGCTTGTTCTGTCACTTGGAGTCTGTGGGGATCAGCAAGCGTCACTTACGCCGCTCCGAACTACCCCATCCGTGGCGGCTGATCCCATTGGCCCTGTTAGAACGTCTCATGGGACGCGTTCTAGTCCTGAAGGGTATCAAGCCGATTTGTCCAGCGGGTCCGTTAGCTGCCACGTCCTTCCCCCCAACCCCTTTGAGTGCAGCGGCCTGACGGCCATTTCCCACTCCCGAGTGGTCGGCGGCAACTCAATTTTTCTTTTTGCGTCGCCGGCGTGTTTCCTCGCGAGGCAGGCGGTCGTTACGGATCTGCCGGCGGGCTTGCTCATCGGCCTGACGTTGGAGTTCTTCCAATCGCTCACGGAGACGCTCTTTGAGGCGTCCCAGAAAACCACTGGCTTGGACCTGGCCCATTTTGCTATCACGTCCGGGTCCGCTATCTTTGCTGCCGCTGCGGTTCCCTTCGCGTCCCAGGGGCACATCTGAAGTTACCGGGGCTAGCTTGGGTATAAATTGACGTTCGATCATGCCCCAGAGGGTACTGATGATGAAGTAAAGTACCAGACCGGCGGCTATCTTGTAAAAGAAGATGCCCATCAGGATCAGCATAATCTTCATCATCTGTTGTTGTTGGGCCATTTGCTCATCCGTGGGCGGGGGCATCATTTTGTTCTGTTGCCACAGCATTAGACCCACTGCCAGGATGGGTAGCAGATTGAAGTATGGTCCCAGGTAGAAGATGCCCCCAATGTCTTCGGGGGTGCTGATGAAGGGGATATGTTCCCCCCACCAGAAGAGCATGTCCGGCGCCGCCAGATTATCGATCCACAAAAACGACTGCAGACGGAAAAAGATGCTTTCCTGCAGACAAAAGTAGAGGCCCATCATTACGGGCATCTGGGCCAATAGCAATAAGCAACCGCCCATGGCCGCAAACGGATTCACGCCATGTTCGATCAACAAACGCATCTTGGCCCGATTGAATTCCCCAAGATCATGCGTATATTTCTTTTTCAGTTCCTCGATTTGCGGGGCCAGTTTCTTCTGCACTTCCATCATGCGCAGATTCATCTGCGTCTGTTTTTTGCTGGGTACAAACAGCAACAACCGCACCAGGACCGTGAGAATGAAGATGCTCATGGCCCAACTGGGAATCACGCGATGGATGATCGCCAGCAACCAATGCATCAGATTGGTGAAGGCAATGACCAGATCGCTCCAGTAAATGGCATAAGCAAACCGACCCAGCCAGGAGGGAGAATGAAAATCGGTGATGGTCCGCAAGTCGAGCCGGTTTTTGTATTTGTCAACGAGGTTCTCGTCAACGTCATCGGGGCTCCGCATCAGGCTGAGCAGTCCGACTTTGGCCGGACCATTGTAGATCACATAACGGTGGATAATGGTTTCTCCAGGGGCGGGGTCGAGAACTTCGGTGGCGGCACGGACAGTCATGTCGATGAAAAATGGCTGGTCGGGATCGGTCTGTTTGCCCAAGGGTAATTCGGTTGTGGCACGGGCATAAGCCCAGGGCTGGCGGACGGCACCATGTTGCTCCGCTTCGTCATCGATCGCTAAAGCCGAGGTGAAATAAGGCGACATGACGGCGATGTATTTGAAGGTATTTTCGCCTTTAAGGACGACTTCGCCGCCGCGTCGCACGGTGACAGTGGCGGCATCCTCATATTGGCGGTGCAGTCCTCCCTTGGCGTCTCGCCAGCCGATGAGGGCCACTCGATAAATCCAGGTGTACCATTCCCCTTCGATTGGCAGGCCGCGCGGACCTTCTACCTGAAGGCGTAGCGGCACCCGTCCCTTACTTCCCTCTGGTAACGGCAGACGGGTGATCTCCACTTGAAAGCCGATGTGATAGTCTCGGGGACCCAGCGTGTAAGTCTTGCGTAGCCGGACGTAGTAGGGATCGCCCAGTTCTTTTTCAAAGACCACCTTGTGGACTCCCCCAGCGGGGTGGTCCTGTTCCACTACTTTCCACTCGGTTTCGCCCAGATAGGGATCAGGGTATTTGTCTTCCGGTGTCGGATAATGGAAAAGGCGGTAAGCCGGCTCGGCCAGCCTGAACGGTTCCTCGACCTTGCCGGGTTCCAAGCGGGGTTCCTCGTATTCTTCCCGCAGGTAACGTCCCCGGACAATGCGGACACCGGGAATCAGGTAGAGGGGCACTTTCTCAGCGGTGGGTTTGCCGTCGGCATCCTTGCGCCGGACCTCACGTCCGAGTCGGTCAGCCGCCTCGAAACGTGTCAGGACCACCTGTTGGACGCCGCCGCCTTGGGTGGTCAACAGCACACGTAGGTAGTAATCTGCTTCGCCGAGGGGGATGAGGGTGGGGAGGGGCGGACGAGACGAGGGCGGCAACGGTGACCGGCGTGGTTCAACGACGGTTGCAGCCCACGAGGCCACTGCGGCCAGGGCGCCAGCTCGTTGCTCCGAGCTGGCCGAAGCGAGCTTGTTTCCCTGTTCGGCGGGGGACTTGCGACTGACCGTTTTCGGCTTAGGTTGTGGGACCCAATGCTTCTCAGCGTACAACCACAGAAATGTCAGGAGGGTCGCCGCCACCAGAAACACCGCTATGTTTATCAAATTTTGACGCATGCCTTGTGCTACTCAGAGAGGCAAACAGTTGTACCTGCCATCATCATATGAAATGGTAAGCCTGGGACAGGACTAACCTGGACTCGACGCAGACGCTTACCGAGGAATACCAACCCATCGCTGCACCACGGTGCTGGCCTCGACAGAGAGTTAACCTAGCCACCTTGCCAGTATGTCATTCCCACTGTCTGTTGGTTATGGCACCTTGGTTCAGTTATGGTCGTTGCGCACTTGTTTGCAAGACAGACCGCTGGAGAAGTATTACCGTCCTTCACCCAAGCGATCACCCAGAAATCGATCCAGTTCCGGAATCGCGTAGATTTTGTCGCGAGTCTTTTGCCAGTCGTATTCCACGCGGCGGAAGTGGATAGTGCCGTCGTCGTCCAGAACGACGTAACAGGCCCGCCAATTTCCGTCACGAGGTTGACCGACAGAGCCTACGTTGCAGAGGGTTTTCCGGCCGTCCAGATGGAAGACGTGGTCGATCTCCTCAGGACTATAAAATTGCAGATCTTCGGTAAAAATGCCGGGAACGTGGGTGTGACCTTGGAAGCAGTAGCGGTCGACCAGGGCAAAGATCCGTTCCATTTTACGTTGATTGTAGATGTCTTCCGGGAAGACGTACTCATTGAGGGGATTGCGGGCCGAACCGTGCACGTAGAGGTAGCCGTCCTCTTTGTGGGTGCGGGGGCGTTCCGCCAGGAACTCCCAGCGTCGCTCCCGGACTTGCCGGGGTTCCGGCGAATGCTCCAGTTGCTCGCGGGTCCAAAATATTGCCCGTTCGGCCGATTGATTGAACCCATCCGGATCAAACATTGCTCCCTGGTCATGGTTACCTAGCAAGACCACTTTGCAGGTTTCCATGACCCGGTCAATGCATTCCCGTGGGTTAGGACCGTAACCGACGATATCTCCCAAGCAATAGACGTCTTTAATCCCTTGGGCTCGAATGTCCGCCAGTACCGCCTCTAAGGCTTCCAGGTTTCCATGAATGTCACTGATGATGGCTTTGCTCACGCCTGCCGTCCCGAATTGATCTAGAAGTCGCTATTCTACCCCGTTTCGCCATTCCTTTACTATAATCATACGCAACTTGAGTCCGCAACCCCGCTCCCTCTATCCGAGTTTTCACCTCGCAATAATTACCGCCATGGTTAACTTTCATGAAGTGTATTCCAAAGCTCTCGTAGCACCTCGCCTTTCAATTAGTTTGCATGTTATGCATTTGTTTATGTATTTGGTATAAACTAGTACTAATTGGCTCTAGCATGACGACAAAACAGTTACGCATCTTCGTTAAGAAAGATAACCCGAAGACGAGCTGTCGCTTGAGGTAGAGGATGGATTGAAGGTAACAATAATGTGGATAAGCTAGACAGATCTGTCCAGAAATTGGTCACGCACTGGACAAAAATGGAACAATCGAACCAAAGTTGAGGAATTTTCACCGATTTGGCACGAATTCCTCCTTGACGGACCTGGAAAAACAGCTTTACAGTGGATTACAAGGTCTCTTCTGTACCCTCTGAGGGTCCTCAAGGGGAAGGACGGGACATCAACTGACAGAAATCTGCTCATGCACGGGATCTAGCCGGCAGGGCAGGGAAGTGCAAAGCTCCCTAGAGGGAGTCGCGGCGGAGCGACCAATCGACCTCTATCGAGCCATTCCCGAGGAGCCGACGGTATGCCGCTACCGTCTTTGTACCTGTTGAGAAGAATAGACACCCATGCTTGTGCTGTCCAGGAAAAAAAACGAATCGGTGATCATTAACAATGACATTGTCATCACGGTGATCGAGATCCGGGGCGACAAAGTGCGTCTCGGCATTGTTGCACCGAAGGATGTGCCGGTCCATCGCGAGGAAGTTTATGTAGCGATTCATGGGCCTGGGAGTGTACCTTCGGCCACTGCTCGCCAGCAAGAGCAACAACCTCCCCGTTGATCCACCGATTCCTGCTCGATCGCTTGACACCACAATGGTGACCTGAAGGTGCTTTTTCTCGTCTAAACATCTAACACCATTCATCAGCAGCCATCTGTACATCAGACGCATCGGGCGGGGCAATAGCCATCTGTGCATCAATCATGTAGAGCGGGGCGATTCGGGTTGGTCAGCTTGAATCGCCCCGACTAGCCCGTGCATCATAACATACGGCTTTGTGAAGGGGTAAACTAATCGGTCTCGGACTGGATGCATTTGACCGTCGTGGGTTCCTCAACATGGAATGAACACGAAGCCGTACGGACGCTCTGGGAAGGCAGGATCAGTGCGGAATCAGATGACCGGCATTCTCACCGCCTGATGGGGGAGGGGCAAAACTCAGGCCGTCGTTGGTTGTCGGGTCGGTTCCCGTAGAACGGGGAACACGCGTTCGGCCACTGCGACGCTACCGAAAAGAATCACGGTGTAAGTGGCATCCGCCAGCGCACTATTCCGGAAGAAAGGTATTGCATTGACGTAGCATTCGATAAGTCCCGCAAGAGTGTGGGGGTAGGAGAGAATCCAGCAAGCGAAATTCGTAGTCAAGTAGAACTGGAAGGACCCCACCAGGGTAACGACGGCCAGGTTAACAATACCCCAGTGGAATCGCAGCCAGCGGCCCAGAAGCACATTGAGGGCAAAGCTGCCGTAAACGACCGGCATAAGTATGTGCAGGCCCAGCACCAGATCGCTCAGGAATAGTGACAGCAAAGGCAGTGAGAAGGCCCAACGCCAGTTGGCGTAGAAGGTGCCGCCGAACAATGCCAGAGCACCGATGGGGGTAAAGTTCGGGGGGTGAGGGAGCCAGCGCGAAATCACGCCCAAGGCGACCAACGTTGTGATCAGCCAGAAACGGGGCTGTCCCGCAATGGTCCGCCACGCTGGTGTCTTCTGGCTGGCGGATGACTGGTGTTGCGGAGGAGACGAGGCTTGCGGTGAGTAATCGGGCAGGTTCGGCATGCGTTATCCTCCCTTAGTTGCCGGCTCGGGCAAGGACTAGTGGCGGCGAACACGGAGGAACCAGCATACGCGAGGCAGTTTCTGCGCCACACGCAGAATAGACATGGGTAGCTGCCGTCGGCCGCCCGGTTCCGGGGCGCCGCCTAGATGACGCGGCAGGCAGGTCTTCTGGCTGACGGCTCTGACGAAGGTCGGCGGCCTTCCCATGACTGACGTCACAGTGGCATGTGTGCCGCCCTTCTTGCCGAACACAGCAGCGGCCCTGCGCCGGATTCGCACCGGACTTCCCTGTTGCCCCGTCTATGCGTGGACTGGTGTGGCTTGGGAAAGCTCTTTCCCTGATACGGATCGTGTTGTCTAGCTCCGTATGCTCCACGCCGTAGACGAACCTGCCGCCAAGTGCGCTTAGTCTAGGGGGACGTACCTGTATCCGTCCAGCGGGTAATAATTGAGGGGGGCAGATCGATCTCTCTTTTGTCCTCGATCGTTGGGGTATAGCATGTTCACAGGAGCAGAGGACTACTACCCGTACAGTGGCCTGGGCCGGACCTGTAGGGGCCGGCAAGCTGATGGCCACGGAGCGCAGGATGAATCTGATGGCTACCGACCTCCGTTTACGCGAAGAACTGCCTCAAATCACCGATCAATTAGTGGAAACGTACACGCAGTGCAGCCGGTTGAATCATCTGGCGCATGAGCCATTGCCGAGCCGGGAGGCTGTCGCAGAGATCATCGCTGATCTGTTCGAGGTACTCTATCCCGGTTACGGCCGGCGACAGAACTTGCATCTGGGAAACGTCAGTTACTACATAGGCAGTTTGATCGATGCACTGCATGACAAGCTGACGACGCAGATCGCTCGGGCCCTGCGGCACGAGCTCTGTGAAGAATCGCCGCATGTCGATTGTGAACAGATGGCCCAGCCCAAGGCGATCGAGTTGCTACGTCGTCTGCCGGCAATTCGCCAGGTGCTGGAACAGGACGTCGAAGCGGCCTATCGTGGCGATCCGGCGGCACGAAGCTATCACGAAATCATCTTCTGCTACCCTGGCTTGGAGGCCATCACCGTATACCGTTTAGCCCACGAGCTGCATCTGCTGGGCGTACCGTTTATTCCCCGCATGATGACGGAATGGGCTCATTCCCGCACCGGTATCGACATCCACCCGGGGGCCCGCATCGGACCCGGATTCTTCATCGACCACGGCACCGGTGTGGTGATTGGGGAAACTACTGAAATTGGTCGCAACGTTAAACTTTACCAAGGAGTGACCTTAGGGGCTCTTAGCTTCACCAAGGGGGAAGATGGCTCCCTGCTCCGCGGCAGCTACAAACGCCACCCTACCCTCGGCGACGATGTTATCGTCTACGCGAATGCTACTATCCTCGGTGGTCAGACCGTTATTGGTGACCGCTGCGTCATCGGCTCTAACGTCTGGCTGACCGAAAGTGTACCCCCTGATACTACCGTCGTGCTCGAAAAACCCAAACTACGTCTGCGCGGAGGCAAAACCGAACCCGATGCCTGGAATTACTGCATCTGAACACGATCAACGCCGCCGTGGTGCTGACGGCTGTGTCGAATTTTTTATCAGGCGTGTGGGAGAAGCGGTGCTATTACGGTATGGAAAAAAAGCTACCCCCGGGTTGCCGGCCACGGCAGTCTTTTTTACTCCAAGGTGAGTCGTTGAGCTACATGACCAGACGTCTCTTGGCGGCTTTGGCTGCATTGCAGGAGGCACAGATACCACGGATGACTAGCGTGCGGGAACGCACGCGGAACTGATGCTGATGGACCACTTCGCGGATGGCACTATCCAGGCTAGCACTCTGAAACTCGATCATAACGCCGCATTCTTCACACAAGAAGTGGTCATGGAAGGGGTAGCCGTAGTCGTGATCGTAAACCGTACGGTTGCCAAGCTCGATTTTGCGGAGCAGGCCCGCATCGACGAGCTTGGGTAAGGTGCGATACACGGTGGCACGGCTGACCTGTCGGCCGGCCCGCTTCAGCTCATCGATGAGCTGCTCGGCGTCGAAATGCCGGTGCTTGGAGAAAATGTGTTCCAGCAACTGCCGCTGTTGTTCCGTGAAGCGTTGCGGCTTGGGCCGGCTGGCCAGATATTCGCGGAATTTGCTTTCCGGGCTTTGTGCCACCGGAATAGCGGGTAGCGACACTTCTTCCTCCTTCCGGCTCGGGGTACTTCCGTTGTGGACAACGCTGGCGGCGTTCACGACCACCCGACCTCCCTATAAGAGCCGTTCCAGGAACACCTACTATTATACCCCTCGATGTCCCTCATCCGTTAATGCCGCATCAAAACTTCGTAAAAACCTTGCTTGTGCACCACGCAGCGGTACTAATTAGATAGCCGAAATTGCTGAGGCTGTCACAAGATGAACTTTCTACAAAATTTACGAGATAGGGCTTCCTCGGAGTGTTTTAAATTTATTAGGGACAGTCAAAAAGTAAAAACAGGATTGACAATCATGAGGTAAACTCATCGGAAGAATCGACTACATTGCATCATCGATCAATTGCTCAGTCGCCTTACGCTTGGGGATATGCTAGCAAAGTCCGCACGGGACAATGGGACTCTCCACTCTTGACCTTTATCAACAGTGGGGTTATCTTTATTGTAGATATCCTGATTATCAACCATTGGCCCTATCGTCTAGTGGTCTAGGACGTAGCCCTCTCAAGGCTAAAACCGGGGTTCGAATCCCCGTAGGGTCACTAACCCTTACTACATCCATTGGTAGTAAATGTGGCTGTGCTGCCCAGCATCGATGTACCAGTAGTCCATACTACTTTTTTCCCCAACCTATACCCCTTTACATCCATCAAAATCGCTTTTTGCACCCGTTTGCTGCGGATGAAGATCCGTGAAGGCAATGGATTCACTTCGGTAGATCACCTATACGCCGGGTAGCAAACTCCACTTAGACAGATTCCTTACGTTAGGAGAAGATACGGCGGTTGGTCCGTGCAACGGGAGCCTTACGCTGGCTACTCGTAGCGGGCGGCTTCCCCGTCTGCTTCATGAGATCAACGTAACTGGTGCAGCGGGTGCGGGATCGGTCCTTACTGCCAACCGGCTAGCTTATCGGGCCTGAACTTGTAACCGAGGTCAAAGAGTGAATTGGTTGTGCCAGCTAAGGTATGATCACGTCGGATTTTAAGACGGTCAATATGCAACGCGAGGCTCATTTCAGAATTTGAAGTAGGTACGGGCCCTTGAGAAGCAGTGGTGTTTTGTCAACAAACGACGGTCAAGCCGAAGCTAAAATCCAAATTTTCTCCTCCAAACTGTACAATTTATCATAATACTAGCCAACGGTTCTATTTTACGCCAGTAGCGAAATGGGCAAGGTCGTAATTGGCTATGGTAAACAGCAGAGAGTGGGACAAAAGTACGACGTGTGCGGCTGGCAAGCGGTTAGTTTACGCATGGGGGTGGATGTAGCCATGTCTGCCGCTCAATCCTTTACGGCACTAGTGGTGGATGACGATCCGGCCATTCGGCAGTCGTTGCGAATGTGTCTGGAGGCGGAAGGGGGACGGCTACATCAAAAAAATGGCGGCCAGCTCCAACTTCGGCAACGTCTTCAGCGTGCTGGTGGCAAGTGTCTGGCTCCCCTTCCTGCCCATGTTGGCCATTCATCTGCTGATCCAGAACCTGCTGTACGACATCTCGCAAATTGGTATCCCCTTCGATCGCATGGATGACGAATACCTGCAAAAACCTCGGAAGTGGCAGATCAACGATCTGGGGCGTTTTATGCTGCTTGTCGGACCCATCAGTTCCATCTTTGATATCACCACCTTTGGCATCATGTACTATGTTTTCCAGGCCAACACGCCGGACAGGCAATCCCTGTTTCAAACAGGCTGGTTTGTCGAAGGATTACTGTCGCAAACACTGATCATCCACATGATTCGTACTGCCAAGATCCCGTTCGTGCAGAGTACGGCAGCTCCGCCGCTGCTGGCGCTAACCCTTTTCATCATGGCTGTGGGTATTGCTATTCCCTACAGCCCCCTGGGAATGATCGTGGGAATGACTCCCTTACCTCTAGCCTACTTCCCCTGGCTGGTAGCGACCTTGCTGGCTTACTGCCTCCTCGTGCAGATAGTCAAACGCGTGTACATTCGCCGCTTTGGCCTGTGGCTATAACGCGATTTTCTGGAGAGTGTGAATGACGGGCTTTGCAACCTTTGGGGTCAACATAGCGGCCGCTTTACTGCTGGGCGTGCTCATCGGATTGGAGCGGCAGTGGCGGCAGCACACTGCCGGCTTGCGTACCAACGCTCTGGTTGCCCTGGGAGCGGCCCTGTTTGTCGGCTTGTCTACCCTCTATGAGCAGGAATCCAGTCCGACACGAATAGCGGCACAGGTGGTCAGTGGTCTGGGCTTTTTAGGAGGAGGGGTTATCTTGCGGGAAGGCCTCAACGTGCGCGGCTTGAATACAGCGGCCACTATCTGGTGCAGTGGAGCAGTGGGGTCCCTGGCCGGCGCTGGATTTCCCTTGGAGGCTTTGGTTGGAACACTGGGTGTGCTGTCCATCCATCTGGGGTTGCGTCCCGTTACTCGCTGGATCGATCGTCGGACCAAAACTTCTATGGACGTCGAAACACTTTACACGCTACGGGTCGAAACCCGTCCCGACCATGATGCCCGCATTCGTCATATTCTGATGCGTCATGTCAATGGTCATGACAAACTTACTCTCCAAGGTATTGCCACCGACGATGCCTCACCCGACCGCACTGCTGTAATCGCCACTATCTACTCGCCTGATCGTAACGATCGCGCCATGGAAGAACTGGTGGCCCGACTCAGTCTGGAGCCCGACGTCAAGCTAGTTAGCTGGCAACGGCAGGCCGCTTGAAGCTTGTCTTGCTTTACTGTTGCCAGGTTCCGCTAATTACACTGTATTCAAGTGGCATGGGTGTGTCGTCATCAGTACTTTTTGAATCATAACCGCCGCACACCCCTAGCTGAAACATACAAATCGCCTTGACGTATTACCTCGATCCTAAACATTATGCTGTTGGCATACTATCACCCGATGCGTCAGCGGAACTGTGAGAGACAACGGGCATGGACGCCGAAACGGTTACCACACCTGTCAGCGAATTACGCCGTCTGGTGCTCAATATTGTTTGTACGGGTCGGCCTGATTCTCGCACTGCTGTTCGTCCTATCTCATTACTGCTCGTACTAGTTCTCCCTGCTGTTCTTTTGTACCCCACGCGTGATTTCCACCTGCTCGAGCCCGATGAAGGACGCTACGCCCAGATTCCCAAGGAGATGCTTATAACGGGTCAATGGATCGTCCCCACTCTCCAAGGGGAACCGTATCTGGATAAACCGCCGTTGATGTACTGGCTGACCGCTACTTCTTATTGGCTTTTGGGCATTAGTGCTGCTAATGCTCGGTTGATCCCCGCCGTGGCGGTGCACCTGACTATTCTCAGTATCTATTGGCTAGGGCGCCGTAGTGTCGGTGAAAAGGCTGCTTTCTGGGCCGCACTTCTTCTAACCATAGCACCGGGTTATATCGCTGTGGCCCGGCTACTTTTGCTGGATGGCTTGCTAACCTTGTGTATCACTCTTTCATTGCTTTGCGGTTACGAAGCTGTGCGCACTGGCATTTTTCGTCCACTCTGGTGGCTGGCTGCTGCTATGGCTTCTGCCTTCGGTTTCCTGACCAAAGGACCGATTGCCGAAATTCTGTTACTTATTCCTCTATGGACAATTACGTTCTTGACACAACAGCAAGGTTCACGTCACCGAGACATAGCCATAGCTGCCGTCCGCTGGTATTGGTATGTTATTTTTTTCATAATCGTCGCCATTGTCAATTTGCCCTGGTACGTCGCTATCTACCTGCAGCAGCCACGCTTTTTGTCTTATTTTTTCTGGCAGCATAATATCTTGCGATTTTTGCAACCCTTCGATCACTTGCAGCCTGTGTGGTACTATGTGCCGATCTTGTTGGTCGGACTCATGCCGGCCACCCCGTTATTTCTGGTTCATCTGGTGCGGCTTGTCAGCTTACCGGAAAATCATTCCGGTCGCCCAAGTATAAACGAATTTTTTTGGTTGTTGACAGCGTTCTGGTGCTTGCTGTTTTTCAGTTGTTCGGGGAGTAAACTTCCCACCTACATATTGCCCGCCTATCCACCGTTGTGCCTTGCCTTAGGTGCTGCATGCGTCCGCTATGGTTGGAATCGCTCGTTAGTGACCCACGGCAGCATAACTGTCATGTTTACCCTTCTTCTCTGCACATTTTATTACCTGATGCCTTTGTACGCTCGCGAACGCTCGCCATACGGTCGTCCAGAATTGATCGATCCGTATGTAGCAAATAAAAACCAAACTGTGGTTTGTTTTTCACGGAATTGCGACTCTATTGCTTTCTACTTGGACCGCATGGACTTGAAAAGTGTTCGTACAAGGGATGTCAACTCCCTTTACGTGGCTTGCCACTTTCGTCCTGCTACAGTGATACTTTTCACGCACCAAGACGCCCTAGCCGGTTTCCGTAGTAATCTGCCTCCGAGCCTGGCTATTACTCGCACGGTGTCACTACGCCGAAACTACGGTACCTACTTGTTGAATCGTATCTTAGGAAACACCCCATGGGGGCTGTGCGACATCGCTGTAGTCCAACCCGTAACCACGGTACAATCGCATGGTAATTCCAAATAACTAATTAATTTTAAATAGACTTGATACTTTTAACTAGTGCTATAGTATTGTAACACCTGCACAACGGTTAGGCAAGCAGGTTTACTGCCCACACTTGTCCTCGCACATCAC
>JANWVV010000068.1 GCA_025055795.1 Gemmataceae bacterium
GGTGACAGTTGAGCATTTCGTACTTGCGACCCGAGAGCGGACCGACGCACAACCCGACACACAAGCGACGCAAAATCGAACGTTGCGCGATGGGGCATGGAAAGGCACGAATAGGCATGGAGTGACGCAAGAGGGTGGCAATACAGAGGACACGTGCGCAAATGCCCATGATTCTAGGAGTTTAGAAAAGAGGGGGCTAAGTTCCAACCTGACCCTTGAAGCGGGTGGTACGAGAATGCAGGCGGAACTCGATCTTCTGGACCGCCAGGTCTGGCCCAACAACGGCTTTGGGGAGGTGGTCTTTGACGCCAGGAATTATTTTCCCCAAACCAGGTGGCAGTTTCGAGGTGATCGGCCCTTTGGTATCGGGCCGCGGATCCTGGGCTGTGGCGGGAAGTGCTACGAGCGCACAAACGACAGCAGTCCCAACACTCCACATGATGCGGGTCATGGGTCGTCCTCCAGCATGGTAACAACGAGGGGATTGCCTGGCCGATCGAGCAAGTAGCGTCAGACGTTGCTTAGTTCCCGTTTGGCTCTTGCCAGCGATCGATCTGCTCACATAAAAGACGCGCTGAACGGCCAAACTTGCACCGAATTTCCCATTTGGGAGATTATGTTACTGTTGACTCCGTTAAGTCTTGTTCGTTGCAGCTAGCAGGATGTAAGGATCCAAACCTGACCATGGAATACTGATATACAGAGCCTGAGGAGGTAGATGAATATCCTTCCAAAAGTGGTCACCCTATCATGGATCGGGTGGTAGGAAGCGACAGAAAACTTGAAAAGGTACAGTGTATTAGGGGGAATGACAGATAGGACTACAACTTAACATAGTGGCAACGTCCACTTAAGCCTAAAGTGGAAATAGTGTAACTTCAAAGTGGTTGTCGGAATCTGCTTCAGGCAGGTAGGATAGTTTTGAAGGCGATGGGGTTCGCCGTACAACCGCTTGGCCCACTAATAAATGGCTGAGCTGATAACCCCTACCCGAAAGCGACGGCCGACCATCCGGTTTTGATCGCTCTACGGCTGACCGTAGCGACGTAGCCGAAGGTCGATAACGTCGGTTGCGTGGTAGGGGTATTTTGTTTGATCACGGGGAGCGATGAGCTACCATGGCCCACATCACCGTTATTACGATCTCGCGCGAATATGGGGCCGGTGGCGGAGAAACGGCGCAGCGACTGGCCGGAACTTTAGGTTGGCAATTGCTGGATCAGGCTCTCATCCATGCGGCCGCGACAGTTGAGCATTTGCCCGATTCCGAGCTGGAAAAATTGGACGAAAAAGCTGTCAGCATGGTGGATCGCTTCCGGCTGCATCCACCGCATCAGAAATATCTGCATGGCATAGCGACGGTGGCGCGGGAAGCGGCTGCCAAAGGACAGGTCGTGCTGGTGGGGCGTGGGACACGACAGCTACTCGGGGAGATGGCCACGGCGTTTCATCTGCGTTTGGTAGCCCCCATCGCTTGGCGAGCGGCCCGTATGGCACGCCTGGAAGGATGGACGCAAGAACAGGCCCACGCGCGGTGCTTGGAAGTGGATCGGACCCGGGAACGGTTCATCCGTTACTTTTTTGGTGCCCAGGCCCTGCTCCCGGAGCAGTACGATCTGGTGGTCAATAGCGCCCGGGTGCCTATCGAGGAAATAGTGGCCTGGGTAGTGGCCCTGGTACGCAATGATTGGCCAACACAGGGGCAGAAAAAGGCTGAAAGCAAGCGTGTTTTGACCCTGGCCCGGCAATTAGGAGCTGGGGACAGTGGCTTTGCTCCCACCCTGGCAGCTCGGCTGGGTCTACGCGTTTACGACCGCGACCTGCTGGAGCAAGAAGCTGTACGTCTTGGCATTCCCGAGGCCGAGCTGGAAAAGATCGACGAGCAGCCGGCAGGCATCTTTCAACGGTTCCGCCCCGGTAGTTTGCAGCAACGGTATATTGAGACGCTGGGCAAGCTGATGCGGGAGCTGGCAAAGCGGGGGAATGTCTTACTGGTTGGGCGTGGCGGCAGCCGTTTTCTGCAGGACATGCCCGGGGCTGTTCACATACGTCTGGTGGCACCGCTGGCCATTCGTGTGCAACGGGTCATGGCCCATCGTTGGGTGCGTGAGGAGCCCGCCCGACAAATGATTATCCAAAGCGATGAATGCCGACGTCGTTTTTATCAGGACTATTTCGGTGCCGATTGGACTAGTCCGTTGGAGTACCATCTGACCATCAACAGCGGCCGGCTCGGGGCCACCGCCGTTGATCTAGCAGCGTATGCGGCCGAACGATTGTGGCAACTCGACGCGGCGTCTCCCCCTACCAGCGATCCACCTTCTCCTTGGAAGGGTCAGGAGGGCTCGTTACGAGGGGTGTAACGATGGAATACAACTGGGAAATTGCTACTGTGTGGATGGGCCTGGCTTTATTAGCTAGCTTTGTGTCTATCCGTTACAAACTAAGCGTAGCTCTGGTAGAAATCCTGGTGGGCATCGCCGCGGGCAATCTGGCCTTACTACTGGATTATTATCATTTGTTTGGTCTGCAGTGGGAGCTGAAGGCCAACGAGTGGATCGCCTTTCTAGCAGGTTTTGGCAGTATCTTGCTGACGTTCATGGCCGGGGCCGAAATTGAACCTGCCGCCCTCCGTAAGTTCCTTAAAGAGAGCCTGGCCATTGGTACAGCCAGTTTTGCTGCCCCATTCGTGGGAGCTATGCTGTTTGCTCGCTATGTCAGCGGCTGGGACTGGAACGCCGCTATGATCTGCGGCATCGCACTATCAACAACCTCTGTCGCAGTTGTGTATGCCGTCATGATCGAAACAGGGCTGAATGAAACCGACTTCGGTAAGTTGATTCTTGCAGCTTGTTTCATCACAGATTTTGGTACAGTTTTTGCGCTAGGTGTCTGTTTTGCTAATTATGACTGGAGCTTGGTGCTATTCGTATTGGTAGCTATCGTGGTATTGTGGTTGGCTCCCCGCTTTGTCCGATGGTTTTTTACTCGCTATGCCACTCATGTGAGCGAGCCCGGGGTCAAAATGGTTTTCTTTGTTCTGTTTGGATTAGCGGCGCTGGCCACCATATCGCGAAGCGAAGCGGTCTTGCCAGCCTACATGGTTGGTTTGGCTTTGGCCGGTGTGTTCGCCCATCAACGTGATACGATCCGCCGCCTGCGCACCACGGTGTTTGCCTTTCTGACCCCTTTCTATTTTCTAAACGCGGGGATGAAAGTTTTTCTACCCGCCCTGTGGAGTGGATTAGGATTGATCATCATACTACTTTTAGTCAAACTAGTGACTAAATTTATCGGTGTATATCCATTGACGCGTTATTTCCGCTTCAACAATCGGGATTGTCATTACACCACCTTGCTGATGTCCACCGGTCTGACATTCGGTACCATCAGCGCGTTGTTTGGTTTGAATAACGGTTACATTGATCAGGAGCAATATTCGATTCTCGTCGTGGTAGTAATTGCCAGCGCGATCGTGCCGACGATTCTTGCTCAGACGTTTTTCAAGCCTGATGTGGAACCGCCCGTGGTGGTTGCCATCGAGCCTTCGCCTGTAGTTCTGAGGGCAGACAGTCCGGATGGCGCTATCACCGGTTCTACAACTTCCACCGTCATCGTTAAGCGTCCTTCGTCCCTACCAACGGAGCAATAAAGGGAACCGGCATCGATTTGGCTGGCCGGGAATCTTGTTTGTTGGAACATGAGAGATTCCAAAGCCGGCTCCCTGAGACAATTGAGCAACTCCTCATCTGAGCGTCCAGAGTCAGGAAAGGAACTCTACCATGTTTCGCAAAATTCTGGTTGCTATCGATGGTTCGCCTGCTAGCGAAAAAGCATTGGCAGCAGCAGTGGATCTGGCCACTCATTATCGGGCGGAACTGACGGCTATCAGTGTAGCCGAAGTACCCGCAGTGGTAGGATTAGTAGATGAAGTGGATGAGTTGCGGCAGAATGCGGAGAACCATTTACGCGAGATCGGCCAGGCCGCGGTAGAGTATGCTCGTAGTCGGGGGGTAGTGTTGCGTTCTGTGGTAGTCCGTGGTCACGCGGCCGAAACAATTGTTCATTACGCTGAAAACAACGCCGCCGACTTGATTGTCATCGGTCCCCATGGCCACTCGCGTATCACCCGATTTTTTCTCGGCAGTACTACTGATCGGGTTAGTGAACACAGTCCGTGTAGCGTTCTAATCGTCAAATAAAAAATCCGCATGGTATCTAGACGGATGGGAAGGAGGAACGCTTGGGTCAGCCATTGAGTCGGCAACGCACTACGCTCATTCAACGTTGGTATCGGAGATTAGGGCAACGGTGTCCTCGGTGGGTACATAGCAAGATGCTATTGATTATGTTAGGTGGGGCGGTTGGTTGCTATTTACGATATGCCATCAGTCGTTGGATCAATCAGCAGCCATGGGGCCAGTTTTTTCCGTTTGGCACTTTAGTCGTCAACGTGGTGGGCTGTTTCATTCTGGCAGTAGCGGCCGTGATCATACTAGAACATTTGCCGCCGGCTCATCAGGATTGGTATCTGCTGATCGGCACCGGTTTCTGTGGTGGTTTTACTACTTTTTCCACCTTTGGCTGGGAAACCTACAAGCTGTTGCGGGACGGTAGCTGGAGTTACGCTGTAGCCAACATATTGGGTAGTTGCTTGGCAGGTCTAGCGGCTATTATGTTGGCCGTGACGCTAACGGCAATGATTTTACCGAAAAAATAGTCCGATCGGGCTTCACATGAGGCGAGGAGAAAAAGCTGCACTAAATCAAGCAGCATCTCTGTCTTTTCGGATATCAGGTGCGTCATGAAAGTCGAAGTGGATGCCCGCCACGTGATGATCTACGTCAACAGTAATGACCAGTGGCATGGCCAACCGTTGTACAGCGCGATTGTACAGGTATGTCAGCAGAAAGGGTTAGCTGGAGCCACGGTGACTCGCTGCGTTGAAGGGTATGGGGCGAGTCAGTATTTGCACACGACCCGATTGCTGGAACTAAGTGAGAATCTTCCCGTGCGCATTGACGTGATCGATTTGCCCGAGCGGATCGAATCGCTGTTGTCAGCTCTGGAAGAAATGATCGGCGAGGGGCTAGTGGTTGTCAGCCCCGTCCACATCATTCGCTATTTGCCAGATCCCAGAAAAACCACCTGATGGTTTTTCCAGCCCGTCTATGGTAGTTTCTCGGGATCAAACTTCCCTTGCACAAGAGAAATGGGAATCCAAATACTCTTGCTCGTCCACAAAGTATTGATTGTGGTAAATTGGAGGACGAAGTCCTAGCCGCCAGGCTCATTGATCCGAGGTAAGTGGAGTTGTGGGAAATATCGAAGTGGAATGGAAGGCGGCCTGGATCGCGTCTAAATCCATCAATGGGGCGTCACAACGGAAATCTTGGCAGCGGTAAACAACGACGGGGCCATCCCGTAGCGGCTTATCGCTCAACCATGGTATCAGGGTAGGCGCGGCCCCCGCCTGCGGATCGTGGTATGCTAGCACCTGACGCGGACGGAAAATCCGCCCCATCATCTTGCGGACCTGCTGCACTTCGGGGGCCCGCGCATCACCTATCACGGCTACTTGTTCAACAGGTCCTAGATACCAGTCGAGAGCAATCAGGAACTGTCCAGCTCCTAACGGCTGTTCTTGCATCAGGGGCACCTGAGTCTGCAACACTTCCCGGACTAGCCCTGTCCATGTGGATCGTTGCAACAGATGGGAAAGCCGCAGCAGGGCAGTGAGGGCCAGGGCCTGACCGCTAGGCGTAGCTCCATCCTGGTGTTCCTTCAGACGCACGGGTAATGGTTCCTGATCCGTAGCTGTAAAGAACAACCCAGGACCATGCGGATCCGCAAAGCGATCTACCATCGCTTCGGCCAGCTCGGTAGCTTGTTGCAAGTAGGACACAGAGCCCGTCGTCTCATACAAGGTAATAAGAGCGTTGATCAAGGCGGAGTAGTCTTCGAGGAAAGCTAGCGGCGGGGCGTCCGGAACGCGGTCGTCCGGAGTCACCGCCAGGCGTAACAGACGCTGTTGCGAGTCGCGGGCATAGCGGAGCAGAAGTTCGGCGGCCGTACAAGCAGCGCTCAGGTAATCCGGCACGTCCCAAGCGATCCCCGCCCGTGCTAATGCTTCTATCGTCCAAGCGTTCCAGGCTGTGATGATTTTGTCGTCTCGGGCTGGGCGAATCCGTTGCTGACGTATGGATAACAATTGCTGTCGAACCGTTTGCAGACGCTGGCGAAATTCCTCCAGTTTCAATCCTAGACGAGCGGCATCCTCTTCGTCGGAACCGCTGCGATACAGGATGCTTTTTCCTTCGAAATTCCCCTCAGGCGTGACGTTCCAGACTTTGCAAGCAAATTCTCCCGCGTCAGGGCCAAGCAACTCCCGGATTTGCGCCTCGGTCCACAAGTAAAATTTCCCCTCTTCTCCCTCGCTGTCAGCGTCTTCGGAAGAGGCGAACAGACCTGGCGGAACCCGTAAATCACGCAGGATATAATCCAAAGTGGACCGGGCTACATCGGCCAGGAAAGAATCGTTCAACAGTAAAGCTGCTTCCGTATAGACAGAAGCAAGGAGGGCATTGTCGTAGAGCATTTTTTCGAAATGCGGTACCAACCAACGGGCATCGACGCTGTAGCGGGAAAATCCTCCGCCCAGCTGGTCGTGGATGCCGCCACACGCCATGGCTTTCAGTGTCTGCCGGACCATGGAAGCCATTTGCTGATCCGCGAAGCGAATGGCCAGACGGAGTAATAAAGACAATTCAACCGGGTGGGGAAACTTGGGAGCCGTGCCGAAGCCGCCATGCACCCGATCAAACCAGCGTTGCAACGTGCGTCCCGCCTGACGCAGTATGGTTTCACTCAGCACTTCGGGGGAACTTTCACGAACCTGCATCTGCTGTAAAGCAGCAGTCACCCGCTGTCCTAGCTCTTCGATTTCTCCGCGGCGTGTCTTCCAGGCCTCCGCGATGGCTAATAATACCCGCGGAAAACTAGGGCGATGGGGGGCATAACGGTCGTCCGGGGGAAAGTAGGTACCAGCATAAAAGGGGGTCAGGGTGGGAGTAAGAAAAACGCTCAGAGGCCAGCCGCCCCCCTCACGGGTCAATAGATGCAAAGCATTCATATAAAGAGCGTCCAGATCAGGTCGCTCCTCCCGATCTACTTTAATCGAAACAAAATGCTCGTTGAGCAGGGCGGCGATGTACGGATTCTCGAAGCATTCGTGTTCCATCACGTGGCACCAGTGACAAGCAGCATAGCCGATGGACAAAAAAATCGGGCGGTCGAGCTGCCGGGCACGCTCCAATGCCTCCGGACACCACGGATACCAGTCCACTGGGTTAGTGGCATGTTGTCGCAAATAGGGGCTACGCTGGGTCGCCAAACGGTTGAGCTGCGGCATAAGGTAATTTCCCGAAGGCAGACACTCATCCACAATCACAGATACGTTGACTAAAGCCGAATAGGATCTTCGTCCCAGTTCGGTTACCAATCAAACTATTCTAGGTGTTGTACCGAGAACCGAGTGGAAGAACGATTGCTTGCTTTACAAAACAGGCTCAACATTCAGGGGCTGGCTGCCCATTTGGGAGTTGTAACTCGCATCCCGACCATCGCTGAATCACCCGAGATTGCTGGTAGGTTGCTGGCAAGAGGTGTCCGTGTGTCAGGCCGATCGGGTGTGTTCTTAGCTACTTAGAGTGTTGTGGCCGTATTGCGCGGTCACCGGTTTTGAGATGCGTAGCGTCTGCCCAACGAACACATCGGACTTCTAACAAAATCAACCCACGTGCCAAGCCAAGGGACGCTCAGCAGCAAGTGGGGACGGAGTCATTGCGGGGCACCGACCGCTGTAACGGGCAATTGGACAACGGTCTCTTCCAAATCCGTGCGTATCCGGAGGGTGCGTTGAACAGGTCCTGACTGCTGAGGCGTGAATTTAACGGTGAGGAACTGCACAGGCAAAGGGTTATTGCCGGGTGGCAGATCCACAGTGATGCCTTGGCCCTCGCCTTCTACGCTAACGATGCGGAAGGGGCGGGCGGCCCGGACAAGTACTCGTTGGCTAACCGTCTGGCCCGAAGATACAGAATCAAATTGGATCTGCGGTGGCGAACATTCCACCACTGCCGCAACGACCGCGGAAACGGCTATCCGCAACAGTGGTTGCGTCAGGTCATTCGTTTTCAAATGGATAAATTCCTGAAGAGAGCCCGGTTGGAGACCGGTCTGTAAGGTGATTTCCACTTGGTATTCTGCACCGCCTCGCAGCAGACCTCCGCGGCTGACCTCGCTAATCGTAGCACTAAAGGGGGAACCCGCCGGTACGACCGCCTCGATCAGTTTCCAATCCCGGTTGCGTCCACTGTATTTAACGGATACCCGTTGAGTTACGCGGCTGCCGGGCGGGACGACGCCGAATTGTACCGCCCCAGGCTGGAGGCTGACATCCGTGCGGCTGGTAGCCTGCAGACGCAGCACCGCGGTGGACACGTACTTGGGCCCGAATGTCACATATAACGTCTGTGCATTAAAGCCGACAAACTTGCCCGTATTCATCATGACGATGAATTCTGCCGATTCGTTCGGCTGTAGGACGCGGGTCATGGGCACATAATCCAGACAATGGCAACTTTTGCGGACCTCCGTAATCTGCAATGGCACATCGTAAATGTTGGTGATGGTAAAGCGGTGAATACACAAGGTTCCATGGGGCACTTCCCCGAAGTTGTGGACTATCACTGGTGGAGGCGGTTGTTCCCGGTTTGTCGCGATATCAGGCAGGAACAGTTTGTTGGCCCATGGGGCCACAGGAGGCGTGGCCAGTGTGGCACTTCCCGGAGCAGCAGATGTATTTGGCGGAGATCCGACATTGCCAGGGGAAGGGACTGCGGACGAGGGCGGCGTCGGCGTCGTGTTAGGGCGTAACCAGTTAAGGAGTAATCCCTGGCCGGAGGCAGGTGTGAGTGTGCCCAAAAGACACATTATTCCTAGCAAGCAGTTGCCGCAACGGAGCATGTGTGCCTCCTGCGTGGCCGTCTTTTCGCCCTGGTTAGTTAACTGTCGTTAAAAGGAGCATCGACTGATTTGAGGCAACGACTTGGTCGCACAGGGAATAGCTGTGTACAAATCGGCCTGCTTTGGTCTGTTCTGGTCGGCAGGGCTGATACAACCGGACGTGGAGACTGCCTCAAACGGTATTAAGCCAACGCTGACGGATAAAGGCCAGACCGCGGGTATAGACCTCGTCTGCCGATGGGAACAGATCACGCCAGATCCGCGTTGCTGCGGCCAGATCAGGTAGGGCTCGGCCAAACGCTTCGATGACCAGCCAGCCGTCGTAACCGACGGCACGGAGGGTACGAAACGTAGCGTCCCAATGCACCTGGCCAGTCCCAGGAGTGCCGCGATCATTTTCACTGATATGGACATGGGCCAATACTGGGGCGACCGTCTGGATTGCGTTCACCGGGTCTTTCTCTTCAATGTGGGCATGGAAGGTATCATACATAGCACGGAAATGGGGATGATCAACCAAACGTACAAGTTCTACGGCCTGCGCCGCAGTGTTCAAAAAATAACACTCAAAACGGTTGAGATACTCGATGGCTAGCATTACCCCTGCTTGCTGGGCATATTCAGCCACTGGACGTAGGACTTCCGCAGCTCGTTTCTTTTCATCCGCGGTCGGTCCAGTTCCGGTAAATTCTCCCAGTGCGGAGTGGTACGGTCCGCAGATGGTTTCGGCACCCAGAACATGGTTGATGTCGATCACCGTCTTGAGCCACTCAATCGCTTTCTGACGTACCTGTGGTTCGGGGCTGATGGCATTTGTTTCCCGCGTGAGAATGGTGACGGTCGTGCATTTCAGTCCACATTTGTCAAGCTCGGCTCGGATCGGTTTGTAATCCTCTGGTTTACCGGCAAAGATCGGTATTTCCACCCCGTCGAATCCGGCTTCCTTCAATCGTGTCAATAGAGGAAAATGTGCGGCGGTCACTTGCCCTGTCCACAACAACAGATTCATGCCTATTTTCATGGTCACCCCTCCCAACCCTGCGGTGTTAGCCGGTATGCAGCGAGCCAAAAGACAGCTTCAAAACGCTCCGCTAAGGAGAAATAAGGAAACGTTCTTCACTGTTGTAGGCTGGATGCCCCTGTAATAAAGGGGTGACAGCCGTGTGTTTGGCTGCCGAAAATAACACCCATTATTTCATTCGGAAGGTCAAAAAAGAATCACTACGATCATCCGGACAAAAAGAGTTAATTTCTTGCCAGCAGGGACGTTCTAGTATCTCACGCCTTGTATTGCACGGCGAGCATCTCCAGAAGCACATCGGCACAGGCGTAGGCAAAGGCGGGATCATTGATGTGCAAGTCGAGTTCCACTAGTCGGACCTGAGGGGCTAACCAATGGCGAATGCTAGCGAACAAGGCGGAATCGGCTTCGGGCCACCAAAAGGGCTGGCCCTCGGCGTCAATGGCCGAGACACCCCTGAGAGGCAGCACAATGGCCGTTGGTCCGCGGGCCGCACTGGCTTTTTCCGCGATTTCCTTGCCTAAGCGATCCATTTCTTGCGGCGTTGTCCGCATCAGAGTAACATTGGGATTGTGGATGTGAAGTCGGCGGGTACGGAATTGTTCCGGCACTGTTGCCAACGGGCCGAAGTTGACCATGTCCAAGGCACCAACGGAGATCACTTGAGGTATCCCCTTAAGGGCTGCCGCCGTCAGACGATCCGGCCCAGCAGACAAAATACCGCCGACCAATTCGTCGGCCAGCTCTGTGGTGGTGAGGTCCAACACACCGTGGATCCAACCGTCGCGGATTAGTTCCTCCATAGTTCGGCCACCGGTGCCGGTGGCGTGGAACACAACGACTTCATACCCCGCAGCTTCCAAGCGTTGTCGGGCCGCTTGCACACAGGGTGTCGTCACGCCGAACATAGTGGCCGCGATCAGAGGACGGCAGGAGGCCCCCGCCAAGGGTGGAAGGCTCCCACCTCCGATACTTAAACCATGTGCTGTGGGTGCCGCAGTACTATCTGCCTGAGCCTCTGTTGTTGTACCAGACAGTGCATGGCCTTCTGATGATTTGATGTTCCGCCGGCGTTCATAATCCCGAACCATGCCAACCATGGCGGCCACGGCTGTGTCAAGTATCTCGCGACTGATGCGATTGAGGCCGGCAATGTCGACCACAGCATGCATCATCAGAATATCGCGGGTACCAACATATGGTTGGACCTGTCCACTGGCCAGCGTACTGACCATCAGTTTGGGAATCCCTAAAGGTACGGCTCGCATAGCAGCGGTGGCGATAGTGGTGCCGGCAGAGCCGCCTAGTCCCATCAGGCCGGTGAGCTGACCAGACTGGTAAAGTTTTTCAGCTAACCGAGCGGCTGCCTCGGCCGCTGCTGCTACAGCTTTCCCCCGATCTCTCCCAGCCTGTAAAGCAGCAATGTCGCTCCCCCCCGCTGCGAAAAAGTCTTGACGGGGGATGTCGGGCTGAAAAGCCGGTGGGCCAATAATGCCAGCGTCGGCTGTTAAAACAGCAATGCCGCCCGCCCGCAACCGATCCCGCACGTAGCGATATTCCTCGCCTTTAGTGTCCAGCGTCCCGATCAGTAACACCGCCATGGGTCAAAGCCCTTCAGGTCGGTTACAAGGGTCACCAACTGACCAAGGTAATGGCAGCTATCCCTTTGTCATTAACCAAAAAGTAATTGCTCATCATATACCGTAAATGCCTTAGTGTATACCCGCTGAAAAAATTCAAATCAGCAATGTATCTTGAACAAGATTGGTCCACTACCTTTTCTTCCATGGATAGCTCTGTCCAGTCCAAGAGCATGTTATGCTTGAAAAGAATCAGTTGCCAACGGAAATAGACATCTTGGAAGGAGATTCAAAGGAATGCACCGACCAGGTCCGCTTCAACGCATGGTCGCCCATTCTCTTGTCGCGGCTGTCATTCTGGCAGTGCTCGGTTATTTGTTGGCGCAGTGGGCAGCTCTGGCGGTATCCCAACTCCAAGTGACGCCCCCAACATCCGCACCGCTAGCCGAAGTAGAAGCGGGCATCACAACCCCAGAGACCAACTTGTCGACAACGCAACTGGTAGAATCGCTACGCTGGCAACTGCCTCTGCGTCTAGCAGGTTTGGGAGTTCTGCTCGTTGTCATTGGTGAGGGTTTGATCTGGTTACTCCGTCGGAACAATACGCCGAGGGGGCATTCGACCGGAGCATCGGTTTCTGCTACATCAGCGCCTCTATCTCCCCCGGTGGCATCTGATTCCCCCGCGACTTGCATCATGACAGCTCAACCTACTACCGCAGAACAACAAATCCCCTCTCGTATTAAGGGACGTAGCTGATCATCCTTCAAGTACTACAACACACCATCCATAAAAGGTAGTCCTGCAGAAGCCTGTCTATAGCCATACCATGGTGATCCTGTTGGAAGCGGAGCGAGATTGACCGCCGTCATTTCACCACGGCTTTTTGCTGATACTGCTGAGGCTGATGGGTCAGGAAGCGGTGTGGGGCCCTCATAATAGTCGGTAGACTTAGAGGCTGCTCCTCTAAATTTCTGGGATTATTGACACTTACGCATGCATCCTCTTTGCCTCGATCCTCTTGCGTCACTTTTGATAGATCATTGTCACTCCTTGTAGCTCCC